>JBCNUX010000004.1:0-65605 GCA_039630485.1 Chlorobiota bacterium | reverse complement strand
AGCTGTTGGTAGAGCTGGCGCCACCGAGGATCAGCAGCGGTAGAGTAGCGTAGGAAAGTGGCTAATTCAGCAACTTGGTGCCGTAGTTCATTGACCTCTTGCCGAAGCTGTACGAAGAGCAGGGCGTCCTGGTAGGAGGAATGGTGTGATGCTGGAGTAGCCGCAGAACGGGCCTCCTGCTCGGAAGCGGCGATGATCTCCACTACCTCTCTGCCGTCGGTATGAGTTGTGCGGCTGCTTAAGATGAGAGCATCCTCGCCTAGCTCTCGGCGCATTGCCTGGAGTGCTTCTTGTAGAGTGGTGCCACTGTAGGTTCGGATGCGCATCCGCACAGCGCACAGAGGCAGAGTCACACCAAGAGCTCATGAAAAATTCGTGCCAGTTCTGAGGGCTCACAGCACCTGGAAGATGAAGAACTTCAGGTACTGCGTCTCCGGCATGCTGAGGAGGATCGGGTGGTCAGGGGGTTGAGTGCCTCGATAGAGCAGCCGGAGCTGACGTCCTAAGCGCGCAGCTTCTGTGAAAACGACTTCCAGGAAAACGGCCTCAAAGACGTGGTGTGAACAGCTGCTCGTCACCAGATAACCGCCGCTCGGCAGCAACAGGAGGGCTAGCCGTTGCAGCTCTGCGTAGCCCTGTTTGGCAGCGGGCACATGGCGTCGGCTCTTGGCGAAAGCGGGTGGATCCAGGATGACCATGTCCCACTGGGCACCGTCGGCGACTTGCTGCTGCAGGAAGTCAAATACGTCAGCCTCGCAGAAGAGGACTTGTGTCAGGCTATTCAGTTCGGCGTTTCGGCGAGCACACTCTACGGCGGTAGCGGAGCTATCTACCCCGAGAACCTCTCGGGCTCCATGGAGGCCGGCATGGAGGGCGAAGCCGCCGTGGTAGGTAAAGCAGTCAAGGACTCGTAGGCCATATGCCAACCGTCCCGTTAGTGCCCGGTGGTAGCGCTGGTCTAAGTAGGCTCCGGTCTTCTGGCTTTCTAGCAGTCGGAGTTCCATCCGGACTCCAAACTCCTGCAGCAGGAGTCGTTCTGGGATGGTGCCGTATAGGATCCCCTGTCGAAAGGGGAGCTGTTCGTATGTGCGCAGCCGGGAATGGTTCTTCTCCACGATTCCCTGAATTTCGGGCAGTACGCATCGCAATGCCTCCACAATCATTGGCAGTCGAAGGTCCATGCCAGCGGAGAGTGTCTGTACGGCGAGGTAGTCGCCGTACCGGTCAATGACGAGCCCCGGCAAGAAATCCGCTTCTCCGTGGACGAGCCGGTATGCTTCCTCCCCAGGGCAGAGCCGCTGTCGGAGGGCAAGGGCTTGAGCGATGCGCTCTGCGAAGAAGTCTACGCTGAGGTCCTCAAGCTCCGTACGGAGGAGCCGGACGGCAATGAGACTGTGTGGATTGTAGAGCCCGATGCCGAAGCTCTCACCTTTTGCCGAGAGGACGCGTACAACACTGCCTGGCGAAAGGCGGGGGAGTTCCTGAAGCTCGTTGCTGAAGACCCACAGGTGTCCGCTCCGAACGCGCTGCTCGTGACCTGCACGGAGTCGGACTTCCTGCATCAGGTGGAGGGCTGCGGTGCCTCGCTCGGCAGGGCGATTACTGCGTTAGCTGCTGCTTTGCTGCGTGCTCGTGGATTTGCTGCTTGATGAGCATTCGTACGAATGTGGAAGCAGCCAGTCCCAGGCTGAGAGCAATCTGCTGTAATGCTTCGTAGTCGTTGGAGTCGAGCATCACCGAAAGCAGCCGCTTGCTCCTCTGGAACAGGATAGGACGCCGAGAACCTTTCGGACGACCTCGCTTCGGCATAGCATTCTCCTTTCTGCTGCGGTACTGCACTTCCGCGGTCCCCGCACCCATTGTGTCCCCTCTGCTTAGACCGCTGAGCCACCGGAGGGATTCGAACCCCCGACCCGCTGATTACAAATCAGCCGCTCTACCACTGAGCTACGGTGGCAATCAGCGAAACTTGGCATACAAAAATAGCAAACTTTTTCAGTGCACTGCTAAGGGCGACGTCAACAGCGATCGCGCAGAAGGATTCCGGGGGATGAGTTGTTAAATTCGCTCTTGGTTATACGCCTGCAATCGGCGATGCGGGTCTCCTATCGGTGGTTGCAAGACTTCTGTGCACTGCCGTGGACACCGGCAGAGGTTGCTGACATCTTGACGAACCTGGGCCTGGAAGTGGAGACTGTGGAAGACTGGCGCGGCCGATACGCTGGATTTGTGCTTGGGGTGGTAGAAGAGGTTGCTCCACACCCATACCGTGATGGGTTGTGGGTCTGCCGTGTAGGGATTGGAACGGAGCAGCTCCAAATCGTTGCCGGTGTGGCTCCTCGTCGAGGGCAGCGAGCGGTTGTGGCGTTGCCGGGAGCTATAGTGCCACAGACTGGAGTGAGAATCCAGCCTCGAGAGATTGCTGGCGTTGAGTCTGAGGCGATGCTTTGTAGTCGCTGGGAGCTGATGCTTGGGGAGGAGGCGGAGGGGATTTGGGAGCCACTGTTCGATGTTCCACCGGGGACCCCGTTAGTGCAGGCCGCGCCGTTCTCGGAGGACGTCATCTACGAGGTCGCATTGACTCCGAATCGAGGCGACTGTGCGAGCCACCTTGGGATTGCTCGTGAGCTGGCTGCTTACGGTCGGCTGCCCTTACAGTCCCCAGAGGTGGGGACGCTACCAGACTTGCCTCGGACAGAGGTAGACGTAGAGATAGAGGCGCGGGAGGGGTGTTCACTGTACGCGTGTTGCTTGGTGACTGAGATATCGCCACAGGAGGCACCTCTGTGGATGCAGGTCCGCTTGTGGCGCTCCGGCATTCGCCCGCGTACGCTGCCGGTGGACGTGATGAACTACGTCATGTTAGAGCTCGGGCAGCCGCTGCATGCCTTTGACTATGCCACGATTGCCGAGCACCGGCTTCGAGTCCGATGGGCAGAGTCTGGAGAGCATTTCTGTGGGCTGGACGGACGGCTGTACAGACTCACTTCTGAGGACCTCCTCATCGCTGACCCTCAGAAGCCTCTAGCACTGGCTGGAGTGATAGGAGGACAGGAGTCGCAGGTGACGAGTGCGACACGGCATGTTCTGATAGAATCGGCTCTGTTCCGCCCCACGGTCATCCGACGCACGGCTCGGCGCCATGCTTTAGAGACGGAGGCTGCGTACCGCTTCCAGCGCGGTGTGGACCCGCAGGGTGTCGTGCCAGCACTCATTCGTGCAGCACAGCTGTTGGTAGAGCTTGGTGGCGGGACGATGACGGCGCCACTGCTGGCAGGTCAGCCCCCCAGTAACAGCCGGCGTGTGCTGGTGCGGTATAGCCGTGTCAATCAGGTCTTGGGGGTGGAGCTTCAGCCCTCGCGCGTTGTAGAGCTCGCAGAGCGCTTAGGATTCCGCGTGGAGGCTCAGACGGAAGATGGATGCCTGCTTCGTGTACCACCCTTCCGGGCTGACATCTCCGAGGAGATCGACATCGTTGAAGAGGTTGCACGGCTGTATGGCTACGACCGTATCCCTGCAGCGGAGAGTGCCGATTCACCGCTCCAGCTGCAGCCGCTACCGGAGGAGCTCTGCTCCCCAGCCATAGAGCAGGCAGTGGTGGCTGCACTCGTGGAATGGGGATTCCAGCAGGTCTTTACGCCGGTCCTGATCGATCCCGCAACGGCGCAACAGTGGGATCAGCAGCCAGTTCAGTTAGTCAATGCTCTGGGCATTGAGACCTCAGTGCTGCGTCCATCATTGGTCCCTTCGCTCGTTCGGGTGCTGGCACACAACGTGCGGGTGGGAGAGAGAACGGTGCGGATCTTTGAAGTGGGCAAGAGCTTCCGGCGGCGTGGAGGTGACGGGCAGCAGCTCAGTGACTACGAAGAGCGGCTCCAGCTTGGGCTGCTCCTGAGCGGCATGGCTGCTCCATTGCAGTGGGGAATCCCTCAGCGCGAGGCGGATTTCTACGATCTCCGGGGTGTAGTCGAACAGCTACTGCAGCGTCTTAGAATCGCGGATGTGGAGTGGCGACCCTGGCAAGCGGAGGCTCCAGCCTGGATTCTTCCAGCTACGGCACTGCGCCTCTACTGCGGGGGAGATCCGGTAGGGTGGATTGGACAACTGCGCCCAAGGGTCTTGAAGAGCATGGAGGTGGAGCAGGCGGCCTTTGTGGGGGTTTTGGACCTTGTGGCACTACAGCGGTGGGTTGGGTCACCTCCACAGTATGTACCGGTAGCCGAGTATCCTGCCCTACGACGTGACTTGGCCTTCGTAGCCGATGCCACTCTCCCCGTTACACGCTTCATAGAGCTCATCCGGCAAGTAGCCGGGGAGTGGTTGGAAGAAGTGGTGCTCTTCGACGTCTACACCTCTCCAGCTCTTGGAGAGGGGAAGCGGAGCGTTGCATTTGCTCTCCGCTTCCGCTCCCGCGAGCGAACACTGCGAGAAGAGGAGATCGCTCCAGTTCTGGAGCGGATCATCTCTGAGGTGGAGCAGCAACTCGGAGCGCAGCTGCGCCGCTGATGGACCTTAATCCTCCACAGCCCAGTCCGGAGGTCCAGGCTGCTCTGTTACGGCTCTGGGAGCGGCTGCGTCTCTTCGGTGAGCGCTATCAGGAGGTGGCGGTGGAGAATCTCCATCTGCGTAACCAGCTCCAGCAACTTCGCCGCGAAGTGGCCCAACTTCACGGGCAGCAGGCTGCAATTGAGCAGTTGCAGCAGGAATGCGAGCGCTTGCGGCAGCAGCTCCGAGAGGCTGAAGAGGCGTGCGAGCAGCTCCAGGAAGAGCTCTCCTCCCTGCGTCCCCAATTGGAGAGCTATCAGGCTGAGCTGCAGCGAGTTCAGGAGGAGTTCCGGTTAGCCCAGCAGGAGCTTGTCCGCCGCAACCACGAACTCTATGCACGACAGAAGGAGCTGGAGGAATGCCGCGATCAGCTCCAGCAGGCACGCTCCTCGGACGTGGTGGCGGAGCTTGCAGCGTTGCGGATTCAGCTCCAGGAGCGTGAGCAGCAACTTGCTGCCTATTCGGGGCAGCTTTTGGCCCTGCAGGAGGAGAACGCGGAGCTGAAGCGTCGGCTGGACCAGGGGGCCTCTCCAGAGGAGTGGGAGCAGCTCCGGCAAGAGCTGGCCAAGGCACAGGAGCGAGCTCGCCAGAGTGAGCAGGAGTTGGAGCTACTCCAACGCCACCTGCTACGGCTGTTAGAGTCGTACTCGGCCCCAGTAGACCGTTTAGAGCGGCTCGGTGTGCAAGTAGAGCAGCTCCAAACCCTCCTGCGCTCAGAGCTCCAACAACTGGCTGAACGACTCCAGAGTATTCTCCTCTTCCCGGAGCCGGACCGGCAAGAGCTCCTAACCCGGCTCCGACAGCTCGTTGAGCTCCTAGAGCACCTCTTGAAGGAACCCTCCCCTCAGCCACCGGAAAAGGCATAATTTTGTTCGGCAAGAGCGAGACCGGGAGCGGAATGGAACACACCGTTCGCGTCACCATCGCCGGGCGCGAGTATGTCCTCCGCGGGGAGGATGAGCAGAGGCTGCTGCAGTCTGCCCGCGAAGTTGAGGGACAGTGGCAGCAACTCCAAGCACAGGTGCCGGAGCAATCAACGACGACGATGGCGATACTCGTGGCGCTCAACCTGGCGGAACGGTACCATGAGGTCCGTTCTCGCCATGAGGCTGACCTCCGCTATACGCTGGAGAATGTCGAACGTATGATTGCTTACGCCGACAACCTTTTGGCATCCCCCGGAGTCAGCCCGGAGCATCCGGATGTCGCTCTTTGACAGCTACTCTTACAAGCAGACGGCGCCGCACCCACTCGTGCTCAGCCGTGTCCGGTGAGCGAACGGCAGACTGAAGAGCAGAAGGGAGACGGACTCTGCCTGCGAATGGCAGGCCTCGCCTACCGTCAGCGGTAGGGGCCGTTGGTGGCTCGGAGGAAGCCAAACGTAGGTAGGCTATCTCCCACCGTACGATGCAGGACCGCTTCGGCTCCCGGTGACCTTACGAGTTGGGTGCGGCGCTTTTGTTTGGACATGTCGTACAGGCAGCAACGGAACGATGACAGAACTTTGGATTCTCGCCACCAGCCTCTTGGGACTCATCGGCGGATTTGTCGTCGCGTACTTCATCGGTTCACGGTTGGCAGCGTCGAAATTGGCTGAGGCAGAGCGGCAGGCTCGCCGTGTCCTAGAGGAAGCTGAGCGGGAAGCGAAGGCCCTCAAGAAGGAGAAGTTGCTGGAACTCAAGGAGGAGTGGCAGCGCCAACGTCAGGAGTTTGAGGCTGAAGTTACGGCCAAGCGAAACAAGCTCCAAACCCTTGAGCGGCAGCTAAAGTCCCGTGAAGAAGCGCTCCAAGAGCGCCTGGAGCTCGTCCAGCGCAAAGAGCGACACTTCCAGGCTCTGGAGCAGGAACTGGCGCAGCGGCAGCAACAGTTGGAGCAGAAGCTCCACGAAGCCCATCAGCTCGTACAAGAGCAGATAGCCCGACTGGAGCAGATTGCCGGCATCAGTCGGGAGCAGGCCAAGCAGCTCCTCATGGAGAACCTCCTCAACGAGGCTCGGAATGAAGCCGCTCAGTATATCCGCCAGATCCGCGAAGAGGCCCGCTTGACGGCCGAGCGCGAGGCGAAGAGCATCATCGTCCAAGCCATCCAACGCACGGCTGCTGACCATAGTATGGAGATGACCGTGACGGTGGTGCAGCTGCCGAACGAGGAGATGAAAGGACGCATCATCGGCCGTGAAGGGCGGAATATCCGTGCTTTCGAGGCTGCTACGGGCGTGGATCTTATCATCGACGACACTCCGGAGGCGGTGGTACTGTCCTGCTTCGATCCCTTCCGGCGCGAAGTGGCTCGAATAGCATTGGAGCGACTCGTTGCAGATGGGCGCATCCATCCCGCCCGGATCGAGGAAGTCGTGGAGAAGGTCCGGCGCGAGTTGGAGGAGAGTCTGCCCCGGACTGGACAAGAAGCCGCTGCCGAGCTAGGGTTGCACAATCTGCACCCGAAGCTGCTCTACTACGTCGGTAAGATGCGCTTCCGGTCTAGCTATGGGCAGAACTTGTTGGCTCACTCCCTCGAGGTCGCGCGCCTGGCCGGTATCATGGCTGCCGAACTCCGACTGGATCCACACTTGGCAAAGCGTGCTGGTTTGCTCCACGACATCGGCAAGTGCGTAGAGAATGCTGATGCTCCCCATGCCCTAGTGGGCTACGAGCTGCTGAAGCGGTACAATGAGCACCCTGTCGTCTGCAACGCCGTGGGGGCGCACCACGAGGACATCCCAATGGAGAGCCCGATTGCAGTGCTCGTTCAGGCTGCCGATGCCGTCAGCGGCGCACGTCCGGGCGCACGCCGGGAGACACTGGAAGAGTACGTCCGCCGCTTGGAGCAGTTGGAGTCGCTTGCGAATAGCTTTGCCGGAGTGGTGAAGAGCTATGCCATCCAAGCAGGGCGCGAGATTCGGGTCATCGTGGAGCCGGAGCGCATCGACGACCAGAGCGCTGAAGAACTCGCCCGGCAACTGGCCGCACGTATCGAGACGGAGATGCAGTACCCCGGACAGGTCAAAGTCACCGTCATCCGCGAGGTCCGGAAGACCGCCGTTGCTCGATGATACGCTTCTGCGTCTTGGGAACAGGGGCCGGTGGGGCTCCAACGCTCCGGCGAATGCCCACGGCTGTGGTCGCGCGGATTGAAGAGGCGGTCTTCCTGTTCGACTGTGGTGAAGGGACGCAGCGGCAGCTCATCCGTGCGGGGGTCAGCCGCAGCAAGATCCAGTACATTGCCATCACGCACCTGCATGGTGACCACGTTTTAGGGCTCGTCCCGCTGTTGGCGAGTATGGCTTCTGACCGTCGGGAGGCTCCGCTCCATCTCATCGGTCCACAGGGCCTGCGGGAGCTTGTGGAGAGCACGCTACGTTGGACGGATGTGACGCTGCCATTTGAGCTCCACGTGCGAGAACTCCCGCCGGACTTCCGAGGTGAGATAGCCGTTGCATCTAAGTGGAGTCTGCACTGTGCGCCATTGCGCCACTCGATCCCTTCCTTCGGCTTCCGGCTTCAGGAGCGGCGTCTACCGGCCTTTGATCCCCAACGTTTGGCTGAATTTGGGCTTGCGTCGGGTCCGCTCCTCGGCGAACTCAAGCGCCGAGGGTGGGTTGAACTCCCGACGGGCGAGCGGGTGACGTTAGAGCAAGTGACTCGGCCGCGTTCGCAGCCGACCTTAGTCTACTGCGGGGATACGCGCCCTTGTTCAGAAGCCATTGAACTAGCGCGAGCTGCCGATGTCCTGCTTTACGAGGCTACCTTCGGTAGTACTCATGCTGAGTTGGCAGAGGAGACCTGCCACTCTACGGCTGCTGAGGCAGCTTCTGTCGCTGCCGCTGCGGGGGTTGGTCGACTGCTCCTGGTGCACATCAGTGGACGCTACTCTTCAGCAGAGCCCTTGCTCCAAGAGGCATGCGCCATCTTTCCAAACACCGAACTGGCGGAGGAGCTATGCTGGGAGACCATCACGGGCTCAGACCCGTTCAACGATCAAGGCCAATCCTTGGCCGACTCCGACGCAGAGGGTCGCCAATCCGTAGCGAGCGTTCCGTCGGTGCAGCGAGCGTACCAGCGTCCCAGCCAGCCGGGCACCGCTCATCCCTAAAGGATGCCCCAACGCGATAGCTCCGCCGTAGATGTTGAGCCGTTCTGGATCTATCGGCATCTCCCAGAGGCACGCCAGGACTTGGGCGGCGAAGGCTTCGTTGAGCTCCACCAGGTCTATGTCCTCCAGCGAGAGCCCAGCACGCTGCAAAGCTTTCTTCGTCGCCGGCACGGGTCCAATGCCCATGTACCGCGGGTCTACCCCGGCAGCACCGGAGCTAACGTAGCGAGCCAGAGGGCGGAGACCATAGCGCTGAAGCGCTGCTTCGCTTGCTAGGAGGAGAGCGGCAGCACCGTCGTTGAGAGAAGAAGAGTTGCCAGCCGTAACCGTCCCACCAGCGCGGAAGACGGGCGGGAGTGCTGACAGCTTCTCCAACGACGTGTCAGGCCGCGGGCCCTCGTCGCGATCGACGAGGACCGTCTCCCCTTTGCCCCGTTCTACGGGCACTGGCACGATCTCTTCCGCGAAGATGCAAGCCTCTTGAGCAGCGACGGCACGTCGGTGGGACTGCAAGGCGTAGAGGTCCTGCTCTTCACGGCTGATGTGGTACCGCTCGGCTAGATTCTCTGCCGTTTCGCCCATCGACTCCAGCGGAAACATCCGTTCCATGCGCGGGTTGGGGAAGCGCCAACCGAGGGCGGTGTCGTAGGCAATGAGGTTCCCGTACTGGGCTCTGCCTGAGACGTTCTTGGCCAACACGTACGGCGCACGGGACATGGACTCCACTCCCCCGGCAATGATGAGCTCTGCTTCTCCGAGCCGGATTGCGCGCAGGCCTTGGATAACCGCCTCCAGCCCAGAAGCACAGAGCCGGTTGACCGTCACGCCCGGCACCGTGTTGGGGAGACCTGCCAGAAGGAGTGCCATGCGGGCTACGTTGCGGTTGTCTTCGCCCGCCTGGTTCGCACAGCCGAAGATGACGTCATCGATCGCCTCTGGCGGAACCCCCGTGCGGCGTACCAGCTCAGCAATCACCAAAGCCGCCATGTCGTCGGGGCGCACGCTGCTGAGTGCCCCACCGTACTTGCCGATGGGGGTGCGTACGTAGTCAACAATGAAGGCGTCACGCATCTCTGCCTCCGGAGGTCAGGCTCTCAAGAAGCTGCAGCCGCTCTCGCAGCCTGCTGAGCGACTGTAGGAAGCTCTGCTCCTTTTCACGCTCCCGTTCGATGACATGCTGAGGTGCTCGCTGCAGAAAGGCCTCGTTGTGGAGCTTTGCTCGATTCTCTTCCAGCAAGCGCTCCAGGCGGGCTATCTCTCGATGGAGGCGTTCCAGCTCTGCCGAGAGATCGTAATCGGCGCTAATGGGCAGCAGGAGTTCTATCCCGCGTACAACGCCACTGAGTGCCTTGTCTAGGGTGCTGTGATCGGTTCCCACCTGAGCTTGGCAGGGTACCAAAGCATCCAGTAGCCAGAGGTGCTCCCGGACGATCGCCGAGGTTCCGTCATCGGCAGGACGAATGAAGAGCGGTGGACGCTCCTGCGGTGGCAGACCCAAGATGGCCCGCAGCCGCCGTGCCTCTTCAACGAGTGCCTGGAGGAGCGAGAAGGCTTCCTCGGTCTCGGCCGAGTACCACTCCCGTGGCGCTGATGCAGCTGCTGCAGTGCAGAGGAACTCCCCCTCTCTGCGCTCCCAGAGGAGGTGCCAGAGCTCCTCTGTAACGAAGGGCGTAACTGGGTGCAACAGCCGGAGGATGCCCTCGTAGAGGTCTAGCGCGAAACGGCACCGGCATGCTGCTTCCTGCGGTGTTGAGCGCTGGAGTAGTACCTTGAGGGCCTCTATGTACCAGTCGCAGAAGTCGCTCCAGACGAAGTCGTACAGCAAGCGGGCGTATTCGTGGACGCGGTACTCCCGGAGCGCTGACTCAGTTGCTTGGAGCGTTGCGGCGAATCGGGAGCGGATCCAGCGCTCTGGGAGAGCAAGCTCAGATTCTAGCAGCGCGGCATCCGAGAGCCCATACTGCTGGCACTTGAGCCATAGGAAGCGGCCAGCGTTCCACAGCTTGTTGGCAAAGTTCCGCCCAATCTCCATCGAGGGGATATCCTGGGCGCGCTCATCGATCTTCATGCGCACGTCCTGGCCCAGCGGGGCAAGGTAGATCATGGTGAACCGTACTGCGTCGGCGCCGTACTTGGCGATGATCGGCAGCGGGTCGGGAGAGTTCCCGAGCGATTTCGAGAGCTTGCGCCCGTAGCTGTCCCGGATGACGCTCGTGAAGTAGACGTCGCGGAAGGGGATAGTGCCGCGGAACTTCAGCGTCGCCATGATCATTCGGGCGACCCAGAAGAAGATGATCTCCGGGGCGGTGACCAGGAGGTTGGTGGGCAGAAAGACCTTAAGGTCGGTAGTCTCTTCGGTCTTTCCGTCGGCAAGCCAGCGCATCGTGGTCAGCGGCCAGAGCCACGAGGAGAACCAGGTGTCCAGAACGTCTGGGTCCTGCTCAAGGGGGACGTCTGGGGAAAGTCCCAGTCGTTGGCGGGCCTCTTCGGGTGAACGGGCGGCTGTGTAGCGGCCATCTGGAGTGTAGTATACGGGGATTCGATGTCCCCACCAGAGTTGGCGCGAGATGCACCAATCCCGCACGTTGCGCATCCAGTGCTCGTAGGTCTTAACCCAGTGTTCGGGGTGAAACCGGATGCGCCCATCTAGCACGGCTTGTAGCGCTGGCTCTGCCAAGGGCTTCATCCGTACAAACCACTGGTCGCTGATGTACGGCTCCACGGGTTCTCCGCTCCGCTCAGAGAAGCCGACGTTGTGTGTGTAGGGCTCACTGCGTTCCAGTAGACCCAGCTCTCGCAGGCGTTCGGTGACGCGGCGACGGGCTTCGAAGCGCTCTAGCCCTGCAAAGGGGCCAGCCAGCTCGTTGAGCACGCCCTCTGGGGTTAAGCACACCAACAGCGGTAGCCCATGGCGCTGTCCAATCTCGAAGTCCAGTGGGTCATGAGCCGGGGTGACCTTCAAGGCACCAGTCCCAAAGGTTGGGTCTACAGCTTCGTCTTCGATGACGGGTACGAAACGATCGGTGAGCGGCACACGCACGCGCCGTCCGACGTATGTCTTGTACCGCTCATCTTCTGGGTGAATCGCTACGGCAACGTCTGCGAAGATGGTCTCTGGGCGCACAGTAGCTACAGGGATGTGGCCACTCCCATCCTCAAGCTCGTAGCGGAGCACCAACAGCTCCTCCGTCACGGAGCGGTAGACGACCTCCTCGTCCGAGAGCGCCGATTGCAGTCGCGGAGACCAATTGATGATGCGCTTCCCGCGGTAGATGAGGCCCTCATCGTAGAGCCGGATGAAGACCTCGCGGACGGCGTTGGAGGCGCTCTCGTCCATCGTGAACAGGGTTCGGCTCCAATCGCACGAAATCCCCAAAGCCCGCATCTGCTCTAGGATGATTCCGCCGTAGCGCTCCTTCCACTGCCAGACGCGTTCAACGAAGCGCTCGCGCCCAAGCTGCTGCCGGGTCAAACCTTCAGCAGCCAGTTGCTGCTCAACTTTGACCTGAGTAGCAATCCCTGCATGGTCTAGCCCCGGGAACCAGCAGACCTCGTAGCCCAGCATCCGATGCCAGCGGATGTAGATATCCTGCAGAGTGATGTTGAGCACATGCCCGAAGTGGAGCATCCCAGTCACGTTCGGTGGTGGCATCAAGATGCTGTACGGCGGGCGCCCGGAGTTTGGATCTGCTCGGAAGAGGTCGTAGCGAAGCCACTCTGCGTACCAGCGGCGCTCTGCCTGGTTTGGGGTATACGCTGTGGGGAAGCGCTCTCCGCTCATGCCAGTAGCCCAAGATCAGCCTCGGCACCACAAAGTTACATAGCGGAGCAGAGCAGGGAAATCGCCTCTCCATGGCGTTGTGACGGTTTAGGAATCCGTTTGTATATTTGTACGAGAGAGCGCGGCCCGCTCATAGAGTCGGGAACTTACGAGCACGATAGTTTGAGAAGAAAACAATGAGCATGTTCCATAGCATCTTGCATGGAGGTCGTACGATGGCACGCTTCCTCTTTCTTGCCCTTCTTGTTTTCGGAGGTGTCGCCGTTCCATTTGCACAAGCGCAGTTGCAGGTCATCATCGGGAATCCGAACAGCAGTAGTTACATTTACTACACACCCTACAGCCAGTATTGCTATGGTGACTACTACGTCTACCCGCGCAAACAGTACGTGGCGTTACTCTATTCTGGGTGGTTTATTCAGCAGGCAGGTGGAGTCCCAGGACTCATCAGCCGGATAGAATTCCAGGCTCACGGAGACCCGTGGTATGGACAGGGTACTTTGTGTCAGTTTACAGATAGGGGTCAGCAGTTCAGGGTCTACATGGCGATCTCTCCGCAGCCCAACTTCCCATACACGGCGGTAACCTACCAACAGCTCATCAGCGGTGCAGCTCCAACGAGCTTGCAGAACATCCAGCTCGTCTTCGAGGGGAAAGCGTTCACTCAGACCATCCCCGCAGGACAGTGGGATGGATTTACACTCAACCCCGGTTACGTCTATACCGGAGGCAACCTGGTGGTGATTATAGAATTTGTGAATCCTTGCAGCCAGAACTGTCCTACCTCCTACCCTGACTACCTCAGAGGATATGGGCTGTGGCGTAGCACGTATATCTATGAAGCGACGCCATCGGAGCGGAACACTCGCAACACAGTGCTGGGCTTGTTTTACTGGTATTCGTACTGCTACTTTGGGACAGAATACGACTATACGACCTCTAGTGCCTGGCCTTACGACTACTATGGTCGTCCGAATATGCGCATGACGCTGCTGTTAGGGATTGAGGCCTCGTTCCCGAACCAGGGGGATATCTTACGGGCAGCGTGGAATTACGATGGTTCAGCGCCAGAGCGCCCTCGTCCTTCGCTCACTTTCCGTCAGGCAACTGGACATCAGCTGCGATTGACATATCGGATCATTGGGCCTCTCCCGAGCACCAATCCGGTCTACATCGCTACCGATGGAGGGAATCCGAACGACACGATCTTGGACATCACCGCTGGCACTACAGGACTAGTGACGTTGCCCATCACGAGCGCGAAAGGACCGTACGCTGGTCCGAACGGTTCTCTAGCATTGGCCTCTAACAACGCGCTCGGAGGGACCTATCGCCTCCAGGCATCATACCGAAATCTCACAACTGGCTATGTCCAGGAGCCGATTTGGGAGAAGGAGTTCGTCGTCGCTTACAACAATGACCTGGCAGCAGAGGCCATCACTATGCCAGTGCCGTACCGGCCACCGTCGTATACGCAGTACCCGCAGGGGGTCAACACGCCGGTTGAGGGGGTTTACAAGAACGTCGGCTTAGATGAGATCACTGCCTTCCGAGCGATCGCCGAGATACGGCGTGCATCGGATAACAGTGTGGTCTACCGCGATACTGTCATTTGGCAGCAGACACCAGGGCTGCAGACGGGACAGACGGCTACGATCCGCTTCAAGCCGTTCAACACAATGGGAGTCGGCGACTACAAGCTTCGACTCTGTGGTACTCTGCTGAACGCTCAAGATCAACAGGCGTACAATGACTGTGTACCACGGGCAGGAGCACCAGAGTGGATCTTCCGAATTCAGTACGACATTGAGCTGGCATCGGTAGCTGTGGCCTATCCGACGAGTGGGAGTGTCATCTACGGTGGGCGCCCGTTCCGCCCAATCGGGGTCTTCCAGAATAATGGGTTGACCGACATGAGCAATGTGCCGGTCCAACTCATCATTACACGGCTCTCCGATGGGCAGGTCGTTGCCAGCCAGTCAGCGTATGTGCCCGATATCCCGGCAACGTTTCCCAACCAGGTGCCTTATACCTTCAACGCTGTGACACTCCCGACGGGCGACTATCGGGCAACGATCATCATCTACCATCCACAGGACCCGGTGCGGCTGAATGACACAGCCCATGCGATCTTCAGCGTGCAGGGTCCCCTGTCTGGGACATACACGATTGGAACGCTCTTTGCAGGCAGTCCACGAAATTTCAACACGATACAAGACGCTATCAACGCGCTCTACCAGCGGGGTGTTGGCGGCCCGGTGGTCTTTGAGCTAACCGATGCCTACTATGAGGTTGGGGATATCAACGCAAGTGCACCTGCAATTGAGCTACGTTCGGCGATCCTAGGGGTGAATGCCCAGAACACGGTGACTTTCCGCGCTTACGGGCAACGGGCGCTGCAGCGTGGCAGCGTCACCATCCGGCTGAAGTCCGGTATGGGGGTTGGGGTCATGATGGAGCAGAGCCTACAGACGGGCAATCCGTTTGCAGTGGTCCGTGACTTCCCCGAGCCGCGATACGCCAACTTTTCTGGGTACATCATCTTTGACGGTGGGCAGCAGAAGTCGTTGAAGATTGAGCTGGATGCGCCGGTGGGGCAGCCGCGGCGGGCGGTGTTCTACTTAGGGCGTGGGGTACACAACGTGCAGGTGAAGAACTGTCTGATTGGGAACGCACCGACGACGTCGGCCAGTTATGCAACGTCGTTGCCGCGGGTGCGGTACAACGTAGCGTTGGGGCAGTTTGAGTGGGATCCGGATGTGCGGATTGTCGGGGGGCAGCCGGTAACGTACTCGGCGGGGGTGGTGATCCGCAACTGGCGGTTGTCGGCATACCAGGGGGTGGACGTGTTGGACACGGTGTTGTGCTCGGGGAATGTGATTGAGGGCAACGAGATCAGCGGGTTTGGGTATGGGATTGTGTCGCTGGGGTTGGGCCCGTTGAAGGAGGCGGGGCCGGCGAAGGTGCGGCGGTACTACAACGTCGGGAACCGGATTGTAGGGAATGTGATTACGAACGTGCGGGGTGCGGGGATTGTAGTTGGGTATGAGGAGGGGACGGAGATACGGGGGAACCGGATTGACAACGTAGGGAAGGAGGCCACAGGTGGGAGTGAGCCGGCGGCGGGGATTGTAGCGGGTGGGTATGGGGGATACAACAACGTGGGGTTGGTCATTGAGGGCAACGAGGTGACGCGGGTCAGTTCGGAGGTGATGGCGCGGGGGATAGTGGTGGAGCAGGTGCAGAACTATTTGACGGGGCTGGAGCCGCAGCCGGTGATGATGCCGGACGTTCCGGAGCGGACGCGGGTGGTGAACAACGTGGTGTGGGGGATTCGGCGTGGGGCAGCGGGGGCGCACGTTGGGGGGATTCATCTGTGGACGGAGCGGGACCCTGCGGCGACGGGGTTGAGTGCGTTGTTGGTGCCGCGGCGGTGGACGTACTGGACGCGGCAGGACACGGTGGCGCACAACACGGTGTGGGTGCAGGATGATGGGGTAGCGGGGACGGGGTTGGTCGGCGGGATAGTGGTGCAGCAGGCGTGGGGG
Organism: Chlorobiota bacterium; assembly: GCA_039630485.1. Classification (GTDB taxonomy): domain Bacteria; phylum Bacteroidota; class Ignavibacteria; order Kapaibacteriales; family HRBIN21; genus HRBIN21. The sequence goes on along the minus strand of JBCNUX010000004.1, from coordinate 49,638 downwards.
CCGGTGGTGGTGAACAATGCGGTGGGGGTAGAGGTGCAGCAGGCACAGCTGCGGGCGGCGGTCATTTACGAGGGACTGCATCCGCGGCGGTCGGGCGGGGTGGTGCAGAACTGGAATGCGTACTGGGTCAGTGGAGGCGGGGATGTGGTGCGGATGGTGGAGGTGTTGGAGTCGGAGGGGCAGTATGGGTTGCGGCTGGGGGCGGATGGGGAGTACCGGACGCTGAGCAGTTGGCAGGCGGCCACGGGGCAGGACGGGCAGAGCGTGTGGGGGAACTGGACGGGGGACTACGCAGTGACGGGGACGGTGGTGCAGCGGTTGCGGGTGCGGACGTCGCCGGCACCCTTAGGGTCGATATTGAGCAATCGTGGGCGGGCGGGGGTATGGAGTCGGGACATTGATGGGGAGGTACGAGGTGCTGGTGGGAGTCGGCCGGACATTGGGGCGGATGAGTTCCAGGGTCGGGAGTACCAGCAGGATGTGGAGGTGGTGCGGATTGAGGAGCCGTGGGTATGGCGGGCCAGCAGTGGGCCGACGGCGGATGCGGAGTACGTGATGGTGCGGTTGCCGGCAGGGGTGAAGGCGCGGGTGGCGAATCGAGGGACGTCGGATGTAGTGGGCTGGCGGGTGCGGTTGCAGGTGTGGCGGGAGGATGGGGCAGGGCAGTTTACGGTGCCGGTGGTGGATCGGGAGGTGCGGGTAGACTTGCGCGTCGGGGAGGAGAGGGTGGTAGACTTTGGGGTGCAGTTGCCGTTGCAGGCGTATGCGGAGGTGAGCGGGTACGTGGTACCGGCCCGCTTTGCGGGGATGGAGCAGCATGTGACGCCGCGGTATCGGCTGGTGGTGACGGGGCAGCCGGACCAGAACGGTGGGAACAACGTGGTGGGGAAGGAGGTGCGGTACTACATAGAGCGGTCGCCGGTGATGGTGACGGTGGACCGAGGGAGTGCGGTTGGGAGTCGGAATGCGGACACGTTGCTGGCGGGGGTGAGCCGACTGGGATGGCGAGTGGATGTGGGGCAGGGGCGGTATGATTACGATGTGTTGAACCGAGCGGGATGGGAGGCGCGGACGGTGGAGTATGGGCGGTATCGGTGGGTGTTCTGGAGTGGACGGGAGGGGCAGGTGAGTGAGTGGGAGCGAGGGGCGCTGCGGCAGTATTTGAGTAGTGGGCAGTATGGGCAGAAGCGGAACCTGGTGGTAAGCTCGCAGGAGGTAGCGCGCTCGCATGTGGGGATGGACCCGGTGAACGATGAGTGGTTTGTGCGGCGGGTACTGCGGGCGCAGTACGTGACGCCTCCGGGGACGCCGGTGAGTCCGAACTACGATGGGCGGTATGTAGTTGGGCGGACGGTGGGGTACGGGATTCGGGAGTTGGTGCGGGGGACGGGAGTCAGTGGGGATGTGCCGGTGCCGGCGTTGTTGCGGGTGTGGAGCGATGCGGCCACGGAGGGGTTAGCGCAGGCGGCATACGTGTACGAGAGTCGTGGGGCTGGGGTAGTGGACACGGTGGCTGGGGTTGGGACGGTGGCGTTGGGGTGGAATGTGGCATACTATGGGATTGAGTGGCGGCACTGGGGGCAGGTGGACAGGGTGTTGCGGGCGACGATAGACTTCATTCGGCGCAATGGAGGTGGGGTAGTGGAGCAGGAGCCGCAGGAGCCGGAGGTGCCGGTCAGTGGTGGTGGGTTGTGGATGCGGGTGAGGCCGACGGTGGCTGAAGAGGGGGTATGGGTGGAGTATGGAGGAGGGCGAGCTGGTGTGGTGGTAGAGGTGTACGATGGGCTAGGGCGGCGAGTGTGGAGTGGGGTAGGGGAGGGGAAGGAAGGGCAGGTGTGGATAGGGTTGGCGGAGTTGGGTAGTGGGGTGTATGTGGTAGTGGTGCGGGACGGGCAGGAGGTGAAGGTGGAGCAGGTGCGGGTGGTGAGGTAGGAGTGAGGGAGAGCGTCCCCGGCGGCAGTCCGCGAGGGGCTGCGGCCGGTTTTTGTTTTGGGATGAGGGTAGGACGAGAGGCTTTAATTCATGCGCTCTTCCTCTCGTGGTTCGTGATCGGGGCAGAGAACCCGAAGGTCCGGGATATCCAGTGGCATCTCCAGGAGACTACAGAAGTAGGCCAATTGCCGCTCTCGGTATTCGGTGGGTAGCCTTCGGAGGAAGCGGCAAGTCAGACACGTCCGGGCACTCTGGAGAATTCCCTCTGCATAGGCGGCAGCGATTGTTTGGAGCAATAGGTGGAGGAGTTGCACCTCCTCGTTATCGGAGAGGTGTGAGAGGACTTTCTCAAAGCGCTGGACCTGACGCTGCCACAGCCGGTGGGCAATCGCCCTGCCTTTCGCTGTCAGCACAACGGCAACGGCACGGCGATCATCTTCGCGCTGTAGTTTCTGCAGCAGTCCCTTACGCTGGAGAGATGTCACGGAGTCGCTAACGGTCGGCTGCGTCAAGTCCAGTTCCCCTGCTAGCTCAGTGATGCCGTAGAGTCGACCTGGCTGTAAGTAGCACTGTAGCAAGATTTGGGCTTGTGTTGTGCTGATACCTTCGCTCAGGGCATCAGCTAAGAGCACGCTGCGGAGGACCCGTCCGAGGCGTTCTAAAGCAGCAATCACTTTTGAGGCAAGTGTCATCACGGGGCTATGCTGTGACTACCGCACGCAAAGTTATGCGAACGGCAGCAGCAAACTACAAGACGAGCACGGAATTTGCCGTTATTGCAACAACTTACGACCACAAAGCGCTAGCCTACGCCTAGCACCACTTCCAGCAGCCGTGTGCCACCCTCCCCTACGCGCGGCTGTAGAGCCGCACGCACTCCCATACCATGGCTTAGTCCCTTTGGAGCTTAGTCTCTTCCGCGGCTTAGGTCTCTACGGTCGCCACTGGCTAAAGACGTAGTCTCGGTGGGCTTGGCCAGCATGGCAGTTATGGCAGGCGGTCTTCATGTCGGTGACAATCTGCCGTTTGGGATCTCCTTCAGCAAAGGCTGCATAACCCCAGCCTCCGGTTTCGCGGAAGCGCTTAGAGTTCTTGACCATGACAGCTAAGACCTTTCGCTTGCCTTCCGTTGTGGCATTGTCAGCGGTTGGAGCTTCCAAGAGGTCGAAGACCAGAATAGAGCCGTCAGGGAACCTCGTGGCTCCTTTCTGCAAAGCTTCAGCAGCCTTTGGATTAGCGTAGACGTGGTGGATCCCACCGAAGTCGTTATAGAGCGGATGGCCAGGGTGGAGGAGAGCAGTTTTGATGTGCGTCCACGAGCGGTACCCCTGTGGGTACGGAATGGTGTTTGCAGGATTCTGCTGGGCAACCGCGAGTACTAGGACCGCACCTGCTCCGCACACTGCCGTTAGAATGCCGAGCTTTGAGCGGTGTGGCATTTTCTTACCCCGTTGGATGTTGGACATGTCTGAAGCACGCGTAGTTACATCGGACTCCGATGCAAATATACGAGTCCCCTCCGACTCCTCAGCCTCAACAAGGAACAAGGCCGAAACCCCTCTTTCCTGCGTCTCCTTAAGGCGTGGAGCGCTGAAGGGGGTGCCTATGGAATTTCGGGTAATTTCGGGTAGGCTACTCCTTGCTTGCTGAGCGATTTCGAGAAGCTTTAGAACTACTGCGAGAGCGGCCTAGCGATGAGGCTGTGGCGCGGCAGTCGGCTCTTCAAGCCAGTCAGCAATGAAGATGTTGAACTCGCCGGGGTAGCGGGCGTTGCGGTTAGAGCAGAAGATGAGTTTCTTGCCATCTCGGGTGAACATTGGGAAGCTATCGAAGGAAGCCCCGTAGGTAATGCGGCGCAAACCTGTGCCATCCGTGTTGATGATGTACAGGCTGAAACTGCGTCGAGTCGGGTCGTGGAGATTCGAGCTGAAGATAATCCGCTTGCCGTCGGGATGGAAGAAAGGGGCGAAGTTTGCAGCGCCGTTGTTGGTGATCTGACGGACGTTCCTTCCATCAGCATCCATGACGAAGATTTCCGTGCGGTGTGGACGCACCACCTGCTGACGTAGTAAGCGATAGTACTCTTCCAGCTCAGCCCCTGTGGGATGGTAAGCACGGTAGACGATCTGACGCCCATCCCAGCTGTAGAAGGCTCCTCCGTCGTAGCCAGGGGTAAAGGTTAAGCGCCGAAGGTCGCTCCCATCCAAATTGCAGGAGTAGAGCTCTAAGTCACCGTCACGGGCAGAAGTGAAGACAATCCGGTCCCCTCTTGGGGAAACAGTAGCTTCTGCGTCGTAGCCATCGGTGGAAGCCAGGCGCTGTAGAATACGACCCGTGGATGTGTCCACGATGACGATGTCATACGAGGCATAGACTGGCCAGACGTAGCCGAGCTCTCGTGAGGGAGGTGGGGGACAGGCGGTGTCGTTCAGATGGGTCGTAGCGTAGAGTAGGCGTCCATCGGGCAGGAAGTATGCACACGTAGTACGCCCGTAGCCAGGGGAGACTTGCTTCCGGCGCTGTCCAGCGGTGTCCATCAGGAAGATTTGATCGCAGGGGTTGTTGAGAGGGCTTGCTTGGAAGCAGATCATATCCTCGGCGAATGAGAAGTAGGCCTCTGCATGCTTACCTCCGGTGGTGAGCTGCCGAATGTTGCGGAGGTGGATTTCTCTCGGGTCACGTAGTGAGTCAGGATCAGCGGCGAGGAGGAACATACTCGTGGCAAGGCAGAGTGTTGCCACGAATGCTACGAATCGTGCAGTCATGCGAGCTCTTCTTCGGGAGGGAGACTCTCTCCTTCAGAGGGCGAAGGGGGTTCGAGGGCAGTTGGTAGCTCTACCTTCCCCTGTCGCCAGAGGTCGGTAATCTGGGCTAGGGAGAGGGTGAGAAAGGTTCCTGTTTCGATGAGTTGAAGTTGGAGCTGTTCTCGGAAGATGTCGAGCTTGACAATCTTTGCTGGTCCGGCTTCTGTGTGGACGGTGGCGTTCAGCGGAGGATAGTGCTGGAGCGCCTCGCGGTAGAAGGAGAGCTCATAGAGGAGACAGCACTTGAGGCGTCCGCACAGGCCGCTGAGGCGCAGTAGGTTAAAGGGGAGCAACTGGGTGCGGACGGCCGCTAATGGGACGGGCCGGCATTCCCGGAGGAACGTAGAGCAGCAGAGCTCACGGCCGCAGGGGCCGATTCCCCCAAGACGGCGTGTCTCCTCACGTGGTTGGATTTGGCGCAGCTCTATGCGAGCGCGGAAACGCTGCGTGAGTAGACGGACATACTTGCGGAAGTCCACACGTCCGGGGGCTGTGAAGTAGAGTGTCAATCGGCGGCGGTCCCACTGCCATTCAGCGTCCGTCAACTTCATTTGCTCCAGTTCCGGTAGCGTTCGTGCTAGGCGACGGGCTTCCTGGAGGATTTGCAGTTCCTCTTGGCGGTTCCGCTCGTACTGTGCCTGGTCGGTTTCCGTAGCCTTCCGCAGGATGCTGCTGCTCGGTTCAGCGTTGGCGTAGAAGAGACGTTGCTTCCGCAGGGCAAGGTCACCGAGAGCACAGATGTATCCGGCATCGGTCCCTGTGGGAACTGCTACGAGGACAAGCTCTCTGAGCTGGAGGCGAAGCTGGCGGGGGTTTGCACACAGTAGCTTGCGGTGGCCTTTGAACTCTACCTCCACTACTGGCGATGGTTGGTCAGGTTCTGCACGCAATGGCGGCTGCGTGGGGCTTTGGCGCGTACAGGTAGAGCAGGCACTCTGGCGCTCCCAAAGCTCGGAGGCTATGGCGTCGGCAGCCGTTGAGGTGGGCTGGGGTGGAGTGATCAGCACGTTATGCAGCGGCAGGAACGACATCGGTGACTCCTTGGGAGAGGGATGGATCAGTAAGAGCGCGGCAACGTAGAAGAGTTGTGAGCACCAGGAGCGGTACGTTCACATGGCGGTAGAGGAGACGGATCGCCTCGTCAACGGTGCTCACCATTGCAGGGAGGTTTGCCTCAGGAAAGCGTCGGAGGAAAGCAGAGAGGGTTTCGTGCTGGTCGGCGTTGACCAGTAGCGAAGGATTGCCGGATTGGGAAAGTACGAGGGCATCGCGGAGCCAGACCAAAAGGAGTCCCAGGATGAGTTCGGCACGCATCCGGTCAGCAGAAGAGAACAGCTGCTCGATGTGGTGTAGGAGCTCGCGTCGGAAGCGATTGGGCTTCAAGGCTATGCGCAGGAGTCCAATTGCATGGTGCCGAAGGGTTTGAATGTCATGCTCTGCGAAGAGCCGAGCCTTTGTGTAGCTCCCCTGAGCGAACGCCGCTGCCAAGCGGGCTTCTGCAGCGGAAAGGTCGTGTCGCTGCTGGAGGGCTGTTGTGAGTTCTTCGTCCGACAGAGGAGGGCAGAAGAGCTGTTGGCAGCGGGAGAGAATTGTCATCGGCAGTGAGTTGCGGCGGGAGGTGGTGAGGATGAAGACGGTGTTATCGTGGGGTTCTTCGAGGGTTTTCAGGCATGCATTAGCGGCTTCTGCTGTCATGCGGTCGGCCTCGCTGATGATGACGACGCGGCGCTGGCCACGGCGCGAGGGCGTCATCGAGAGTGTCCGCTGGAGGTCGCGAATAGCGGCGATGTGGATCTGCAGGGCGTTCGGTAGCGTAATATCGTGGTAAGGGTCCTCTGCCTTGCGACGGAGCTCCTCGCGGAGGAGTGCAATCTGGTCGTCATTGAGTCCTAGGAGGGGGGAGCCATCGGTCCGGGTCTTCGGTGGGGGCAAGGCGAAGATGAGGCGTATTGCGGGATGTTCTAAGCGAGCAGCTTGGCGACAGTCCTGGCATACGTCACAGGCCTCTATGCCTTCGGCAGAGCGGTGGGGAGATTGGCAATTGAGCAGCTTGGCGAACTCCAAGGCAAGAGCGTCTTTTCCCACCCCTTCTGGGCCCCAGAAGCAGTAAGCCGGTGCCACGCGCCCTTGGAGTATGGCTCGCTGTAGGAACCCCTTGAGGGCATGTTGGCCGATGATAGAGGACCAGGCCATCCGGAGACTGCTTGCTGGAATGCAAAACTACGCTGCGCCTCCCAGCCATCGTGCAATGAGGAGAGCGGGCGCGGCGTCTTTTGCGGGCGCGGCGGGTGTGTCTTACTCCGGGGTAGAGCTGATGAATCGCCAGGAACCCGCATTTCGGCGGGAACTTCGCCTGTTCGATGCTACGATGCTCGTGGTGGGGTCTATGATTGGCTCGGGGATCTTCATCGTTACCGCCGATATTGCCCGGACCGTAGGAGCTCCTGGCTACGTTCTGCTGGTGTGGATTCTGACGGGCGTACTGACGCTCATGGCGGCACTCTCCTATGGGGAGCTCGCTGCTCTCTTCCCTCGGGCCGGTGGACAGTACGTGTATCTGCAACAGGCCTACTCGCCGCTTGTCGGCTTCCTCTACGGTTGGGCTCTGTTTCTGGTCATTCAGACGGGGTCTATCGCAGCCGTTGCTGTAGCATTTGCGAAGTTTACTGCCGTGTTAGTTCCGTGGTTCTCTGAAAGCAACGTCCTCCTCCACGTTGCCGGAATCCAGGTCAATGCTGGGCAGCTACTGGCGATTGCCAGCATTTGGCTGCTGACTGCAATCAACCTCCGAGGAGTCCGGCTGGGCAAGCTCGTGCAGGACACGTTCACGGTGACGAAGACAGCCGCGCTCTTCGGGCTTATCCTACTAGGGTTGAGCATAGGGCTCAATGCGGAGAGCATTCAGCAGAACTGGGCAGTCCTGTGGGACGCGCAGCGGGTCGTTCCCGGTGGTGAAGGAACCCAAGCTGTTCCTCTGGCTGGGGTCGCGCTGGCATCCGCGCTTGGAGCGGCGATGGTGGGCTCGCTCTTCGCTGCTGATGCCTGGAATAACATCACCTTTGCAGCAGCCGAGGTAGTGGAACCGCAGCGGACAGTCCCCCGCAGCATGGCTTTGGGGGTCGTCATCGTGACTCTGCTCTACGTTTTGGCGAACGTCGCATACATGAGCGTGCTACCAGTACGGGGGATGCTGGACGGGACGAGTGTCTGGGAGCGCGGTATCCAATTTGCAGCGAACGACCGTGTAGGGACAGCGGTAGCAGAGGCAATCTTCGGCCCCTGGGGAGCCGTGGTGATGGCTATCCTCATCATGGTCTCCACCTTCGGATGCAACAACGGGTTGATTCTGTCGGGCGCACGGGTCTACTACGCGATGGCCCAGGATGGGCTCTTTTTCCGTTCGGCAGGCCGACTGAATCGGTTCGCGGTGCCTGGAGTGGCTTTAGTGCTGCAGGCGATCTGGGCAAGCGTGTTGTGCCTCTCGGGGCGGTATGGAGACCTGTTGGACTACATCGTGTTTGCGGTGTTGCTCTTCTACGTTGCGACTATTGCGGGCATCATCGTCCTACGGCATAAGCTACCGGAGGCCGAGCGACCGTATAAGGCACCAGGCTACCCAGTCGTGCCGCTCTTGTACATTCTGGGTGCTGCAGCGATTGCTCTGGACTTGCTACTTGTCAAGCCTCGGTATACGGTCGCAGGGCTTGTACTGGTAATGAGCGGTGTTCCGGTATACTTCTTCTGGCGGTGGTGGCAACGACGTCATGGAGGGGAGAATGGAGCTGAGCGTTAACGTGGACCATGTGGCAACGGTGCGTGAGGCCCGCGGAGGGGTGCGCCCCGATCCCGTGATGGCTGCGATGCTGGCGGAATTGGCTGGAGCTGCTGGGATTGTGTGCCATCTGCGGGAAGATCGGCGCCACATCAACGATCGGGACGTTCGGCTGCTTCGCGAGGTGGTCAAGACACGGCTCAACCTGGAAATGGCGGCAACGGAGGAGATGGTCAACATCGCCTGCGAGGTGCTGCCGGATCTCGTCACTCTGGTGCCGGAGCGGCGCCAGGAGCGGACGACTGAAGGTGGACTCAATGTTGTCGAGCAGCAGCACTACCTCCAGACAGTGGTTGAACGGCTGCACGAGGCGGAAATCCAGGTGAGTCTGTTCGTGGAGCCAGTGCTGGAACAGATAGAAGCCGCTGCCGAGGTCGGTGCAGATATCGTCGAGCTACACACAGGGCACTATGCGGCGGCAACCAACCCACAGGCTGCGCAACGGGAGCTCCAGCGCCTGCTCAATGCTGCAGAGTTCGCTCAGCGGCTGGGGTTGGATGTTGCTGCCGGTCATGGCTTGGACTACGACAACATCATTCCCATCTGTCGCATTCCAGCGATCCAAGATGTAAGCATTGGGCATGCGATTGTGGCTCGCTCCATCTTCGTGGGCTTTGAACAGGCCGTTCGCCAGATGGTAGAGCTCATCCGCTACGGTCGTCTGCTGCCCCCTCTGAAGCTGCGCTGATGGAGTGCCTGTACGTGCCTGCCTTAGAGGTTGGGCAGGTGTTCGTTGAGCTTACCGATCCAGACGAACTCCGCCACGTGAGGGTCCTACGGCTCCGCCAAGGAGAGCGGGTAGCACTCACGAACGGACGCGGCTGCCTCGTTGTGGGTGAACTACTCCAGTACTCCAAAGCCCCACCTCGAGCGCTCTTCAGGGTCGTAGAGCTTCTGGAACCGCCGGAATTCCCAGTGCGATTAGGACTAGCGATTGGTCTCCTCCATGACCGCGAACGACTGGAATTTGCCGTAGAGAAGGCGGTGGAGCTTGGGGTACAGGAGATCGTCCTCCTGCAGACGTGCTACACACAGCCGTGTGAGGTGCGTCTGGAGCGTCTTCGAGCGAAGGTTCTTGCTGCAGTCAAGCAAGCGCATCGGGCCTGGATGCCCAGTATTCGGGGCCCTATGGGATTGGTCGAGTGCTGTGACAGCGTGTTTCCGGCTTACAGGCAGTGGGTTGTAGCGGAGGTGTCTGGAGGGGAACCAGCTCCTTTGAGAAGCTCTCCGACATTGGTCCTCGTGGGTCCCGAAGGCGGATGGTCGGTAGAGGAACTGCAGATACTTCAACGGGCGAGGGCCGCACTGTGGTCTCTGGGCCGACAGCGTCTGCGTGCAGAGACAGCTGCTGTAGTCGCTCTCGGCCTTGTGAGATTCCTCCTACGCCAAAGCTGAGGGTATTGCTGATGGCCTCTACGCGCCCTTGCGTGGCAGTTTCTCGACGTCCTTTCGGAGGCTTTCCCCGAGCTCTTCTCCAGCTCGTTGGGCAGCCTGCGCTAAGATACGCCGGATCTCCTCAGCCTCCAGCGACAGGAGTCGTCCGGCGTTGAGAATGCTAGCTACCGTTGCTACACCTGGAACGAAGGCTGCCGCAGTCGTACGCTGCAAGGGGATGGAAGTATGTTCGGAATCTTCCCAGACGATCCGTGCGGTCTCCCGGTGGATGATGCGGGAACGGACTCTGACCTGCGCGCTGACTCCAAAGCTGGAGCTTGCCAGTGTGAATTCCTCCAAGATGGTCTCCACCAAGAAGGCAGGGTTGTCCTCTCGGGAGCGTACCGGTCGGAGCCGAAGATAGTCTTCGGCAGCCTTCTGGAAGCCGCGGCCGGCTGATAGGGCCAACTCTTCTGGGACAATTGCTTGCTGAAGCTTCTGGTACGCTGCAGCCTCGGTCAGGAACTCCCCAGCAGTGCGGGCGATTTCCAGCATCCACTTAGCTTCTCGCGGGCGGGCCGTGTCCTCAGGTAGGGGAGCAATCCAGACTTCTGCACCGAAGGCCCTCGGCGAGACCTGAACTTGGAAGAGGGCTGTGCTCCCAATGATGGGATACTGAGCCAGTCGGTTCGTGTGGCATCCGACGAGGAGAGTAGCTATCGCGCCGATGAGGAAAACGTGCATGAGGGTCGCGGAAGTAGCTGGAACTTGCACGAAACTACGAGATTTTGGGGTACGAGTTCCGTCAGCCTGGGGATTACCATCCCTTCATGTTTGCGTGCTGGAATCGACGATACTCGGCCTCTACCTCAAGGAGGAGCTGTAGCCAGCGTTGGCGGATGATTTCGGGGCTGAAATTGCTCTCAAATTGGGAGCGAGCTGCACGGGCATGAGCTTGCCAGAGACCGGGTTCGTGCCAGTAACGGGCTATGGCTGTAGCAATAGCTTCGGGTGAGGGATCGGTGAGGAAGCCGTGAACACCAGAACAGACAACATCAGGAATGGAGCCCCGTGGGGTGCTAACGACAGCACAGCCGGCGTTGAGAGCCTCGATGATGCTGATAGGTTGAGCTTCTAGGGGATGGTCTGTCGGTAGCACCATGAGGTGGTGCGTGAGGTAGAGCTCCCGTAGCATAGCTGGATTGCTAACGAGCCCATGGTGGTGGACTCTCTCCTGCAGTCCGAGTATGCGGACACGCTCTGCAAACGAAGTGGCATCTGCTGGAGAGCTCCAGCCGCCTACATACGTTGCTTGGCACGGAATGCCAGCGGCTTGGAGGAGTGCAATAGCTTCCAACAGGCGCCAGCCACCTTTCTCCGGCATCATGTGTCCGACGAAGAGGAGCCGTAGGGGTGAAGAAGGGAGCCGCGCTAGCTTCTGCTCTACCTCTTCCCGTGAACAGAGCAGGGCGCGAGCAATGAGGTTGGGGATGATGGCAATCCGGTCTTGGGGTACGATCCCCTGTAAGGGCTTGCTAAGACTTGGTCCTGCGATGACGAAGGAGCGTATCCGCCGTGCAATCCAGCCGAGGGTCTGCCGACCTACGGCAGAACTTGTAAGCGTTTGTAGGGAATTGTGAGGCCATGCCACTACAGGGCATTGGGGTGGAATGGCCCATGCAAAGGCGGCACAGTCGCGGAGATGGCCCGGCCAGCTGCCAGAGAAGATAGCGTAGAGGATGGGGGAGGGGTGGCGGGTCATGAAGCTGCGAAGGGTAGAAAGGTAGCGAAGCATCTCCCTGACGCGCTGTATGCGGAGTCGTCCGGGTGGGATGATGCGGCCTTCGGGCGGTCGGGCTGTGGAGTTTAGGCAGGTGAACGTGATGTCGGGGGCCAGTAGCTCTACTAGCTCCTGGGTAGCGATACTCTGGCCGTCGCGTGGGGGCGGGAAGCGTCCGCAGCAGAGCCAGCGGCGGGAATGCTCTTTGGGATAGGACGCCATCGAGCTTGGGCACTAGGATAGGAGCAGTGCGTATTTTTGCGGTCGAGCTGAGCGCTGCTCTCTCCCCTGAGCGGCGCGCCAGATGCTCGAGCCTGGGGGTCCCCCAACGCCGCCGGGCTCTTTTTTTATTCGGAGCTTACCGGTTGGGGACATGCCGCTGTAGGATGTCGGCGATGATGGGGACAGCATGGGTGCGTCCGTTCTCGATGAAGACATTCCACGTCTCGCAACCGCAGACGACGGAACCGGCTACGTAGAGTCCAGGCACAGAGGTCTCGAAGGTCTCTGGGTTGTAGACCGGCACCAGCGAGGGGTGTTGGAGCTCAATCCCCATGGATTCCAGGAACGGGGCGTTGGGACGGTATCCTGTGTGGGCAATCACGAAGTCTACCTCTAGTGTGAAGCGCTGCCCAGTATCGAGGTTCCGAAGCCAGAGACGCTTGGGCTCAATTGCCTCCACGACAGTCCGGAAGTAGGCACGAATCTCCCCCCGGCGGATACGGTTCTCTATGTCTGGCTTGAGCCAGTACTTCACGGACTCTCCAATCCATGCTCTCCGGTGGACGAGAAAGACAGTAGCCCCGTGCCGGTAGAGGTCCAAGGCCGTCTCCACCGCGGAATTCCGTCCGCCGATGACAGCGACGCGGGTGTGCACATAGCCGTATGGCTCTGTGTAGTAGTGCGTCACATGCGGAAGCTCCTCTCCAGGCACCTCTAGGAGGTTTGGCTGGTCAAAGTATCCCGTGGCTACGATCACTGTGCGGCTGCGCAGAGTTTCGCCACGGGCAGTGCGTACAGAGAAGAGCCCACCATCGCGCTCCACACTCACCACTGGCGTGTAGAGCCGGATGGGCAACTGGAAGTACTCGGCGACTCGGCGGTAGTATTGGAGTGCTTCTACCCGTGTCGGACGGGGATGAGCTGTCGGAAAGGGGATGCCTCCGAGTTCCAGGTTCTCCGCAGTAGAGAAGAAGACCATGTTGGTCGGAAAGCGGCGGATGGAGTCTACGAGGGCTCCCTTTTCCAAGATGAGGAAGCGGAGCCCAGCCCTCTGGGCTTCAATTCCACACGATAGACCCGTTGGACCAGCCCCGATGATGACTGTATCCCAGAGCTCCTCCATCAACGTGCGATGAGCAGCGGAGCGGTCAGACCATCCCACAGCCGGAGCAAGTAGAGGCCTGTGGGGAGATGGCGAACATCGCAGCGGAGGCGTACTATACCAGCGTCGGCTACCACCGGCTCAGCGGGGAGCCAATACACTTGCCCCAGAACATCGACGGCCTGAACCAACCTCGCTGGCTTCGGCGGAGTTGAGGTCGGGAGCTCTATCCATACCTCTTCAGCCGCTGGCTGCGGGAAGAGTAGCGCTGAAGGTGTCGCAGTGATTGGCTCCGTGATGGCATCGGGCTCGGCTGCATCCAAGCGGACGTTGTCGATGTACCAGCCGTCGTTGTTCCGCAGCGGGTTGGAGCGCAGTCGGAAGCGGATGTAGAGCGTATCGCCGATGAAGCGCCGTAGGTCGCGGTGTTCGGAGACCCACTGGCTGTTCCCCACACTGTCTCGGAAGCCAGGCGAGCGACGGATGTCAATTGCTTGCACCACGTACCATGTCCGTCCGAAGTCGGGGGAAACGTCTGTCACGGCTGTATCGCCTACTTCTACCAAGGCGATCGTCTCATAGCTGAGTGTTGGGGTAGCTGCTGAAACGAGCACAGGGGCAAGCACTACCCAGGTGTTAGAGCGGTGAGGATAATTCCCCACAGGGGAGTCCGTCAGGGAGTTCGGGGGTGAGACGGCGGCCCGAGTCGTCAACCCCCAGGCGCCATTGGTGAACATCGCGGGGGTTGTGGCACTATCATCAAAGGTAGCATAGAACTGCCGCAATGGAGCTCCTGCGTATGCCAGCACCGTGTCGGACGGCTGGCTCAATGTTAGCCGACCGCTTCGTAGACCCGCGGCACGTAGGAAAAGCTGATAGAAGCGACCAGCAGGGAGCCTCACTACGTGGGACGTTGGCGCACCTGCCTGCACCCGGGGAGGCTCCAAGCTGTCGATCGGGGCACCTGTTGCGATGTCGTAGATGTAGAGCCGTGCAAAGTCGTAGAAGTCTGAGCTGTCAATGTGGTAAGCGGGATTGCGCCACGAGAGGAAGACTCCATCCTCATGGGGGCGAGCGAGGATATCCGTCGGGGGGAGAGGTTCCCTTGCGCCACCAACGAAGCCAGAAATGGTAATGGGTTCGCTCTCTAAGCTGTCAGGGGCGACGGCGACGAGCGTGTAGCTGAACGGATCGCCGTCAGGAAGCCCAGATTCGGTATACTCCTGCTGGCCCTTGGGGATAGTTGCCACAAGAGTAGAGCCCCGGAAGACACGGATGACGAAGTCTCCCAAAGGCTCGCCCAGGAGGTTCTCCGTTGGATCGCGCCACCGTAGGCGGACAGAGCCAGCAGCAGGGAAAGTAGCTCGAAGGCTGTCTGGAGGACGTGGAGCTGAGCTGACGAGTGCGACGTAGGCATCCAAGGTACTGAAGGAGCCACGGGGTGCGTTGGGCATCCAGAAGCAGGGGTAGATGCGCCCGCCGTATGCAGTGATTCCAGTATAGTCGCCCCAGTAGTAGTTGCCCGGCCCCTGGAAGGAGACATCCTCGGGGCCGTCAATGTAGAACGTCCAGGGAGTGAGTCGTACGTGGCGCCAGCTTTGGGCATCACGCGAGATGGCCAGGTAGGCATCCACTCCTTTGTTCTGCGGGTCGTGCTGCGAGCTATAGTAGAGCACGGCAATCATACCCGTCACGGGATCTACGCAGATGGCGGGGAAGAAGACATCGTTGTTGAGCGCGTTGTTGTCAATCCGCTGTGGAAGAGCCCAGATCGTGCCACCATTGGTGGAGTACGTTAAGTAGATGCCCGTCCGGCCGAGGTCGTCCCGGCCAGCTTGCGCCAAGTAGATCCAACCACGGCGGGGACCTGTGGAGAGATCCACAGCGATAGCGGGGTAGGAGCTGACGCGGATGTTCTGCTTGTCAGGCAAGACTTGCCGGCCGCTTGCCGAATTGATAGTTCCCGGTACCACAACGGACTGCGCTAGTACAGGGGCAGACCGCCATGTACGGCCTCCATCGGTGGAGATTTGGAAGAGGGCATTCTCTCGATTGCCGAGGCGCTGCCGCCAGGCGACGTAGACCTGTCCTTGAGGACCGACAGCTAAGATCGGGGCTTGGGTGTCTCCGCCGCTACCCGGAAGCAGAACAGGAACGCTCCAGCTCTGCCCGCGGTCTGTGCTACGTGCGACGTAAATGCCTGGTGTGCCTCCGAAGCGCCGCCATGCGACGTAGATGGAGTTGCGGTACGGAGAGGTGCTGATGGTGTCTACCACCATCAAGCACTTGTCGTCGAAGGGAACGTTCTGCCCCTGGTTGAGCGTAACGGGGGAGAGCTCCGTCCAACTCTGCCCGGCGTTGGTGGAGAGAGCAACGAAGACCCCGTTGGTGCCGCTCGGCTCATCGTTGAGGAGCTGTACCATGATGTGGCTGTAGTACGCGTTCCCATCAGAATCGAAGCAGAGGCCCGGGTCAGCGATTGCTGCACCAGTGTTGGTAGGCACGAAGAAGTTCTGTGGGGTCAGGGCAGCGCTCCACGTTCGGCCGCCGTCTGTGCTACGGTAGGAGACCATGCGGTAGTTGCCGCCGTAGTTGTAGCGTGAATCGTTGGCACCCGCCAGTAGGAGGCGCGGGTTCTGGGGGTGGAGGGTGATCCACGTCTCGCTCTGGTCTAAGGGATATGGGGAGATGTTGACCAGCGGTATCCTTGTGGGGCCATGGAGCAGGTGGGGGCCTTCATGGGGTTTTATAAAGTCTTCGGGGCGATAGTCCTGCAGATTGACCCGCCGGATAGCCCCCCAGCGAATAGACTGGGTCTCCATGCCAGCTTGGAGGTATAGTGGGAGCTGTCGGGCATCCTGTTGCCCCCAGAGTGTAGCGGTGGCCAAGATGGCCACAACCCACGGGTTACTGCGACGACGGCACATTGTCGACGGAGATGCTCTGGAGAAGTTGGACAATTCGCTGGTGGACTGTCTCGATGTCTGCATTCCCATCCACGCTCCACAGCTTGCCCTGCTGGGCGTAGTAGTCCAGCACAGGTTGTGTCTGTTCAGCGTAGACCTGGAGTCGCTGCCGAATGACAGCTTCGGAGTCGTCTGGGCGGCCGCGTAGCAGAAGACGATGGACGATCTCTTCCTCTGCCACCACGATGTTGACGACCGCGTCCACAGCTCTTCCTTGGCGTTGGAGGAGCACGTCGAGCGCCTGCGCCTGCGGAAGGGTCCGAGGGAAGCCATCCAAGATGCAGTTCTGGAGGTAAGGTGGTGAGGAGAGGAACTGCTCTACGATAGCTGTCACTACCTCGTCGGGCACCAGCAATCCGTTCTCTACGTAGTACCGGACTTTCTCTCCGAGCTCAGAGTTCTCCTGAATAGCATGCCGAAAAGCTTCACCAGTGGAGAGATGGGGTAGGCCGTATCGCTCTGCCAATAGCTGGGCTTGGGTCCCTTTGCCGACGCCTGGGGCACCGAAGAGCACAATGACCATGCTGACCCTGTATGTATCAGCACCTTTGCCTTCTGCGAGCCTGCTACTGAGGGGCTTACACTGGCAGCAAAAATACAAAAGCCCTTCGGGGCACTACTCTGCTACCGACACCGACGGGCGATAGGAGCGCCCTCTCCATTGCAAGCGGCCTGTGATGCTCCAGCGATAGGAGTTCAAGGCAATTGCGCTCGCTACGATTGTCGCAAGTGGCTGGAGCCAGACCTGAGAGTACGGCAGACGAAAGCGGTGACTGACCTGCCACCGGAGTAGAACGCTCAGCAGGTAGCTTGTCCCTCCCAGGAGGCTCCAAGCTGCGTAGTTCCACGCTATTCCAAGCAGAGTTGCCAGCACTGGAAGGATCGAGAGGACGAGCAAGTGTCCGACAAACCCTGCCAGAGTCCACCAACGGTATCCCATCGCCGGGTAGGTGTTCTTGGAGAAGCCGAGAAAGGCTTCCCGAGAGGTCTCGTACATTCGGCAGGAGATGATTTCCGTCGCATCGGCCACGGGGGCACTACCGAGCCGCTGGGCGATGAGTCGTCCAAGGGCCAAGTCCTCTACGATCTCTCCGCGGACAGCCGCATGTCCGCCAAGCTCCCAGTAGAGTGAGGAGTGGATGAGGAATGCCTGGCCGCTGGCGGCGTGGAATCGCGGAAAATACCGCCGCCAACGTTCGGGGAGGTAGGCGAAGTAGAAGATGTACAGCAGTGGGATGAGGAGCTGCTCGACGAGGCTCCGGAGCTCTTCTCTTGGTAGCAGCGAGACGAAGCGCCACTGCCGATGCTGACACTCCTGTAGCGTTGAGGCAAGCGCCAGGGGATGAAAGCGGGTATCAGCGTCAACAAAGAGCAGCCATTCCCCGCGAGCGTGCTGCGCAAGCTGGTAACATGCCCATGGCTTCCCGACCCATCCCTCGGGCAGGGGAGCACCACGAAGGACACGGAGCCGTTCGGGATACTGCCGGCGTAGACGCTCCAGCACCTCTGGGGTTGTGTCGGTAGATTCGTCGTCGAGCACCAAGATTTCGTAGGCTGGGTACTCCTGCTGGCAGAGCGAATGGATGCAAGGTTCAATCCGCTCGGCTTCGTTCCGAGCAGGTACCAACACGGAAACGTATGGTGCCTCTGGCTGTGTCCACCGTTTGGGGGAAAGCCGTGGTACACGGCGCAGGTTGGACCAGCAGACAAGGTTGAACGAGCTGAGGAGTGCTACGACAGCGCCGAGGAACAACTCCATTCGAGGGTTGGGAGCTAGCAATTGCAAAATTACCGGCGACGCCGCAGGAGCATGCTATCGAGGGGATGCCCCGCAGCTCGTGTCGCATAGCGTGTGTAATTTTCTGGCCAGCGCCATCCAGAGGAGGAAGACAATGGGCATGTGGCTACTAGGGTTGCTGCTGTCATCCGGTGTACTTGCCCTATGGGCGCAGCAGACAGTGGTGGAGGTACTCGTAACCGAGCGGGCTCCGCTTGTCGGCGGCAAGCAGGACACGGTGGTGACGGTCGTCTGCCCGTCGGAATCAGTTCTGTGTGAGCGCGTTGTGCTTACTTATTCCCTCCATCGGCCGCCAGGAGGGTGGGATCCATGGGACCGTAGGGCTAAAGTTGTCGGAATGGTGGTGGGAGGCAGGGCATCTCGTTGTTCGGCAGGCGCATCCGGTGCTGTGGCGGTGGGAGCTGGTGGATGTGTTGGGGCGGCTGCGATCAGGGCAGTGGTGGGGGCAGCAGTTGGCCATTCCTTTCTTCGGGTTACCCCCGGGTGTCTACGGCCTTCGGTGGCAGCGTGGGGCGTTAGCTCAGCAGCAGCTCGTCCTCTGGAACGGTGACTAAGAGCTGAGCTCCCACCAATTCTTGCCCCGAAGGAGTGCCTCCAAGTCCGCTGGATAGCGTTGTGCTAGCCGCTGGCGGCGCTCGGCAAGGAGTTCTTCGTACGTGGGTCGGCTAGGGTCGGCATAGAGTACCCCAAAGGGGCGTGGGAGCCCGCTGTCTGGCATGCCCAGCAATTGCACAAGTAGTGCTGCCTTCGTTCGGTCGGTTTCATCGTGAATCCACACGTTTTCTGGCAGTCCGTTCGAGAAGTCCACTAGGCGTGGGGTCGTTCCCTCCAGGACGAAGCCTTTGTCCCGATTCCGGCCAAAGACGAGTGGTTGACCGTGTTCTACGAAGAGGGCATTCTCGGGCTTGCTCTCCTTCTCTGTGTAGGCGAAGAAGGCTCCGTCGTTGAAGACGGGGCAGTTCTGGTAGATTTCCACGAAGGCGGCTCCGCGGTGCTGTGCTGCGCGTTTCAGGACGGAGCGCATGTGGGCTAAGTCACGGTCCATCGTTCGAGCAACGAAGGTTGCCCCAGCCCCGAAGGCGAGAGCGACGGGGTTGAAGGGATGCTCGAACGAGCCCCACGGAGTGGAAGGGGTGCGCTGTCCTGGGCGTGAGGTCGGGGAGATTTGCCCCTTGGTGAGGCCGTAGACTTCGTTGTTGAACAGAAGGATCGTCACGTCCATGTTGCGCCGGAGCATGTGGATGAGGTGGTTGCCGCCGATGGAGAGGCCATCGCCGTCACCAGTCACGATCCAGACGTGGAGCTCCGGGCGGGTTATCTTGAGGCCATAGGCGATAGCTGGTGCACGCCCGTGGATGCCGTGGAGGCCGTAAGTGCCCATGTAGTACGGAAAGCGCGAGGAGCAGCCGATGCCAGAGATGAACACGACGTTCTCTCGTGGCACCTCCAGCTCGGCCAACACCGTCTGGACCTGTTTGAGAATGGCGTAATCTCCACACCCCGGACACCACCGGACTTCCTGGTCGCTAGCGTAGTCCTTCGCACTTAGTACTGTTCGGAGCACTTCAGTCATGGTGGAGGGTCTCCTGGATGGCACTGACAAGCTCAGCGACTGTCAACGGAACGCCCTGAACTTTGCTGTAGGTTCGGGCGTCCACGAGGTAGCGGGCTCGCAGCAATTGGCTGAGCTGCCCGCTGTTGAGTTCGGGGACCAAGATGCGGCGGAAGCCCCGCAGGAGCTGGCCAAGGTTACGCGGCAGCGGGTTGAGGTAACGGATGTGGATGTGGGAGACGGATAGACCTTGACTCCGGCATTCCTGGACAGCGTTGTAGATGGAGCCGTAGGTTGAACCCCAACCGACAACGGCTAACTCCCCTTCAGGCTCGCCTAGGGCAACGGTTTGTGGTGGGAGCTCGTCAGCGATCCGTTCAATCTTGGCGGCACGGAGCTGCACCATCCGCTCGTGGTTCAGAGGATCGTAGGAGACGTTGCCGGTGACATCCTCTTTCTCCAGACCGCCGATGCGGTGTTCAAAGCCCGGCATACCGGGAATCGCCCATGGACGGACGCCGCGGGCATCGCGCTGGTATGGGTGGAAGACGCCGTTGGTCTTGTGCTCCTCTGTCGCGAACGGTGGTGTAATTGGGGGTAAGCTCTCTACGGAGGGAATGCGCCATAAGTCGCTGCCGTTCGCCAGGAAGGCGTCAGAGAGGACGATGACAGGGGTCATCCACTGGAGGGCGAGGCGAGCAGCTTCGTAGGCCGTCTGGAAGCAGTCTGCTGGCGTAGCTGCTGCCAGCACGGGGATGGGGGCTTCGCCATGGCGTCCGTAGAGGGCCTGTAGCAGGTCAGCCTGTTCAGGTTTGGTCGGCATACCGGTAGACGGGCCAGCTCGTTGGATGTCGCAGACGACCACCGGAAGCTCCAACATGACCGCCAAGCCCAGGGCCTCGCTCATCAGCGAGAAGCCAGGCCCTGAGGTTGCCGTGACCCCTAGGTGTCCACCGAAAGCTGCTCCGATGGCGGCGCAGATGGCAGCAATCTCGTCCTCTGCCTGGAAGGGATAGACGTCGTACGGCAACAGCGTGCTCATCTGGTGCAGTACCTCAGAGGCAGGAGTAATCGGGTAGCCAGCGTAGAACAGCTTCAGGCCGGCCTTCTGAGCAGCAGCTACAAAGCCCAGCACCAGGGCTTCGTTCCCCGAAATGCTCCGGTATACACCAGGCGGCAACTCAGCCCGCGGGATTTCGTAGCGGACCGCGAAGAGTTCGGAGGTCTCGCCGAAGTTGTATCCCGCATGGAGGAGACGGATGTTGGCTTCCGCAACTGCCGGGTCACGGGTGGCGAACTTCGCGTTGACTAGCTGTTCGATTTGGGACAAGGGGCGGTCGAAGAGCCACGCCAGCAGCCCCAGCACGAACATGTTTTTCATGCGCTCCTTCTCGCGGACGGAGAAGGAGGTATCGGCAAGGGCAGCGCTGACCATCTGCGAAATGTTCAGCGTGATGAGCTGGTACTCCGATAGGCTGCCGTCGGTGAGCGGGTTCACGCCCTCCGGATAACCGGCCAACCGAAGATTGCGCCGGTCGAAGCCAGCCTCGTTGACGATGAGAAGACCGCCGCGCTTCAGGAGGTGTAGGTGGGTCTTCAGTGCCGCGGCGTTCATCGCTACAAGCACGTCGCAGGCATCTCCCGGCGTAAGGACCTCGAAGCTGCCAAAGCGGAGCTGGAAGCTGGAAACACCAGCTAAGGTCCCCTGTGGAGCTCGAATCTCTGCTGGGTAGTTCGGGAAGGTAGCAATGTCGTTGCCCTGGAGTGCACTAGCGTGGGCAAACTGCGCTCCTGTAAGCTGCATGCCCTCGCCTGAGTCGCCGGCAAAGACGATGACAACATCCGGAGTGGTAATGCGCTGCTTGAGCATTGGAGCTTCGTTCCTTCACAACGGTACTATCACGACATGTGTGCTGCTGCGCGTGGGAATTTAGCGAGTGTGAGGGTATTTTTGTGGCGAAAAGCCACCGCCGTCGAGTACCGATGGAGCGCTCTCACTACGTCGTCGTGGTTGGAGGGGCAGTTGCAGGTGCCGAGGCAGCCTACCAATTGGCCCAGCGGGGCATCCGAGTAGCGGTGCTAGAGCAGTATCCGCTGCCATACGGCAAGATTGAGTATGGCCTCCCAAAGTGGCATGTCAAGCTGCGGAACAAGGAAGAGGCCGCCATTGACGCTAAGCTCCAGCATCCGCTAGTGCGCTATGTCCCCAAAGTGCGCCTCGGGAAGGACATCCGCTTAACTGAGCTCCTGCAGTGGGGCGTGAGCGCTGTCATCCTTGCAAACGGCGCATGGCGTGACCGTCCCTTCCCCGTACCGGAGGCGGAACAGTACATCGGACGCGGCTTCTACTACCAGAACCCCTTCATGGCGTGGTTCAACCTCATGCACGATCCTGATAGCGGCGTTGAGCCGTACGAGATCGCCGATGGAGCTGTTGTCATCGGGGGCGGATTGGCTTCGATTGACGTCGCGAAAGCTCTCATGATGCTGACAGTGGAGGAAGCTCTGCGGCGTCGAGGGATCGAGACCAACGTCATTGAAATGGAGCACGGCATAGACCGCATCCTGCAGCGTCACGGGCTTACCTTGCAGGATCTCGGGATTCGGGGGTGCACGCTCTACTATCGCCGGCAGGCTCAGGACATGCCGCTGACTCCGATGCCGACTGATACCCCAGAACGATTAGCACGCGCTCAGGCTGTACGCCTCAAGGTGCTGGAGACTGCTCGACGGCGGTATTTGTTCAACTTCCAGGAGCTGCGGCTGCCTGTGGGAATTCTCTCCGAAGGCGGGCGCATGGTTGGGCTTGTGCTGTGCCACACCCGAAAAGAGGGTGATCGTGTCGTCCCCGTGGAGGGGACCGAATACGAAGTGCGCACGCCCTTGGTCATCTCCTCTATTGGCAGCATCCCTGAGCCGCTGCCAGAAATCCCGATGCGGGGGGAGACGTACGCGATTGCCGAGCCAGAGCTATGCCGCATTGAGGGCTACGATAATGTCTTCGCGGTTGGGAACGCCGTCACTGGGCGTGGCAACATTCAGGAGAGCTTGCGTCATAGCCGCGAAGTGACGCAGCGCATTGTGGAGGATTACTTAGGCTGGAGTGCAGCCGTCTACGAGGCACTCACTCGAGACCAGGAAGCATGCGTTGCCGAGGCAACGGTTCGTATTGCACAGCAGGTGCGCGAGCGTCCGCCACTGACGGCAGATCAGATTCAGGCCATTGATGAGCAAATCACTCACCTCTGGGAACAAGTTGGCTACGATGGGGACTACTCTACCTGGGTTCGCCGACATCTGCCCAAGCGCTTGGAAGAGCTGCTGCGGCTCCAAGTTGCCGACGGGGAATAAACCCTACCGGCTCTCCCACAGCAGCCGGACCTCTGGGATGAGGCGAGAGCTCAGCATCTGTGGACGGCGCAGCGAGTAGTGAGTGCCGGCCAGGAGGTGGAGGTAGCGCCCGCCCAGGACGTTCGGGATGCTCAGCCCAGCGAATCCCCCAACTCGCACCACACGAAGATCTCTACGGAGTTCCTGCCGCCACGGTGACTGGACCGAAGGGAGGATTGGGAAGATCCACTCGAGGCTGACGCTGGGGGCCGTGGTGGGGGTCTGCTGGTACTGGAGTTGGAGCAGAAGGCGGTAGTGGAGCTCTACCCACATGAAGTACTCGTCGTACTGCTTTCGCCCCAGCCCGGTGAGGACAACGTCAATGCTCGGGGCGAAGAACGAACGGAGCCGAGCTCCAAGGCCGATTCCAGCGGAGGGCAGATGGAGTGCTGTCTCCGAAGGGAGAAAGCGATACGCTGCAGAGCCGTAGATGCAGAAGTCCACAAAGAACTGACCGTATGCGCTACCGAGGGCCAACGCGAAGAGGCAGGGGAGGGCTTTCAGTAATTTTGTGCTCATGCCTACTACCGCTGACTGCCTGCAGCCAGAAGACGGATAGAGCAGCTGGAGTGGTATGGAGCAATCGGTGTGGTCATGACTGCTTCAGGAGGCCCGAGGACGGTGCTAGTCACGGGCGGGGCGGGTTTCATCGGGACGAACTTCGTTCGGTACCTCCTCCACCATACTGACGTGCGGGTCATTGTCGTAGACGCTCTCACGTACGCCGGACAGCGGCGGAACATCGCTGCATGGCAGAACAATCCCCGCTGCGAATTCATCCATGGCCACGTGGAAGATGCAGTCCTCATGCTCGAGTTATGTCGCAGCTACCAGGTGGAGACGATTGTCCACCTTGCGGCGCAAACCCACGTGGATCGTTCCATTCTGGACGCTCGCCCGTTCGTGCAGAGCAACGTGGAGGGAACGGTAGCTCTGCTGGAGGCTGCCCGCCGAGTGCAGCTACAGCGCTTTGTGCACATGTCAACGGACGAAGTCTATGGGGAACGTCTCGAAGGGGAGTGCGCAGAAGGGGAGGCCTTCGCTCCAAGTTCGCCTTACGCTGCCTCTAAGGCGGCAGCGGATTGCTTCGTACACGCCTACGTCCGAACGTATGGGGTGCCTGCTTGCGTTGTGCGGAGCTGCAACGTCTACGGCCCATACCAGTTCCCTGAGAAGCTAGTGCCGATGAGCATCCTGTGTGCTCTGCATGATGAGCCTATCCCGCTCTACGGGGACGGCTCACAGCGGCGGCAGTGGCTCTACGTCGAGGATGTCTGCCAAGCCCTCTGGCAGCTCTGCCAAGAGGGGGAGGTGAGGCAAGTATACCATTTGAGCAGCGGCCAGGAGCTCAGCAATCGAGAGCTGGTGGAGAAGGTCCTTGAGCTTTTGGGCAAGCCCCGTACGCTCATCCGCTCAATCTCGGATCGTCCAGGGCATGACCGGCGGTATGCCCTCCGGGTAGAAGCGATGCACCAGTTGGGATGGCGGGCGCGCGTGGACTTGGAGGAGGGGTTGCGGAGAACCGTGGAGTGGTACACTCACCACCGCGCATGGTGGGAGCCCTTGTGGAATGGCGAGTACGCGGAGTACCGCCGGCAGTGGTATGAAGCGGTCTTAGCCTCCAACCTCTACGGTGGGTCTGCATGAGCTCGGGTCAATCCGTTCTCAACGAGCTGCGCCAGCGCATAGAGCAACGCCGCGTGAGGGTTGGCATCCTTGGGATGGGCTACGTGGGGCTGCCGCTGGCGATGGAATTCGCACGGGCGGGGGTCCCTACGATAGGGCTGGATACCAACGCAGCCAAGATCGAGCAGCTACGCCATGGACGCTCCTACCTTCGGGATGTTCCCTCCAACGTTGTGGCTGAGCAGCTCCGTTCGGGACTGTTCATCCCAACGACGGACTTCCAGCGATGCCAAGAGTGCGATGCCCTCTTCATTTGCGTTCCGACCCCCTTCACGGCTCACAAAGACCCTGACATCAGCTTCATCCTGCAGGCCACGGATAGCATCGCTGAAACCCTGCGTCCTGGACAGATCGTTGTGCTCCGGAGTACGACCTTCCCAGGGACGACCGAGGAGTACGTGCTGCCGAGGCTCCAGCAGAAGGGATTGCGCGTTGGGGAGGACTTCTTCTTGGCGTTCTCGCCCGAACGGGTAGACCCCGGAAACAAGGTATGGACGACCGCTAACACCCCAGTGGTCGTTGGAGGAGTGACGCCAGCATGCACAGAGTTAGCGGCAGCTGTGTTGCGCTTGGCCGTCCAAGTGGTCGTCCCCGTTAGCTCTCCAAAGGTTGCGGAGATGGCGAAGCTGTTGGAGAACATCTTCCGCAGCGTCAACATTGCGCTGGTGAACGAGCTAGCGCAACTCTGCGACCGCTTGGGCATCAGCGTGTGGGAAGTGATCGAAGCGGCAGCGACGAAGCCCTTCGGGTTTATGCCGTTCTATCCTGGGCCAGGCATCGGGGGACACTGCATCTTGATTGACCCGTACTACCTAGCATGGGCAGCACGGCGCTACGACTTTGTCACCAACTTCGTGACGCTAGCAGCCGAAGTCAACGAGGCAATGCCCTTCTACGTTCGCGATCTCGTGGAACGGGAGATTGCTCGGCTGCCTGTGCGGCTGGAGAAGGCGAACGTCCTCTTCTTGGGGGTTGCCTTTAAAAGGGACGTGGACGACCTGCGCCATTCGCCGGCTCTGAAGGTCATGGAACTCCTGTGGCAGGATGGTGTGCGCTCCATTGGCTACTATGACCCGTACATCCCGCAGGTTGAGTTTGCTGGAGGCATCCTGGAGTCTGCCCCGGGACTTACTGCTGAGCTGCTGAAGCGCCAGCACGTTGTGGTCATCACGACGGACCATAGCTGCGTAGACTACGAGCTCGTCTGCCGGTGGAGCCGTGTCGTGGTTGATACGCGCAATGCGTGCCGTCATGTTCGGCGGCCTCGGGCACGAATTGTGCTCCTTGGAAGCGGACGATGAAAGCACGCGTCCTATCCGTTGTAGGTGCACGCCCGAACTACATGAAGGTGGCGCCGCTGCACCGCGCCTTCGCTCGGTATGTGGATGTGCTGGAGCACATCATCGTGCACACGGGACAGCACTACGATCCAGAGCTGTCGGATGTCTTCTTCGCTGACCTGGATTTGCCGCAGCCTTCGGTCTTCTTAGGAGTTGGCTCGGGTACACACGCCCAGCAGACGGCTCGCATTATGCTGGCCTTTGAGCCGTTGTGCTTAGAGCTCTCGCCAGACTTAGTCATTGTGGTTGGAGATGTCAACTCCACGCTCGCCTGCGCTCTGACAGCAGCCAAGCTGGGCATCCCAGTGGCGCACGTCGAGGCAGGGCTCCGCAGTTTTGACCGAAGCATGCCAGAGGAGATCAATCGGGTCGTCACGGACGCCGTTGCAGACTACTTCTTCGTCACCGAGCCGAGTGGAGTGGAGAACCTACGCCGTCAGGGTGCCCCAGAGGAGCGTATCTTCCTAGTCGGCAACACGATGATTGACTCCCTGCTATTTGCCCTGCCGAAGGCCGAGCAGAGTATACTTCCGGAGAACTTGGGCCTGGAGCTGCGGGAGTACGTCGTTGTAACACTCCACCGACCGAGCAATGTGGATGAGCCTCAGCAGCTACAGGAGCTCTTACTCGTGCTGAACGAGCTGGCCCAGTGGCGCACGGTCGTTTTCCCGATGCACCCGAGGACACGGCAGGCCGTTGAGCGCTTTGGGTTGCAAGGGCTGCTGCAGCCGCTACTGGTGCTGCCTCCGTTGAGCTACGTAGACTTCATAGCACTCGTCCTTCGGGCCGACTTCGTCATGACGGACTCCGGCGGCATCCAGGAAGAGACCACGTACCTGGGAATCCCCTGCCTGACGTTGCGGACAACGACGGAGCGGCCGATTACGTGCTCCATGGGGACGAACCAGTTGGTGCCGCCAAAGGCCGATGCGCTGCGGGCGGCACTGGCGGCACTGAGGCGAGGGGAGCGGAAGCAGGGACGTGTACCACCGTTGTGGGATGGGCATGCAGCCGAGCGGATTGCTCAAGTGGTGGTGGAGCATTGCCTGCGCCTGCCTGTGGGGCAGCCTCTGGGCACAGGAAGCAGGTAGGTCTCTGCTGCCGCAGAGCCTGTGGCAGACGCTGGAGGAGGCGGGTACGTTGACCGCGCTGCGAGACGTCCTCCCGGAGCTGCCACCAAGCGATGGGTCCGTCATGCCAGAGGAGTACTACCTCGGGCCGGGGGATATATTGCAGGTGCAGGTCTTAGCGCCAGTAGTGCAGAGCCATCGGGTGGTAGTGTCCGCTACGGCTGATGTGCTCATCCCACGGTTGGGCTTACTCTCCGTCAAGGGGAAGTCAATTGCCCAGTTGCGCCAAGAGCTGCAGCAGCTCGTACGGCAACGCAATCCAGCAGCAACCGTAGATGTCCAGCTCCTGCTGCCCCGGCGGGTGGTGGTTACCGTTAACGGGTACGTCCGTTCGCCGGGGACGTACATCCTGCCAGCGAGTCTGCGGGTATCTACGGCAGTGCGGCTTGCAATGTACGGTGATGCTGCGGTGAGGACGGCATCTGGAAGACCGCTGCAGGCGTCGTCAGCCGCCAGTTCGGTACAAGAGCTCCAAGGGCACGAGTGGGAGTACAGTAGCGTCCCGCTACTACCGAGCTTCTGCACGCGACATCTCGTGCTGCGGTTCACCGATGGTACAACCCGGGAGGCTGACGTAGAGCGCGGACGAGCCTTAGGGGAAGTGCAGTCCGACCCGATGCTGAGCGAGGGGCTAGAGATCTTCGTCCCTGCGCCGCCTCCGACTGGGTACGCTACAGTGTCTATCGGGGGGGCTGTTAGGCGTCCGCTCCGGATTGCACATCGCCATGGGGATCGGCTCTCGTTCCTCCTGCGCTTAGCCGGCGGGATCGATCCTCAGCAGGCGCAGCACGTTGCCCTCATCCATCTTCCCGGGCGGCCGCCAGAGCGTGTTGAGCTAGACACAGCTGGAATGCCAACGACGGACCCACTCCTTGCACCGGGAACAGCTGTGATTGTGCCAGAACGTCCGGTGGCAGGGATTATACGGCAGGGGGTGGTGCGCCTCCTTGGAGGGGTGGTCCGACCAGGCGCGTATGTCATCGAGCCCGGACGGACGCGCCTGAAGGAGGTCATAGAACAGGCGGGCGGCCTTGTTCCAGCGGCAGCGTTAGCACAGGCCTACATCCAACGGGTGCCTCCGCCGCAGGCTCTCCAGACCGATCCTCGAATGCCCGCCGAAGTCGGCCTGTACAGCCGCTTTCTGTACAGCGACCTCCGGCTGGAAGATACCGTCCGCTACATGCTGGATATGCGGCTGCAGCGCTCCCTCGTTGCATGTGACTTCGTCGCGCTCTTCCGTGATGGGGACCTTCGACATAACGTGCCGCTGGAAGATGGGGATGTCATCGTGATCCCGGAGCAGGAGCGGCATGTCTACCTCTGGGGGCAGGTACGGTTCCCTGGGGCTGTGCCGTTTGAGGCAGGCCAAACGACAGAGTGGTACATCCAGCAGGCAGGAGGTTACGGTGTGGGCGCAGATCCGAAGCGGGTGAGAGTACTGCGTGGCCCGCAGCGGGTCTGGCTTACTCCCAAACAGGCGGGGGCACTCCAGCCGGGCGATGAGATCTACGTCCCGCGGATACTCGACGTCCCTGCGTGGGCCCAGCAACAGGCAGAGCTGCAGTTCTACACCGTTCTGGTAGGGGCAGTCTCGACACTGACCTTTGTCGTCACCACGATCTTCAACCTTCTGCGGCGTTGACGAGCGGCGGATGAAGGGCTTCAGGAAGCACAGCAGGGCGGCGCAGCAGGTGGCTCAGGCGTCGCAGCGGCTTTGCGAACGGGACCAGCAGGCCCCAAGGCGTGAGGCCATGTTGCTTCCAGGTGCGCCAGCACTCCCAATTCCCCCGCAGAATGGAGCGGAGAGAACGGTTGCTGATGCCGCCGCTGTCCATGCAGGCCAGCACCCGCGGAATGTACTGGACGCAGATAGCTCCCACGAACAGCAGGCGGAACATCAGCTCGTAGTCAGCAGCAATCCGGTAGTCCAGATTGAATCCTCCGAACCGCTCGTACACCGAGCGCCGGGCGAAGAAGGTCTGGTGTGGCGGCATCCAGCCGAAGTAGTACTTCCAGCGTCGATAGGGGCCAGCACGCCAGTAGCGGACAATCCGTCTTGTCCCGGGACTGACGAAGACCACGTCGCCGTAGCAGGCCTCGACGGTAGGGTCGGAGAAGACCGCTGCAACATCGCGCAGCACGAACCGGTCAGCGTATTGGTCATCGGCATTCAGGATGCCGATGATGTCGCCCGTTGCATACAGCAACCCCTTGTTCATGGCGTCGTAGAGCCCTCGGTCGGGTTCGCTGACGAAGACGCTGAGCCGGTGACGGTAGCGCTCCAGGATGTCGCGGGTGGGTGGGAGGGAGCCACCGTCGATGACGATAGTTTCCACTTCAGCCTCCACCTCCTGGGCGAAGATGGATTCCAGGGCCCGCGCGACACGAGGATCGTTGAGCACAACGGTGATGATGGAAATCCGCATCGCAGAGCGCTCGTCTCCTACAGGCGGCAGCAAAAATACAGAGCCGACGTCGCCAGTCCGTTTCCTGAGCTCAGTCGAGGCTGACAGCAGTAATACGTGAGGCATGGCAGACGCTGTCACGTATCCTGCATCACTGACGCAGCGACGGTGGCGCTGGAAGAGCGGGCAACACAGTCCAGTAGTGTTCCAGCTAGGGGTGGACCTCGCTGTGCTCGTGCTAGGGACCCTGGGCTACCTCTGGGTGCGCTTTGCCAGTGGCTGGCTGGACTCCGTGGCTACTCCGACCGGTGGGGAGGTCGTAGCCATCGTCTCAATGCTGACGGGCTACTGGGTGCTGTTGTTCTGGCTCGCAGGGCTCTACCGGAACTGGTACAGCCGTCCGCCGCTGGAGGAGCTATGGGCAGTGGTGCGCTCGGTGCTGCTTGGGATAGCCCTGCTATTGGTGCTGGTGTTCTGGGATAGTGGCGATTTCTACCGAAGCAACTTTCGGGCAGTGGCAGGGATCTACGCGGCTTTCCTTGGGATTGGGCTGGGGGCTGGTCGTTTAGCAGTGCGGGCGCTCCAGCGCTCCCTCCGGCAGCGCGGAATCCTCGTGATACCAGCCCTCCTGGTGGGAAATCCGCGGGGGATTGAGCGATTGCTCGAGGAGTTGCGTCGGATCCCGCATTGGGGCTACCGTCCGCTCGGGGTCGTCCTACCGTCGAGTGGGATGTCGGAGCAGGAGTGGAACGGCAAGGGCCCTATTCCGGTTCTCGGGACCATAGCAGTATTGCGTGAACTCATCCGCCGATGGGAGCCGGAGGAGCTCCTTCTGGCCTTTCAGCCGCCGGATCCGCAAGAGGTGGGCAAAGTGGTGGGCATTGCTGAGGAGGCTCGGGTAGGGGTCAAGATGCTGCCGGAGCTCTACCGGGTCACGTCTGGGCAGGCTCGTATCCGACGCCTCTACGGCACGAGCCTCCTGGAGCTGAACCCGGAGATTCTCAACCCCTGGCAGGCCTTCGTGAAGCGGACCTTAGATATCGTCATCAGCGCCCTGATACTCTTCGTCGGTGCTCCCTTGTGGCTGTTGATCGCTGCCGCGATCTGGGTTGACAGTGGGCGTCCTATCTTCTTCGTCCAGGAGCGGGTTGGACGACATGGGCGCATATTCCGACTCTACAAGTTCCGCACGATGCTGCCCGAGGGGGACCCGAGCCGGCTCTGGACACAGCGGGGCGACCCGCGAATCACACGGGTTGGGAGGTGGTTGCGCAAGACGTACTTGGACGAGATCCCGCAGTTCTGGAACGTACTCAAAGGCGAAATGAGCATCGTTGGTCCTCGGCCAGAGCGACCGTACTACGTGGAGCTCTTTACCCAAATGGTGCCCGAGTACCCTCGCCGGCACTGCGTCAAGCCAGGGATTACGGGATGGTGGCAAGTGTGTCGTCGTCAGGAGCTCAACGTGCCGACAGTAGAGGGGGTGCGCTCCCGGTTGGAGATGGACTTCTACTACATCGAGAACCAGTCGCTGGCGCTGGACCTGGAGATTATGCTCCGCACGGTGTGGGTGATGCTCACGGGCAAGGGGGTGTGAAGGGTGAGGACACTGATTGTCATCCCGACCTACGACGAGCGTGAGAACATCGCGGAGCTCATCCCGGCGCTCCTCCGGCTGGAGATGGAGCCGGAGGTACTCATAGTGGACGACGCTTCGCCGGATGGGACGGCGGAAGAGGTACGACGATGGCAGGAGCGCGTGCCTGGGCGAGTCCATCTCATTGAGCGGCCAGCAAAGTTGGGGCTGGGTTCCGCTTACTGCCAGGGCTTCCAGTGGGCACTCCAGCAGGAGTATGAGGTGGTGGTGCAGATGGATGCGGATTTCTCGCATGATCCTCGGGACGTGCCGCGGCTTGTGGCGGCTTTAGCAAACGCTGATGTAGCACTGGGATCGCGCTACGTCAGTGGGGTCAATGTCGTCAACTGGCCGATGGGACGCTTACTCCTGAGCTGGCTAGCGAATCGGTATACGCGATGGGTCACGGGGATGCCAATTGCTGACGCCACGAGTGGCTTCAAGGCCTTTTGGGCCCGCACTCTCCGCCGCCTCCGGTGGGACCGGATTCGCTCCAATGGCTACGCCTTCCAGATTGAGGTCACCTACCGACTTTGGCGCTTAGGTTGCCGCATCGTGGAGGTGCCAATTGTCTTCGTAGACCGTCGTAGCGGCTTCTCTAAGCTCAACCGTGGCATCGTCTCGGAGGCCGCATGGATGGTCTGGCGGTTGCGTCTGTCGAGCCTTCTGAGGGATGAGCGTTGCTACTACACCGACCGTTGACGTGCGGGCAGCACTGGCCCAGCCACCGACGTGTGAGCTGTCGGTGGTGATCGTCAGCCACAATGTGGCTGAGTTCCTCCGCCAGTGCCTCCGCTCGCTCCGGCAGGCACTGGCAGGCATCGATGCGGAGGTGCTCGTGGTGGACAATGCCTCCGAAGACGACACTGTTACACGGTTGTCGGCGGAGTTCCCAGAGGTACATTGGATCGCGCTGCCAGCCAACATTGGATTTGGGAGGGCCAGCAACATCGGCATTGCCCAGGCACGGGGACGTTACATCCTGCTGCTGAATCCGGACACCTTAGTACACCCGGATGCCCTACGCACACTGCTGGATTACATGGCGCACCATCCTGAAGTGGGCATAGCTGGTTGTCGGGTGCTGAACGCTGACGGCACCTTTCAGGAGACCTGTCGCCGTGGGTTCCCGACACCATGGGTGTCGTTCACGCGGCTCTTCGGCCTCGAGCGGCTGGCACCGCGGTCGCGCCTGTTTGCCCGCTATGCCCAGCGGTTCCGGCCAGAGGATGAGGTAGGGTACGCGGAGGTGATTTCCGGTGCCTTCATGCTCTGCCGACGGGAGCTCCTGCAGGAGCTCGGCGGCTTTGATCCAGAGTACTTCCTCTACGGCGAGGACGTTGACCTCTGCTACCGGGCACACCGGGCCGGGTGGCGGATCGGCTACGTAGGAACCGCAACGGTGGTCCACTTCAAAGGGGAGAGTGCCCGGC
Source organism: Chlorobiota bacterium (assembly GCA_039630485.1). Classification (GTDB taxonomy): domain Bacteria; phylum Bacteroidota; class Ignavibacteria; order Kapaibacteriales; family HRBIN21; genus HRBIN21. The sequence continues at coordinate 17,256 of JBCNUX010000004.1, read as the reverse complement.
GCACGACGACCGATGTCATCCATCACTTCTACGATGCGATGCGCATCTTCGTGCGCCAATACTACGGGCGCTCCCCAGTTGCCCCGCTGCTCTACTTGGGGATTGGGCTTCGGAAGCTACTGGCCCGGGCCGCTCAGTTCCCGAATCTGTGGCTGCTGGGGATTGCAGACCTCCTAGGAGCCCTTGGAGCACTCATGGTGGCGACATGGCTACGGTTCGGCAGTCTCTTCGGGCTCCGGCCGTATGCCTACCCGACAGTCTTCATCGTGGTGGGAGGACTCATCTTTGGGCTGATGCTGCTCTTCGGGGACTACTTGGAGCGGCGCGTCCGGCTATCCCGGGCTCTACTGGTATATGCACTCGCCTTCTTCGCCCTAGCATCCCTGACCTACTTCTTCAAGGACTACGCCTTCAGCCGCTGGGTAGTGCTGGGAACCGCTGCGGGGGCGGCTCTGTGGGGGATGGGGGTGCGATTGGCGGTGCAACTCCGACGCTGGTTGCGCCAGAGTATGGCGCCACGGCGTGTGGCCATCTTGGGTACAGGGGAGGTTGCCCGCAAAGTTGCTACAACACTATCGGAGGGAGTGGCAGGATTGCCAGGGGTGGTGGTTGTTGGCTTTGTGCAGTATGGGACACGAGCAGAGGCCGATTCAGGATTACCTGCCTTAGGGGAGAGCTCGGAGCTGCCGGCAATTGTGGAGCGATGGCGGATTCAGGAGCTCGTAGCAGCGGAGCCTGATCTGCCTCCCGGAGAGTTGGTCAACATTGTGGAACGGCTGGCGCGGTGGCGCGTTCGGCTCTACATCGTGCACCATCCCGAGGAGCTTTACGTCCAGCGCTTCGTCGGGGAGCTCCTTGGCCAGGAGCCGATGTGGCAGAAGTACCCTCTCCTCCATCCTCGCCTGCGACTGCTGAAGCGCTGCGTGGATATTCTAGTGGCGTCGGCAGCCTTACTGTTCGGGCTTGCTCTTGTATTTTTGAGGCCCCGGCGAGGGGATTTCCTACGCCGTTGGTGGAATGTGCTGCGTGGCCAGTGGAGTGTCGTTGGCCTCTACCCGCTGGAAGGAACAGCAGGGGAGGCGGGCTTCGGTAAGCCAGGCATTACCGGGTTAGCCCACCTCAGTGGGGGAGCCTCGCTACCGAAGAACGTGCTCCAGCAACTCAACAACTACTACCTGCGCCACGCTTCTCTTGCGCTGGACCTAGAGATTATGCTCAACTATCTCGTGCGGAGGTTTCGCCGTGAGACACGTGCTGGACTTTGAGAAGCCCATTGTGGAGTTAGAGCAGAAGATTGCCGAAATGCGGGCCCTGGCGGCCCAGCTGGACATTGCTGCCGAGGTGGAAGCACTGGAGCAGCAAGTTGAGCAACTCCGTCAGCAGGTCTATGCAAATCTCACTCGGTGGCAACGGGTCCAAATTGCCCGTCATCCAGAACGGCCATACACGCTGGACTACATCCAGGCCATCTTTACCGACTTCGTGGAGCTCCATGGCGACCGTTGCGCTGGGGATGATCCTGCTATCGTTGGGGGACTAGCCCGGTTCGAAGGGACACCAGTCGTTGTCGTCGGGCACCAGAAGGGACGCACCACTCAAGAGAACCTCCGCCGTAACTTCGGTATGCCGAATCCGGAGGGATATCGCAAAGCACTGCGCCTCTTCCGGTTGGCGGAGAAGTTCCAGAGGCCGGTGATAACGTTCCTGGACACTCCAGGGGCCTTCCCTGGCATTGAGGCGGAAGAGCGCGGACAAGCTGAGGCGATTGCACGCAACTTATTCGAAATGGCACGCCTCAGAACGCCAATCATTGTCGTTGTCATTGGTGAGGGAGGATCTGGCGGGGCACTTGGCATAGGGGTTGGGGACCGGATTCTGATGCTGCAGTATGCCTGGTATTCCGTCATTGCACCGGAGTCCTGCTCCAGCATCCTCTGGCGGAGCTGGGACTTCAAGGAGCAGGCTGCAGAGGAGCTGGAGCTGTGCGCTGAAGACCTTTTGCGGCATGGAGTCATAGATCGTGTTGTCCCTGAGCCCCTTGGGGGAGCTCACCGCAGTCCAGCACAGATGTACGATATCCTCCGTGGAGTCTTGCGGGAAGAGCTCCAGAGTTTGAGCCAAGTGCCGATTGAGGAGCTTGTGCGGCGGCGTCAGGAGAAGTTCTTCCGTATGGGGGAGTGGCAAGAAGTCTGAATGGTACGGCGGATTCACCAGTGGTTGTGGAGGACTAAGGCGTGGATGGAGGCTGCTGCGGCACGTCCGGGAGCTTCGTGGACGTTGTTCGGTTTGGCGTTCTTAGAGGCTTCGGTGTTTCCGATTCCGCCTGATGTAATGCTCATCCCAATGGTGCTGCTGCGCCAGGAGCGTGCCTTTGCGATTGCTGCTATCTGCACGCTGGGCTCCGTCCTTGGGGGATTGTTTGGCTACGCTATCGGGCACGGCTTCATGGATGTAATCGGGTGGTGGATTGTAGAGTTCTACAACGCGCACCACGCGTGGCAGCAGGTTTCAGAGCTGTACCGGGGAGAGGCAGGGGTGTGGTTTCTCTTGGCCGCAGCCTTTTCCCCGATACCCTACAAGATCGCGACGATTGCCGCAGGGGCTGTAGCCCTCCCGTTGGTCCCTTTCGTCGTGCTATCGCTTGTCGGGAGGGCTGCTCGCTTCTTCATCGTTGCTGGGTTGCTGTGGGCCTTCGGGCCCGTTATGCAGCGATGGATAGAGCGGTACTTTGACCGCTTGGCACTGGCCTTCGTCGTGCTCTTGGTTCTAGGCTTCATTGCTCTGCGCTGGATTGCGTGAGGCTTATGGTGAGAAGTTCCACGATCGATTGGGTGAGCGGCATGATGACGCAACCACCACGGAATGTCGGGGGAGAGGACGCTGGTGGCGCTCGAGAAGGGGGGCGTCCGCAACGGTACTTCCGCCATCGAAAGAAGTTTCGGCGTGATGCTCGACAGCGGGAGGGTGCGCCGTCTACAGCTCGAGGACTCTCGTCGCCGTCCGGCTGGAAGCGAAGGGGGGATTTCCAAGCACGAAGGAAGCGGGTGCTACGCCGCCAGCGCACTCAGGCACGCCGTCGGCGAGTCAAGAAGGCCCCGCCTGAACCGCGTCTGATGAGCTTAGCGCGTGCACTCGGACGGCTGAAGGATGCTTCCCGTGCCATTGCTCTGCAGCTCATCCGAGAAGGCCGGGTCCAGGTCAATGGGGAGACGATACTGGAACCCAACACGCAAGTGCGTATTCATCGCGACACCATTGTCGTGGACGGGATAGAGCTCACCTTCCCGCCAGTGGAGCAGTATACGGTGGTCTTCCACAAGCCGCGCCACGTCTCTGGTTCGAAAGAGCTGGGGATGCCGACGGTCTACGAGTACTTGCCGAAACGGCGGGGAGGATACTTCCCATGCGGGCGGCTGACGAAGTTCGCCAGTGGGCTCGTTATCTTCAGTTCCGACCCGGCCTACCGTAATCCTGAGCGCTCTCCCTTGAGCTTGGTGGAGAAGGAGTACCATGTCAAGGTCCATCGCCACGTCGAGAGGCGGGAGCTGGAACAGCTCACAGAAGAGCTACGACGGATGTCGCAGTACAATGCCCAAGCTCGTGTGGAGCTGTTGCAGGAAAACTCCCGCACTTGCTGGTTGCGAATCGTGGCCCGACAGCTACCGCTGGCCTTCCTCCACCGGCTGCTGAAGGGTGCCAAGTTGGAGATTCTCCATCTCCATCGTTATCGTCTTGGGTTCCTGACAACAGACTCACTCCCTGCTGGAGCTTGGCGGCGCCTGCGGGCTGAAGAATTGGCGAAGCTCGAGGAGGACGTGCCGAGGGTCTTGGATACAGTGGAACAGAAAGCCCCGGCTTGGTATCAGCTCCACCGCTGGCTAGGTCGCTGAGAGGCTCGGCACTTACGGCAAGAGCAGACGCCAACGCCGGCTAAGTCCTTGGGGGCTCTGGAGCTCGGCAAGGTAGACTCCACAGGCGAGTCCGGAGAGGCTCAGTGTCGTTGGTCCCGCAGGTAGAAGGCAGTGGAGTACGGTCTGGCCCGTCAGGGTTGTCAACCGTAGGATCCCGCTCCAAGGGAGTACCAGATGCCATTCGCGGGCTTGCAGCCATACCGCTTCCGGCATCTCGGCGGCAGGAGAAACGATCGAGAGTTCGGGTTCCCAGGCGTAAAGGCCTAGCTCCGTTGCGGCGTAGAGGGTGCCCGTGGGGGAGTACTTCAACCGCCAGACACGGCGGAGGAGGGCGTTGCCGGGCGACCACGGGATAGCAGAGTCGTGTGCTATCCACGTATGACTTCCGCTGCGCCATGTTCGGAGGATTCCGGAGCCTGGGACGAGCGGGCGACCTAGGGTGTCGGGGTAGAGCGTAAAACCGCCGACGGTGACCTCCAACTCCGTCCCGCGCCAGAACGGTGCCACGGCCCATAGGCTGGTGTCCCGGAAAGCAATGAGCTGCCACGATCGGCCTCCATCCGTAGTGCTGTAGAGGCCCCCGTTGGGCCGTCCACCGATTGTAGTGTCGAACAGGAAAGTGACGACCAGGAATCCCAGCTGTGGCTGCTGTGGGACGAACACAATGTCCGGGATTTCCGACTCTTGCGGGTACCCTGGCAGCCGGAGATGTGCCAGCCGGCGCCACGTATGCCAGTCCTCAGAGACGAAGAGGGTGCCGTCACACCGTGCCAGCACCAAGTAGAGGCTGTCCCAGCGGACTGCGAGCGCACAGTTTGGGATAGGCTCCGTCATTGGGGAGAGGGTATCCCACGTCTGTCCGCCGTCGGTCGAGCGGTACAGGCGTGGAGGTGTCCATCCAGGCCCGATGTACTCGGTCAGCACGATCGTGTCGGGGTGGAGGGGATGGGAGACGATAGAGGCTCCGCTCGGGAGGATAAAGGCATGCTCGGGCACCAGCACATCCTGCCAAGAGTTTCCGCCGTCGCTACTGCGGACAAGCTTTCCAAATCCAGACCCCCCTACCAGGAGGACGGCGGTGTCTTGGGGGTGAATGAAGACGTCCAGAAACTGTGCTGCACCTCCGGGGAAGTCGATGATGAGCGTATCCCACGACCGCCCGCCGTCGTAGGAACGGTAGAGTCGGTGCCCCAATCCGCCAGCGTAGAGGGTTTGGGGATTTGAGGGGTTGAGAGCAACGGTGAAGACGGGCGCATCTAACAGTCGGCTCCATCGTCCTTCCGGGGGCATTCCGTGGCCGGCGGTAGAGGCCAGTAGGCATGCAAGGACTGACAAGCGTCGCATGCTCCTTCTTGCCCGTTGGGTGGTACGAGCACTCTGCGAAAATAGGACAGCGGGTGCTGTGAGGGATGGCGCCGCAACGGCGGTAATTTTGCCTCGTGCTGCATGCGAGTTGCCGTGCTGACGAATATTGCCAGCCCGTACCGGATCCCGCTCTTCAATGCCGTTGCCGAGCGGATTGAGGGTGAGCTCTACGTAATCTGCGCAGCAGAGACAGAGCCATGGCGATTGTGGCAACAGCAGGCTCAGGAGTACCACTTCCGGATCTCAGTACTGCCAGGACTCCACTGGGTATGGCAGCAGCGGGAGTGGTTCCCGCATCTGAATTGGGGGCTTGGGAGACTGCTGCGGCGTCTCCAGCCAGCGGTGCTGGTCATCGGTGGGTACGAGCAGCCCATCTACTGGAGAGGGCTCCTGTATGCGCGTCGGCATCGGATACCCGTTGTGCTGTGGTATGAGTCATGGCGTGGTAGCGCTCGTACACGGGGTGGCCCTGTGTTCGCTGTCAAGCGGTTCTTCGTGCGGCAAGCAACCGTCGGCTTAGCGCTGGGAACCCCTGCTGCAGCATGGCTTCGAGAGATTCACGGCGGGGACTACCCCATCGTAGTCGGGCTCAACACGGTAGACATGGACTCCTTCCGACGACAAGTGCTCCTGGTGCGTTCTGGTGCCGAGTTCCAGGCTCGTCGTGCTCAGTATCCGCCACTGCTGCTGCTCTATGTTGGAAGCTTCATCCCGCGAAAGAATGTCGCGCTGCTCCTGAAGGCTCTCCGGGAGCTAGGGGTGCCCGACGTGGGGCTCCTCTTGGTCGGGACGGGGCCGCAAGAGGCAGAGCTGCGTCAGTTATGCCGTTCGTATGGGCTGGAAGGTCGGGTCTTCTTCGAGGGCTTCCGGCAGCAGTGGGAGCTACCTTACTACTACGCGCTGGCGGATGCGCTCGTCCTGCCGTCGGTGTTGGAGGTATGGGGATTGGTGGTCAATGAGGCTCTGGCTTCGGGGCTCTTCGTCGTCGCTTCTACGGCTGTTGGTGCTGCCTACGACCTCATCCAGCCAGGATGGAACGGGCAGGTATTCGAGCCTACGGACCTCCTGGGGCTGGTTCGTATCCTCCAATGGGTGCGAGAACATCGAGAGGAATTGCGGGAGCGCCGATCTGCGGTGAGCGAGCGGGCCTGTCGAGAATTTGGGATCGGGCAGGCTGCCGACCGTTTCGTGACAGCGCTGCAGATGGCGTTGCAATGCTGACGGGCCATGGCGGCAAGCAATTGAAGGAGGCGAGCATTCGTTTCCGAACCGACAGGGAACGGTCACAGTGGCTGATGTACGGAAGGCAGCGGCACCGAGCTGTTGGGCATTTGGGCTGTGCCTTGTGGGTTGCAGCGTTGTTGGGATTCGGGAGTGCTGTCCTCTGGGGCTGCTCGGCAGAGCGAGCAGAGTCGACAGAGGGTATCGTGGTGACGACGAGCATTCTGGGGGATGCGGTCCGTGCCATCGTCCAGGCGGATGTCCCCGTCCGTGTGCTCATGGGAGCGGGGATAGACCCGCATCTGTACAAGCCCACGTTGGAGGACGTCCAGGCGCTGCAGCGGGCGGCCTGCGTTGTTGCCCACGGCCTGCGGCTTGAGGGCAGGATGGAGGAGGTGCTGCAGGGGGTTGCGCGGCGGAAACCGGTTGTGTTTGCAGCAGAGTTGGTTCCAAAGGACTCGCTACGCCGTCTGGCCGAAGGCGTGTATGACCCACACCTGTGGCTGGATGTTCGCCTCTGGCGCGAAGTCGTGCTGCGGGTGGCCGATACCCTCGGGAAGCTCTTCCCGGAGCGACGGCAACAGTGGGAACAACGGGCACTACAGTATGCGCAACGCCTGGATACCCTGGATCAGTGGGTCCGGAGCCAGATTGGGCAAATTCCACCGCAGTTTCGCCTGCTGGTAACGGTCCACGATGCCTTCGGCTACTTCGGACGAGCGTATGGGTTGGAGACGCTGTCACTCCAGGGGATCTCGACAGCGGCAGAATTTGGGCTGCACGATATGGTGCGTGTAGCCGAGGTGGTGGCGCGCCGCCGCTTACCGGCTGTCTTTACCGAGAGTACGCTGCCGGCCCGGTTGATGGACAATGTCGTCGCCATCGCCCGGCAGCAGGGATGGTCGGTGCGGATTGGTGGTGAGCTCTTCTCCGACGCCCTTGGCCCCCCAGGCAGTGGGGCTGAGACGTACGAGGGTATGGTGCGGAAGAACGTGAGTACGATTGTAGCAGGTCTGCTCGGAGCTGGGCTATGAACGCCGTTGAGTGCCATGACGTCACGGTGCTCTATGGCCGGCGGGTCGCGTTGTGGGGAATCACTGCTTCGATTCCGGCGGGACGCCTTACTGCAGTGGTTGGTCCGAACGGGGCGGGGAAGTCAACGTTCTTGAAGGCCCTGGTTGCCTTGGTGCCGCTGCAGCGGGGTAGTGTCCACGTCTTCGGGATGCTGCCGAAGCAGGCGCGTTCGGTCGTGAGCTATATGCCGCAGCGGGAGAGCGTGGACTGGGATTTCCCGCTGACGGTGCTGGATGTGGTGCTCATGGGGCGATATGGCCGGCTTGGGCTCTTCCGGCGACCCACTCCGCAGGATTACGGGCGGGCGTGGGAGGCTCTTAGGACCGTTGGGATGGAGGCCTACGCGCATCGGCATTTGAGCGAGCTCTCCGGTGGGCAGCAGCAGCGCGTCTTCTTGGCCCGGGCCCTTGCGCAGGATGCCCAGCTCTACCTGATGGATGAGCCGTTTGCTGGAGTGGACGCTGCTACTGAAGAGCTCCTGCTGCAGAGCCTCAAAGAGTTGCGTGCTCAGGGTAAGACGGTGGTCGTCGTCCATCACGACCTCCACGTCGTGGCCAGCTTCTTCGAGTGGATCATCCTGCTCAACCTACGCTTGGTTGCCGCTGGCTGGGTTGCAGAGGTCCTCACGGACCGCTATCTCCGCGAGGCATACGGTGGGCGTGCGGAAATCCTCAGCGAAGTCGTCCAGCGGGTTGCCCACGCTCGAGAAGCACTGCGGCATAAGGGGCGATGATAGAGTGGGAGCTCTTCTTGCAGGGACCACTCTTTGCCGTCTTCCTCGGCAATGCCCTCATAGCCGTCGGGGGTGCCGTCGTTGGGACCTTTGCGGTGCTGCGGCGTGAAGGGATGCTGGCGGATGTGTTGGCGCATGCTGTCGTGCCGGGTATTGGATTCGCGTACCTGCTATCGGCGCAGAAGGAGTTGCCTGTGCTAGCGCTGGGGGCATTCCTGACGGCACTGGCGGCAGCGGGAGCGGTCGAGGTACTCCGCCGGATGGCACGCCTTTCCGAGGACAGTCGCTTGGGAGTGGTGCTGGCGGCCTCGTTCGGGCTGGGGATTGTCTTGTTGACGCTGCTACAGAGCCGTCAGGAAGCGGACCAGGTGGGGCTGTGGCGATTCCTCTTTGGGCAGGCAGCGGCCGTCAGAGTAGAGGACCTGCCGCTCATTGTGGCTGTGACGGCCCTATCCCTCCTCTTCGTCGCCATTGCCTTCAAAGAGCTCGTGGCAATGGCGTTCGATGCCGAGTTTCTGCGAACGCTCCCGTTGCCGCTGCAGTGGGTGGAAGTTGGCTATCGGGTTGCGGTCGTCGCCATCACGGTGGTGGGAGTCCAGAGCGTTGGGGCACTGCTCATCGTGGGGTTGTTCGTACTTCCGCCGATGGCGGCGCGGCTGTGGGTACGGCGTGTGCCAGGGATGCTGGTGGGGAGCATTGCGGTGGCGCTGGGGGCTGTCGTAGTCGGTTTGGGATTGTCGTGGAATCTCCCCTATGTCGCAACAGGGCCGGTCATCGTAACGGCAGCGGCGGGGATGGTGTTGCTCTCGCACCTCTTTGCTCCGCACCATGGAGTGCTGGCACGGGTGTGGGGGTACGGGATGCGATGGTTACGGCGCTGGGATGAGCATGCCCACAAGCTGCTCTACTACGGCATAGAGCGGAGTGGTGGGGAGTGTTGGGAGGGACCCATACTACGGCCGGAGTACAGAGGGGGCCGTGCTGGGGCTGTGCTCGTGCTCGTATGGCTGTGGCTTCGAGGCTCGATACGGTGGGAGGGCCGCAGGCGCTGGCGGGTAACCAGGCTCGGGCACAAGAGGGCCTGCCAGATTGTCCGCCGCCATCGCCTCTGGGAGCTGTACTTGGAGCGCTTCTTCGGTGTGCCAGCCGACCGCGTCCACCTCGAGGCCGAGCTCGTAGAGCATGTGCTCTCTCCGGAGATCGAGGAGCGGCTCCAAGAGCTGCTCCAACGGCCGGAACATGATCCTCACGGACGTCCCATCCCACCGCGGCAGAATGGGTGATGGAGCTCCTCTGGATTCCCGTCACGGCATCACTGTTAGCGGTAGCGAGTTCGCTCCTGGGGAGCTTCCTCCTGCTTCGCCGGATGGCCCTACTGGGAGATGCAGTCTCCCACGCTGTCCTTCCCGGGATTGTGCTGGCTTACCTCTGGAGTGGGGTGCGAGAGCTCCCAGTCATGCTCCTCGGAGCAGGGGTGAGCGCGTTGGTGGCAGTCTTTCTGCTCCAGGTGTTGCAGCATCGCTTCGGGTGGCATGCCGATGCAGCGCTGGCCGCGGTCTTGGCGAGCTTCTTCGCTGTTGGCATTCTCTTGCTATCGGCGTTCGGCGGCAAAGTGGATTTGGACGTGGAGTGTGTCCTGTATGGGGAGCTTGCCTACGTGCCTTTGGACATGGTAACGGTCGGCCCACTGATGGTGCCGAGAGCGGCACTGTGGGCGCTGCTCCTGGTGGGGATTGCTGCCGTGGTGTTGCTGGTGGCGTGGAAGGAGCTGGTGGTGAGCACGTTTGATCCGGAGTTTGCAGAGGTGTCAGGGATGACCCCGAAGCTGTGGCAGGCGGTCCTGCTGGGCATGACGGCAATGGCGGCCGTAGTGGGCTTCGTACTCGTCGGAGCAATCCTGGTTGTAGCGCTCTTGACGGTACCGGCTGCTACGGCTCGGCTGTTGACGGCCCGGCTGTTGAGAATGGTGGGGATTGCCGTCCTCGTCAGTATCAGTAGCACAGTCGCTGGCTACGTTGCCGCCTCAAACCTTGGAGGAGCTGTAGCCGGCTGGATGGTGTTAGCAGCCACTTTGCAGTTCATTGCTGCTGTCGTCTGGTCCTGGTTGCGGCGTTGCTTCAGACCAGGCCCCAGCGTCGGCGTAGGAACCACTCTGCAGAGAGAATCAGCAGGGCCAGTGCTAAGAGCCACGGGGAGTGCCAGAGGGCAATTTCGCGGCGGGTAGTAGCCACGACCGGGCGAAACCCGGGAAGCGTGCGAATAAACTCCCACGCTAGGGCTGCTGAATCGGCTGTGAAGAACGCTCCGCCAGTGCGAGCAGCAAGGTTCCGTAAGAGTTCAGCATCCGCCTGGAGAGAGCGCGCTTCCAGCCCAATGTCGCCGATACTGAAGCGGCCTCGGTCAGATCCAAGCTGTGTGGTGCCCAGGGTGGCCGTGCCGCTGAAGGCGTACTCGCCACTTGGGAGGCCGGAGAGGCTCCCTTGGTAGACTCCAGCGCCTGCGGGCTGGAGGAGGAGCTCTTGGGTCTGATTGCTGGAGACGACCCGGACGGAGACGGTAGCGGTGGTAACCGGGTTTCCCTCGGGATCCGTCACGGAAGCCCAGAAGCGCACAGGCTCGCCAGCGGCGTAGAAGCGTTTCGTCGTACGGATGCGGACCTGCGGGCTGCGTTCTGCAGCAAGGAGCCACTGCGTGAGGTTCGTTGCCAGTGCGGAGAAATGGTCAACAGGGTTCCTCCCGCGGGCCTGCTCGGCGGCGAAGCCCATGAGCTTCCAGCGGTGAAGGCCGTAGCCGAGCACTACCAGGCTGCGACGGGGCTGCTCTTGGGCGACGAAGAAGGGCAGCCGTATGGCTCCTGAGGCCGCAGTGGCTAAGATTTCAGCATTCGGCTTCAGTTGGGCGGCTTCGAGGGCGATCAGAGGAGGCAGCGAGCGCCATGCCTCGTCGGCGGAGAGTGTGCGCGTCAACGGATGTGTAGCTGCTGTAGGTGTAGGCGCAACCGCTGCCACATGCTCTCGCGCCTGTGCGGCGAAGGTGATGGGTAGATAGGGCTCTAAGAGTCGTGCCTTGCTTGGGTCTGCAAGAGGCCCGAGGATGACCGCTATAGGGCGGTCTCGGGCCAGCTCTTCTGCGATCGCCTTCACCACTGGCTCGGGCGTGGTGCGTGTGGGGAAGTCCACGAGGATGAAGGCATCGGCCTGGCGTAAGAGGGTAGGGGAAGGCTGACCTTCGTAGAAGGTCGTGGCATCTTTGTGGACGAAGGTGGAGAGCTCCAGCAGGGGATTGCGCTGCAGTTCGCGCCGCAGGAAGGCAAAATCAGGGCTCGGCGAGCCAGCGAAGAGGAGGATGCGGCGACGCAAGCGGCTGACTTCGACGAACGCCGTGGCCTCGTTGTTCCGCTGCGTCGCTTCTTCAGGAATGGCTGGAACACGCACCGAGAGCCGTTGGAATCCTTCTGACTGGGGCGTGTAGGTAAAGGCAACGGTGTAGGCCGATTGCTCTGGACGTAGGTTGAGGGTCTGCTCGGCAGTCCGCCGTGCGTTCTCCCAGAGCTCGACCCGGATGGTCTGGGGTTGGAGACCTGTTGCGGTGAGCAGAGCGTATACTGTGGTCTGGCTCCCTAGAGGCACGCGTTCGTTCACCAGCATGCTCTGAACGGCGAGGTCCCTAATTGGCGTTGTGTCCCCGACGAGGATCGTGACGACAGGTTTCCCCAACATCTCCGCTTCGGCTACCGGATCACTGCCTGCGGTGACGACCCCATCGCTGATGAGGAGCACTGCCTGGACGTTACGGCGGCGGGCCTCCGAAGCTGCCCAACGGAGCGCCTGGGCAATGTCGGTTGCGGGTCCATCGAGGCTCAAGGAGTCGGGATGCCAGGACTCCAAAGGGGTCACGCTGGCATCGAAGCGAGCCAAGAGGGCTGAGGGGGACTCCAGCATTGGCTGGAGCTGGCGGAGGGCGGCGCGGTAAGCCTGTGCTCGATCTCCGGCTGCGTCGCGGAGGCGGAGGGAGCTAGAGTTGTCCAGGAGGATGGCAACCTGGGGTTCCTGGCGTAGTGCCGTCAGGCTCCCTACCAGGGGCTGCCAGAGTGCAAACACCAGCAAGCACAGCGCTATGCTGCGTAGTACGGTCAAGACCAGACGTTGTCGCTGCGATAGCGGAGGAGACAACCTCCAGTATGCCCACACGCTGATCCCGATGGCTCCTGCGAGTGTCACCAAAGCCAACCACCAGGGAATGGCGATGCTGAACGTGTAGTCGTGCATCCAACGGTCTGCGTTGCTCCACTGCGTTCGGTCGGGGTTCGCTAATTTTGTAGCGCGTCGGGGTGTAGCTCAGCCTGGTAGAGCACTGTGTTCGGGACGCAGGGGCCGGAGGTTCGAATCCTCTCACCCCGACAGCTTAGGAGCCGCTGCCTGCACAAGGCAGCGGCATTTGTATTTGATGCCGAAGTGAGCTGACGCCAGGGAGACACGTGGTGTCCCCATCGCGGAGTGCATCCACAGCGGGGGCGGGGAGAGTTCATCTTCGCTACACCTCTGGGAGCTGCTGGAGTTGCTGGAGCTGAGCAGTGCGCTCCTGGAGTTTGAGCTGCTCCACTATCGGGTCGAGCTCTCCCTCTAAGACCTCCGACAGCGGGAAGTTCTTGACCTCTCCCGAAAGGCGGTGGTCGGTGACGCGGTTCTGGGGGAAGTTGTACGTGCGGATCTTCTCGGAACGGTCGCCTGTACGGATTTGGCTACGCCGTTGCTGGGCAAGCCGTTCCTCTTGCTGCTGGCGCTGGAGCTGGTAGAGGCGTGCACGGAGCACTTTGAGGGCCTTCTCTCGGTTGCGGTGCTGTGAGCGTTCGTCCTGGCACTGCACGACAATGCCAGTGGGGATGTGGACGATGCGGACGGCTGTCTCTACTTTGTTGACGTTCTGCCCACCGTGTCCACTGGCCCGGAAGACGTCAATCCGCAAGTCTTCCTCTCGCAGCTGTACTTCGACCTCTTCAGGCTCTGGCAGGACGGCGACGGTGGCAGCGGAAGTATGGATGCGGCCACTGGACTCCGTCACCGGGACACGCTGGACGCGGTGGACTCCACTCTCGTACTTCATCGTCCCGTAGACGTCCTCGCCGCTCAGGGAGAAGACGATCTCTTTGAACCCCCCGAGATCGCTCTCGCTGAAGTCTACCACCTCTAACTTCCACCCCTTGCGCTCGGCATACCGCTGGTAGACGCGGAAGAGATCAGCGGCGAACAGGGCTGCTTCTTCTCCGCCTGTGCCTGCCCGGATTTCTACGATACAGTCGCGGCTGTCATCAGGGTCTGAGGGGAGGAGTGCCAAGCGGAGAGCCTCGGCAGTCTCGTTGAGGCGTTCTTCGATGCTCTCCAGCTCTTCGCTGGCTAAGTGACGCAGCTCTGAGTCCGTCTCTGTCGTCAGCAGCTCCTGTAGGGAGTTCCACTCCTGCAAGAGTCGCAGGTACCGTTCAGCTTGCTCCGCAGCGGGCCGGTGACGTTTGAGCTCGCGGGCAATCGCCGCTGCTTGGTGTGGATCGGCTGCGACCGCAGGGTCTTCCAACTGCTGTTGCAATCTACGGTAGTGGTCTAACGTTGTTTGGGCTGCTCGTTCCAGAGCAGGTTCCATGCTCGGCGTGGATAGTCGCAGTCGTACCGCCGCTAAGAGACGGATGAAGAGGGGCCTTTTACGTACATGCGTGCTTGCAGGACTCGTAGGGCTTACTGGGTGTCCGTCAGAGAACCCGCTGCTGGTGGATCCTCCGAGAACGGCTGATAGCTTGCTCGTTGTGTTTCTTTCACTGGTACCCGACGGGCAGCTCCGTCGAGTGGAGCTTGGGGATACGAGCGTGGTGCTCCTTCCGGGTGAACGTAGCGCAGCTCTGTTTGTGTCCCGGGATTCGCTGGCGCTCCGGGTCTGGCGAGAGGAGAGGACAACGGTGCACTTCCCTCTTCGCCTCCTGCGCCGAATGCTCCATCTGGTCGTTGTCAGCTCGACCGCTGACGGGAAGGACACGGCAGCCCTGTTCCTGCAGCCTCTCGGCTCGTTGGAGGGGGGGAGCACGGTGCGTCTGATCAACATGGTTCCTGCAGCCCAAGAGTACACCCTCCGGATTGGCTGTCCGAATGCTCCGTCCGTGGCGAAGTCTGCGCAGTGGCTCTCGGAGACAGGCCCGCTGACACTCACCGTCGGTAGGGAGGTTGCTCTCTCTGTCACTGTGGCGTCGGGAGCTGGCGAGCGCGTAGTGGGTACATGGCGGCTGAGTCCTCGCCCTGGGGCTGCCTATTCCTTCTTCGTGTGGGGAGGGCCTGCCAGTCCGAGCGTAGGGATAGCTGAGGACACGCGTCTGACGGCACACCGCCTATGGGAACCCGACAGGATCACGCAGGCTACGGTAGCTCTTCGGGTGCTCAATCTCGCCTCTCAACCGGTGACGGTTGTCCGCAATCCACAGGGTAGCGTGGTGGAGCCAGAGATAGGGCCATCCCGAGTTGGTCCCTACCGAGATGTACCCGTCTGCGGAGATGTGCAGCCAGACTCCTTCCTCGTTCGCACACCCTCCGGTGCTCAGCTCGTGCTCTCTGCAAGCCTCGAGCCTTTCCGGCGCTATACGCTCGTTCTGACGGACTCCGCTGAGCGGCTGCTCGGGCAGCTTGTCATGACGGACGAGAGGCCGACTGGAGCTGTACGCTTACGCATCTTCCATGCTGCGGCTGGGAATGGAGCTGTGGAGATCGCTACTGGGGCCCGTGGGGAGGGACAGCTCCTCGGTGGCCAGCTTCTCGCAAGTGGTGTGGTGCTTGGGGAAGCATGCGAGGGAGCCATGGTCCCAGCAGGCTCATTACCGCTACTGGTGTGGAGCTCAGCATTACCGCGGACGCTCCTGGCAGCAGCTATCACTAGGGTCATGGAGGGACGCGCAGGATTCCTCTGTTTGCTACCAGCGACGGGTGGCGATACTGGAGCAAGGCTCGCATGGGTGGATGATACTGACGAGGAGCAGGCCGTTGTCCCTCTGCCTAATGGCATCCCCATGCAGCTCCTCCAGGGACTTCCGGGACAGGGCGTTGCTCTCTCGGCAGCCCCAGTCTTCAACGAGGTCGCAGTGCCGTACCGCACAGTTGTAACGACTGTGCTCCCATCGCAAGGAGCAACGCTAAGTGCCTTGGGACACCAGTGGACGGTAACTGGAGCGGGGATGGACTCTCTGTTGCTGCTGGTATTGGCAGAGGCAGAGGGGAGGGCGCAGCTCTTCCGCTTCGCATCCCCACGACGTTGGGGGGTAGCCTGGGGAGCGCAGTGGCGCTTCATCAATGGCAGTGATTTGGCAGCGATTGATGTGTTCTCTGACACCATTGTCGAGGGGCGGATCGCTGAACGGCTCCTCTTCCAGGGGCTGCAGCGTGGGACAGCGACGCCGTTCGAGCTCATTCCAAGAGAGTATCGCCTCGGGGTTCGGATTCGAGACAGCGGCTCTAGAACATTTGTGGCACGGGCTGACAACGTGCTCTTTCCCGTGGGATACCGCTACTCCGTTATTTTTGTGGGCAATCGCCGCAATGGCTATGGTCTGGTCTTCCTCCAAGAGCTGTAGGAATCGTGAGGGGAAAACGATGCTGTTGGCTACAGTGGCATGCCTGGTTGCTCTCTCGCTGGCTCAGGCAGCGGTACCCGATCGGCCGAAGCCGGTTGGGGAGCGTTTCCCGATCTTCGTTGGAGCGCGGCCCCTGCCGAACGGTGTGACTACTGTACCCGTGGTCTTCTGGGTCAGCCGTAATCCAGAGCAGTATGTGCCTGGAGTAGTCATCCTGAAGACCCGCCAGATGTTCGTAGTGTCTAAGGGTTCCCGTGGCTTCACATCGTCAGTACTCATGCATGCCCTGGAACCCTTCCGCGTGCAGAGCGTCCGGCAGGTCTTCCCAGAGTACGCTGCCCCAGCCGTGCTCCAGCAGGATGTCTTCGGCCTGGGGAGGATCTACGAGGTGCGGTATGCTGCCCCTGTCGATCCCTACGACGTCTGTAAGTCCCTCAAAGACAATCCGGAGGTAGAGTACGCTGAGCCACTGTACAAGCGCTTCCCGCTCTATACCCCGAACGACCCTCGCTTTTCGGCTCAATGGTTCCTGCAGCGCATCGCGGCAACGGGAGCGTGGGACATAACGCGCGGGGATACAGCGATAACGATTGCGGTCATCGACACTGGAACAGACTGGGAACACGAGGATTTGGCTGCTAATATCTGGCGGAACCCGAGAGAGGTCCCCGGCAACGGGGTTGATGATGACGGAAACGGCAAAGTGGACGATGTGCGTGGATGGGACTTCGTCGGGAACGTCACGCTTCAGCAGGCTATGAGTGGACAGTTCCGAGAGGACAACGACCCAAAGGTACGTCCGACGGCCTCCGGAGTTTTGGCGCATGGCACACAGACGGCTGGGTGTGCTAGTGCGGTGACAGACAATGCCACCGGCATTGCCTCCACGGGTTTCCGCTGCCGAATTATTCCGATCAAGTGTGCTTCTGACAATCCCCAGACTCCTGGCGTATGGCGCGGTTACGAGGCTATCCTCTATGCTGCCCGCCTTGGGGCCCACATCATCAACACTAGCTGGGGTGGAGGCGGAGGGGGTGCAACGGAGTACCAGGTGATCCAGCAGGCGATTGCACTTGGATCGCTGGTGGTAGCTGGAGTAGGCAACAATGGAGAGAACGTAGACTATGCCCCATTCTACCCAGCGTGCTATCCAGGTGTGCTCAGCGTTGGGGCTACGACCCCTTCAGATGCTGCCGCTACGTGGAGCAACTATGGTGTCGCAGTCCAAGTCTACGCCCCTGGCGAGAATATCCTTAGCACAACTCCCAACAACGGATATGGGGCTACCGGGGGCACCTCGTTCTCGGGTCCTATTGTCGCGGGTGTTGCTGCACTCGTTAAGACCCTCCACC
>JBCNUX010000039.1:0-14360 GCA_039630485.1 Chlorobiota bacterium | reverse complement strand
TCTTAAAGTCTACAGCTACGTGTGCGCTTGCGGGCGGCGAGCGAGAGGTGTAGGGGGCGTCCTACGACTACTACTCGGCGCCCTCTTGTAGGTATGCCGGCTTGGGGAACAGAATCTTCACGGGCTGGCGAAACGTCGCATGGCTGATCACGAGCTCTCCCTTCTGCAGGCGCGAAATGTTTGCCTTAACGGCAGGGTCGAGGAAGCGATACGCAGATGATGCAAGCTCAGCCGAGCCGCTGCGTCCGATCACCATCGTTGAGCAGTTGCCGACGACGCGCTCATGCACGGCGCTCATGAACTGCTCTGCGCCGTTGAATGCCTAATCCTCCCGCTCCTCGGAGTCGGGGCGTTCCAGGTCTTCCACCGCGCCGCCCACGGCAGGGAGCACCTCCACCTCTTGGGCGATGCTGTTGAGGATGTTGCGCAGGTCGTGCAGCGCCTTCATTCTTCTGACTCCGCTGCTCCTTCAACTCTCCAGCTCCTGTAGGCTTGTCTGGATTTCGCGCAGTTCGGCATCGGTGAGCCCCCACAGTTGTGCCGCTTGCTGGTCGATTTCGGCTTCGAGCTGTTGCAGACGGGCGGTATCACCTTCCCCCGCCGCCTTGTGCGCCGCCTGCGATAACTCCGCCAGTCGCCGATGCAGAGCGTTGGATGGATCGTAGCGCGGAACGTGGATATGCTGGATAAAGTCCACAGAGACATGTTTGTAGCCGTGCATTGCGTACACCAAGCGTCCGGGTGATGAATTAAGACATGCGCAAAAGAAATGTGCGGGCTCGGGTGCTGTGAAAGGTGTTTGGTACACTGTTTGATCGGGCACAACAACTTTGCCGTCAACGCTCGAGATCACTGCAGCAATGAGTTGCGGGGCAACTTGGCCACGCCACACCACCTTCCACTGGACGAAGGTGTAGTCGCCGACGGCGAACATCGTGTAGAACGGTGCTCCCTTCTTCAGCATGTCGGAGACTCCCCGTGACTTGCGCCCACTCAGCACCTTCTCGAACCGTTTCAAGTAGCCGTAGGTGCGTGGGTAGTGGGTCTGCATGTCCTGTTCGTCAATACCGCGCCGCTTGATTGGGTCTTGCACCATCAGAATCCATGCCGATGGCTCTGCTTGCCATCGCTTCACATCCCTGCCCCGAAGGAGCGGGTAGAGCAGGTCAGGCTCAATCGTTTCGGTCACCTCATCCACTTCCACCTTCGCCCCTTCAGTGATGTTCCGCACCACGACCAAGCCATCGGGGCGCTTGAGCACAATCTCAACCCAGTAGACGGCGTTTGCCCCGCCGGTGTACGCGCCAGCGTGAGCCTCGTAATCCGACCTTCCCAACACGTTGCGGATGGCCTTGATGGCAGTTGGTCTGGCGGTGAGCCAAGGGGAGGTTGGGTCGTGTGGGTCAACGGGTTCGGCGACGAAGTGGAGCCTCTGCGTGGCGTCGGTGACTTCTTCCAGGGTGCTATCGTAGGCGAAGCGAGCGCCTTTGACTCTGCGCCAAACCGTGTAGGGGATGGGGTAGGTTGTGGCCTTGCCTTTCTCCAGCACGACGATCGCCGTGCGGTTCGATGCGCCTTCAAACGGCTGCAACGAAACCATGTCGTCGACGTGGACGACGCGAAGCATGAGCGCGCCAGAGTCCTTTGGGATTTGGAAGCGCCGAAACCCTTGGCCCGCTCCCGAAGTCTTGAAGACCGACTGCGTGATGATGAAGCCCAACTTCCCGCCGTCTTTCAGCAACATGTCGCAAACGATGTAGGTCATGAGCATCGAGATGTCTTTCTTGCCCTTGCCCAAGATGGTGTCCATACCCCCATGGGGGAAAAGCCCATAGCGTTGCCAGAGGTGCTTGATGCTGTCCCGGTACTGGTCGGGCAAGTGCTCCCAGTTGATCCACGGGGGATTGCCGACGATGTAGTCGAACTGACCGACGGTGAGCGGGGCGAAGTTGTTCTTGAGCAGCCTCGCCCAAAGCCCATCCATGCCGTTGCGGTGGAGATCGAGGATGTGGGTGTAGAGGTCACGAAGGGTTGCACGGTCTCGAGCTGTGAGGGGTCCCTCTCCCCCCGACCCCCTCTCCCGACAGGAAAGGGGGCTAAAGGGGTGAGGGCTCAAAATCCTCTCCAGCACGCCTTCCAGGTCTTCAAAGACTTCTTCGTTCCGGAAGCGCAGAACCGTGTAGCCTTGCGCTTGAAGCCACTTGAAGCGCTCTTCATCGTATGCTGCCTGCTCGGGCTCATCATGGATGCTACCTTCCAATTCGACGATGAGCCGACGTTCGTGGCAGTAGAAGTCCACGATGAAGTTGCCGATAGGGTGTTGGCGTCGGAACTTTAGCCCGCCAAGACGCCTGTCACGCAGAAACTCCCACAGCAAGCTCTCAGCAGAGGTAGCCTCTCTGCGGAGTTGGCGAGCCATTTCCTTGACGTGCTCTGGCAGTCTCCTTATGGGTTGACCCTCTGCATCGAAGCCGTGAAGTGGCGGTCGTTCGGTGGGCTCAAAGGTTACGCCGAAAGCTTTTTCAACGCGGTTCAGGAAGCTTTCAGGTTCGAGCTCGCTCCGGACGCTCTCTTCCAGCAGGTCACAGAACCGGTCGAAGCGCCCCTTGGTGCAGAGAGCAGCGGGCACGAGGAAAGTGCCAACGGCCGTTGGGAACTCGTAGTTGCCCGCCGTCAGCAGAGTTTCGCCCAGCGCCGGCGTTCGGACCGAATCGGCGAGGTAGACGGGGATGGTGATGTCGCTCCTGCGGTACTCGAGCAGGTCGGAGATTGCCAGCAGGTGGTTGACCCTTGCGGTGATGACCGCCAGCGGATTGATGTCGAAGCCGACGACGTTGTTCAGGATGGCGTTGAGCAGCTCCGTTTCGTTGACCATCAGATCGCGCCCCAGCCTCTTCATTTGGGCGATGATGAGCACGAGGAAGGTGCCGGAACCGCAAGCGGGGTCGAGCCAACGTAAGCTCAGCAGCTTCTGCCGCAGTCGGTGTTCGTGTTGGCTTGGATTGGCCGTGAAGAACTCGCTGTCCATCTGGTTGAGCAGCCTTTGGGCGAGCCAATCGGGCGTGTAGTACTCGCCCAGGTTGTGGCGAATCTCGCGGGGCAGAAGGTAGTGGTAGAGCAGCTTGAAGAGGTCGCGGCTCTCCTCAGGGACGATGGCGAGGGTGGACGGGTCGTATTCGTCCAACCGCTGGAGGAGCTGGCGGATGGCCTCTTCGATTCGGTCGTTCCAAGCGTAGAGGTACCAGGCGAAGAAGTCACCTTCGAGCAGATTGGTGATTCCGTAGTGGCGGAAGATGCCTCCGGATTCCATCTCTGCCAGCCGACGGCGCAGGGTTTCGCTGTCGGCGGTGACCAATTCGCCGAAGGATGGAGCGCCTAGCTTGACAGCGAGGTGGCGCGACAACGCAAGCCAAGCGATGAACTTGACCAGCAAGGCGAAGGAGGTGTGGAGGCAGAAGAAGAACTGCTCAGCATCAACGGACGCCAATCCTGCTCTGCGGGCAAACTGCTGGAGTGCATCCAGCTTGCGACCCCCGAAGGCCTCCGAGTAGTCGATGGACTGGCTGAAGAACAGTTGCCACTGCTTGAACAGGTTCTCGACCATCCCGTTGCCTTGCTCGAGGGAGTTCCTAAGCCCCTCCGCGAGCGCTCGCAGGATGGTTTGGGTGCGCAGTTGCTGGATGCTGAAGTCTCGGTTGAGGTTTTCGGCCGTCAGAGCGATTCCCGATGCAAGGCTGGCGAGCCATCTCAGGAAGCGCTCCAGCGAGCTCTGGGTGACGGGTGTCGGCGCCTCAACGATGAAGTCGCCCTCACGGTAGCGGACGAACACCAGGTAGTGCCCGTCGAAAGCGACGCCGGCAATGCGGTTGATTTCTTGCTTCTGCCTCTTCGCCAAGCCCGTGATGTAGTCTTTGACCTGCTTGACGGAGCGTTCCGTTGCACTGTGAGACAGGCTGCCGGACAGCATGCCCGGGCGCTCGTACTCGATGACGAAGCGATTGAAGACGGCATCCGCCCTGCCGGTAGCGAGCGTGAGTTCTGCGCGCGCAAGGGGAGTAAGCCCAGCTTCCTGGCAGAAGTCGTCGAGCAGCCGGTCTATGGGCTGCCGAAACTCTGCCTCGTTGGGCTTGCGCGGGAGCAGCCTTCCCAGCTCTTGCTGCAGGAGGCGTGCGTACTTTGCGATGATGACCTGGTGGCTCTGGTGCATCTTCCCCTCCCGGCGTTAGGCTGCACGGCTAAGGACGGCAAACCGCGTCGAGGATTACCCGCGTCGAAGCGCGCTCGTGGATGTGCAGTGGGACGTGCGTATGCGGCGGGACCGCATCCGCCTCGAACTTCGTGCGCTCTGCCTTGCGACGTCGTGTAGCTACGGTGCATCGCAGAGGACGATGGGGTGAGCTTGGCGGGCCCTATTGCGCTCCGCCTTGTATTTCCTTGAGCGTGCGTCCGCTCGCGTCCTTCCATGCGGTGCGACCATTTGCACTGTGGCCGAGCACGACGCTGGCGGCTGTGGAGGGAGAGTTGAAGACATAGTCCTGCGCGAACTCGTAGAAGTCGCCTCTGTCGACGAGAACTCCTTGCTTGACCAGCGCAGCCCTTATCCGGCGCACGTAGGCGTGCGTTGAGGACATTTCTTGCTTGACTACCTTTGATCCGGCACGTACCGTAAACCCCTCGATCCCGTCGACGCCACGGGCTTCGATGCCCTTGCTCTTGATGAACAGGTCCCTTTTGCCCTTCGGGTCCAGCCTGGGTTTCTCGAAGAAGTTGGCTCCCACTAACGGCAAGCAGAGGAGCATGTCCTGCAGGAAGGCTTCTGCATCGGTCCGATCCGCTTCCGATAGGGAGGGCTCTTGGGGGACGTTACTGTTGTCCAGCTCTGCCCGCTTGGCTTCGGCAGCTAGAGCTACGAGCCTCGCCTCAATGTACTGAACGTGTGCCCTGTTGAGGTTGAGGTCCTTGCTTGTGAAGACCGCCGCATGCGTCCAAAAGTCCTTCTGGCGCGCGTGCTGTTCTATTCGCTGGAGCACATTGTCCCCTTGACCTATGTAGACTCGCGGCATTTCGCTCTCCTCGCTTGGCCCCCACAGGATGTACACGCCGGTTCGCCTGATTTCTTCTCGCTTCCTGGCTTCCGGCAGAGAGGCACGTGGGAAGATGACTCCCAGCCCGCTCCAGTTGGATTTTTCGATGATGCGGAGCCCTTCGGGTTCTCCAGAGGGGATGAAGATGCGGACAGAGAAGCCTTTGCCGTTGCTCATAGCCCTTGCTCTTGTGCTCCTACTTCGCGTGAATTTAGCTTGGAGGTGACCTATGGAGCCATCCATCCTCCTTCCCCGGCCCTCTGCCGAGCGGGGGTGTGGGAAGGGTATGCTTGACAAGCTCACGGATTGCGCAGCCTACGGGCCTTTGGCTGAGCGCTTGTTGGATGGGTGGCGGCTTTTGTATTTTGCGGTTAGGACCGAGATTGCAACGGAGGGTGGTCAATGTGGCGCTGGTGTGGAGTCTGGGCAGGGGCGATTCTTCCAGTTGTGGCGCAGACGTGGTTCCCGGTTGCGGGCGTAGAGCCTTTCGTGCATCGCATCCTGTGCCCACCGGAGGACCCGCGCATGGTGATCGTGTGTGCGGACTCCTTCCCTCCGGTTGCGGAGGTGTGGCGGAGCAACATTCAGTTCTTCGGTGGCCATGGTTTTCGGGTCAGCACCGACAGCGGGCGGACGTTCGGAGAGGCACGGCTGGTGGGGTTCTCCGTGCGTGATATCCTGCCATTGCCGGGGGCATCTCGGACATGGCTGGCTGCGGTAGCAGAGGTCGCCACGGGTGGTGTCGTCATCTCGTCGGATGCCGGGCAGACATGGCAGTGGACGGGGAATCCGCGGTGTGGAGCCTTCGTGGAGCGGCTCGCCGTGCGGTGGGGGAGGAATCCCGTCTTCCTTGCGGCCGTTCTCAACACGAACCAAGGCTACCGTGTCTCCCGCGATACCTTTGCAACGTGCGCGGGAGATCCCTCATTTCCCGTACAGGCACGGGATATTGCGGTTCGGGGGGATACGGTGTACTTGGCTGCTGATGGGTATTTGGCTGGGGGTGTCTGGCGCTCTACCGATGATGGGCGGACATGGCAGAAAGACTCCGTGGGCTTAGGGGAGCTGCGGATTTGGTGTGTCGTCTCTTCCCGGCATCAGCCGGGAGTGCTGCTGTGCGGGGCTGACTCATTGATCAGCGCAACGCAGAGCGTCGGACGCGGGATTTACCGGTCGGAGGATGGGGGGAAGACGTGGCGTCTGGTGGGTGCACCAGGGGTGCGGGTTATGGCGATTGCCGAACATCCGTTGGACCCGCGCTATTGGGTAGCGGCAGGTGACACAACGGGTGTCTGGGTCAGCGGCTCCTACGGCACGGCGTGGGAGCTGCATTCCGACGGACTACCGCCGGGCATCCCTGTCCGCACGGTCGCCTTGCCGGCATGGCCGACCACCGAAGGGGTGGTGGCGTTTGCAGGGCTGACTGGGGGTGGACTCTACCGCTCTCGTCCAATCGTCACATCGGTTACCTCACCAGCTCCGGTCCAGTCCAAGATCGCCGTGCTTCGAGCAACTCCGAGCGCGCTGACGATTTCCTACTCCTTCCCTGAAGGCGACACCGTGTGGTGGGAAATCGTGGACGTTCTCGGTAGAAGGGTTGCGCAATCCTCAGCTCGGTGGAGGGCTGTAGGTCAGGAAACGTGGGAGCTTCCTGTGTCACTGCTGCCTGGATGGTATGCCCTCCGCGGAGTCGGCAGACATCATACGCAGGTAGCACCGTTTGTGCTGGTGCCGTAGCAAGGCAATTGCGGGCCTTGGGCCCTGGAGAATGTGTCACTTGCCAGAGTAGAGTGAGCCATGACTGAGCAGACGACTCCCTCACAGCCAGCAGCGCCATCCGAGCCAACGGCTCCGACCCTTCCGGAAGTGCTGACCTTCGGTGACCTCTTGTCGTACTCCTTCCGATGGGGCTTCGGGCAGTACTTCCGCATCCTGCTCGCATCCCTCCTATGGGTGCTGACGTTGTGGATCCCGTACGTCAATGTAGGGACGACGATTGCCCTCACTGCAGGCATCCCGCTGCTGTTGAGCCGTCAACAACGGATTGATCCGACCATCATCTTCGATCGGCGCTACCGAGATGCGATGGCGGACTGGCTCCTGTTGATGGTGCTGCTGATCTTTGGAATCGTTGCGGGGCTGCTGTTCTTCGTCATTCCAGGGCTTGTGCTAACGATAGGTTGGGTGTTAGCACCACTGCTCCTTGTGGACAGAGGCAGCACTCCTACGGAAGCTTTGCGTCTGAGCTGGAGAGCAACGCTGGGAGAGAAGTGGACCCTCTTCTTCGGGCGCTTGGCGGTCCAACTGCTCTACTTCATTCCAGCGGCCATCATTGGGGCGATACTGGTTGCAGTGCTACCGGAGGGTGAGGCGATCACCGGCGTTGTGCTCGGCATCTATGGAGTGTTAGCCTACGCAGGGCTGGTCGCTGTCGATCTCGGCTACTTGGGCTACGCTTACGCTGTTTTAGGCAAGCGCTCGGAGTAGCTGCCTCGGGGGCGCGCGTACCTACCTGTCGGACCCTGCGGGGGCAGGGCAGGGAGCGCGTTTTTCGTAATTTTGCAAAAACTTTGCGAGCACTGCCGAACCGCTTACGTAGGCGAGCTGGATGGCACGACCGATTAGCGTTCTTTTCGTCTCACCTGAAGTGTACCCGTTTGCCAAGACAGGGGGGCTTGCTGACGTCTCCTACGGCCTGGTGATGGCCCTGCGCGA
This sequence comes from Chlorobiota bacterium, assembly GCA_039630485.1. Taxonomy (GTDB): domain Bacteria; phylum Bacteroidota; class Ignavibacteria; order Kapaibacteriales; family HRBIN21; genus HRBIN21. The sequence goes on along the minus strand of JBCNUX010000039.1, from coordinate 6,561 downwards.
GCAGGGGATTGACGTCCGGGTGATGTTCCCAAAGTACGGCTGCGTCAGCGAGCGGAAGAACCATATCCATGAAATTCGCCGCCTGCGCTTGATGGAGATTCCGATGGGAGACCGTCGCGAGCCTGTTTCCATCAAGTCCTCTACACTCCAGAATCCGAGGGTACGCGTGCAGGTGTACGTTACGACTAACTACCACTACTTCGACAACCGCAAAGGGTTCTACGCTGACCCGCAGACGGGCAAGCCCTACCCGGACAACGACGAGCGCTTCCTCTTCTTCTGCCGCTCGGTCGTCGAGATGTGCCGTTTCCTTCGGTGGTTTCCCGACATCATCCATGCGAACGACTGGCAGACAGGGCCGTTAGGAGCCTACCTACGGGCTCTCTACCCCAACGAGTTCCGACGTACCCGCTTTGTCTTTACCCTCCACTCCCTTGCTGACCAGGGCATCTTCCCGCCAGAGACGCTGCAGAAGACCGGGTTACCGAGCGAGTACTACGAGCGCCTGCTCCACCGGGGCATGGTCAACTTCGTGAAAGCAGGAATCGAGTTTGCGGATGTCGTCACGACGGTGAGCCCGACGTATGCTCAGGAGATCCTCTCTGGTGCGGTGGATACCAACGGCTTAGATGAGGTGCTGCGGAGTCGGCATGCGGAGACCTTCATGGGCATCCTCAACGGAGTGGACTCGACGATTTGGAATCCGCAGACGGACCCCTACTTGGATAACCACTACGATGCCAACTCTGTGTGGCAGGTGAAGCCGCTGAATAAGCGGCTGTTGCTGGAGCGGATGGAGCTGCGGTACGATCCCAAAGTACCTGTCATCGGCATCATCTCGCGACTCCATCCGGTCAAGGGAATCGAGCTGCTGCTGGAAGTAGCTCCGACGTTGCTCTCCCGCCGCGATGTCCAAATGGTCTTCTTGGGGGACGGACTGCCAGAGTACCGAGCAGCACTGCAGAAGCTGCAGCGGCAGTTCCCGCGCCGCTTCGCCCTACGCTTGGGGTTTGACGAGCCTCTGGCGCATTTGATCGAGGCGGGCGCTGACATGTTCCTGATGCCGTCTCTACAGGAGCCGTGCGGCCAGAACCAGATGTACTCTATGCTATACGGCACGGTCCCGATCGTGCGGGCCACCGGAGGATTGCGCGACACTGTACAGGACTTCAATCCTGCAACAGGGGAGGGGACGGGGATTGTCTTCGAGGAACCGACTGCAGAAGCCCTCTTGGCAGCTATTGAGCGGGCACTGCAGCTCTATCGACAGCCGGAGCTGTGGCGGCGACTCGTTGCAAATGGTATGGCGCAGGACTTCTCCTGGCGGCGGTCCGCACAGGCGTACGTCGCTCTCTACCGTTCACTGCTCAAGAGCAAAGAGCCGGCGCGGATAGCTGCGTGAGTAGGCGATTGTGCTACCTCCATCTCCTATCAGCACCACCGCGGAAAGCATGCACCGTACAGCACAGCAAGCTCTGTGGGAACGCATCCAGCAGCTCTTGCAGCGGGAAGGGATCGACGCATGGCTACTCTACGACTTTCGGGGGGCTAACCGTTTCGCGATGCAGCTCTTAGGTCTCCCTACGACATTCTACGCGACCCGCCGATGGGTGGTCCTCATTCCGGCTCGCGGAACTCCGCAGAAAGCCGTTCACGCTATCGAGTCCCATGTTCTGCGTGACGTGGAGGCTGAGGAGCGGCTCTACAAGACGTATCAGGACTGGCAGGGGATTCTGGCCGAGTGGTGTCGGCAGTATCCGCGGTTGGCCGTTGAGTACTCGCCGTACGGCGAGCTACCAGTGGTGTCTGTCCTTGATGCCGGAACGGCTGAACTCCTACGACGGTTCGGTGCAGAGCTCGTCAGCTCGGCCGACCTCCTCCAGGAGCTCGTTGCTGTCTACTCTCCTGAGGAGCTGGAACAACAGGCCAGGACAGCCCAGCTGCTCTATGAGATCGTCCGGGATGCATTCGTGTGGGTGCGCGACCACTTACAGCAAGGCGTGCACCCTCAGGAGTACGCTGTTCAGCGGTGGCTTCTGGAACAATTAACGGCTCGTGGACTCCAGACGGACCATCCCCCGATTGTTGCCCGTACCGAGCGGGCGGCGAACCCCCATTACAGTCCTACAGCTTCCGATACGGCTCCAATCCGAGTCGGGGACTTGCTGCTCATCGATCTCTGGGCTCGTCCTTCACATCCTTCGGCACTGTATGCCGACATCACGTGGATGGCGTATGCCGGTGCGGAAGTCCCCGAAAGGTTCGTCGAAGCGTTTGCTGTATTGGCCCAGGCACGTGATAGCGCTATCGAGCTCATCCGTAATGCTGTGGAGCACGAGCGGCCCCTTGCTGGTTACGAAGTGGACCGCCATGTCCGCTCTATCCTCTCGGCTGCCGGCTACGGTGACAACTTCCTGCACCGCACCGGACATAGCTTGGGCATGGAGGTCCACGGTCCCGGAGCGAACTTGGACGACTATGAGACCCGCGATACCCGACGCCTCCTGTGTGGGAGTATCGTTACCGTGGAACCCGGAATCTACTGTCCTGGGGAATTCGGAATGCGGACGGAGGTCAACGTTCAGCTTCGGCAGGGGGGACAGGTCTTCGTCTGCCCGCAGCCCATCCAGCAGGCTATTGTTCCGCTGTTGAGTCCTCACTGGGCGAGGCTGCCATGAGATGGGCTCTCTTCTTCGCTGCAGCGACGCTTCTCTGGGCTCAGGTCCGGGTAGACGTAGCCGAACAGCAACGGTTGGCTCAGACGCTGGAGGCCATCGGAGACCATGCCGGTGCAGCGCAGGTCTACGAGCGGCTCCTCCGCTTGTTTCCTGACTCGGCGGTATATCTCATCGGGTGGGGGCGGGCATACACCAGGCTTCAGCGCACGAGAGAGGTGCTCCCACAGGTGAGAGCTTTCCTCCAACGTCAGCCGCTGCCGGTCGTCTGGGCGTTCTTAGGGGAGGTGTACTGGTACCTGCAACAGCCGGATTCGGCGCGGTGGGCCTGGGAAGAGGCCTTGCGCCGTGCCCCGATGGAACCGAGCAGCTATCGAGCCGTAGCGTCGGCCCAGCACAACGTCCAACTCGCGGATGAAGCTATCGCAACTCTCCTGCGCGGGCGGCGGCAGCTACGCCAAGACACTCTCTTTGCCGATGAGCTGAGTGCATGGTACGTCCGCATCGGGGATGTCGAGCGCGGCGTCCAGGAAATCCTATCGCTCGTTCGGCAGCGGAGCCCGCTTGCGCTCCTCCAGTCCCGCCTCCTTCAGTATCTAAGCCTCCCCGAGGCAGCGCAGCGGATTCGGCCGCTTATGGAGCGGTATACCCGGGAGTATCCCCGAGACACTCTGCTCCGGCGGTTGTTTGTCTGGTTCCTCCAGGAGATTGGTGACGGGACCGCAGCCTTGGAACAGCTCCAGCAACTGGATGAGCTCTCTGGCGGCACGGGCATAGAGCTGCTACAGTTCGCAGACGGGGCTCGGCAGAGTGAACAGTTTGAGCTTGCCCTACAGGCTTACCAGCGGACGCTCCAGAGACGCCCGATTCGGGAGATCCGCCTCCGAGCCCTCTACGGCTATGTGCGGACGGCTGAGCAATTGGTTCGTCAGGGTGCACGCGATATCCCTTGGCAACAGATTCGTCGCGATTACGAGGCGCTCGTCCGGGAGGCCGATACGCTACCCATCAGCGCTGAGGCACTCTATGCTCTGGGGCTGTTCCTGCGCGATGTAGTTCGGGACAGGGTTTCTGCTCGGTCTGTCCTGCAAACACTCCTTCAGCGTTTTCCGCAGACGCAGTGGGCTGCCCTTGCCCTCATCGCGATGGTACCAATAGCGCTGCAGGCTGATGACGTGACGCAGGCGTCGACTCTCCTTCAAAAGGCGCTTGCGTACGAGGCTCTCGTGCCAGAGGCTGCAGAATGGGCGCGCTTCTGGCAGGCAGAGCTGCAGTTCTTCCAGGGTCGTTTGGACAGTGCCCGTGCTCTCTATGCTACGGTGGGGCTCCAGACCAGCAGTCCAGCGGCGAACAATGCCCTCGAACGGTTGACGCTACTGGAAACGGCCTCCGACTCTGCGCTCCTTCGGCTCTTTGCAGCCGCTGAACTAGCCTTCCTCCAGGAGCGGTTTGACCGAGCACAGGCACTCTACCTCCGCGTGGTAGAGCAGTCGGGGGAGGATACACCCTTAGCCGAGACCTCCCTACTGAAGGCGGCAATGGCAGCCTTTGCCCGTTCGGACCTCAATGAGGCTCAGCGGTTAATCACTCGGCTGCTTGCGGAGAAGGACGACGTGCTCTATGGGGACCGGGCTCTCCTGCTACTTGGCGACATCCTAGAGCAGCAACGGCGGCACGGAGAGGCAGTAGCAGTCTACCAGCAGCTCTTGATGCGGTATCCTACCTCGATTTACTCCCCAGAAGCCCGGCGTCGTCTCCAGCGCCTCCGGCAAGGCACTTAAAGGTAGCTCTGGATGAGCTCTTGTAGGCGGAGAGCGTCGCGGGGAGCAGTGCTGGCGGTGTTGTTGAAGTAGACGTAAACTCGGAGGCCGGCGGAGAGGGTTTCGGCAAGGCGAGCCGCCCACGGTTGAAGTTCAGCATCGGAGTACCGATGTGCGTATCCGCCTTCCAATCCATGGAACCGGACGTAGACAAACGGTGCAGTGACAGTCAAGAACGAAGGGAAGCGGAGGGAATCGCTCCACACAATCGCGACTCTATGCTGCTGGAGGAGTTCCCAGACCTGGGGGGTGTTCCAGGAAGGATGACGGAATTCCACTGCATGCTCTACCTCCGAAGGGAGAGCCTGGAGGAAAGAGCGGAGCCATACCAGATCGCAGGTGTGGCGTGGTGGGAATTGCCACAGAATTGGGCCTCGTCGTGTCCCGAGAGCAGCGATTCCCTCTATCAACCGGGAGAGGTCGGCTGAACCATCTTGGGCCGTGGGTTGGTGGGTTAGTGTCCGTGGGGCTTTTACGGCGAAGCAGAACTGTTCAGGGACGGAACGTGCCCACTCCTGGAAGCGCTGGGGTGGGGGGAGAGCGTAGAAGGTACTGTTGAGTTCGACAGTCCCGAAGTGCTGCGCATAGAACTCCAGCCACCTCCGTCGCGGGAGGGACTTTGGGTACCACCATGACCGCCACTCTCGGTAGGCCCACCCGCTCGTCCCGACAAGGAGGCTGGAGACCCTGAAGGTATCGCTCGCAGGATCCATCCCCTCACGGGGCAGTGGCTCCTGCCTCGATCGGCGTGCTGATGAGGATTTGGACTGTGCGGTTGTAGAAGCGCCCTTCCGGGAGGTCGTTCGTGTAGAGCGGATCGTCTTCCCCTACACCGCGAGCGGTCAGGCTCTGGTAGCGTCCTTTGGCGTACTGCTCTATACCCCGATAGACCGTTCGGGCACGGTTTTCGGAGAGCTTTTTGTTGTGGTCGTAGAGTCCAACTACGTCCGTGTGGCCGACGATCTCAATCGTGGAGTTGGGGAAGACTCGCGGGAAGACATACTCTCGCAGGATTCGCTCATTGAGTGGTCCTGCATCGTAGCGGTCGAAGGGGAAGAGGATGAGGTTGTAACGCTCGAGAGTCCGGTCAGCCATGCGCTCTATCTTCTTCTGTTCCGTGGTCACCTGCATAACTGGGATTGTGATAGGATCGGAGGCACATTCTTGACCAGTCTTGCTCCGTACGAAGAGTCGGGCTTGATAGGGGATTTCGTCGTCGGGGTATTCGCCTCTGGTGTTGACCCAGTCCCAGGTGTACGAAGGGGTGGTCGTCCCAATGTCTGTCAGGGTCTTCCACGGCTGTCCGCCGCGGGTGACTTCGATGCGGCGGCTTTCCACAAGGTCGTCCTCGATACCATTACGCATCACGAACTCCATTGTTTCCGGCGAGGGAAGCCGCTTGGGGTCGCGGCTCAAAATGGGCTTGATCACTTCCCACTCGGAGCAGATCAGCTCAACGCGGCGGTTTTCCACAATCCCCTGCGGGTCGTTGAGGTTGGAGGGGACTTGGGGCAAATTTCGAACGGTGATCTTCATCCGCTCTGGGCTGATTCCCCAGATGTCCCTCAGGTAGTTGAAGACGGCCTGAGCTCTTTCCAGAGAGAGCCCAGGGCGCTTCTCTGCAGGCGTTTTATTGTCATTGCAGCCGACGATCTCGAGCCGTGCATTGGGGTTCTTCCGGAGGCGGTAGCCGTAGATGTTGAGAATGTGGTAGTACTTTTCCAGCGTGCCTCCGGGGATGCGCTCGTCACTGAATGTAGCAGCCTCCTCCGGGCTTCGGAAGAGGACATACCGGTCTGGGATTCGAGACGAACCCTCGTCGAAGAAGACGTAGTGCAACAGGGGAAAGAGCTCAATAGAGGACACTTCCTCCATAACTAAGCCTCGAAAGCTAGCAATTTTCGGATCTTCCTGAGCTCGACGCCGGACGTAGTCGGCCGGCTCGATCTTGGCTTGCAAAACTGGGCGTTGCCCGAGGGTGAGTACTACGCGGATCTCGAGGCTCTTTTGGGCCTCCTCCTCCGTTCGTACCTCTGGCGGCTTTTCTACATGGACTTTCTGAGCGA
>JBCNUX010000038.1:0-14851 GCA_039630485.1 Chlorobiota bacterium | reverse complement strand
CTCCGGGCCGTACCAGACCATGCGGTTCTTGATGAGGAAATTCGTCTGCCAGTCGTACGTAGTGTTAGCAATCCTGACACCCGGAAGATTCTGGAGGGACCGTGCTGGCAAGCGCCGGAGTGAGGTCGCACGCCGTTCGGCGACGAGCTCTATTCGTTGGCCATTCAGAGGTATCGCACGCGGCTCCTTCAGAGGATACACCAGCATCCCCGATGGAATACGGAAGAGTTGGATGACATCTGTCTTCGTGCTGCGAACCGGTACAGACCCTCCTACCGAAGGTGTACCCATCAGCCAGATAGCAGCACCCATCACAACCGAAGCGCAGAGAGCTAGTTTCATCGGTGTACCCCTACACCAAGTCCAACAACTGCCGCTTGCTTGCTGTGCTAATATAACAAGTCCAGCACGCCCGTTGCACTACCTAAAGCTCGCCGGCATCCCATTACTAAGACTCACCGCTCCATTTGCACAGCCACCATGACCAAACCGTCGACACCCCATCTTGGACTGGGGCAAAAGCTAATGCTAATACGGCAAGCACGCCACCCCCGTCCCCAAAGGGCATCATTGCCTGTGCTCAACCGCCCCAAGAGCCTCGCTTACCTACTACCACAGAGGTTCGGTATCTTACGACTGATCGTCTCACCCCTCTCCCCTTCATGGAAAGGGGCGGAGTACTCACTACCTGCTTGACCATTCTGAGCATGCCACTTGTTACCTCACTCTGAAGTCCCAGACGTGCAGCCCCGCTACGGTGTCATGCTGGGGCCTTCCACACGCAGCGTCCTCCAATCCAGACCTCAGCCACGTGGTTGACACCGAAGTGGTAGACCATCTCCCGAACGTCTTGGAGCTGCAATACGAGGAAATCAGCGTACTTGCCGACCTCCAGGCTTCCCAGAAGGCGTGAACGCTCTAATGCAGCGGCCCCATTGAGCGTTGCTGCCACAAGGGCCTCCTCTGGTAGCATCCCCATGCACTGGCACGCCAAGGAGAGCACCATCTGCATGTTCTCGCAGAAGCATGAACCCGGGTTGCAGTCGGTGGCCAGAGCAACAGGTACACCCGCCGCAATCAGCCTCCGTGCAGGCGCATACGGGAGCCGCAACGTGTACGCTGTCCCAGGCAACAGAACGGCGATGGTCCCAGTGCTCCGGAGAGCGGCAATCCCCGCATCGGAGACATGGAGCAGATGGTCAGCTGAGACGGCACCTACTCGTGCAGCCAGTTCTGCAGCCCCAACGGGGGCCAGCTCATCGGCATGGAGGCGCGGGCGCAGGCCATAGTCCTGTGCCGTCCGTAGGATGCGCTCTGCCTCTTGCAGGGTGAAGTACCCTTCGTCCACGAAGACGTCGCAGTACTCCGCCAACCCTTCTGCTGCAACCGCGGGGAGCATCTCCTGGCAGATCAGCTCTACGTACTCGGAACGGCAGCCGCGGTACTCCGGTGGGAAAGCATGGGCTCCCATGAAGGTCGGTACAATCCGCAGAGGAAGCTCCTGCGCCAAGCGGCGAATTACGCGGAGGAGCTTCAGTTCGTCGGCCGTCGTCAGCCCATAGCCGCTCTTGATCTCTACGGTCGTCGTGCCATGCTGGAGTGCGCTCCAGAGGAGTGCCGAAGCTTGGTGGAACAATTCCTCTTCGCTAGCAGCACGGACAGCACGCACTGTCGTCATGATGCCGCCGCCTGCTGCGGCGATTTCAGCGTACGTCGCTCCACGCAGCCGCCGGGAATACTCCTCGACCCGAGAGCCAGAGAAGACCATATGCGTGTGAGCATCAACGAAGCCAGGAATGACGACTCGCCCCCCGACGTCCCACTCTGCTTCCCACCGGAGGAGCCCGGAGGACCTCAGTGAGTACGCCTCCGTCTTGGGCCCAACCCAAAGGATACGCTCCTCCACCACCATAGCAGCATCGTGCACAATCCCCAGTTCCTGCATGGCCTCCCCCACCTTGACCCGTGCGCCCTCTGCCCGGACGGTGACCAGTTGTCCAATGTTGGTCACCAAGAGTGCCATCAGAGCAGCGCCTCGTAGCCCTGCTGCCGTAGGTAGTTGACAAGCTGCCGCACCTGCTGGACGTGCGATTTGGCGCAGCAGAGCACGGCATCGTCCGTGAGCACGACGACGCTATCGCGCAGCCCCAAGAGCGTCACCAAGGGCCGCGGCTGTGTTCGGGCATCCACCACGACACAGCCCTGCGACTCCAAGAGGATGACGTCGCCGTTGACGACATTCCCATGGGCATCTGGCTGCAGGACCCGCTCCAACGCGTCCCACGCACCTACATCGTCCCACCGGAACGTAGCGCGAACAGTTGCAATCCGCTCCGCTCGCTCCGCAATCGCGTAGTCAACCGAGATATCCGGCAGCTCAGCGAAGACAGCCTCCAGCCCTGGATAGGCCCCCTCAACCGGCTGCCCCCACACCGAGCGGACTACCCGTCGAAGACCTTCCCAGTGCTGCCAGAACTGAGGTGCATAGGTACGGAACGAGTGCAACAGCACATCCAGCCGCCAGAAGAACATCCCGCTGTTCCACAGGAACGAGCCGCTCTGGACAAACTCCTCTGCCACCTCTCGGCTGGGCTTCTCTCGGAAGCGCCGGGCGCTGCAGACCGAGATTCCTTCAGCATCCTCCAGCAGCGCATCCACTTCTATGTAGCCGTATCCCGTCTCCGGTCGTGTCGGCGGAATACCAATCGTTACGAGCTCTCTTCCCTGCCCAGCCCGGGCGAGCGCTTTCCTCAGACACCGTTGAAACTCCTCCACAGGCTCCACGAGATGGTCCGACGGAAAGGCTGCCACGACGACAGGGGCACCCTCTCCGAAGCGCTCTGCAACGACGGCTGCGGCTAAGAGTAAACAGGCGGCGGTATTGCGTCGCATCGGCTCTGCAATGACGTTTGCTGGCGGAATCTGCGGCAGGGCGCGCCGCAGGAGGCTCTGCAGTGGAGCGGAGGTTAGAACGTAGACGTTCTCTAGCGGGAGGATGCCTCGAAGGCGTTCCACAGTCTCTTCCACCAGCATCCGCCCTGACGGGGTCAAGCGCAGGAGCTGCTTCGGACGCTGCTGCCGACTCAAAGGCCAGAACCGCTCCCCGCTGCCCCCAGCCATGATGACAGCAACGGCTTCCATCGCTACCTTCACGCTGGGATTCCGCCGTACATGGGAATGATCGCGCCCGTGATGGCTCGCCCCTCTTCGGAACAGAGCATGAAGATTGCGGCAGCAAACTCCTCAAGGGAGAGCCACCGCTCTTCCTCCCCGCCACGAGCCCACTCCAAGTTCGCCGGTGTACGTAGGATGGACGGAACCACAACATTAGCCCGTACGCCGTACGGACGCCCCTCTTCAGCGGTAGCCTGAGTCAGAGCAACGACAGCGGCCTTGGCAGCAGCGTATGCAGCCTTCCGCTCTTCCGGACGGAGAGCAGCCTTTGCCGCTACTGTCACGATTGCGCCCTTGGTCTCTCGGAGTAGCGGGAGGGCAGCTCGGAGTACCAGGAAGGTCGTCGTGACGTTGAGCTGCAGCATCTCTGCAAGCACCTCCGGCAGAGTCTCCTCCAGCAGCATCCCAGCCCGAATGCCTCCAACTAAATGCACCACCGCATGGACCGGGCGCGGTGCCGCAGAGAAGTAGGCCTCGACTGCTTCCGGCTGAGCCAAGTCTCCAGTAGTAATGCTTAGGCGCTGTTGAAGTCCCAAGGGCAAGGCTTGGCGGAGTCGCTCAGCCCCTTCTGGAGTATGGCAGTGGGCATGGACGGACCATCCCCGCTCCAAGAAGTACGCCGTTACCTGCTGTCCAGCGTTCCCGCTTGCACCAGTGATGAGCACGGTCGGCATTCAGATTCCTGCAGCCGTTGCACACGCATCCGCATCAGTAGACTACGAGAGGAGCCATCAAGCGCTCGGCTGTCCCTACCCCGTAGAGTGCTTCCAACCAGTACGTCCCAGGGACAAGCTGCTCCGTAGGAAGCCTCACTGTCCAGCGTTGTCCCGTCGAGCCCCATAAGCGGTCGGCTGGTAGCTGATATTCCCATACTCGCCGCCCAAGTCCATCCCACAATTGGATTCGCTGCAGTGGGGAACCTGTCCTTGGCGAGAGCTCCGGGAGATCAGCGTAGCATTCGGCTCCACGAGCTGCAGGCGTTGGAAAGATACGGAGTGCAGGAGGTCCCGCAACTGCTTCCTGGACTCGGACGGCATCGGGGAGCCACATACCGCACGGCACCGTCGGCAGCCGTGTTACAGCATACCATCGCCCAACGAGTTCATCTCCAGCGGCGCTCCGTATAGTCACCCGCACCCATAGTGTCTCCCGCCCTTCTACGAGAGCAGCAGGTAGGTCTCCGTAGAACAGCACACGCTCCCTTCCCCAAGCAGAGAGGGGAATGCTCCCCACACTCTCTCCACCGGGCCTCGATGCTAGCTGCAACGACGCAGAGAAGAGGGAGAAGGGAACGAGTGCATAGCTGGCAACTCGCACGTCCTCCGATGCACGCCTCCACACTGCCGGTGGGCCTATCGCACCGCCGAGAGCTTGGAGAGTACGCCAGACGTTGGGAATGCCGTAGCCCAGCAGCGTATCGGGCTGAGTAGCGTTGGAGGCCGTCTGCAGCAATGCTTGCCGTATCCTCCACGGAGGCAGATCCGGCCGTGCCGCGATGAGCAGAGCAACACTGCCTGCCACAAGAGGAGTTGCCATCGAGGTCCCAGAAGCTCGCACAGCTGTAGTCTCTCCCGGCGCAGCCGCGACAACGGAAAGTCCCTGTGCTGCCAAACTTGGACGCAGTACCCCATTCCGCCACCGCCCCACAGAGCTAAACCACACGCGATTTCCAAGGCTGTCCACAGCTGCTATGGCCAGGGCGCTATCGGCATCTGCTGGAGAGACCAGCCCACGCCCCCCATCGTTCCCCATCGCTGTCACACAGATCACCCCACGCCGAGCCGCAGCCTCTAGCGCTTGAGCCACAATCGTCGTACGCCCATCTAGCTGCTCTGGCGTGTACGAGACCTCCGTGCTGTCAAAGTCTCGGTAGCCTAGGGAAGAAGAGGCCACATCCACCCCCAGAGCCTCCATCCACTCCAAAGCTGCCGCATAGGCGTCCTCCTCGATGTGTCGCTCTGCGGCAATATCTTCAGTCTTCGCCAGTACATAGGTCGCTGTCGGCGCAACCCCAATGAGGGTATCGCGCCAGAGAGCCCCTACGACGGATAGCACCAACGTACCGTGCAAGTCCTGCCGAGGATGCTCGCCAGGCTTGGTGGTAGTTAGCGTATCCCCGAAGAGGAAGTCATACTCTGCCCGAACCCGCAAGTGGGAAAATGCCCGATGCCCACGCCAGCGGAAACCTGTATCGAGCAGCCCAATCCAGACACTATCGCCCGTGATGCCCATTCGGTGGAGCTCTGGGACTGCTAACATCTGGAGCTGGTTCCACGAGGGACCATACTGGAACACTCCACAGTCCCCAAGCTGCTGGTTAGCTAGTGGAGCTTGGGACCTCTCCGAGCCGCCCGGCACTGGAAAGGGCAGCACAAGCGGCACCTCACGGGTCGGCTGCACTGCCCTCACGAACGGCAACCGCCGAATACGTTCAATCCCGGCAGAATCCGTCCACACGACGACGTAGTTCTTCCACCGGAGACGTAGCCAAACCCGCCCCCATCGCTGAACGCTATCCACGTACGGCTGGTAGATGGGAGCATCCTCCAGCGTGACCAACGAATCTGGCGGCCTCACCTTCGCCCGCCGCTGCAATGCTCGCGGAGAGATCAACTGGATAGTCTGCTCATACAGTGGGCTACCCTGCCGAAACGGCTCCGGCCCTTTATCCCGAAAGAAGACCCGCCACGCCTCTTGAGCTTCGGCTGTAGCGACATAGGTAGCTACTAGCAGTACAGCGTACGCTCCAATTCCCATAGACTTCTCCCCGCGCCTCAAAATTACACACGCTACTACAGGGGCTGGTGCATAAATTTGTGCCGCTCTTGCGCTGTTTGTGTACCCAATCCAAAGGCCGTCTCCATGGCACTCGCCCTTGCAGCAACTCTCTGCCTACTAGTACTCCTTGAGTCCGCGACAGCAGTAGCCCAAGAGGACGTCTTACGTCCTCGAGGTGCACCCGTTGTAGCGCCGTGGGAAGAGCCCACCCCACCCGTACTGCTCGGCATCGAAGTCGGAGGGAACTGGAACATGGCCTCACAAACCCTACAGTACTCGCCTTTTGAGCCCACAAACACCCCATCGCGACTCTTCAGGAGTGGGAGCGGCTTCTCGCCGACTTTCAACGTGGGCGCGGACGTAGGACTGACCCCACAGCTAGGGCTTGTCGTCCGTGCTGGGTATGACATCAAACAGTGGGGGAACTCTGGCACTGGTGAAGCAGACTGCGCAGACTTTCTCACTGGAGTTGTTAGGGAAGTGCCTGTCTCTGCTGAGTGGACCCTTGCGGCGCACTACATCACCCTCGGTGCTGGGCTCCGCTACAACCTCACCCCGCAACTCTGGCTCAGCGGCGGAGTTACCGTCCATTTCCACCGGACCAACCAGCAGAAGGAAAAGTACTCTGTTGAAGACCCAGTGGGAGGCTGCGGGTTCCGCAACCCGGGAGATCCATTCGATCCCAACCCCTATAGAACTTTGGAGGTTACGGGTAAATGGAACGTGCCTCCCATGAAGGGTTCACGGATCGGCCTCGAATTAGGGGCCGGGTACCGAATCATGCTGGGCCACAAGTTGTGGCTGGTTCCCCGGGTGCAATTCCAGCTCTTGTCTAGCTTTCGCGAAGATGTCAGCTCTCGAGACTTCTGGAAACCAAGCGAAGGGATCGTTGACGTGATTGGGCGCAACGCCTCCCAGCATTCTCTCCAGCTCCTCGTAGGGCTCTGGTTTGGTCTGTAACACCTAACTACGGTGCGCAATGTCTGCGATCATCGTCGCGGTAGCATTGGCAGTTGGGAATAGCCTCGCACTGTGGGCACAGATTCAGGCGCGTCCAACGGGACCTGCTGTCCAGGTCATGCCAGTAGATGCCCTCAACTCGTCAGCGGACGACTTTGTTAGCGGCATTGCTCGCGGGGGACGCGAAGTCTATCTAACCTCCAGCCGTGGTGGTGGGCGGCAGCGCCTCTACATTGCGGAACGGCAGGGAGACCGCTGGGAATCACCCCAGCGCATCGGTGGAGAAGTCAGCGACGCCACCCACGTTGGAGGCGCAACTCTGACGATGGACGGGAACCTCCTCCTCTTCGCTGCCTTCCAGCATGAGCTCGGCGGCAGCGGACGGACGGACCTCTACAGTGCCTACCGCTCAGGCGACCGCTGGACGAGAGTTGCTAATCTTGGAGTAGCCGTCAACTCCGCTGATTGGGACTCGCAGCCATGTATTGCCGCCGACGGTAGCCTCTTCATCTTCGCCTCCGACCGACCTGGTGGCAGTGGTGGTACCGATCTTTGGATGTGTCGTCGTGAGGGGAATCGCTGGTCTACGCCCGTAGCGCTCCGCATACTCAACTCCTCTGCCGACGATATGGCACCCGTTCTGGCAGCCGACGGGCGCACCCTCTACTTCGCCTCTAATCGCGACGGCAACTTCGACATCTTCGTCAGTCGCATGGGACCAGACGGAAGCTTCGGAAGGCCGGAGAAGTTCGCTGCCCCGGTCAATACGCCTGCTGACGAGTACTTCTACGTCCCCCTACCAGACCAGAACGCTGCCTTCCTGAGCCGTACAACCCCTGCTGGAGACCTGGATGTCTTCTTCGTTGTTCCTAACCCGAATCCGCCAGACCCTGTGCTGATGGTCCAAGGAACGGTCCGCGATGCGTCCACTCAGGCACCTCTTGGGGCAACCATGACGATTACCGACCTTCGCACGCGACGGAAGATTGCCGAGCTCTACAGCGACGAGGAGACAGGTGAGTACTACGTTGCTCTTCCCGCAGGACGAACGTACTCTATCACTGCCTCCCGAGAGGGCTACCTCTTCTACAGCGAGCGCTTTGAGGTCGGACGTGACATTGCTGTCAACCCCGTTACAAAGGACATCCTGCTGACGCCTGCCGAGCGCGGGCGTACCCGACTGCTGGTCTTCTTCGACTTCGATAAGGCTGAGCTGAAGGAAGAGTCTATGCCAGACTTGGACCGATTGGTAGAGTTCCTCAAAGCGTATCCCTCAGTGCGCATCCTCATTGAGGGGCACACCGACGACGTCGGAACTGACGCCTACAATGACCGCCTATCCCAACGACGCGCTGATGCTGTTAAAGACTACCTGGTCAAGCAAGGGATAGATGCCCGGCGCATCGAAACCAAGGGCTGGGGACGGCGCCGGCCCCTCGTCCAAGGAACCACAGAAGAAGCGCGGGCTCAGAATCGCCGAGTTGAGGTCTCTGTCATCCAGTGAAACACCCCCCTGCTCCACATGCTAGCTCCTTCGGTAGTACGGCTGCTTCTCATCGCAGGACTACTCCTCTGCTCGAATCATGCTACAGAAGCCATTCCAGCCTTTGCCCGCCAGTATGGGCTCTCATGTGCTACCTGCCACCACACGTTCCCGAAACTGAATGCGTTCGGTCAGCAGTTCTCTGGTAGCGGATACATCTTCGAGGGGCTGCAGGAGAAGGCCTACGTCCCCGGCACCGGTGATGACCGTCTAAATCTGTTCGATCGTGTCCCTTTGGGTTTCCGCTTCCAGCAGTGGGCTGAAGTGCGTGCTGATGGAAGCCGTGTACGGCAGGACTTCAAAGCCCCATGGGGAGTGAAGTTCCTCACGGGCGGGGCCCTTGGGCGGATTGCCTCTTTCTACGCCTATGTCATCTTTGAGAAAGGTGAAGCCCCCTTCTTCGAGGACGCGTGGGTTCACCTCCACCCATGGGAGGGATGGGGTCTGCAGTTGGGACAGTTCCAGCCTTGCGACCTCATGTTCCCACGGGAACTGCGGCTAACGCGTAGCGACTATACCATCTACACCGTTGGCCGCTTCCCCTTGACATACCAGCGCGGCATCATCCTGAGCCTACCATGGAACTTCTCCATCGGAGCCGTCAACGGCAACGGGATCGATGAATACATTGGCGAAGATGCCGATGCCGACAACCGAAAGGTCTTCTTCGCCCACATTAGACTCCCGCTGGAGTTAGGGCTCTTCGGACTCTACGGAGAGATGCCAGACACCGCAGGCACACTCATCCGAGGTTACCGCGTAGGCCTGGACTGGCGATGGACGCCGTGGGACTACACTGAGCTCTTCTTGCAGCTCCTCTACGGCTCCGATAACACTCGAGCGCATGAGCTCGCCGGTGGCTTCCTAGGGGTTGACTACACGAACTTTCCGCATGCCGTTGCATTTCTTGCTAACCTCGTCACCGCCCCCTTAGGCTCCGTCTACCGCCCACTGCGGCAACAGTCGGTAGCAGTCCAGTACAGCTACTACCCATACCGCAACGTTCGGATCCTGGCAGAGCTGGAACGCCAGCTCCTGCGGCCAGTCACTCGTCTCACCCTGGGGGTTGACTTCGCCTACTGAAGCCTCATCATGCTGGGGCCTGATGGCAGTCGTAACGGTGTACCGGGCGCGTGTGCTCCTCAACCCAACTCTCCAGGGCAGAATAGAATGCCTCTGGGATAGTGCTCTCGTCGTTGATGCTTCCAAGGGTAGTATCGTCGCCTGCGCACCAACAGCAGAGATCGAAAGGCGTTTCTCCGGAGCTTCTGCAGTCGACTTCGGTCCTCACAGCATTCTGCTACCCGGCCTCGTTGACGTACACACCCACCTTCCACAGTACCTTGCAGTAGGGCACGATCGCGGCGAGCTGCTGACCTGGCTCCGGGAGCTCATCTTCCCGCTGGAGGCCCAGTATGCTGACCCAGACTTCGCTGAACGGCAGGCTGAGTCCTTCTTCCAAACGGCCCTGGAGTTCGGAACCACAACCCTGGTTGCGTTTGGTCCCCCGACGGTAGCGGCAACCTCGCGTGCCTTCGCTGCTGCCGCCCGCGTAGGGCTGCGTGTGTTCATAGGTCAGACGCTGATGGACCGCAACGTACCGGCAGAGCTTTCCACATCCGCCGACGATGCTCTCCAAGCGTTGGAGCGCATCACTGCTGAGTGGCACGGATATGACGGGCGGCTCTTCTGTGCTGTCTCCCCACGCTTCGCTGGAAGCTGCAGCCTAGAATTGCTTCACCTCTGCTCTCGGTTTGCTCAGCAGCACCAACTCCTGCTTCAGACTCACCTAGCGGAAAGCCCTCAGGAACTGCGCTGGATTGCCCAGCTCTTTCCAGACTTTCCTGACTACACGGCCATCTACGAAGCTGCAGGTCTCCTAACGCCGCGAACGATCTTCGCGCACTGTATCTACCTCTCTCCGTCCGAGCGGGCGCGTCTCCGCTCTGCCGGATGCACCATCGCACATTGCCCGCGCTCTAACGTTTTCCTCCGGAGTGGCATTATGCCACTGCGCCGGTACCTCCAAGAGGGCTTCTGCGTGGGGCTGGGGACCGACGTTGGAGCCGGCTACTCGCTATCAGTGCTGGAGGAGGCCCGCTATGCTTGTGAGACGGCAAAGCTACGCGCCTTCATGGCACCTGAAGAAACCCCGACAGAGATTACGCCAGAGGAAGCCCTCTGGCTCGCTACGCTCGGCGGAGCCCAAGCACTGGGATTGGAGCACCGGATCGGCTCCCTGGATCCCGGCAAAGAGGCCGATTTCATCGTTACGGATGCATCTGTGTGGATCCCTCCCGCGACTCTCCAAGGCTTAGTCCCAGAAGCGCTCTTCAGCCGACTCCTCTATAGGGCCCCTCCGAGCTCCCTCAAGGCGGTTTTCGTCCGCGGACGTCGACTTCGGTGAATCGGTTCTGCGGCTCAGATGGGCATTTCGTAGATGCGGTATCGCTTGTAGAGCTGTGCTCCTAGCGTCTTCTCCAGCGGATTGCGCATTGCCCAGTTGTCCTCCAGCACCCAACTGGCTTCGGCAAACCGGATGCCCTTCCGTAGCCCACGCATGCCCAACTCATAGTAGAGGACAGCATCGGCCCCCAGGTTCTGGTACTCCGGCAAGATGCCCAGGACCATGATCCGCATAGCATCAATCCGCTTGCGCTTCGTTGCGAGGTGCCAGAGTGCCCCAAGCAAGCTCCCTGAGCGGTTGAAACGGAGCACCTGGTTGATGTCTGGGATGGCCAGAGCGAAGCCGATTGGTTCCTCTCCTCGAAAGGCAAACAGTGCCAACTCTGGGTCTGCAACCTGCTTGAGGCCGGCCACCAAGAACTCCATCTCCGCATCGGTCAACCGAACGAAGCCCCAATTTGGCTGCCAGGCGCGATTGTAGATGAGCTTGATGCGCTCCACGTCCTGCGGGAAGAGTCGTCGATCGCGAAAGTCCATACTCCGCACCCAAATTCTGTAGCGCTCCCGCACAAGCTGCTGCCCCCGCCGCAGCTTCTCGGAGAGGAATTGCTCCGTCAAGAGGTAGGCAAGCAAGTCCTTAGCCTTCTGGAGGCCACAGGCCTCCAACAGCTCGGCATAGTACGGCGGATTGTAGGGCATCATGATCGCCGGAGGGCGATCGAAGCCGTCTACGAGCAGTCCACACTCGTCGTTCATGGAGGGGTTCACAGGTCCACGGATACTCGTCTTCCCTTGGCGCCGTAGCCATTCAGCTGCTGCCTCTAAGAGGGCACGCGCAACGCCTGTATCAGGGACGCACTCGAAGAAGCCGAAGAATCCCACGGCATCCTGGTGGAGCTCGTTGTGGAGCTCATTGACAATCGCTGCAATCCGCCCTACGGGTTCCGCTCCATGCCACGCCACCCAGAGTTGCATGCGGGCATGGTGGAAGAAAGGATTCCGGCGCGGGGCCAGCAGCTTATCTTGCTCCGCCTTCAGCGGAGGTACCCAGTTCGGATCGTCTCGGTAGAAGCGCCACGCAAGACGGATGAACTGGCGCCGCTCCGAGGGGTCTTCGACTGAGAGAGGAACGAGCCGAATGTCCATCGCTATTGCAAGCTTCTATGCTACAGGTGCTCGATGCTGACCAGCCGCCAACGTCCGTCCGGCCGTAGTTCAAAGAGGAAGCGCTGCCGGAGTCGCTCGTACGTCCACAGCTCTCGCGGAGGACCGTCCGGCGGGAGCTCCCGATGGAGGTGTGTTGGAGGACCGTAGAGGATGTAGATCTTCCCCCGCTCCGTCTGTGCACCATCCGGCTCTGCAACGGACTGGAAGGCGAAGTAGGCGTAGTCCACTCGGCGGAAGTATACGGCCATGGCCTCATTGTAAGCCGTTGCCGGCGTAGGATCACGCTGTTTCCAGTACTGCCAAATCTTTCGCCACTGCTCCTGCTGCGACCCTGAGCGCAGCCGCGACCACGCCTCCTTCGTCAGCAGGTAGTACATGCTTTGCACCGCATACGAAATCCGGCGCAGTGACAGCGGCATCGTTGCCCAGACGACCCGGAACTCCCACCGAAGCGTATCTTCCGGCTGCTCGTCCCGCCAGAGTAAGAGCTCGTAACGCCCAGGCACCAGCTCCGCGGTTGTCAAGAGGGACTCAATCCAAGCCCCAATCCCGCTATCGGAGCGCAAGCGGTACCGAGGGAGAGGATGCTCAATCCGCTCTAACCTCCCCGGACCTTGCGCAACAAGCCCTGCAGAGAGTTCTGGTGTGCTGTCCCACCATCGTTCGCCCCCTGTTGGAGGCAACTGTCGGCAGCGGTAGCGGTACGACTGCCCGGGCTGCAGCCGAGCATCCCATAGGAGGAGCCGAACCGTGTTGACTCCAAACGGGATAGCCCCGCCCAGCACGAACGGCACAATGACTCCCTGCTCCGAGGCGCTTGCAAACAGAGGTGCCTTCCACTGCTGCCGAGAGACGGGAAGATCTTGCCGGCGGACTTCGCGATGCGCCAGAAGTAGTTGTAAGCGGCAACGGTGTACCGAGGCCGGTATCACCACCTCGATGGCACGAACCCAAGTGGAATCCCGCGACAGTGTCGCCTCGTACTGCTGTACCCAGAGCGTATCGCGCACTTCCAACCGGCGGCGTACAATTCCCACAGTGTCCACTAATTCCGCGCCCAACTGCACTGAGGCCCGGAAGCCCCCACGGATGGTCTCTTGCTCAAACGGCAGTACGGCATACGCAATTCGCACGAGCACCACAACACGTATGGAATCAGCCCCTTCCGGCAGAGCGTAGAGCTCCGCAAACCACCCCTCGCCGAACTGTCCCAAGAAGTACCGCCCCAGCAACTCCGTGTCCTGCTGGGCAGCACTCTCGCCCCAGAGAAGCGCAGCGCACAGGCAGAGTCTCACAGCCCACCGCCCCATTCACAGCTCCTCCGACCGTACTCTCCCCCACGTGCGGAGCTCCTGCAGGAAATCCCAAAGAATCAGGGCTGCTGCCAGCCGATCGCTCTGTCCCCGCTGGCGCTGCCGTTTGCGCGAAATCCCTACGACCCTCATAGCCTCCTGCGCCCGCTGAGTGGAGCCCGTCTCATCGTAGACGTAGACCGGCTGCGGAAAGCGCTGGCGCAGTTGCCCGACAAACGCTCGGAGAGCCTCCAGGACAGGGCGCGTCCTCGAGGACTCCTCGCCACCGACCGGCATCCCAACAACAAAAGCTGCAACGCGCTCGGTCTGCACGATCTGCTGTAGTTCTTCCCAGAAGCGAGGGTGATCATACCGCAACACCCCGCCGGGAGTGACACTCAAGTGAAGCTCATCGCAGACGGCCCACCCTACACGGCGCAGTCCGAAGTCAATACCCAACAGGCGCTGTCCTCGTAGTTCCTCCTCTGTCACCACCTCAGCCATCGGTAGCACTCTGCTTTCGGCGGAACCACAGCTGGACGCGTGCCCCTCCCTCGGGATTGTTGCCCCACACGACCTTACCACCTTGGGCATCGACCAGCTCCCGGACAATGCGCATTCCCAATCCCGGCTCTGCAGATTCCGCAATCCCCGGACCGTTGTCGCATACCTCTATCAGAACCCAGCCCGACTGCGGGGAGGCCCGCACAATGATTTGTGCATCCTCCTTTCCCCGGACAGCCCTCCACGCATTCTCCACTAGGTTAGCCAACACGTGGAAGAGCCACCGGCGATCCCCCTCGAGAAACAGCGGGAACGGAGGTTGGGTGAGCCGAAGCACCCCGCTACTGACGAGATCCCCGTAAGCCTCCGAAAGCTGTGCCCACAAATCCTTCACCTCAGCCCATCCCTGAGCCGGAGCAGACCGAGCCAGACTGCGCGCGCTCTCAACCCGAGAACGCAACCGCCGAAGTACCTGACCCATCCTCTCCCTATCACCTTCCTTGAAGGCCCTGTCTAGCCAGTTGAGCTCCCCATAGAGTTCATGGGCCAAGACTCCTGCCAGCCGGATCTGCTGCTCTTCCAGGAGCTGAGTCAGCTCGACTTGCCACTCCCAGCGGTCTCCAAGAGGAACACGCAGCCACCACTGCTGGCCCAATCGCTCCAATCTGAGCTGTGCAGCAGCCGGCTGCTCTACAGGTCTTCCGAAGGGGAGATTGTCCCCGTGGTCTTCTACGGACTTGGGTTGCCCTCCACCCGCCCGGCTCCTTACCGCTAGCAAAGGGCTAGCTTGGTAGTGATTCGGTCGGACTTCAACGATTCGGGAGGCACTCGAAGCCATCCCACGCTGCAAGAAGCGGAAGACAGCACGTCGGAATATAGCCCGCCAGGCCCGGTACCCAGCAATTCCCAGGAGAAGAGCGATTCCTCCGATTCCCAAGCCGTACCCAAGCCCGACCAATGCCCTCCGCACCAGCGGCACTGTGGAAAGCTGCCAGAGCTGGATTCGCCGGCCCGCAGCGAGAAGAGC
>JBCNUX010000037.1:0-15190 GCA_039630485.1 Chlorobiota bacterium | reverse complement strand
TTGCTCGAGAGTCGGCCCCATACATTCTCCCTCCGGGCAGGAACTCTCGCAGGGGTGTGGCGTCCTAGTCCATCGTATGCTGTGGGATTCGGATCCCGTACGGAGCTCTGGCTGCGGATACAACTACCCCGGGGGACGGCAGAGGCCGCTCAACAACCCATCATAGGGAGCGATACAGCAGAGCTGCTCGGGGGGACGTTATCGCTGCGTGCATATTCGGTGCTAACGGCTGCCTATGCTCGGGTTCTTTGGCAAGCCGGCACCGCGCAAGGCTGGCGCCCTCGACGGCTCTTGGGCGGGGCCGCCCTTCATCTCTACCGAGGTCACGAGTACGTAGAGGTCCTGCCAGGAGGAAGGATACGCCTTGAACCTTTTATGCCCGAGTCTTGGGACAGCACGCTAAGTTGGGACATCAGCATACAGCAAAGATGGCGTCTGGGAACGTCTAGCAGTGCTGTACTCCCGCTCCTAATTGGCGCAGCCCCAGCAATTGGCTGGGGAGCAGGAGTAAGCATTGGCCTCCGTTGGGAGTGGCAGACAGCGGATACCGTACCTCCCCAGGTAGCTGCAGCCGTATCGCTGGAACATGCGGGGTTCCTTCGGTGGAGTCTTACCGAGGCTGTCCTGCAGCGCTCTCGGGATACGCTCTCTGGAATTCTCGGCGAAGAGGAGGAGCTCCAGAGGCGCTACACGCCTCTTAAGGAGGCGAGCACCGTAGTCGAACGGATGCCAGCGCGGCTGCGGATTGGAGCTGCTGCGGAGATGGGAGCTCTTGGGGTGGAATTGCCGCTGAGGCTTGCTGTGGAGTACGCACATGGGTTAGGGCCTGCATGGTCGTTGCCAGGTCCGAGCACTGGATTGGGCTTGGTATACCAAGGGCCGCCATGGATGCCACAGATAGCGGTAGGGCTAATGTGGAGCCATGCACTCGGACTGCAGGTACCGCTGGGACTGCAGTGGACGTCACCTCAGTTCTGGGGTGTGCGTACCGTGGTTGAGGCAGCCACGAACTCGCTCCTTGGCTGGCTACTGCGGGGGACGATACGCAACGTTCATGCTGGGATGTGCGTGAGGATAATGCGGCCAGCAGCTCCCTAAGTCCTTTGCCACGGCTCGTCGCGGAAGAGGGCAGTCCAAATAGACCTGTCGGAAGACCCCATTCCACGGTACATCCCTGAGGTCGTGCAGAGAGCAACCGTGTTGCCGTGCAGGTCGATTCCTATGAGTCCACCGGATCCCCCTAGGGCCGCAACTTCCTGAAGAGTCTCGTAGGCTGCCTGAGAAATGGATAGACCACCCCAAAGCATGCGGGCGTGGACACTGTAGGCAGCAACTGTGCGGATGAAGAATTCCCCAATCCCAGTCGTTGAGACGGCGCAGGAGCGGTTGTCCGCATATGTTCCAGCACCGATAAGCGGGCTATCGCCAACTCTCCCTGGCAACTTCCGCACTGTTCCTCCTGTAGAGGTTGCAGCAGCGAGGTTGCCGTAGACATCCAGCGCCACTGCTCCAACAGTGTCGTTGGACTCGTTGGCCGCTGCACGACAGAAGTAGTCTGGGGCTACACTCTCAGCTCCGTGCTGTAGGGCAAAGGTTTCGGCACCGCTACCACAGAGCAACACGTGGGGACTATGCTCGGCAACCAACTGGGCAGCTACGACTGGATTACGGAGTCGCCGCACAGCTGCAACAGCTCCTGCACGTCGGCTACGTCCCTCCATAACAGCAGCATCCATCTCAATAGTGCCCTCGGCATTTGGTGCGGAGCCACGTCCAGCATTGAAGAGCCCGCAGTCCTCTAAGACAGTCACCGCTGCAGTGACGGCATCAGTACTTGACCCTCCGGCAGCCAGGACGTCCATGCCAGCCCGGACAGCCTCGCGGAGGGCCTGACGGTAAGACTGTTCCATTTCCGGAGTCATCGGTGCTAAGTCGCCTGCACCGCCGTGTACAAGGATGAGCCAGCGACTCATGCGACTAGTGCCTGTAGTGATTGTACGTGCGCCCATAGCTCTACTACCGAAGCATTTTCAAGTAGCACCTCCATGCCCTCTAAGACGAGCTCGGGACAGTACAAGAGCTTGCCCTCCCATGACTTGCTCAGTGTCGTAGCGACGGGGAGGCCTCCACCACCAGAGATGACAACCGATAGTGGCTCAGCACCTATCTGCCGGGAGAAGATAGACAGGAGCTCGCGGACACCACCTACCACGCTTGCGAGTGTCCCGAGTTGGAGCGCCTCTTCAGTCGTTGTACCAATGTTCAGCTCCGATGGAGCCGTGAAAGAGAGTAGCGGCAACGCAGCCGTAGCTTTCGATAGAGCGTAGAGCTGGAGCTGAGCACCAGCAAAGATTGCTCCTCCTCTACAGCGCCCGTCAGCAGAGACGACGTTCACTGTAACGGCTGTTCCGCAATCGACAGTTGCAAGCGGAGGTTCAACCAAGCGGCGCGCCCCGATTAGTCCGAGGATACGGTCGATTCCAATACCTTGCACTCCCTCGTATGGCAGGATTGGATTGGTCGCTGGTAGTGCATCTGCCACATTGCAAACGAGGCACTCCACTCCTCGTTGCTGGAGGGAGCGGAAGAGAGAGCTTGTACGGTGCGGTGCCACGGTGGCGATTAGCAGCAATGGCGAACGCAGAGAAGCGAGGAGGTCAACGACATGTAGCTCCCACGCTGCCCTCTCTGTGTAGGCTATTCGTATGGTCTGTTGGTCATAGCGAAGCTTGAGCGAGGAGTTGCCGAAATCGCATAAAACATACGTGACCTCACGCCTGCTCTGCATATCGAACGGTGTCGCCGTCTGTTACGAACATTCTCACCCCGCTCTGCTCTACCTCTAATCTCCCATCGTCGTGTACAGCGACCGCGCGCCATATGCCAAGCCGTCCTTCGATTCTCAGCAAACGTCCCTCAATGCCCAGCCTGGCTCGCCAGAGCGCGATGAGAGTAGAAGAAGGGAGTGGGAGCAGCTGCTCCAGCCTCTGCAAGAGTATCTCCAGAACTTCCTCGACACCTACGGAGAATCCAAGCAAGGCGAGGGAGGTAGCCGATGAAGCTAAGGAAGGAGAGAAGCGAGTCTGCTGGACATTGATCCCGATCCCGACAACGGAAGCGAAAGCGTGGAGCTCCGGGAGTGACCTGTGTTCAACCAAGATCCCTGCTAACTTGCGCCAGCCTCCATCAGGGTGCCGACCGAGAAGGTCGTTGGGGTATTTCAGCAGGAATGCGTCAGAGCTCGCTGTCAAAGACATGACAGTCTCCCAGACCGCAACGGCACCCAATGCCATGAGAGCAACCATGTCTTGTGGTGAAAGGGGACAGGGCCGTCGCTGGCCTAGGGAGCAGTAAACATTCTTGCCGGGTTCCCCGATCCACGTGCGCCCACGGCGACCGCGTCCGTGCGACTGATAAAGGGCTGAGACGAATACCACTGGGTACTCGCGGAGAAGCTCCCGAGCTTGGTCGTTTGTCGAGGCCAGGCTATCGTACTGGAAGTGCGGAACTTGCATAGCAGCTTAGTAGTGCAAAAATAGCACACACTAACTGTGGAAGCTCTTTCGTATTGGCTTGCTGAGCAAGTCCCTCCCTCTAAGTGGCTCTGGCGTGTATCGCAACGATACCATCTGTGCTCTGGTAACCCCACCTGGGGTTGGGGGACTGGCGGTTGTGAGGCTTTCGGGGCCGCAAGCGTTCGAGATTGCCGACCGATGCTTTCGTGGGAGTCATTCTCTTCAGCAGGCTGCCTCACACACAATTCATTATGGTCACTTCGTACACCGGGAGGAGCTCATTGACACGGTAACGGCTTCCGTTTTTCGGGCGCCTCGCTCGTATACAGGCGAGGATGTCGTGGAGTTCGGCTGCCATGGAGGCACAATCGTAGCAGATGCAATCGTCGAGGCACTGATTGATTCCGGAGCCCGCCTAGCTGAGCCTGGGGAGTTTACGAAACGCGCTTTTTTGAACGGGAAACTGGACTTGGTGCAGGTAGAGGCGATCGCTGATCTTATCTATGCGACCTCGGTACCGGGTGCTCGGCTTGCAGCACGGCAGCTGGTGGGTGGATTGCGGTTGCAGTTACAGCGGCTCCGTCAGCAGCTTCTGGAGGCTGCAGCGCTGCTGGAGCTCGGACTGGACTTCGCGGAGGAAGACATAGAACTCGTGTCTCGTGAGGAGCTGCTCTCTCGCCTTCAGGAGGCTCAGCAATGGTGTCAGCAGGTGGCTTCTTCATTTCGAGCGGCCGAAATCTTACGGTCGGGGTTCTTCGTTGGCTGCGTGGGATATCCGAATGCAGGGAAGTCTTCCCTCTTCAATGCTCTGCTCCGGCGGCGGCGTGCTATCGTGAGTCCTCTGCCAGGAACGACTCGAGATTACATAGAGGAAGGGCTCTTGTTGAATGGAATCTCTGTTCGACTCGTTGACACTGCTGGGCTACGGGAGACCGAGGATGTCATAGAGCTTGAGGGAATCACCTTGGCAGAGCAGGTTGTTCGCCAGTGCAATCTGCTACTTGTGGTTAACGATGTCACTTGTGGGCTGGAGTACTCCATAGAGCTTTTCCGGCAACTCCAGCAGCGGTTTCCCGAGGCGGCCTATGCATACATTCAAAACAAGGTTGACTGTCTCAGCGATACAAGCGTGTCTTCCTCATGGGCCGGCCTAAATGTCCCTGTCTTTTGGGTCTCTGCTCTCCGGGGTGATGGAGTAGACGAGCTGCGTCGCTGGATTGGGGAGCAAGCCCGAAGAAGCGCAGAGTTAGGGGTTGATGCGCTCGTCAACGCTCGACAGGCACACGTCCTACAGAAGGTTGCCGAAGCACTCTCGATAGCACACCAAGCTCTGTTAGAGGGTATGCCGGAGGAGTGCGTTGCAGAGGACATTCGGACAGCCGTACGCCTCATCAGCGAGCTCACCGGCGATACATGGCGGGAGGAGGTTCTCAACACTATCTTCGCACGCTTCTGTATCGGTAAGTGAACGTCTGCTGGGGTCTGGCCATGGAAGAGGACATAGTGATTCGGCCACTGGAGGAACGTGACTTTGAGGAGTTCACGCGCCTACATCAAGAGGCACTTCAATTAGCCCCTGAGGCCTTTGGGTCAGATTACGAGTCATATCAGGCCCTCTCTTTGCTGGACAAAGAGCAGCAATTCGAGGCGCTGCTCCACTACCCCTACAACTACCTCTTAGGCGTGTTTGTGAACGGCAAGCTTGTGGGAATGGCAGGTTTTAGCTGCGATCACACGAAGCCGAAACTCCGTCATAAAGGGAGGATTTGGGGTATGTACATTACGCCAGAATACAGAGGGCGTGGTTTAGGGGAACAGCTTCTGCGCCGCCTTTTGGCTGCGGCAAAGGAAGACGCTCGCTGCGAGCAGGTCTATCTTTCTGTTGCCACAACGAACCAGGCGGCCTACGGTCTCTACCTTAAGCTGGGGTTCGTACGGTATGGTACCGAGTACAGGGCCCTTAAGCTCGGGGACAGCTATGTTGATGAACACCTGATGATGCGCTTACTGTAGGGGGTAGTGTTTCACGTGAAACGCACACGAGGAATTGGCCATGGGACGAATCGTTGCTCGAGGAGAAGGGAGATACGATGTTATCGTTGTGGGGGGAGGGCATGCCGGTATCGAGGCGGCAGCTGCCGCCGCACGGATGGGCTGCATGACAGCCTTAGTAACTATCGACGTCCGAGCGATCGGACGCCTGTCTTGCAATCCCGCGATTGGGGGTACAGCAAAAGGGCATTTGGTCAAGGAGATAGATGCCCTCGGGGGGATTATGGGGGTATTGGCTGATCGGAGTGGACTTCAGTTCAAGATACTCAACCGCTCTAAAGGGCCTGCGATTTGGTCGCTTCGATCGCAAAACGACAAACGCCTGTATCCTCTGTATGCCCTTGAGATGCTCCTCCAGATTCCAAATCTGGATATCATCTGCGCAACTGTCACAGAAATCCTTGTTCACCGCGGGGGCGTTCGAGGGGTTCGAACAGCGTCTGGTGACGAGTTGCTTGCTCGAGCTGTTGTCCTTTGTTCGGGCACTTTCCTTAATGGGGTCCTCTGGACTGGTACGAAATGTGAGAAAGGGGGCCGGGCCGGTGAACCTCCCGCCGAGGGTGTCTCTGAGCTTTTGGAGGCACACGGTCTTCAGAGAGGCCGATTGAAGACAGGAACTCCACCGCGGATTGCTGCCGAGAGTGTTGAGTGGTCACGATTGGAGCCCAGCTATGGAGACGACCCGCCCCAGCCCTTCTCTCATCGGACACAGCAAGTGCGAAACCGAATTGTCTGCTATGTCACTCATACAACACCCCAGACACACGACATTCTCAGGAGAGGGTTTGACCGGTCCCCGATGTTTACAGGCCTCATTCGAGGGCGGGGGCCTCGATACTGTCCCTCCATCGAGGACAAAATTGTTCGCTTCCCTGAAAGAGACTCGCATCGCATTGTTTTAGAGCCAGAGAGCTTATGGGGGAATTCCATCTACGTCAATGGCTTTTCCACAAGCCTACCGGAGGAGATCCAACTCGAAGGTCTTCACAGCATTCCTGGCTTGGAGCGCGCTGTTATGCTCCGGCCAGGATATGCTGTGGAGTACGATTACTTTTTCCCTTGGCAGCTCTACCACACGCTGGAAACGAAGGCGATCCGCGGTCTCTTCTGTGCAGGCCAGATCAACGGTACCTCTGGATATGAGGAAGCTGCCGCTCAGGGGCTCGTGGCTGGTATCAATGCTGCTCGGTATGTTCGGGGGGAAGAGGGGTTTGTGCTGTCCCGAGCAGAGTCATACATCGGGGTTTTGATTGACGACCTCATCACCAAGATGGGGGACGAGCCATATCGGATGTTTACGTCGCTGGCGGAGCATCGCCTCTTGCTACGACAAGACAATGCTGATCGCCGGCTGATGCGGTACGGGTATCAGCTTGGCCTTATCGACCAGCAAACATACGAGCAGATGTGCGCCCGTGCAGAAGCCATAGAAAACTTGATTAGCAACCTCCGGAAGGACCTTGTGACTCCGGAGGAAGTGAACTCATACCTGGAGGGCGTTGGCGAGACGTTGTTATGTCAGCCTGTAACGGTGGCCCAGCTTGCTCGTCGGCCAAAGGTCGTGCTGCGCGACCTACTCCAGAGGTTAGATGGGCGGTATTGGCAAGCGCTGCAAATGCCATCTGTGGTGGAGGCTGCAGAGGTGGAGTTACGATATGAGGGGTACATCCAGCGCCAGCTACGGGAGGTAGAGGTACTGGCCCAGAGCGAGCGGTTGATAATCCCCAAAGATTTCGACTATGCGAAGGTTTACGGTCTGTCGGCAGAAGCACGGGAAAAGCTGCAGCGGATTCGTCCGCGCTCACTTGGCCAAGCAGCTCGGATCGCCGGGGTTTCGCCAGCAGATGTTGCTATCCTTGTCTTTTACCTACGGTGACTGGCAGGGTTCCACGTGGAACACCTTGCGGGACAAGGCTTGCCAGGGGATGAAAAGCTGCCACTTTGGCAGAGTTGAGTTGATGGGAAGACATCTGACAACTTGTCGCTTCGTGTGAGAGGAGCGAGTTGGGGCAGCGTGTCAGTGGACTCCGGAAATCCGCCAATGAAGGTACTTGTCGTTGGCGCTCGGAGTAAGACGGCGGAAGCCCTACTCCGCTTGGTCCGTCGCCAGCGACTCCGGTGGGAGGTGCTCCTGGTTTCTCACCGGGCAGGGAACCCGACGGTCATCCATGGGTACCCCGTGCATGTCGTCTTAGGGTACTCACGCCAGTCCCTTCGGAGGCTTTGTCGTACTTGGGAGCCCGAGGTTATCGTTAACCTGGCTGCGATCACAGATGTAGATGCGTGCGAGCAGAACCGCTCGATCGCCTGGCAAGTGAATGTTGAAGTCGTAGAGACACTCGCTGGTATATGCCGGATTTCAGGGGCGCACCTTATTCAGCTCTCTTCGGACTATGTCTTCGACGGGATTGCTGGGCCGTATGATGAGCGTGCATATCCGCGGCCGATCAACTACTATGGCAGAACGAAGCTAGCAGCGGAGAACGTTTGCTGGACGCTGGCGCCATCTGCGACAGTCATTAGAACGACCCAAATTTTTGGGACACCGGCGCCTTGGTGTTCGGATGTGGTAGGTTGGGCAGTTCGTCGGGCATTAGCTGGGGAGAAGGTTGCTGTAGCAGAGGATGTGTACACGAATCCCACCTTCGTGGATGACCTCGCGCAGGCACTCGTTGTGGCTCTACGGGATCGCGTTGAAGGAGTCATCCATGTTGCGGGGAGAATGTGGCTGAGCCGGTATGACTTCCTTCGGCAGGCATTTGAAATTGTGGGGTTGCCAGGACACTTGCTGGTGCCTCGGCCGGCTAGTGAGCTTTATCAGGGTAGAGCCTCGCGCCCTCGATATGGCGGATTACACTGGAGACGGGCTGAGGAGCTTTGGGGGCTTCGTCCGCGATCCCTTGAGGACGCCCTGTGGCTTGCGTCCCGGCGGCTTCACTCAGCAATGGGGATGTCTGGCAAGACAGCGGAGTAAAGGGGGCCCTCAGGACGTAGGATACTACGGATGAGAAGAGGCTCAAACTGCGCGAGTTGGCCGAAGTGGTAACGCAGATAGGGCTCAAGAGTCATACGGAGACGCTCGGGGGAGCGGACGTGCTTCAGTCGGGCAATAGTTACATGTGGAGTGAACGGGCGATGGTCTTCGAGAGCAAAGCCAAAGTTGCGTAGGATTTGGTGAAGTTCACGGTGAACTCGGCTGAGTTGTCCATCTAGGTCCTCTACGGGCACGTACAGTACCCGGGGCGCGTTCCAATGGGGAAAGACGCCCAGCCCAGTGAGTTCCAGCTGAGAGGGATAGGGGTGGAGGAGTGGTGAGAGTGCTTTGAGAAGTTTGGGGACAAGCGAGCGAGGGAGATTGCCTAGGAAGGCGAATGTGAAGTGAAGGTTTGCCGGCTCCACCCACTTGGCGCTGCAGAATGGCTGCGCGAGCTGGATGATGTGATGGTATGCCGATGCAAGCCCGTCATGGTGAACAAAACAGCCTACGAAGAGTCGCCACCTGTCTTCCATGGTAGACGGATGCCGCTAGACAGTGGACCTGCACATTTCAATGTTTACCTGCGTAAAGAGTTCCCAGCTCTCGAGTTCGAGAGCACAGAGGTAGCCGTAGCCGCTTAAGTGTCCGTAGACGCAGCCGCCGTCTATGAAGACCTTGTTCCATGACAGGCTCTGTCGAAGGAGGGGCAGGGGTAGAGGAGTATGCCCAACGATCAGTCGGCGGCCACCGAGCCGGGAAGGGTCAGCTTCTACGCTGCGGTCCCAGAGCATTGCCTCGGTGTCAGCAAACGGGTCTGGAATGTGGAAATTCAGTCCGGCATGGACTATGACGACAGTGTCCAGGACAGCAAAGAAGGGAAGCGTAGCAAAAAAGCTGCGGTACTCTTCGGACAGCTCTCTGGGGTGCTTGATCCCGAAGCTCCGCAAGGTAGTCGCTGCACCATTCAGGAGCCAGAGGTCAAACATTTCTTCTGAGGCCATGGCATCCAGGAGAAGCTGCTCGTGATTCCCTCGGAGGGGCACGACCCGATATCCAGCCTGCTGTAAGTGGCGGATGAGATCAACGACTGCCTTGCTGTCTGGACCTCGATCGATATAGTCCCCGACGAAATACACTTCGTCGGTGGTGCTCAGCCGGAGCTGCTTCCATAGGAGTGCTTCCAGCGTGCGGATACAGCCGTGAACGTCTCCGATGACGAAGCGGCGCATGTGACGAGCTTCGGTGGAGTTGGGGACGAAGACTACGCGGCTGACAGTGGACTGTCACACTGACTCCGTGGCCTTTTTAGTAAGTTTGCTAGCCCTGCGGCAGGAAGCACGACATGCATCCGGAGTATGAGGCAGTTATTGGGTTGGAGGTCCACGCGCAGCTGAAGACGAGGACGAAAGCCTTCTGCGGATGTTCTGCTGAGTTTGGGGCACCACCAAATACTAACACCTGCCCGGTTTGCTTGGGACACCCCGGAGCCTTACCGGTACTGAACCGGAGCGTTGTAGAATTCACACTCAGGATTGGGCTGGCAACGAACTGCTGGATTCGACCGTATTCCCTCTTTGCCCGCAAGAACTACTTCTACCCCGACCTGCCAAAGGGCTATCAGATTTCCCAATACGAGGAGCCGATTTGCGAGGATGGGTGGCTGGAGATTGAGCTTGAGGACGGTACTCGCAAGCGAATCGGAATTGCACGAATCCATATGGAAGAGGACGCAGGCAAGTCGCTCCACGATGTGGATGTAGATACGCTGGTGGATTTCAATCGGTGCGGTATTCCACTCATAGAGATCGTCAGCAAACCGGACTTGCGTTCGCCACGAGAGGCATACCACTGCCTGCGCCAGATTCGGCAGCTGGTCCGGTACTTGGGGATTTGTGACGGAAACCTGGAGGAAGGCTCATTGCGGTGCGATGCGAATGTCTCGGTCCGGAGGCGTGGGGAGGTGAAGTTGGGAACAAAGACGGAGGTTAAAAACCTCAACAGTTTCCGCAGCGTGGAGAAGGCCTTGGAGTACGAGATTAACCGCCAGATCACAGTCTTGGAAGCCGGTGGACAAGTGCAGCATGAGACGCGTCTCTGGGATGCCGTGCGACAGGAGACGCGGCCTATGCGTACGAAAGAGTATGCCCATGACTATCGCTATTTCCCTGAGCCTGACCTAGTTCCAGTTGTGGTGACTCAAGAATGGATAGAGCAAATCCGGGCGACTCTGCCGGAGCTCCCGCTCCAGCGCAAGAGGCGCTTCGTCGAACAATATGGCCTGCCAGCATACGACGCTGGAGTCTTGTGCGAGGAGCGGGAGGTTGCCGATTATTTCGAGGCTTGCTGTGCGGCCCTCCGTCACCCTTCGCTGGAGCGCTACAAGCTAGTCAGCAACTGGATCATGACGGAGGTACTTCGGCTCGCAGGGGAACAGCAGGGACAGGGCTTCCAAAGCCCTCTCGCGCCAGAGTACATGGCTGAGCTGGTGGAGCTCTATGCTGATGATGTCATCAGTAGCCGAATCGCAAAGGAAGTATTTGCGGAGGCAGTGCGAACGGGGCGGTCACCACGAAGCATCGTTGCGGAGCGCGGGCTCATACAGGTTTCTGACACGGCATGGCTCCGCGAACTGATTGAGGGTGTGATGGAGGAACACGCGGATGCCGTGGTCAAGTATCGAAGTGGAAAGACAAATGTGTTTGGGTTCCTCGTAGGCCAAGTCCTCCAGCGTTCACAGGGCAGGGCAAATCCTAAGCTCGTTGCCCAGCTCTTGCAAGAGTATTTGCGGACCCAGGAGAGTCCGACAGCGTCATAAGGGTGCTCCTATGCCACTGAAGCCGGTACCCTATATCTGGATGAACGGACGCTTCGTGCGGTGGGAGCGTGCACGGATCCATGTGCTCTCGCACGTTGTCCATTACGGCTCTAGCTGGTTCGAGGGTATTCGGGCGTACGCGACCCGCCGAGGGACAGCGATCTTCCGGCTGCATGATCACCTCCGTCGGTTAGAGCGTTCGCTCCGAATGTATCACACGGAGTTGCCCTACAGCCTGGATGAGTTAGCTCGAGTGTGCGTGGAGGTGGTTGCGCGGAATCGCCTCCAAGCCTGTTACATTCGCCCAATCGTCTACCGCGGTTACGGCGATTTGGGGGTCTACCCCCTCAACTGCCCGGTAGAAGTTGCTGTAGCAGCCTGGGAGTGGGGGGCATACTTAGGGGCTGAGGCCGTGCAGCACGGGGTAGACGTCGGGGTAAGCTCTTGGCAACGAATTAGCGGCAACACCATGCCGGCGATGGCAAAGGCAGGGGGCAACTACATGAACTCGCAGCTAGTCCGCATAGAGGCTGCCCGCCATGGATATGCTGAAGGGATCAGCCTCGACATCTTCGGCATGGTGAGCGAGGGTAGTGGTGAGAACATCTTCTTGGTGATAGACGGTACTCTCTATACGCCGCCGCTGTCAGCTTCCATTCTACCGGGTGTAACGCGGCATACGGTTATTACGCTGGCTCGTGAGGAAGGGATTCCAGTCGTCGAAACGGACATCCCCCGCGGTATGCTCTACGCAGCCGATGAAGCGTTCTTCACGGGCACGGCAGCTGAGATTACCCCAATTCGTTCGATAGATGGTGTCCCTGTGGGTTCTGGAACTCCAGGTCCTGTGACCCGTCTGCTCCAGGAGCGCTTCTACCGGGTTGTCCATGACGGGGAAGACCCTTACGGGTGGCTTACCTTTGTTCCCCAGCAGAATAGGACCTACACTCCCCGGAGGACACGGAAAATTGCCGTTTAGTCAGTCCCACAGCCTTGGAACTGAGCTCTGTAGATGGCGAGTGCTGCAAGAAGGACTGCGAGCGTGAAAACAAGGCCTGCGGTGCGGGATACTCATCGTCCCCCGGACCGCCAACCGGATCCCTATGGTCCATTTGACCCAACGGGATTCGACCGGGAGACCGTGTTGCGCTGGTACAAGCTGATGCATCTGGGACGCCGCCTAGATGAGCGGGCCCAATACTACCTCCGTGTTGGCAAGGGTTGGTCATACCACGCTCCGTTTGCCGGACACGATGGTATCCAGTTAGCAATAGGTGTGACGTTCCGTCCTGGCAAGGACTTTCTGTTTCCTTACTACCGCGATCTTCTCACATGCCTTGCTGCTGGAATCACGCCTGAGGAGATCATTCTCAATGGTCTTAGCAAGGATACAGATGTGGCAGGAGGCGGGCGTCATATGAGTAATCACTTCGCAAAGCCTTCCATCCGTATCCAAAATGTCTCCTCCACAACGGGGAACCACGCACAGCATGCGGTCGGAGTAGCGCGGGCCATCAAGAAGTATGGCGGCGACGAGATCGCGATCTACTCGGGCGGGGAATCTGCCTGCTCAGAAGGCTTCTTCTACGAGGCAGTCAACGGAGCTTCGCGTGAGCGGCTGCCGGTCATCTTCGTCATCCAGAATAACCGGTACGGCATCTCCGTGCCTGTCACCGAGCAGACAGCCAACCCAGACGTCTCGGACAACTTCGTAGGCTTTCGGCACTTGAAAATCATCAAGTGTGACGGGCGCAATCCCTTTGACTCATACCGGGCGATGCAGGCAGCCCGCGAATACGTCCTCTCCGGCGCCGGACCTGCTATGGTCCACGCGGAGTGTGATCGCATCGGTTCCCACTCTAACTCCGATGACCATCGGCTCTATCGCAGTCCTGAAGAGCTGGAAGAGGTGAAGCGTCGCGATCCTCTCCCACGCTTTCGGCGGACGTTAATCGAGTCTGGAATCGCCACGGAGGAGGAGGTCCGAGCAATTGAAGAGGACAACGAGCGCGAAATCCGAGAAGCAGCTGCAAAAGCGGAGGCAGCGCCGGACCCCGATCCGAATTCGTGGTCGCTCTACATCTTGCCAGAACCGCTCGTGGGCTATGAAGACACTTCTGAGGAACGCTACCGCAACGATCCCAACGATCCCCAGCAACCGCGGTTGACCCTGCGAGAAGCAATCAACCTTACCCTCAAGGAGGAATTCCGCCGGAACCCTAACACCTTTCTCTGGGGGCAAGATGTAGCCTCCAAAGACAAGGGCGGAGTCTTCAATGTCACCAAGGGGATGCTCCAGGAGTTCGGCAGCGAACGTGTCTTCAATGCCCCGATCGCAGAGAACTTCATCGTCGGGACGGCAAATGGCTTCTGTCGGTATCGGGGGGATATTTGGGTCGTCATCGAGGGGGCAGAGTTTGCCGACTACTTCTGGCCAGCTATGGACCAGTTGGTGGAGTGCTCTCACGAGTACTGGCGCACAAAGGGCCAGTTCGTCCCCAACATCGTCATACGGCTGGCTAGTGGGGACTACATTCAAGGCGGGCTCTACCACTCTCAGAGCATAGAGGGAGCGTTGGTGACTCTGCCGGGCATCCGGATCGTATACCCCGCCTTTGCTGATGATGCTGTCGGATTGTTGCGTCATGCCCTCCGCTCTCGGGGGGTGACGGTCTTCTTGGAACCGAAGTTTCTGTACAACTACCGTCCTGCAGCTGCTGCCAGACCTCCGGAGGACTTCATCATCCCCTTCGGCAAGGCAAAGATTCGTCGCGTAGGGACTGATGTGACGGTCGTCGCCTACGGTACAGCTGTCCATTGGGCGCTGCAGGCAGCGGAGGAAGTAGCAGCGGAGGGAATCTCAGTGGAGGTTGTGGATCTCCGGTCGTTGGCTCCGTGGGACAAGAAAGCTGTGCTAGATTCTGTGCGAAAAACGAACCGGGTGATCGTTGCTCACGAGGATAAACAGACAGGAGGATTCGGGGGCGAGGTTGCTGCCGTCATCGCTGAAGAGGGATTTGCGTATCTGGATGCGCCTGTTGTTCGATTGGGTTCGCGAGACTGTCCAATAGGCTTCGCCAAATCGTTGGAGCAGGCAATCATGCTGCAGCCTAGCGATATTGTCCAAGCTATACGCCGGCTGGTGAAGTACTAAGCGTGACAGAAATGTCACAGTGTGGCTACGATGTTACATAGCCTGGCTGTCCGCCACGGGGCTGGTCAGACGCTGTCCCTCCATAATTTTGCAATCCGACTGCGGGGTAATGCGCCCGTAGCTCAACTGGATAGAGCGTTGGATTCCGGTTCCAAAGGTTGGGGGTTCGAGCCCCTCCGGGCGCACACGGGGAGATAGAGTCATGGAGAAGCAACTAGAGCAGGTCCAGCGAGAGCACGAACGGGCAGGGACAGGTACAGAGGCCTTGCCTCTTAGACCGTCTATTGGGGAACGCGTGGTCGAATGGCTGCGCCAACGGTGGAGAGTCGTGGGAATCGTAGCAGGCATGCTGCTGGTTGGCATAGGAGGGGTAATTACCTGGCAGATCCTACAGCGGAATCGAGCAGAGGAGGCAGCAACGCTGCTGTCACGTGTCTACACCTACTACGACAACGGCGACTACGAGCGAGCACTCTACGGGGACACCACAAAGTTGATTCGTGGGGAATCGGTGTACGGGCTGGAGGAGATCGTGCGCCGGTACGGAGGCACGGAGCCAGGAAAGATTGCTGCTCTCTATGCAGGCAGCGCATACCTGCTACGCGGGGAGGCGAAGAAGGCAGAACCGTACTTCGAGCTTGCTGCAAAGGCGGAGGCTCCATTAGTCTTGGTAGGGG
>JBCNUX010000036.1:15300-15542 GCA_039630485.1 Chlorobiota bacterium | reverse complement strand
CATCCTCAACCGTGGCTGGGCACCGGCACAGCTTCGGGCTGTTGACTTCCTGGGGATCCCTGAGGGGGTCGTGGTAGAGCGGGTTGTGGTTGACAGCACTATAGAGCCCCTCCGCGTTGGATGGTTGCAGTTTTCACTACGGGCTGAACGCTGGGCTGTAGGTGAGTTCCGAGTGCGGCTCCGGTTTGCTGCAGGGGTCCGTCCGCTGGAGCTACGCGTTCTCTGGAGTGAACCGAGCAGCG
>JBCNUX010000036.1:0-15290 GCA_039630485.1 Chlorobiota bacterium | reverse complement strand
ACTGTGCTGGTAGACGGCGAGCTGCCGCTGCGATGGACACTGCAGCAGGTAGGAACAGTATCGGGACGGCTACTCCTCTACACGCTGCAGGGGCGAGCCGTAGATCTCTCCAGCTTTCTGACCACGCTTCCTGACGGGGCATTGCAGGCTCGGCTGCCCCGTAATGTTGTGCCTCGTGGAGTTGCGCTTGTATGCTTTGTGGTGGGTCAGCATCGGAAATGCGGATGGGTGCTGAATCTGTCACCGTAGGCACCCTCTACGTCGTGGGCACACCTATTGGGGACATAGACGACATTACCCTGAGGGCTCTTCGAGTGCTGAAGAGCTGCTCTGTGGTCTTCTGCGAGGAGTTCAAAGTGGGGGCCCGCTTGCTGAGGGCACATCGAATAGACAAGCCTCTGGAGACCCTCAACGAGCACAACGAGCCGGAGGCAACGGAGCGGGTCCTCTCGTACCTACGGGCCGGCAAGGATGTTGCGCTGATTTCAGACGCCGGGATGCCAGCAATTGCTGACCCTGGGCTATTTCTCATTCGGAGGGTGCTCCAGGAAGGACTGCCGTTGGTCGTTGTCCCAGGCCCTTCGAGCATTATCACGGCGCTGGTACGGAGTGGCTTCTCTACGGACCAGTTCCTCTTCGGTGGGATGCTGAGCCGTAAGCCGGAAGAGCGACGCCGCCAGCTCCAGGCTTTAGCGGAAGAGCCTCGAACAGTCGTCCTCTTGGAGACCCCCTACCGCCTTCGGCAACTGCTGGCTGATGCTGCTGCCATCATGCCCAATCGCCATGCCTACGTTGGCTGTAATCTGACGATGCCCTATGAGACCCACCACTACGGCACTTTCGCTGAACTCTTCGAACGGTTTCGCACACTCCGCTTCCGGGGAGAGTTCGTACTCTGCTTCGAGGGGCGCTCTGTGCTGGAGGAGCTGGGGCGCCGACCACGGCTCTCGCGGCGAGCGAGGATGAAGAGGAAGCAGAAACACTAAGCTAGGCAGCTCGGTATTTTTGCAGCGTCCCCCAGAGCTGTGCTCATCGCTGTTTGAATGGAGCGTGTCCTCATCACGGCAGCCTTGCCGTACGCTAACGGCTACATCCACTTAGGTCACTGCGCTGGAGCCTATCTACCTGCAGACCTCTACGCTCGGTATTCCCGCCTCCGAGGCCGTGAGGTCCTCTTCATCTGCGGCTCGGATGAACATGGGGCACCTATCACGATTGCTGCAGAACAGCAGAACGTTTCGCCGCAGCAAGTCGTGGACCACTACCACCGAGAGAATGCCCTCGCTTTTGAGCGGCTTGGGATGAGCTTTGACTACTATGGGCGGACAACGGATCCCCTGCACGTGCAGTTCGCTCAGCAGTTCTTCCTTGCCCTGTTGCGAAAGGGGTACTTGGAACCCCGCGAAGAGGAGCAGTTCTACGATCCCGAGGCTGGCCTCTTCCTGCCGGACCGGTACGTGGAAGGGACATGCCCATACTGCGGCTACGAAGCTGCTCGAGGTGACCAGTGCGACCAGTGCGGAGCCTACTACAACCAGCTGGAACTCCGTAATCCACGGAGTCGGATCACAGGCAAACCCCCTGTCGTGCGCCGAACCCGGCACTGGTACTTCTTACTGAGCCGCTTCCAGAATCCCCTGGAAGAGTACATAGAGCGGCACCAGCACGATTGGAAGGAGAACGTCCTCCAACAGACCCGAAGCTGGCTCCGTCGCGGTCTGTCCGACCGACCGATCACACGGGACCTGGAGTGGGGGGTCCCAGTCCCGCTGCAAGAAGCACAAGGCAAGGTGCTGTACGTGTGGTTTGAGGCCCTTCTAGGCTACATCTCCATGACTCAGCGGTGGGCTCAAGAACGGGGCCAGCCTGAACTGTGGCGCCTCTGGTGGACAGACCCAGCAACGCGCTATGTGGCCTTCATCGGCAAAGACAACATCGTCTTCCACACCCTCATGTTTCCCGCCATGCTCATGGCGCATGGCAGCTACATCCTTCCAGATAACGTGCCAGCAAACGAGTTCCTGAACTTGGAAGGAGCAAAGTTCTCGAAGTCGCGCAACTGGAGTGTTGACGTTCGGGATTTCCTCAGGGACTTCCCCGAAGAGCACTCCGTGGATGCGCTTCGGTATGCCTTGGCGATGAACCTACCGGAGACGCGGGATTCGGAGTTCACTTGGAGCGACTTCGCTGCCCGGACGAATAACGAGCTTGTGGCCGCATTCGGCAACTTTGTCCACCGCACTCTCCAGTTCGTCCATCGGTATTGGGGCGGACGGGTTCCAGAACTGGTGTCGGACGAAAAGGAGGAGCTCCTGGCAGAGTGGCGCTCCTTGGCTGACGCAGCGTGGCGAGGACAGCTGCTAGAATTCAGTGACCGATGGCGTGGAGAGGAACGCTTCCTACTCCAGGAGCTCTGCGGCAGGGTAGTACAGGCAGCTCGGCACTATGACTGCTTTCGCTTCCGGGATGCTGTAGCTGAAGCCATGGGGCTAGCACGAGCAGCAAACAAGTTTTTCAACGATATGGCTCCATGGCGGACGATTGTGGAAGAGCCAGCAACATGTTCCTGGACGCTTTTCATCTGCACCCAGCTTGTGCGGAGTCTAGCGATTCTCTTCGCCCCAGTGGTTCCTTTCGCCGCTCGGCGCTTATGGCATTTACTGCGGTTACCCACTCGCATCGGTGACGTGTCGGAATCGGAGAGTAGGGCTGATCTCTGGTTGAGTGCGGTCTATCCAGAAGTCCCTCAAGGGCACCTCTTAGCGGAGCCTCGGCTCCTGTTTGCCAAGTTCCCCGAGCAGCGAATTGCCCTCCAACGACAGAAGCTGGGTAGCCCAACGAATTCGGGTCAGGAGATGCAGCCGCGAGCACAGGATTCTCCTTACGCAACCTTGGAGACGCTCCAGCAATTGGGACTCCGCATTGGGAAAGTTGTCGCTGCGGAGAGGATTGCGGGTACAGACCGGCTCCTGCTCCTGCGGGTCGACATTGGTGGAGAGGAGCGCCGCATCGTCGCGGGCATTGCCCAGCAGTACAGCCCCGAGAAGCTCCTCGGACGGGCGATTGTAGTCGCGACGAATCTCAAGCCAGCCGTTATTCGCGGGATAGAGTCACAGGGCATGCTGTTGGCTGCTACAGCGTCCGACGGGACTCCAGTGCTGCTTGTTCCTGAACGGGATGTGCCTAGCGGGGCGGAAGTGCGATGAGCCAACAGACATTGCCGGGATTCCATCGCCGGCGGCAGCGGCTACGGCATCTCTTGCTGATAGCTCTCATTCTTGGGAGCAACGTACTGCTGGTAGCCTACGTCCACAACGTCGTTGCCATTGAAGAACGCATCCGGCAAATCCACCGCCTCCAGCGTGTCTGCGACTCGCTGGAGTCGGTGGCATTGTTCTACCAGCAGCAGCTCATCCGGATGGAGATGCCAGAGCGTATAGTCCCTGCTGCTGAGCGTTATGGTTTCCAACTTCCCACAGTGCCCCCGTGGTATCTCCCCCCTGCGAGAGAACAGCTAGGTCCTTAGGCAGATGTTGCCTCGGATGCAGCGACGCTTCGTTGAGCAGTACTACACGCCGGAGCGGTATGCTCAGTTTCGGAGAAGGCTGGAGGAGGCCGTGGGCTCTCGGATTGAGTTCCGGGTGTGCGAAGCTCCGATCTTTGTTTCTCGTGATTTTCAGCGGCAGCTAGAGCAAGCTGCTCGGGAGATAACAGTTCAGTGCACCACAGAAGCGTATCGCCAGCTGTCTGAGGAGGCCATTCCGCCGGAGTATCGAGTTCCGAACGAGCCTGAACGACCACTCTTCGCCGTTGTGGACTTCGCCGTTGTACAAGAAGGCGAGGAGAAATGGGGGCTACGGGTGGTGGAGATCCAGGGCTTCCCATCTCTCTTCGGCTACCAGTACTTCTATGCTCGCCTTGCTCGCGAGGTATACCGGTTGGGGGAGCACTGGAGCTACACCCTCAGCGACCTCTCCGATGAGGCCTATTGGGACATCCTTCGCCGGGCCATCCTTGGCGATCACGCCCCAGAGGAAGTGGTACTGGTTGACTATCGTCCGGAAGAGCAGAAGACCCGTCCCGATTTCACGGCACTGCAGCGCCAGTTGGGCATAGAGGCCGTGGATATCTGTAGCCTTCGCAAGCGCGGCCGTCACCTTTACCGCCAGCGCAATGGGCAGTGGGTACCGGTTCGGCGTATCTTCAACCGGGTGGTGGTCGACGAGCTCCAGGAGCACGGCGTTCAACTTCCTTTCCGATGGACCGACGATCTAGCAGTGGAATGGGCAGGGCATCCGAACTGGTATTTCCGCATGAGCAAGTTCGCTTTACCTTACCTCCGCCATCCCTTAGTGCCGTACTCTCTACGCTTGTCAGACGGCATTCCCGAAGACGTAGAAAACTACGTGCTCAAGCCGCTATTCTCTTTTGCTGGCAAAGGTGTCATCTTGAATCCTACGCTAGACCATATTCGGGCCCTCCCGGAGGAAGCTCGGAGGCTCTATCTCCTCCAGGAACGAATTGCCTATGCTCCGTGCATCTACACCTCAGTAGGCATGAACACTGTGGAGCTACGGGTCATGCTGGTGTGGCTCCCTGAGTGGGAGCAGCCGTTGCCCGTTATGTCCCTAGCGCGCACAGGTCGCGCAGCAATGATGGGGGTCCGATACAACGATATGCCGTGGGCAGGGTCGTCGGGATGTCTGTTTGGGACGGAGGAAGCTGCACGGACACAGTAAATTTGTGCTCCACGGTCGGCTCTTGTTCCCTTAGTACACCGAGCTACGATGGCAGGCCACAGCAAATGGGCGAACATTCGCCATCGGAAAGCTATCGTAGACGCCCGTCGAGGGAAGCTGTTTACCCGGCTAGCCCGAGAGATTACAATTGCAGCCCGCCTCGGCGGAGGTGATCCGGAAGCAAACCCACGGCTGCGACTAGCGATAGAGAATGCCCGCGCGGCCAACATGCCGACGGAAAATATCCGGCGGGCTATCCTGCGTGGGACAGGGGAGTTGCAGGGAGAACATCTAGAAGAGGTCCTCTACGAAGGGTATGGTCCTTTCGGTGTAGCGCTGCTGATAGAAGTTGCAACGGACAACCGTAACCGGACAGTTTCCCAGCTTCGCTCGACGCTTTCACGACTTGGGGGAAACTTGGGGGAGTCAGGCTCAGTTCTCTGGAACTTTGAGCGGCGTGGGGTCCTCTACGTGGAGGCTGGTAGCCTATCCGAGGAGGAGCTACTTGAATATGCTCTGGAAGCTGGTGCCGATGACGTTGTTAAAGGGGATGGGAACTACATCGTCTACTGTCCTCCTTCGGAGCTAGCCCACTGCCAGCGGTTCTTCCAGGAGCACAACTTGGTTGTCAAGGAAGCAAAACTCGAGTGGCTACCTAAAACTACCGTCCGCATAGAGACACGAGAGCAGGCAGAGCGTTTGCTGAAGTTTTTGGAAACGATTGAGGATTTGGACGACGTGCAGAACGTCTACTCCAACTTCGAGATGGACGACGCTCTCCTGGAAGAGCTGCAACATGCGTAAGACGTTGCGAATCATCGGAATTGACCCAGGCAGCATCCGATGTGGCTACGGCGTTATCGGTTGGCAAGATGGGCGGTTATGGGTGGTGGAGCAGGGCGTCATAGAGACAAAGCAAGCAGAGGGACTTTCGGCAAGGTTATGCCTTATTTTCGAACGACTTCAGTCGATTCTCCACAAAACGAAGCCAGATGAGGCAGCTGTAGAAAGTAGCTTCTACGCTCGGAATGCTCAAGCGTTAGTGAAATTGGCTCAGGCTCGCGGCGTTGTACTTCTGAGCCTGGGGTTAGCACGAATCCCAGTCGTCGAGTATACTCCCAGCGAAGTCAAGCAGGCGATTACTGGACGTGGGAATGCAGCAAAGGGGCAGGTGCACTACATGGTGTACCGTCTGCTCAGCAATGAGGGCACGGGGCAGAAAGTGCAACAATCACGCACCTATGACGTCTCCGACGCCTTGGCAGTAGCACTCTGCCATGCCTTTCGCCGCCACCGGATCGACTCTCAACGGCCTCGAACATGGCGGGAGTTCATTGAGCAGTTCCCTGAGCGGGTCCTTACTCCACTTGAGGCGGGAGCGGGTCGTAGGTTGTAATTGTGAGGGGCTCGGCGAGTGTAAACCCTTTCGGTGTCACCTGTAGGCGGCCAGCCTGAACGAAGGCGTCGTGCTCGAAGCAGAGGATCCAACCCTCTTCATAGGCTCGAGGTAGCAGGCGCTTCTTCTCTTCCAGCGTTGTCAGGGGAAAGTTGTCATATGCCATGATGTATGGGTAGGGGATATGGGCTGCTGTCGGGCAGAGGTCCGCACAGTAGAGGAGATGCTGGCCCCCGTCGCTGACGAGTACGAGCTGCATCGCGCGAGTATGACCATGGACGAGGAGGAGATGGATGCCAGGGAAGGGCTCTCCTTCACCCTCAAGAAGCTCCAGCACTCCAAGGGATACTAATGGCTCAAAGTCTTCTGGGATGAAGGAGGCACGATCCTTTTCGGTAGGATGCCGTGCCGTTAGCAAATGGTCGCGTTGGATGTAGTAACGAGCTTTTGGAAAGGTCGGAAGCAGCTCGCCAGTTGGGGAGTAGTAGGTGCTGCCGCCAGCATGGTCGAAGTGGAGATGGGTAAGGATCACGGCAGTGATATCTTCCGGCGAGAGCCCGAGGGAAGAGAGCGAGCGTTCCAAGGAGTATTGGGAGGTGTCAAGCGCGTAGATCTGCCGCTGCTTCTCGGACATTTTGGAGCCGTTGCCGGTGTCAACGAGTACGACATGATTCTCCCACCGAATCAGCAATGCCCTGGCTGCCATTGGGATGCGGTTCATCGGATCGGCAGGGTGGTAGGCCTTTTCCCACAGAGGTTTGGGAACAACCCCGAACATCGCTCCACCGTCCAGGCCGAAACGGCCGGTTTCTACGACGTCTATCTGGAAGCGCCCAATCTGTAGCATGGCTCCGTGGGCCTTGCTCAGTCGTCGAAGACAAACGTGGGTTCAGGATAGTAGCGTAAGCGGTGGGTGCGCAGACGGTTGTGCCACCAGCGCTGGAAAAGCTGGTTTTTTGCCTCTGCTGGTCCTGACTGGAGTAGCATCAACGGGATATTTGCGCGGAGGAGGCGACCAGCAATCGTGTGGCGTGTCACCCCGGCTGGGAGTAGCTCTCCCCGGAGGGCTAAGGCACGGATCTCTTCCGGGGTAAAAGGAGCAAACGCAACGTAGATGCCGTCTTGATAGATTCCATGCTGTGCGAGCTCCTGGATTTCTTCCCACGCCACGCGCTGGAAGGGGTAAGGATGGGAGTAGCCCCGTACCAGGGCTTGCAGTGCTGAGGAGAGCGAGGGGCAAAGAGACGCTGGAGGAAGCACAAGTGCTTCACCGTTCTGGTCAAACGCACACGCGACGGCTGTGTGGTCTGCAAGGAGTTCTTGTGCTTGTGGCCATTGGGAAAGCAGCGTCGTAAACCCTGCTTGAGTAGCTACTCGTTGGAAGAGCGGCAATGTCCAGCCTGGCAGGAAGTGACACCACGTTCGGACCTGGACCTGGGGGCCAGGGTAATCGACCAGTTGAACAGGAACTGCAGAAATCCCTAGCTGTCGCAGCGCTGTGATCCGTGTTGCTCCGTCAAGCACGATGAAGGTCCCTTCCTCTAAGGGTGCAGCAATTGGGGGATTACGAACAATGCCGCTCTGCTGGAGTTGGGATTGGAGTTGAGCAACTCGCCCAGGCTCGGTCTCCTCGTGGAGCACGAGCTGCTGTATGGCTACGATCTGCAGCCGGATAGAGTCCGGAGTCATTGTGTGAGAAGGGATGGTGCCCAATTACAGAGACTCGGGCACTGTTGGGAGCTCTGCAATGGCGCGCTCGATGAGCTCCTTCGGGTACTCGTAGTCCTCCAGCTCCCCGGCAAGG
This sequence comes from Chlorobiota bacterium, assembly GCA_039630485.1. Taxonomy (GTDB): domain Bacteria; phylum Bacteroidota; class Ignavibacteria; order Kapaibacteriales; family HRBIN21; genus HRBIN21. Next base: position 7,351 of record JBCNUX010000036.1, on the reverse strand, counting down.
AAGCGCTGGTAGCCGGCGAGATCAAAGTGGCCATGGCCACAGAGGTTGAAAAGGATTACCCGTTTCACCCCTTCTTCCCGGCAGCGGAGCGCCTCATCAATTACAACTCTTATTGCATGGCTCGCTTCCGGTGCTGGCACGATTCCCTCAGCTTGGGTGAAGAGGACACCTGCTTCGAATGCCTTTCGCTGAGGGACGGCAACGGCTTCGATGAGCCCTTTGTGGTAGAGGTACGAGACGATGGGCGCCATTCCATGGTAGCGTAGGCCGCCTGCATGAATAGGAGGTGGCACGTATGAGGAGCCGAGCGTGTGCATCTTGAGTAGCGGTACGATGCGGGCCGTATCGCCGAAGTCGTAAGTGTAGACGCCTTTGGTGAGTGATGGAGCAGCGGTCGGCTCAACGGCGATGATGCGTGTCGAGCGTCCATCGAGGAGCTTCTCTCGCACGAAGGGGAGGGCTAATCCGCTGAAGTTGGAGCCACCTCCAACGCATCCGACGACGATATTGGGATATGCTCCAGCAAGCTCCATCTGGCGCAGCGCCTCCTCACCGATAATGGTTTGGTGGAGCAGTACGTGGTTGAGTACCGAGCCGAGGGAATAATGAGTGTCCTCGCGTTGGAGGGCATCTTCCACGGCCTCGCTGATGGCGATCCCAAGGGAGCCGGGATGGTTCGGGTCTTCTTCGAGGTAGCGCCGGCCTACAGTCGTATCCGCGGACGGTGAGGGGACAACTGTAGCTCGATACAGCTCCATGAGCACGCGGCGGTAGGGCTTCTGGTGGTAGGAGACGCTGACCATGTAGACCTTGCACTCTAGTCCGAAGTAGTGGCATGCAAAGGCTAGGGCGCTACCCCACTGTCCTGCACCGGTTTCTGTCGTTAGGCGCCGGATTCCTGCCTGTTTGTTGTAGAAGGCTTGGGCGATCGCAGTATTGGGCTTATGGGAGCCTGTGGGAGAGACCCCTTCGAACTTGTAGTAGATCTCCGCGGGCGTAGACAGGAGCTCCTCTAGTCTGTGGGCCCGGTAGAGCGGTGTAGGACGCCAGAGGCGATAGGCTTCCAGCACAGGTTCTGGGATGTCCACGAAGCGGGTTGCATATGGGCCTGCTGCAGCTTCCTGGAGGATGAGGTCTTCTGGGAAGAGTGGAGCCATATCTTCGGGCCGTAGAGGTTGTAGGGTCACAGGGTGGAGTGGCGGAGGGAGGGGGTCCGGGAGATCCACCAGGATGTTGTACCATGCTCGTGGTAATTGATTCTCATCCAGGATGAACTTCGTGCGCATCGCGACCCCTCGTAGAGTTGGACTGCCTGTCGTTTTTGGTGCTACACTTGGTGCTACACAAAGATACAACCCACTGGAGGCACACAGCTCTCAACCTGCGGTTAGTAGAAATTGGCACCTGTCCAGTGGGTCCTTTGTAAGTTTGTAAGCTCTGGAAAGTTTCTTGACTACACAGCAGGCTTTCATGGGCGTCATTTCACGAATGCGAGAGGTCTCGCCGTACCTCTTGGCGCTATTCGCCGTTCTATTCATTGCGTTCATGGTGGCGACGGACGCCGATCTGCAGAATGTCCTCCATCTTCGCGGAAACCTGGCGACGGCGGCTATCGGTGAAGTGAATGGAGAGACTATCCGGTATGCGGACTTCAATGAGCGCGTCCAGCAACAGATAGAGCAGCAGCGTCAAGCTGCGGGAGACGAGGCTGCTATTGACGAGGCTGGAATTCGGCAGAGCATCTGGGATATCGCTGTGGAAGAGATCCTGCTGCGCCAGGAGGCAACGAAGGTTGGCTTTCCTGTGACTCGGGGAGAGTTGTGGGACATCCTGCTGGACAACCCGCCGGAGTACATACGGCAGCCGTTTACAGATTCCGCGGGTACCTTCCACCGCGACCGGTACATAGAGCTGGTCACTCAGCCGGATCGGTTGGCTGAGTACATTGATCCGAATAGCGGCGTTGATCCGCTGGAGGCGGTGGAGCGATGGAAACAGGATCTGCTCCGGATTGAGGACTTCATCCGCCATAGCCGCACACGGGAGCACATGCGCTCCCTTGTCAATCTCGTCGGCAGCATAGTCTCTCCGAGCTATGCGAGACGCCAGCACGTCGTGGAGAACAGCTCCGCCGATGTTACCTACGTCGCGTACACGGTTGATCGAATCCCGGACAGCGAGATTTCGATAACCGATGCTGACGTAGAAGCCTACTATCGCCAACACCGAGAGGCCTTCCGGCAGAAGAAGCCGGCTCGCAAGCTCAAGTATGTCATCTTCCCCCTGGAGCCGACGGCTCAAGATACGGCGAATTTCCGGCGCCGTCTAGAGCGGGTCCGGGCAGAACTGGAACAGGCCCCAGCAGCCCAGCGGGACTCAGTCTTCTCCTTGCTGATGGCTGAGCACCAAGGCCGAAGCTATGGTCTCAGCTCCCTTGCAACCATAGACCCCCAGAAGGCCTCCCACTTGGCAGCGCAGCCAGTTGGGGCAGTGATTGGTCCCGTGGAACTCATGGGTAAGTTCTACTTCTTCCGGGTTGATCGGAGAGAACCGGGGGATACTGTGGTTGTCCATGCAAGCCATATCCTCATCAATTTCGGGACGAACAAGGATAGCGCTCGCGCTGAAGCTCAGAAGATTCTACAGCGGGCTAAGGCGGGGGAGAACTTCGCGCAGTTGGCGCGACTGTACTCTCAGGATCGGGGGACGGCTGAGAGAGGAGGCGACCTGGGATGGTTCCCGCGGGGACGGATGGTCAAGCCTTTCGAAGATGCTGCTTTCGCCGCCCAACCCGGTAGCATTGTGGGACCTGTTGAAAGCCCCTTTGGGTTCCACATCATCGCGGTCCACGGAAAGTCTTCGGATCGGATCGCCTATAGCGAGATCGAGTTCACCGTGGGACTCAGTACTGCAAGCCGCAACCAGGTTTTTCGGGAGGCTTACAGCTTCAAACAGCAGGTAGAGAAGGGGGTACCCTTCGATACGTTGGCCCGACGGCTCAAGCGGAACCCTGTGGAGACAGCCTTCTTTGAGGCTACCACTCCCGTACTCGGCTCCCGGGCATTGACGGAATTCGCCTTCAACAATCCCGTCGGACGTCTCTCGGACCCAATGGAGCTAAAGCCATATGGTGTCGTCGTTGCGCAGATTGTAGATGAGCGAAAGCCAGGCTACAAGCCATTGGCAGACGTCCGGGCAGAGATAGAAGAACGGGTCCGTCGCATCAAGAAGCTGGATGCTCTGAAGGTTCGGGTGGACAGCGTCTACGAGCGCCTCAAAAGTGCTGACATTCTGGCCAGGATTGTGGAGATTGATCCTAGCGCCCAAGTTCAGACGGCAACGGGAGTTAAGGAGAACGGCTTCCTTCAGGGGTACGGCAGTGATCCTATCGTAACGGCTATGGTCTACCGCGTGCCCATCGGCACTATCCCGCCACCGATTCGAGGAGAGCGGGCATACTTCCTCATCCAAGTTACTCAGCGCCAGGAGGCCGATCCAAAGCAGTTGGACACGAAGCAGTTTGTAGAACTCTACCGCCGGCTGTACAATACTGCGAAGGCGTCAGCGTACTACTACTGGTACAACGCTGTTCGGGATCGGGCTGCTATCGTAGACCGGCGGAGTGAGTTCTACCGCGAGTTCTAACGCGCCCGTAGCTCAGCTGGATAGAGCATCGGCCTTCTAAGCCGAGGGTCGCAGGTTCAAATCCTGCCGGGCGCGCTATGGTAGCACACCGAGAGACGCTTCGCCGCCTCGTTGGAGAGCTTGCTTCGATCGTCAGTGGAGCTCGGCTCCGGGCCGTTTGGCGACAGGGCAAGTCACTCCTCTTCATGGAGATTGAGTCCCCCACAGGCGAATCCTTCCTTGTGGAAGTGCACCTGCGGCCGGGGATGAGTACATTCTTCCGTCGGCCAGAAGGGTGGGGCAGACCGCAACCACTACTGCCATGGGCTGAGAGCCTCTGGGACAAGGTAATCCGGCTGGTAGAGCTCCATCCCGTAGAACGACAGGTCTGTTGGAACCTTCATACGGGAGAGCAGCTCATCTTGTGCCTCTTCGGGACGGCGCAGAGCGGAGCGTTCGTCGTGGACGATACGGGGCAGATACGTGCGACGCTCGGTGCAACTACAGAGGGGGTGCGGTGGTCGTGCGATAAGGCCTCCAGACAACTGCTCTCGTGGACGCAATATCCTGAATCCACCCCGCTTGTCCGAGCGCTAGCAAGCTGTCAGCAGCAGTTGGGGACTTTCTATGCACGGGAGCTCTGCTATCGCTGTGGACTAAGCCCGGAGATGCTCTTAGGAGAGCTCTCGGCATCACAGCGGGAGAGCCTTGCTGCAGCCATACTTCACTACACTACCGAGCTGATGGGTTCCACGGACGTGCTACTCCTCCGGCGTCCGGAGGGGCCGCCGCTACTGTCGCTGGTGCCGTTGAGGGAGTATCCGGAAGTAGTGGCGACGTTTACATCCATCCATGAAGCCGTTGCCGAGCGCGTCCGGCGGACTCTCCTCTGGGAGGAATTCGGCCGACAACGTGCAGCCCTCCTAAAAGCGATCGATCGCCACCGTCGACAGGTAGAGCATCAATGTGTTGAGTTACGCACACGGTGTGAGCAAGCCTCACGGAGCGAGCTCTACCGCTTGTGGGGAAGCTTGCTGCTGTCGCAACCGGACCTGCATCAGCGCGGGCGGGAGGAGATCGTGCTCACCGACTGGGAAGGGAAGCCCCACCGTATTCCTCTGAACCCAGCGCAGACGCTGCAGGAGAACGCTGATGCCTACTTCCAGCGTGCGCGTCGTCTGGAGCGCTCCTGCTCTTATGCCCTTCAACGACTGCCAGTGCTCGAAGAACGGCAGGATTGGCTCCAACGACTCCGTGACCAAGTGGCGCAAGCTCATTCCTTGCGCCAACTGCGCCAGCTCGCGCAGCGCCTGAGGGAGGAATTCCCACCACGTGAGGTCCAGCTTAAAACCGGCGAGCATTTCCGAGTCTTCAACCTTCCCCATGGGTACTTGCTCTACGTCGGTAAGGATGCCAACAGCAACGATGCGTTGACCTTTAGCTATGCAAGGCCGCATGACCTCTTCCTCCATGTCCGTGGAGCACCGGGCGCTCATGGGATTCTGCGGGGACCGGCAAAAGGGCAGCTTCCAGCGCGGGAGGTTCTGGAGCAGGCAGCTGCAATCGTGGCTTACTATTCCCGACTGCGTTCTTCTGGGTCGGTACCAGTCGTCTACACGTGGCGAAAGTACGTCCGCAAGGTTCGAGGTATTCCCGGGGCAGTGCGATTGGAACGTGAGGAGGTCATATGGGTAACCCCGATGCGGGGGGCTGGAGAAAGCGAGTAAATTTGCACCGCTGCGCCCGTAGCTCAATTGGAGAGAGCACCAGACTTCGGATCTGGGGGTTGCGGGTTCGAGTCCTGCCGGGCGCGCTAGAACGGTGGCAAGGGGAACGGATGCAGAGAGCATGGGCACTTTTCCTTTTCCTACCGACCTTTGCTCAGCCAACAGTCGATTGGAGTACCTATCTCGGCTCGCCAGCCCAGGATGAGCTGCGCGCAACGGCCATAGCGTCAGATGGTTCAATTGTGGTGGTTGGGTGGAGTTTGGGGGTAAGCTTCCCGGTCGTCAATGCCTGGCAGGGGCAGAATCAGGGGCGTGAAGATGCCGTTATTGTAAAGTTCTCGTCCTCTGGCTCCCTCCTGTGGTCCACCTACCTAGGAGGCAGCGACAATGACCGTGCCCTCGGGGTTGCGGTAGACAGTGGGGGAAGGATTTACGTCGTGGGGGTGACTGCGAGTTCGGACTTCCCCGTTGCGAATGCTTTCCAGTCAACCAAAGCGGCAGGGAGCGATGCCTTCATTGCGTGCTTCTCAGTTGATGGACGCCGCCTTTGGGCGACGTACTATGGTGGGAACGGAGAGGACGGGGCAACAGCCGTTGCGGTGGATGCTCAAGGACTGCTGGATGTTGCAGGCTACACGAGCAGTGCGAACTTTCCTGTGACCACGAACGCTGTCCAGAACCGGCTGGCCGGGTATACCGACGCGTTTGTGCTGCAGCTTCGACCTGATGGGGCGCGGGTGTGGGCGACCTACTTCGGTGGCTCCGGACCAGACTATGCCACGGCGATTTGTGTGGATGATCGCCGCAACATCTACATCTGCGGAGAGACCAGTAGTTCGAATTTCCCACTGCGGAATGCCTTCCAGCAGGTCCTGCGGGGCGGTACGGATGCCTTCGTCGCCTCATTTGGGCCCTTTGGTGTGTGGGGCTGGTCTACTTACTACGGTGGAACGGAGAACGACCGAGCCTTGGGGATTGCAGTAACCCCAGAGCGGTGGGTGACTGTTGTGGGGATGACGGCAAGCCAGAATTTGCAGGTTACTCCCGTGTGGCAGCTTCAGTATGCTGGAGGGGGAGCGGATGGGTTCGTAGTCCAATTCTCGGCAAGCGGAGGACTACGTTGGGCAACTTTCCTCGGCGGTGGGGAGAATGATGTCGCTACAAGCTGTGCTGTGGACCCGTTGGGGAACCTCTACGTTGCTGGACGCACAGCCAGCTCGAATTTCCCACAGATTGGCGTAGGACAGCGCTCTACGGAAGGGGATGACTGCTTCCTCCTAAAGCTCCATCGGCAGGGTATGCCGCAGTGGAGTCTTTTACTGGGAGGGAGTGCCAGCGACGCTGCTCTAGGGATCGCTGTAGATAGTGCTGGGAACGTAGCGCTCGTCGGGAGTACTACGAGCACTGATGTTTCACTCGGACCTCCGTCGTACCAATCAACGCTGGCGGGACTTGCTGATGGACTCCTCGTGCGTCTGTCGGGATACCTGCTGAGCCTTGAGTTGGAGGTGGCGATAGACACGGTCCTCTGTACGGGTGACAGCCTTCTGGTCCGCTGGCGCGTGCGTGGCGGTGAGTTTGGTGCAAACAACATGTTCCGTGTGGAGCTCTCCGACGCAGGGGGAAGCTTCCAGGTTCCACTAGTCCTCGATTCGGTCGTGGCTCGTCGAGACACGGCGCTGCGAGTCTTCGTTCCGTTTCAGCCTCCTGGGGGACAGTATCGCATCAGAGTTTCAGCTTCACAGCCGATTGCTTACAGCAACGACAATGGACGCTTGCTCTCTGCTCAGCAACGTCCGCAGGAGCCGCAGCTCGAGATAGATGGCGATACTGTGTTCTGTGAGGGGCGTCAGGTTGTGCTCTACGTTCTGCAGCCGCAGCCAGGGGTTCGGTACCGATGGTGGCGTGATTCGATTGTAGTAGCAGAAGATGCAACGGCCTACGCCGCTTCCCAGTCGGGGCGGTACAGTGTAGAGGCCTACAATGCCTGTGGGAGTGTC
>JBCNUX010000035.1:0-16455 GCA_039630485.1 Chlorobiota bacterium | reverse complement strand
GCCTTTGGCAACGGCGGTTTCCGCTACTTCCCAACGGTGACCAATCTGGCAGTTGAAGAAGTGCAAGTGCTGACGGGCAACTTCGCTGCTGAGTACGGCAATGCCTTGGGAGGTGTAGTCAACACGGTGACCAAGACTGGACGAACAGACCGTTATGAAGCAACCTTCCGCTTCTACACGGACGATATTGCCTTCCTCTACGGTTCGGCAAGGAATGGACTCCGGCGACTGCCTCGGAAGGAGTACAACTACGAGCTGGCGTTTGGCGGCCCCATTCCGTTGCTGAGCGGTTCGACCTTCTACCTAAGCGCGCAGTACCTGACCAACCGACATCGGAATGCGGGTCTGGACGTGAAGGACCCCTGGGGTAACTCCTGGGGGCAGCTCTCGCAGGACCGGACGTGGATGCGTTCACTCAGTGCGCGGCTGAAGTTCGCCCTTACAAAGGACGTCAGCCTACTGGTGGGTGGCATGTTTGGGTTGACCAACTATGAGCGGCCGTCGATTGGCTGGATGTACGCTCGGGACGAGGGCATAGTGAATGGAGAGTCCAACGGTGTCCAGGAATACTTTGCGAAGCGTGCAGTCATAGACCAATTCGTTGGCAACGTCTTAGCCCGTGTCACCCACGCCTTGGGGCAGGCTACGTACTACGAGCTGACGGTCTCCAATACTTGGAACGTCAACGAAGTATCGCGCCGCTACTTAGCCTACGAGCCTGGCCGCGGGTGGGTAAAGAACTACTTTGACCGTCCTCACTTCTTTGAAGGGTTCAGCCTCTGGTATCCGCAGGACCGTTATGTCGTGGAGGGTAATCAGCTGTTGCCGAGGGAGCTGCGGGGAGGGGTTGGGGATAAAGTCATTGACCACTACACGCTCCTTACTGGACAGACGGTGAGCGAAGACGGGTACCTCATCACTGTTCGTCCGATTCGCCACCCGTGGACTGGATACGTGGAGGGAGGTAGCAACGCTACGAGCACCCGCAATCCGTACGGGTTGCAGGGCTTCTTCATTGCTGCCGGGAATGAGCGGGCTTTTGAGTTCAGGTACTCAGAGTACCTACAGGTAGACGGCTACGTCACTAGCCGAGTGGAGGCAGGAGAAGTCGTGCACCTCCTCAAGGCAGGATTTGAAGCTAGATTCCTAACACTCCACCACCACTACAACAGCCTGCCGTGGGATGGGAACGCATTCTTTGACGTCTACACCGACCGCTGGGGTGGCAACATCTACGCTGAGAATCAGCAGGTGTGGGAGCTGACGAGCAAACCGTACAAGCCCTACACGGTGGCTGCCTATATCCAAGACCAGTTCTCATACCGAGGAATGATCCTCAACGTGGGGCTCCGGATGGACTACTTCCAGCCGAGCGCGAAGTATCGTACCGAGAGCCAGCGCTTCATCCCAATTCAGGACCAGGCATACTTCGCCCCAGCAAAGGCAAAGCTGAATCTGAGTCCTCGAGTCTCTGTGAACTATCCAATCACGGAGCGCTCCACGTTCTCGGTCGCTTACGGTATCTTCCAGCAAATGCCTCAGCCGACGTTCCTCTATGACGCTCTGAATACCTTCCGCCTCCGCGGGAACCAAATCCTCGGCAACCCCAACTTGGGAACGCAGCGGAGCAATCAGTACCAAGTCTCCTATGCCCATGCGCTGACAGAGGACTTCGCAGTAGACGTGACGGCCTTCTACAAGGACATCTACAACCAGGTGGGGCTTCGCTATGTCCCGACTCTGCCGGATCCGTACTCGGAGTATACCGTTGCTGAGTACGGAAACGTTCGAGGGTTGGAGGTCCGACTCCGGCGCCGTCCGGTGGGGAATGTCGGATTTGACATCAACTACACCCTCTCCTACGCTCGTGGTACAGCCTCTGGGCCTACGACGCAGTACTGGCAAACCATTCTGGCAGGCGAAGACCCCTACACGGGAACGAAGACCTTCCCATTGACCGAGTACTACCTTGACTACGACCGTCGCCATGTGCTGAACTTCTCGCTCTCCTTCTTCCTCCGTGAAGGCGAGGGGCCGTCCATTGCTGGGCTACGACCTTTTGAGAATACGACGCTGAACTTTACGGGGGTGTTTGCCACTGGGACTCCCTACACGAAGCGAGATCGCCAGGGGAATCAAGTGGGTGAGTACAACGGTGCACGGCAGCCGTCGGACTGGACTGTGGACTTACGGCTGCAGCGAGCAATTCCTCTTGGTTCTCTCTTTGGAGAGGCTTTCCGCAACGCTACGTTGGAGCTGTACATTGATGTCTTCAACTTGCTCAACACCACCCACCCGGTTGCCGTCTACGAGCGCACTGGCAGCCCCGACTACGATGGGGAGAGCCTCAACCGGCAGTTAGGGGATTTCAGCGCGACGAACTGGTATCGAGACGCAGATCCAAACCGTCCCGAAACCATCAGTCCGGCACAGTACGACAGCTTTGGTCGACGTCTCTACTCTCCGGATGCCGATTCCAATCGGGACGGGATCGTGACGCAAGAAGAGAAGTACCAGAGCTATCTCCGGTGGGTGCGGGATACGGTGGCTCGACAGCTCAACTACCGTCTTCCCCGATCGGTCAATGTGGGCTTCCTGCTGCGCTTCTGAGACCAGGGAGCCTGCGAGTGTAGCTTACGCTTGAGGGAGTCTGCTGTACCATAAGCGGGAGAATGGAGAGATGCGGCGGTGGTGGCTGCCTGCTGTCTTCGGTGTCATCCTAGTGCTTTCTGCGGATGCGAGGACGGCCCGTGAGCACTACGGAGCAAAAGAGGGAGATGTCCCACAACCCCAGCGGCTTGCTCAGGGGACGTTTGAGCAGCGGAGGAATCGTGTCAGCCGCATAGAATTCTACACCACGAACTACGGCATCTTCGGCCTCAACATCGCAGCAAACCGGGGTGGGGGATTCTGGCCTCGGGGCTCACAGAACCAGTACATCTTTGGTGGTGGAATCTGGTTCGGGGCTAAGAAGCGTGTCCGAGATGAACTACGGAAACTCGTGATCGTCTCCTACAACCCCAATTCTGGGGCCTCTTGGATGGTGCCAGGCCGGGTAGCGGACGGTGACGAGTACAGCGATGAGCTGAAAGACAAGTACCAGTTGTACTTCTCCACGGACTATGCGCCCGATGGTACTCCATTGCCAGAACAAGCAGGACAGCGGCCTCAGGGGCCGAGCTGGCCACTTTGGATCACCTCCGAGCGTGAGACGCTGAAGGTCAATCGCTACTTTGGTGACTACATTGATGATTTGACGCTGCGTAACCTGCGAAGCTATCCTCGGGGGCCGGCCTTTATCTCGCAGGAAGACATCTGGTGTGTCTTCAAGGATACCGACCTGCGGCGGTACGAAGGGGGAGTTGCCGTGCGGCGCTCACAGGGGTATCCATTGCGCGTAGACATTGAGCAGACCATCTACTCTTGGGGCTTCGGCGACTACGGCGACTTCATCTTCCTGAAGTACCTCATCATCAACCGTTCGCAGGATACGCTCTACGAGTGCTGGATGGCGCCAGCAATGGACTTTGACATCGGGCCAGCCGGCAATCCTTACGCTATCGCGGGGAACGATCGAGTGCGCTTCTACGAGGAGGACCCGACCCTCAACCTAGCGATCCAGTGGAGCAATCCAGACCAAGGAGAAGCCGGGAAGGGATTCGGCTACTTGGGGATGAACTTCCTGGAGAGCCCAGCGGTAGACCCAGCCACGGGCTTTATTCGAAAGGATCGGCGCTTCTACCCGCTCTCAGAACAACTAGGGTTGGTGACGTTCCGGAACTGGGTTATTGAGAATGACCCTACGGGTGATGAGGAGCGGTATGACTTCATGGCTGCACGAATTCGGGATGGCGATCAAGGGCCTGGGGACAAGCGCTTCCTGATGGCGACAGGCCCATTCAATATGGCGCCTGGGGATACGGCTCGAGTCGTTGTTGGACTGATCTTGGCTGCAACGTCTACCGGTCGAGACCCCACGGGGTTTGGGGACCTCGATGAACTCGTCCGGAAAGTGCGATTTGCCCAGGTGGTCTACGATAGTAGTTTCAAAGCTCCAGTTCCTCCGGCCAGGTCCAATCTCTCGTGGAGTCCTCTGAATAATGGCGTGGTGATCCGGTGGGACTCGACAGCTGAGTACTCATATGACGACAGCGAGAAGGGATTGGACTTCTTGGGGTATCGACTCTACCGTGCCCGTCGGCTGGATCTAGATTCATTTGATGTGGACCATCGTCCCGCCGCATCGCGTGGGCCCTTTGGATGGAAGGAGATTGCACGGTGGGAGGTCCCCAACCCGTTCATCAAGAAGTCGGACCGTCCCCTTCTGCCAGGGAGTCCCTATCCGCGGATAGACTCCCTGGTCTTCATATCGCAGCCCGACAACTTTACAGTCCGCGTTGCCCGTGTGGGCTTCGGTGGAGAGCCCTGGGGTGAATTCTGGCAGTCGCTGGATGCTACAACTCGGAACCGGTACTTGACAGGTGAAGTCCAGATTAGCCGTGCTCTGACTGGAGGGCGTGGCTTGTCACGCCAGAGCTTTCCTACCACAGAAGAGTTCCTTGAAGCACTCTATGACTACATCCAGCAGGGCAAAGCAACAGTCGTGTTTCCGGATTTTGACGACGACCCAGTACTGCGACAGCGCGTCCGGCAGACAATTGCCCGCTACATCACTCGAATTACGAACAACCGGACGTTCGTAGACATTGGGGACGATGATCGAAGTGGCACCGTCGATGACAATCCGGATCCAGCTCGTACAGAGCGACTCTTCAACAACGTAGACTACTACTACCGGCTGCTGGCGTACGATGAGGGGGATGTTATCCAGCGCACTCCGAGTAAGCTCAACATCGGCGTAACGGGAGTTAACGTCTTGCAGGCCTTCCCGCGCTCGGCGCCAGCTAGCGAGCCAGCTACGATTACAATAACCTCCGAAGATCGGGACAAGTTGGGAGGCATCTACAACTTCCGCTTCCTCGTCCAGGACGACCAACGACTTCAGCAGCTCTTTGGTGGACATGAGTTGGAAGTTGAGTTTCAGCCCTTGTGGTTCGGGACGCAGTTCCTTGCACCTCAGGGGGCTGTCAACGGGATCTATGCCCGACAGGTCATTCTGCGCGACCTGACGGCTGGTACGGAATTGGGGCGCTACGTAGCCCTGTTTGAGCCGACACAATGCCAGGGGACCGTCATAGGACTGTTTTCGGAGTTTGCTGGAGTCTTCACTGGCGATACGACGCAGGGAATTGGTCGGCTTGACACCGTTGGGTATGTTCAGCGGACAGGAACCTTCCGTACGGATGCGGTGTGCAACGCTCCTGACCAGTATATCTATGGGACGCTCGGCTTTGCCTTTGACTATGCCGCCCAACAGTGGGCTGGCCAGTACCGCCCGTATCGGGCTGAGCGCCGGGCTGGAGCAGATGTGGATGTTCCCGTGTATCCAGATCGCACTCAAGTGCAGCTAACACAACCGGATCCGGCGACACAGCGGTACGTTAGCTTCAACAACGGACCAGCGCGGTATCTGGTCGTCTTGGAGCCCGGAGGGACAGAGACGGTGACGATTACATGGAACTCGGGACGGAATTCCAAGCAGGTACAGGTGCCTTACTACAACGTGAAGGTCTACAACGCTGCCAGCTTTGAGCGGCTCGATCCCGCAACGGGTCGCCCTGTGCAGGTCTCCTATCCTGGCGAGCTGTCGAGAGTGGATCTCACCCTCTCGCGTGGTACGGGTCCTGATGCCCGTCAGGTCCCCATCGGAGCATATGGGTTTGGGGCTGTCCCGTGGGTCAACGGGCGGAGTGCCGACGGGATTACCCAGCGCCGAGTCCAGTTAGGTGACTGGCTTCCCCAGCAGGGGCGGTACTACCTGTCGGTCATCAGCGACGGCGATACGATTGACTTTGTCCACGTCTTTGTGGCTTCCGGATGTCGGTTCCTCATTGACTTCGCCAACAAGCGAGGTTGGGGAGTATCGCCACTCTCAGGTGTTGAGAGGGCCCCAAGGCAGCCTGTACGGGATTTCCGTCCCGGTGATACGATTGTCTTTGAGACTACCGGCGGAGCACTGGGCTTACCGCTTCCCGGCGCTAAGATCCGTGCTCGAGTCAGCCAACCCTCGCAGCCAGATAGGATCACGGACGCAATTCTGGAGCAGCAGGTCAAGGTGGTCCCGAATCCCTACTACGTTGTCCACCAGGCGCAGCGGTCGCAGTACGATGCGAAGATCTTCTTCACTCGGTTGCCGGAGCGATGCACGATCCGAATCTACACCCTCAGTGGTGAGCTGGTCCGGACACTGGAGTACGATGCCCGTACCGCACAGGAGCAAGGACGCTTAGGGGTTGCCTTGTGGGACCTGCTGTCGGATAACCTGCAACGCGTAGCGAGCCAGGCCTTCGTTGCACACATTGAGACCCCGAACGGTGCTAAGGCCGTGCTCCCCTTCAGCGTGGTCGTTGGTGGGATTCGGCAAGTACCAGAGTAAGCACGGAGGAGAGATGCAGCCGAGAACTCTATGGCAGAGCGCTATCATTGTGCTGCTGGGGGTGGCTAGTAGCAGTGCCCAGCTCTATGCACCCTCGGCAGGCGAGTTCAAGAAGGTAGGAGCAGCGGGAGCACAGTTCTTAAAGCTGCCCGTAGGAGCTCGCGCTGTTGGGCTCGGCGGCGGTGCCGGAGCCGTCAATGATTTGACAGCCATCTACTGGAATCCAGCCGGCGTCGGGGACATTACAGGCATTAGCGGCCACTTCTCCTATACGCAGTGGTTCGGAGGGTTTGCCCACAACTTCGCGGCAGTAGCAGTGCCGTTGGGGGAGAACTTCCGACTCGCCGGTAGTTTCATTAGCTTCACCAGCGGCGATATCCCTGTGACAACCCTAGAGCAGCCCGAGGGGACAGGGGCAACATACACCATCTCCGATGTTGCCGTTGGGGTTACCTTCGGTGGGCGTGTGACAGAGCAGTTCTCCTTCGGCGTCACTGGGCGATTCGTCCAAAACAGTCTGCTGGATGTCTCCGCGACGGGTGTGACCTTCGACGTCGGAACTTTCTACCAGACGGATTTCTACGGGCTGCGCTTGGGCTTTTCCGTGCACAACTTGGGACCGAACATGGAGTACTCTGGACAAGGGCTCTACCTCCAACGTCGGCTCGTAGATGCTTTAAACGCTGACCCAACGGCAGTGAGCATCGTAACCAACCCTTATGCTATCCCGCTGATGTTCCGGGCAGGCATTGCATTCGATGCTCTCAGTGTTATCCAGGGTCAGCCGACCACGGCTAAGCTTTACTCTGAGGGCCACCAAGAACATCGCCTCATTGCGGCCTTGGATTTTGAGACCTACTCCGACGTGCCGGAGCAGTTTGCTGTCGGGGCTGAGTATACGTGGAACGACCTACTGTCGGTGCGAGCGGGCTACCGTTTTGGAAACGACCAGATGTGGCTGTCGGGAGGGGTAGGAGTTCGATACGTTGGGAGCGGTTTCCGTGGACAGCTAGACTACGCCCTCACCCCAACCCGCCGATTGGGGCTAGTCAACCGACTGAGCTTAACGGTGACGTTGGAGTGATGCCGGCCTAGTCCTGCGCAGCGGCACTTGCAGCTTGATGCGCAAGACTTCATAGCAGATGCCGCATCTTCTTGCGGCGGAGGTAGTGTACGATTTCCGCCACGCGCTCGGAGGCTCCGCGCGGACAAATGAGGGTTGCGACATCGGTGTCAACGACGATGAGGTCGTTGAGCCCGATGAGGGCTATCGGCTTTCCCCCAAGGGCGCTGACATAGCAGCCGCTGGTGTCTATAGCGATAACGTCGCCATGGAGGACGTTTCCTCGCGGGTCTTTCAGGGCGCGGCGATAGACCTCGTCCCACGTTCCCACATCGGTCCAGTCGAAAGAGCAGCGGAGCGCTAGCATCTGAGCAGCGGCTGGCTCCAGCAATCCATGCTCAAGCGATAGGGGGCGAAGCTGGCGGTAGATGCGCTCTATGTGCTCAGGAGAAAGCTCTGAAGCTGAGCGCAGCAGCGGGGCAAACAGGGAGTAGTAGTCTGGAAGATGTCGGCAGAGCAGGTCCCAGAGAGTCGCTGTCGGTAGCGCTACGATCCCGGTGTTCCAGAGAAAGTCGCCAGAATCAATGAAACGCTGGGCAGTCTCACGATCGGGCTTCTCCGCAAATGTCCGCACTCGTAGGACCCCACGCTGAGCCAGAGATGGGTCCGGGCATTCCTCTACTTGGAGGTAGCCAAATCGAGTCTCAGGATAGCGCGGAGGTAGGCCTAACAGAACTGGTCGCTGAGTTGTATAGGCTGTCCAGACAGCAGTCTCCACGCTCTGGTGGAACTCCCCAAGATGTGCGATTGCATGGTCGGCTGGGAAGAGGACAAGCACATCTGGGGAGGAACGCCGTTCCCACCAGAGGGCTGCGTACGCGAGGCAGGGTGCAGTATTGCGGGCAACGGGCTCAATGATGAACTGCTCAGTAGGGAAGTTGGGGAGATGTTCCCGTAGGAGGTGTTGGAGTGAGGCCGTTGTCGCAATGGCGATCCGGTCAGAGCTGAAGAGCGGACGGAGTCGCTGGAGGGTACTTTGGAGCATCGAACCGTCTGAGAGGAGAGGGAGGAGGAACTTGGGCATCTGCTCCCGGCTCTCCGGCCACAGATATACGTCCACACCACCGGCCAAGATCGTCGCAACGGCATTCATGAGCCACCTGTGCTAAGTAGCACGCGCAAAAATACCGGCAGGCCGTGCCTCGCCATTGGCACAAGCTATGGAGCGGTTGCACCGAGGGCGTTGAGGTGATCTTCCAGATGTTTCGCTACACCGAGCTGCCCGTGTTGACGGGCGTACGAGAGGGAGGTCCTTATCCCGCGGACGACTGCTTCTCGAAGTTCTCGGTCTAACGATGAACGCTGTCGGCGTAGACTCTGGGCAAGCTTGGTGAAGTCTAAGCGTTGCAGAGAGCCGGAGAGAGTGTCAGGGGTTGGGTGCAGACGCAGTAGGAGAATCTCCGGGACCTTCGCGTAGGCTGCTCCAATAGCTGGCTCGCGGACGAGAATGTCTGGTGAGAGGTAGACAGGACGAGTCTGGATGTGCGCAGCAATGAGGGAGTTGAAGAAATTCTCGTAGGCTCGCTGTAAGTGGATGGCATCGTACAGCTGGCCGGCTTCGAAGGGTTCGAGCTGGTGCTCATAGAGGCGCAGTGCATCAAGACAGCAGCGCATGGCTTCGGGATACCATCGCTGAAGCTGCCGGAGGTACCACGTGCGGCGCACGAGCTCCTGCTCAACGAGGGCGATGTCTGGCCGGAATCCTTCGACTACCTGCTTGTACCAGAAAGCCGAGCACCAGAAGTCCCACTGCGAGGAGATGATGAGCGCGTTCGGCTGAGCAATTTGCCCGATGAGCTGCACGTAGGCAGCTACGGTGTGGTCGCCGCTCCGGTCGTTGACTTGCCAGTTGCCGGCTAGGTTCACGATAGGGATAGCTCCCAACAACCAGTGGACACGAGGGAGACGTTTCCAGAGGAAGGCAAAACCCACGGCCAGCGCAAGGAGCAGTCCGCCGTATGCTTGTAGGAAGTAAGGCGCGATGTCGTGGATGCTGTAGGAGAAGGCGTAGAGCAGGCAGCCACCGATGAGCACTACGAGCCAGCCCAAGAGGTATCGGGATTGCCGCCACAGCCGCCAGATGCCGAGAGCAACGATTGGAAACCCCACAACGCCGAGCTGCCATGGCAGGAGGTGGACAAAGAGCTCAGCATTCTTCTGCCACGTCGTGCTATCGGCCAACATCCAAACTTGGTATTGCCTGCCGGTGACGTGGTAGAGGAACTTGTCGAGGCTGCGGGCAACGCCACCCCAATCCAGCGGTGGCTCGGCTGCGCTCCGCAAAGGCAGCGTTACGTACAGCAGCAAGGGCAGCAGAGCAGCTCCAAACAGTAAGCCGAGAGGCTGTCTCCCACGCTGACGGAACATCGGCACAAAAAGCCACGCGACGGCAGGCAGGAGCAGCACGGTCATTGCGTGGTGTGCCAAGCCTAGGCCCACGATGTAAGCACCGAACAGCAGCCACCGCAGGGAGCCAGTGCGCCATGCTACTAATGCTGCCCACATCGCGAGCCAAAGCAGGAGGAGATGTAGTGAGTAGACCTCAAGCGCTGTTCCTTGCTCCCAGACGGTTCGTGCTGACGCATAGGTGAGCGTTGTAATCGCGCAGACAGCCGCTTGTTGCACTGGCTCCTCCAGCTTTTCGGTCAGCGACAGGAGTTCCCAGCAGAGTCCAAAAAAGGCAGCCGCAGAGAAGGCTGTCCAAAGAGCCGCCAGTGCGTTAAGCGCATCAATTGGCGGGACAAAAGGAAGCAGCGTCACCCACAGACGCCCAAGCAGCGTGAACAGAGGGTATCCGGTCGGGTGGGCCACTCCCCAGACGACACAGCAGGCGGCGAGCTCCCCGGAGTCCGTATAGGTGACGTCGGGCGCGCATGTTACCAGGTAGAGAGCAATGGCTGCCGCAAGACAGCCAAGCACACCGTACCAGAAGGGACGTGGGAAGAGAGGTGCGGAAGGCGATCCACAACTCTGCACATGGGGAATCCGCGTCCCTGGCATCCTTGCCCTTCGCAGCTACGAAGAAGTGGGTCCCCGTCGCTGCCGCAGAATGGCTCCACATACCCTAACTAGCAACCGCCCAAGTCGCTCAACCGCGCTCGGCAATTCTGCTAACATAAACAGCGATGGTGTGCAAGTCCTTGCAGAAAGGGGAGCGGGAGTCGGGCGGAGCGATTCACCCACCGCCGCTCCTTTCAGGGACTAGCACTCACGGTGCTTTGGAGGATGTTGCGGAAGACGTATTGCAGGACACCCCCATGGCGGTAGTACTCTACCTCCACAGGGACGTCCAAGCGAGCAACGACGCTGAACTCGCGGGTGCTTCCATCAGACTTACGAGCGATCACTCGCAAGACCTCCTGGGGGACCAGGCCATCACTGATGCCGATGATGTCGTAGAGCTCGCTGCCATCTAAGCCAAGCGTTGTCGCCGATTCGCCCGGCAGGAATTGCAGTGGCAAAATCCCCATGCCAACGAGGTTGCTGCGGTGGATGCGCTCGAAGCTCTCCGCGATGACGGCTCGAATGCCCAGAAGGGCAGGGCCTTTCGCTGCCCAGTCGCGAGAGGAGCCGCTGCCATACTCTTTGCCCGCAAGAACGATTGTTGGGACTCCCTCGGCCAGATATCGCATGGCGGCATCGTAGACTGTCAGCTCCTCGCCACTTGGGAAGTGGCGGGTCCATCCTCCTTCGCGACTCGCCAGCGCGTTCCGGAGTCGGATGTTGGCAAATGTGCCGCGCACCATCACTTCATGGTTTCCGCGGCGGGCACCGTAGGAGTTGAAGTCCACAGGGTCTACTCCGTGCTCGATGAGCCATCGCCCTGCTGGGGAGAAGGGGGAGATAGAGCCAGCTGGGGAGATATGGTCAGTCGTTACTGTGTCACCGAGCCACAGCAGGACACGGGCACCTCGGATATCGCCCGGTTGCGGAGGATGGAGCGGTAGATCGCGGAAGAAGGGTGCCTCACGGATGTACGTGGAGTCAGGATCCCACCGGTACAGCTCGCCTTTCGGAGCTTCCAGCTCCTGCCAGAAGCGGTCGCCAGCATAGACGCTGGAGTACGTAGACTGGAAGTCCTCCGGACGTAGCACCTGCACCATAAGTGAACGGACCTCTTCAGGGCTGGGCCAGATGTCCCTCAGGTAGACCGGCTCCCCGTTCGGATCGGTCCCTAACGGCTCGGATAGAAGGTCAATGTCTACGCGGCCTGCTAAAGCATAGGCGACTACCAATGGCGGGGAGGCTAAGAAGTTCATCCGTACCTGGGGATGGACCCGAGCCTCGAAGTTGCGGTTCCCAGAGAGTACAGCAGCAACGACGAGCTCGTTGTCAGTGATTGCCCGTGCAATCGGTTCTGGCAGGTTCCCGCTGTTGCCGATGCACGTCGTACAGCCGTATCCGACGACATGGAAGCCGAGGGCTTCTAAGGCATCGAGAAGCCCAGACCGCCTCAGGTACTGCGTTACCACACGCGAACCTGGTGCAAGGCTAGTCTTGACCCATGGCTTAACGCGTAACCCGCGCTTGACAGCCTTCTGCGCCAGGAGGCCGGCTGCCAGCATAACCGTTGGGTTGGAGGTATTGGTGCAGCTTGTGATAGCGGCGATGACGACAGCGCCATCGCCGAGCAGGAACTGCAGCCCATCGGTGCGGATAGGAACCGTCCGCAAGGATGGACGAGTCGCGACAGCAACGGTAGACTCTGAGCTGCCTATGGCTGCTGCCTGCGTGATGGTCTCCCACCGCTCCTCTATCGGCACGTAGGCTCGGTTGTAGGTCTGCTCCAAACTGCCGATGACCGTGGCCTTCGCGCTCCGTAATGGCACCCGGTCGTGGGGGCGTCGAGGACCTGCCAGGGTAGGCTCTACAGTGGAGAGGTCCAGAGTGAGCACGTCTGTGTACTGGATGGACTCTTCTGCTTCGCGCCAGAGGAGATTTTCCTTGCAGTACCGTTCTACCCGCTCGATGAGCTCCGGTGGTCGGGCCGTAGCGCGGAGGTACTCCAGAGTCTGGTCGTCAACGGGGAAGTAGGTGACGGTACATCCGAACTCGGGGGACATGTTGGCGATGGTGGCTCTGTCGGGGACCGTTAAAGAGTTCAGGCCAGGACCGAAGACCTCTACGAACTTGCCGACGACGCCATACCTGCGGAGGAGCTCGGTGATTGTCAGCACCAGGTCCGTAGCCGTCACTCCTGGTGAGAGTTCCCCGATGAGCCGAAGGCCGATGACTTCGGGCAGGAGAAGGAAGAGGGGCTGGCCGAGCATCGCTGCCTCAGCCTCGATCCCGCCAACACCCCATCCTAGGACTCCAATCCCATTGACCATTGGGGTGTGGGAATCCGTCCCGACGAGCGTGTCGGGACAGGCGGTGCCGTTCCGGACCACCACGACCTGTGCGAGGTACTCTAAGTTGACCTGATGGCATATGCCCATGCCCGGAGGGAGGACGGTCAAATTTCGGAAGGCCTGCTGTGCCCACTTCAGGAGAGAATACCGCTCGCGGTTCCGCTGGTACTCCAGTTCCACGTTGCGCTCGTAGGCCCAGATGGTGCCGAAGAAGTCTACCTGGACCGAGTGGTCGATCACCAGGTCAACCGGAATCAGTGGATTGATGCGCTCTGGCGACACACCCTTTCGGGCTGCTTCCGCCCGGAGCGACGCCAGGTCGACGATGGCGGGCACCCCCGTGAAGTCCTGCATCAGAATCCGGGTCGGCATGAAGGGGATTTCCCGCTCCGGTGGGCGTGGCTGCCATGAGAGTAGGTTGTGGACGTGCTCCTCGGTGACAGTGAAGCCATCTTCGGAGCGGAGGATATTCTCCAGCAGAATGCGGAGAGCGAACGGGAGATGGCTTACTCGGTAACCTTGCCGTTCCAGCTCGGGAAGACTGTAGTACGACAGCGTTCCTGTCGAGGTCTGTAGCGAGCGTACGACACCGAAACGATCACGGCGAGGCATGGTTCTGCAGCTCCAAGGATGACCTTACGTGACTGAGACCAGCGGGATTTGCCGTGCGCGTGCCTGCTCTTCCTGAAGGCGCTGGTAGTCCGCCAGAAATGCCTGGAGGCCGAGGTCGGTGAGGGGATGAGTCATAGCCTGCCGGAGGACGCGGAAGGGAGCTGTGGCAATATCGGCTCCGGCACGAGCAGCCTCGACTAGGTGCATCGGGTGTCGCAGCGATGCGGCGATGAGCTCAGCCTCGATTCCCTGCCGCTCCCAAATCTCGCAGATGTCGGCCAAGACCCGAACACCGTCACCGCCGATGTCGTCCAGGCGTCCCAAGAAGACGCTTACGAAGCTCGCGCCAGCGTTCGCAGCGATGATGGCTTGGGCGGGTGAGAAGACGAGGGTGACGTTCGTGGGAATTCCTTGCCGTGAGAGTTCCCGGACAGCCGCCATCCCCTCGGGAGTCATGGGTACTTTAACGACGGCTTCCGGCAGCCAAGAGACAATCTCTTCAGCCTCCCGTAGCATACCGGCTGTGTCTGTGGAGACGACCTCAACCGAAAGATGACCGCCGACTAAGCGGTGGATTTCCAGGAGTCGCTCACGGATGTCTACGCTCGGGTCTTCCTTCGCCAGCAACGTTGGGTTTGTGGTTACACCACTCAAGATGCCCCAGCTTGCGGCTGTGCGGATTTCATCCAGGTTCGCGGAGTCTATGAGTAAGCGCATGGCAAAGCAGCGAGAGTTTGACATCGCCCAGCATCGCTCGGTGACGTCACCAGCGCAAGTTTTATTGCGCAGGCATGATGTTGGGGATGGGAAGGTCGTGAGAGGTTGGGTAGTCGCCGACGCTCTCGGGGAGAGCAGCAGCGAGCAGCTCGCCAGAAGTAATGAGGGAACGCAGAAGCTCTACGTCTCTGTAGAGTGGGCGGTCCTCCTGGAGGGGCGGGACATGGTCGCGAATACACTCCACGAGGAGCTCCAACCGAGGGCTACTACGGTTAGGCCGGAGGTACTCTAATGCCTGTGCAGCGCAGAGCAGCTCAAGAGCGAGTACGGTCTGCAGATTCTCTACCACCTGCCACGCCTTCTGAGCAGCAATGCTCGCCATAGAGTTGTGGTCCTCCTGGCCAGCCGAGGTGGGGATAGAATCAACGCTCGCGGGATGGCAGAGAACCTTGTTCTCCGACACGATGGAGGCTGCTGTGTACTGGGCAATCATCAGTCCCGAATGCAGTCCCGGCTTAGCCGCCAGGAAGGCAGGGAGTCCGCTGGTGCGTGGGTTCAGAAGGCGCTCAATGCGCCGTTCGGAGATATTGGCGAGCTCAGCACATGCCAGTGCGAGGAAGTCCAGTGCCAGTGCCAAGGGTTGTCCGTGGAAGTTCCCACCCTCGATCGGTTGGCCGGATTCGAGGTCTACGATGGGGTTGTCCGTAACTGCGTTAAGCTCGATCTGGACGACGTTCCAAACGTAAGCAACAGCATCGTGGGAGGCGCCGTGGACTTGGGGAATGCAGCGTAGGCTATAGGCGTCCTGTGGTAGAGGGGTAGGCCGAGGGAGATATTGGAGGGAGCTTCCGGCACGGAGCATGCGGAGGCGGGCTGCCGTGCGCTGTTGGCCAGGGAAGGGTCGTAGGGAATGGAGACGGGCGTCGTATGGGGTTGGGGAGGCTCGGAGAACATCGGCAGTCAGTGCTGCCGCAACGTCAGCGATGAGAGCGCATTGCCACGCTCGGTAGACACTAAGAGCCCCGTATGCAGTTGCCATCTGGGTGCCGTTGATGAGCGCTAGCCCCTCTTTTGCCTCTAGCTGGAGTGGAACAAGGCCGTGGCGCTGCAGTACCGTTGCAGCGGGCTCTATGCCGTTCTCCGTTCGGAAGAACCCCTCTCCGATGAGGGCTAGTGTGAGGTGGGCCAATTGGACTAGGTCGCCGCTAGCCCCGACAGAGCCTTGGCGGGGAATTGCCGGTACAAGGCCGCTGTTGAAGAGGGCTATCAGCGAGTCTACGACCGTGGGCCGCACGCCGGAGTACCCGCGGGCCAGCACGTTAGCTCGTAGGAGGAGCATCGCTCTTGAGACTTCGCAGGGGAGCCACTCTCCAGCCCCGACGCTGTGGGAACGTACCAAGTGGATTTGCAACTCACGGGCTTGAGAGGCGGAGATGGGGACAGCGGCTAATTCGCCGAACCCAGTTGTAACACCGTAGACCTGCCGTCGCTCCTGTAACCATCGTTCTACCCATGCTCGGCCCTGTTCGATGCGCTGGCGAGCCTTGGGGCTTAGCTCTAGCTGCCAGCCGGGTTCCGTGACGGCGCGCCAGAGCTCCTCGAGCCGAAGGGATTCGCCGTCGATGACCAGGGTCGGCATGCTCGAAATGGCCTTGGAGGAGCATGCAAAGCTATGCGCTCCTCGCGGAGTATTGGTGGCGAAGGAACTTACTTCTGCGAGAGGAGCAGTTCTGCAATTCGGTGAGCAACCTGGCGTAAGACGTCAGGAGCAGAATAGAAGCCTGTAGCGAGGCGCTGACGTACCAGCTCCACACGCTCTCGACGTTGTGCTTCCTGTAGTTGCTGAGCTTCCGGCGAAAGGGCAACTGTGTCCTGGGACTCAGTAGAGCTCGCTACTGTAGGCCGCTCAGGTGTAGGTTGAGACGGAGAGGGCTTCGCAGATGTCAGTACTCCAGAGCGAATGGGTTCAATACCCATGGTTCTCTCCTTCAGCGTATCGGACCACGTGGCGCTGGGCTGTTGCTGAACGTAGCCACAACTCCCGTTCTCTGCTCAAAGAACGTAAACGTTCCAGTTGTCGTGTAGAGCGCTCAGCGAGGCTCTGCAGAAGGGTATGCCACTTCTGTGCCAATTCTGGAGGCCACTGCTGCAGTAGG
>JBCNUX010000034.1:0-16968 GCA_039630485.1 Chlorobiota bacterium | reverse complement strand
CAGCCTTGAGCTTTTCCAGCTCAGCCGGCAGGAGGAGTCCTGGCTCGTCGGAGTGCTACCGTTGTACGTCTCCAAGCGCTGGCATTTCCGCGAGTTCCCCCCGTATGTTGTAGCTGCTGTCAGCTTTGGGACGAGCCTCTTCCCCTCGCAGTACCTCAACCTCACTGGCTCGCTGGAACTTGGGTCGCTCGGTGGAGTCAACCTCCGAGGCTATGCAGGTTTCCTATGGGGGCAGACTCCTGCACGGCAAGGGCGGAGCGAAGGAACCAGCACTGCGAAGCTCTACGCTGGGTTAGGGACCTCGTTGTTGGACTTCCTCAACCGCGAAGAGGAGCTGCAGCAGGAATGGAGCGAACATCGGCATTCGGCCTGGAGCGTAGGGATAGGCCACGGAGCTTTCCTCCGTACGACCACATCGCAGTCTATCTGGACAGAAGGATCCGCGCCGCTTATCTCTGGACTGCTCCTGCGAGTCATGCCTGTTCAACTAGCACTCCCGCTGCGACCTCAAGGCTTCTACCTCGGGACCTCCTTGATAACCACCCTCATCTTGGGGATGGACCAAGGCGCCATTGGCATCCTCCCACTCCGCGCAGGATACTGGTTTGAGCTCGTCCCTGCAGGGCTCTACGGAGACCTCGGAGCAGAAGCTCTCTACTACCCCTCCAATGCCGTGAACCTCTCCGCGCGACTCATCCTGCGCCTCTCGGGGATTGCCAACATCTTCCTCACAGCCGGCTTCGCCGACGGCTCTGCACTCCGCGGCAGGGAATGGTGGGACATCCTCACCGATGCTGGCCGGTTCAGTGGGTGGTATATTGGAATTGGGACCGGCGTCGGTGAACGCCTGTTCCGACCTTCTGAAGTGTGGTACTTCCGCTCTCCGTCACACTGAACAGAGGTCCGGCCAATGGCAGAGCGCCTCTACTACCGAGACTACCTGGCATTGGACAGCATCCTCTCGGCACAGCATCCCCGTAGTGCACAGCATGGCGCCTCAGCCCATGATGAGCTGCTCTTCATCATTGTACACCAGGTCTACGAACTGTGGTTCAAGCAGGCGCTCTACGAGCTAGACTCCGTCATCCGCATCATCGGGCAATCGTACGTCCCTGAGCATGAGGTTGCCACCGCTCTATTTCGAGTAGAGCGCATCAATCGCATCCTGGAGCTGGGGGTCGCGCAGTTCGACCTCCTGGAGACCATGACCCCACTGGACTTCTTGGCCTTCCGCGACCTCCTACACCCCGCTAGTGGCTTCCAGTCGCTCCAGTTCCGGCTTCTGGAGGTACGGCTTGGGTTGGACGAGGAGGCACGCGTACTTCGAGGCTACGAGCTCAGCCTGGATGAGCGTGACCGCCAACAGCTACAGCAAGCGCGCTCCCAGCCGACCCTCTTTGGGGTTGTCCAGGCTTGGTTGGAGCGGATGCCCTTCCTAGAGTTAGGTGAATACCGCTTCTGGGATGCCTACCGCGAAGCTGCTTTGAAGATGTTTGCCCGCGAACGCCGAGCCGTTGAGGAGCATCCGGTGCTATCGCCAGAGGAAAAGCAGCAGAAGCTCCAGCAGATTCAGCTCAACACTGCTGACTTCGAGGCCCTCTTCGATGCTGCACGCTATGCTGAGCTCCAGCGTACGCGCCAGCGCCGCCTTTCGCACCGGGCTACACTGGCAGCACTCTTCATCATGCTGTACCGAGACTATCCCTTGCTACAGCTCCCTTCCCGGTTTCTGGACTCCCTCATCCGATTGGACCAGCGCATGAGCCTCTGGCGCTACCGACATACCGTCATGGTCAATCGCATGATTGGGCGTAAAGTCGGCACCGGCGGTTCCAGCGGCTACGACTACCTACTCCAGACTACCGTCCGACAGCACATCTTCCAAGACCTCGCCAGCTTAGCAAACTATCTACTCCCACCGGCTGAAATTCCACCGTTGCCACCCGAAGTAGAAACCCGTCTGCGCTTCGCTGTCGAGCTGAGCTGAAGCATATGCCACAGCTGAGCTTCCAGCATTGGCTTGCCGAAGCATGCGAAGTTCTCCTCCACCTCTTCGCCCCTCGCTGCTGCTGTATCTGCGGGCAGTGGACGGAGCAGATTACTGGACTCCATCGGTTCGTCTGTCAGCCCTGCTGGGAGAATCTCCCCTTGGCACCACCGCCGGAAGAGCTGTACAATCAACTGCTGCAGAACTTCCCGAACGATGAACTAGCCCTCTCCGGAGTCGCTGCGCTCTTCGGACTGCGGGAAGGCACACCGCCAATGCAGCTCATCTATGCACTCAAGTACCACGGATGCTGGGAGCTTGGAAGGGAACTAGGGCGTGTGCTGGGAATGGTCCTCCCGAAACTCCTACCGTATCAACTGGAGGCTCTCATCCCTGTCCCGATCCACCCAGCACGGCGCCGCGAACGCGGCTACAATCAAGCCGAAGCGATTGCCAAAGGTATCTCCGATGTGACAGGCATACCGCTTTACCGGGACGCCCTCCGACGCCGTGTAGCGACAGCCTCCCAGACGCAACTGACGGTCGAACAACGTCGGCAGAATGTTGCCGGGGTCTTTGCTGGAGGCACCCAGGCTGCAGCGGTACGCTCTGCCAACCTGCTGCTCGTCGATGACGTCCTCACTACAGGTTCCACGCTCAATAGCTGTGCAGAGGCTCTCCTAGCGCTCGGAGCTCGCCGAGTATTCGCGATTGCTGTCGCAAAAGCCCTTTGAACCTGCAATCGCAGCGAAGCTGACAACGTCCCCTGTGCGAGACCGATGGCGAGCGAGAAGGTAATCCGAATTCTCCGAACCCCCACTGGCCAGCGCCAGTACCGGCTACCGTACGAGAAGGAGCTCAATCCTGCCCAGCTCCAGGCAGTCATGCACCAAGAAGGGGCGGCGCTGGTCATCGCAGGAGCAGGCACCGGAAAGACGCGAACGCTCGTCTACCGCGTTGCCCGACTGGTGGAGGACGGGGTCCCGCCGGAGAGCATCCTGCTACTGACCTTCACCCGCAAGGCAGCGCGGGAGATGCTACACCGCGCTGCACGACTACTGGACGGACGCTGCGAGTGTGTCTCCGGTGGCACCTTCCACTCGTTCGCCAACGCCATCCTGCGCCGCTACGGCGATGTCCTCGGTCTGCCGTCGAACTTCACCATCCTAGACCAAACCGATGCCCAGGATGTCCTCAACCTTCTTCGCTCTGAGCTCTTCCGCGAGCAGCGCCGTGAGCGCTTCCCTCAGAAGCAGACGCTCTACGACATCCACAGCGCTGCGATCAACCGCTGCCGAAGCGTTGAGGACATTTTGCGCACAGACTACCCGCACTTCCAGCACTTAGCCGAAGAGCTAGAACGGCTCTTCGCTGCCTACGGCCGCTACAAGCGCCAGCACGGCCTGGCAGACTACGATGACCTCCTGCTGCTCCTTATTGAGCTGCTGGAGCAACATCCTGGCATCCTGCGCCGCCTCCACGCTCAGTTCCGCTACGTCATGGTGGACGAGTACCAAGACACCAACCCCCTTCAGCACCGCATCAGCCTACTGCTTGCTGGTCCAGAGGAGAACATCCTCGCTGTTGGCGATGATGCCCAGAGCATCTACTCCTTCCGTGGGGCCGATTTCCGCAACATCCTCGAGTTCCCGACAGCATTTCGGCAGTGCACTTACATCCGGCTGGAGGAGAACTATCGTAGCACCCAGCCGATTCTCAACCTTGCGAATGCCATCATCGCGCGTGCAGCGTATGGCTACCGCAAGCAGCTCTACAGTAGGCAGACCGATGGGCCCCTACCCGCAGTAATCCGAGCCGAAGATGAGCACCAGCAATCCCTCTTCGTCGTGCAGCAGGTCCTGGAACTACGCGAGCAAGGGCTGCCACTATCGGAGATTGCTGTTCTAGCGCGTAGCAGTCACCTGTTCTTTGACCTGGAGCTAGAACTGGCACGGGCGGGGATACCCTTCCGGAAATTCGGCGGGCTGAGGTTCACAGAGACGGCGCACGTCAAGGACGTGTTGGCGCTCGTCCGCATCGTGGATAATATCGCCGATGTCGTGAGTTGGCATCGCGTTCTGCTGCTACTGGAGGGGGTTGGTCCTCGGACAGCTCGCCGTGTCGTAGACGCCATACGCCAAGGGCTTCTGCGATGGGAAGACGCCCACTCCATGGATGCCATCCTCGTCAGCACGCCGACAGCAGCACGTACAGCAGTCTTACAGCTCTGGGAAGCTCTCCGTGGCCTCTTCCTCCGGCACGACCCTCCGCCAGAGCTGCTGCACCAGGCAGCCCTCCTCTACCGTCCGCTGCTACAGCGCCACTACGACGACCACCACAAGCGCTGGAAGGACATCGAAGCACTCATAGCATTGGCAGCACGCTATAGGGAGTTGCGCGACTTCCTGGCCGATATTGCTATAGAGCCGCCTACCGAAAGCGTCGCAGAGGCAACGCCGCCAGGAAGTGACGAGGAAGCCCCGTTAACGCTCTCAACGGTCCACTCTGCCAAAGGGCTGGAGTGGAGCGCAGTCTTCATCCTCTGGATGACCGATGGATGCTTCCCCGTAACGTGGGCCTACGACTCGTTGGACGCCTACGAGGAGGAGCGCCGCCTCTTCTATGTAGCCTGCACGCGGGCAAAGCGGTACCTCTACATCCTCTACCCTACCCGCGCTCTCGACCGCGAGAGCGGCTGGGTACTCTCCAAGTCCTCCCCATTCCTTGCGGAGCTACAGGATGGCCTCGTAGAGCGCTGGATTCTCGTAACGGAGGACAGCCTCGGCAAGGGATAGCATGGTAGCGGACCAGTCCGCGACGGGAGTCATCTGGGTCACAGGCGCAAGTAGCGGGATTGGAGCAGCGATTGCTCAGCACCTGAGCTTACAAGGATACGTCGTCGCCGCTAGTGCTCGACGTACAGACCGACTCCAGGAACTAGCACACTCCAACCGCTCCCTCTACGCTTTCCCGTGCGACTGTGCTGACGCCGATGCTGTACGCCAGACAGTGAAGGCTCTGGAAGAGCGTTTCGGAGCCATCCACGCCTTCGTCCACTGTGTCGGGAGCGCACTCTTCAAGCCCTTCACGGACATCTCCCTAGAGGAGTTCGCTGAGCTTTTTCGCAACAACCTCTGGAGCGTCTTCGTGTGCACGCAAGCAGTACTGCCCGGTATGCTCCGGCAGGGACGAGGGACCGTGGTCCTTGTAGGCTCTGTTGCTTCCTTGAAGGCGTTCCCACAGTCCTCCGTCTACGGCGGACTCAAAGCTGCTGCTGCTCACATGCTCCGGAGCCTTCGCGAGGAAGTGCGTTCACATGGGATCAAGGTCGTCAACGTCCACCTTGGTGCGACAGAGACTCCGCTGTGGCCGCCCGACATGCGGCATCGTTGGAGAGACCAAATGCTACAGCCCGAACACGTGGCCAAAGCCATTGGCTCCCTCCTCGCGCTGGCCTCTAATTCCCAGCTGCTGCCAGAAGAGCTGGTGCTACGCCCACAGCTTGGCGATCTCCCATGAGCCGGCAAGCGGCATCCCCCCTATCTGCCGAAGTCGCGGCAACCGTGGAAGCCCTGCCCACCCTACCGGGTGTCTACCTCTTCCGGAATGCGGCAGGCACCGTCATCTACGTGGGCAAGGCGAAGAACTTACGCCAGCGCGTGCGCTCGTATTTCCAGCCTAGCCGACCGACAGACGCCAAGACGCAAGCGTTGGTGCGAAACATCGCCCGAATTGAGTACATCGTCACCGACACGGAAGTGGAGGCCCTCATCTTAGAGAACACGCTCATCAAGCGCCATAAGCCGCGCTACAACATCCTACTGCGGGACGACAAATCCTACCCCTTCATCCGAATCACGCACGAGCCTTACCCTCGCATCTTCCTCACCCGCCGCCTCGTCCGCGATGGAAGCCTCTACTTCGGGCCATATACCGACGCAAAGTACGCTCGGCATCTCCTACGGACCCTGCGGGCGCTCTTCCCCATCCGAAGCTGCGACCTCCCGCTGAGTGAAGAGTCTATCCGTCGCGGCAAGTTCCGTGTCTGCCTGGACTACCACATCGGAAAATGCCTCGGCCCATGTGAGGGACTCATCTCCCAGGAGGAGTATCGCCGCTACATCCGCCAGGCAGTCGAGGTCTTGCGTGGACGTACCCGCCATCTCCAACGCGAGCTAGAGCAGCAGATGCATGCCCTGGCAGCCCAACTCCGATTCGAGGAAGCAGCACAGCTCCGAGACCGCTTGCGCATTCTCCAGGAGCATACAGACCGGCAGAAGGTTGTAAGCCCAGAACCCGTCGAATACGACGTACTCGGGATCGCTGTCCAGGATACGATAGCCTGCGCTGTCTTCCTCAGCATTCGCGAGGGGAAGCTCATCGACAAACGGCACGTCTTCCTCCAACACACTCATGCCTATACTCTCCCGCAGCTCATCCAAGCTGCTTTAGAGCAGTGGTACTTGGAGCAGCAAGAAGTCCCCGAAGAGCTCCTTCTCCCAGAGCTACCCGAGCAAGCTGAGCTCATCGGACAGTGGCTGAGCCATAAGCGTGGAGCCTCCGTTCGCCTTGTAACGCCTCGAGTTGGAGAGCGAGCCCAGCTCATCCGGATGGCAGAGCTCAATGCCCGAGCGCTCCTGGACGAGCACCTCCTCCAACGCGCCAAGCGAGCAGGGCGTATCCCCCATCCGCTCCAGGCTCTCCAACAGGACCTGCGCCTCCCAACCCTCCCCAGACGGATTGCTTGCATTGACAACTCCCACCTGCACGGTGCCGAACCCGTCTCCGCATTGGTAGTCTTCGTCGACGGGAAGCCACATAAGGCAGAGTACCGCCGCTTCCGCTTGGAGCAAGCTCCCGGGAACGATGATTTTGCCGCCATGCGGGAGGTCGTCAGCCGGTACGCTCGTCGGATCTTAGACGGGGA
The DNA here is from genome assembly GCA_039630485.1 of Chlorobiota bacterium. Taxonomy (GTDB): domain Bacteria; phylum Bacteroidota; class Ignavibacteria; order Kapaibacteriales; family HRBIN21; genus HRBIN21. Next base: position 10,054 of record JBCNUX010000034.1, on the reverse strand, counting down.
AGATGCTGCTCCGGACCTTCTCCTGATCGACGGCGGCAAAGGACAGCTTTCAGCAGCTGTAGAGGCTCTCACCCAGTGCGGTCTCTACGGCCGGTTCCCCGTCTTAGCCTTAGCCAAGCGTCTGGAAGAGCTCTTCCGTCCAGGAGAACCCGACCCAATCCTCCTTCCGAAGACCTCAGAGAGTCTGCGCCTCCTCCAGCGCATCCGCAACGAGGCCCATCGGTTTGCAGTAGAGTACCATCGCCTTCGACGGCGCAAGTACACCCTGCGGACTGAGCTGACCCAGATCCCTGGAATTGGTCCTCAAAGGGCACAGCGCCTACTGAATGCCTTCGGATCGGTGGAGAGTATACGTGCCGCTTCCCTAGAGGAGCTCAAGCGCGTTCTGCCGAGCCGGTATGCTGAAGCCGTTTACCGCTACTTCTGCCCCGAGTCCGCAAAATAGCCCCACAGCCCCTAGGCCCTTCCCTGCTTCCCCAAGCTTGCGTAAAGGGCACGGCACAGTAGCTCGCAGTCGGCGTCGTACTCGGCGTACCTTTAAAACGCTCGAACGACAGAATGGCACCATACGTGCACTATCTCACTTTGACGCACCCCACTGGCAGAAATGCGACCACATGTAGCCTGTCGGTCCCTCGCCTGGCTTTACATCGTCGGCTGGGGATGGATTGGCGGAACCCTCGGTGGATGCCAAAGCACCGCCCGGTTTGCACACCTAGAGGCCAAGCCGAGCCAATCTGAAGCCTCCGAGAGAGAGCCGAGACTATTCGAAGAGCGTCTTTGGCGGGAGATACAGCGGTGGTTAGGGATTCCGTATTGTCGCAGCGGCATAGGCACTGAATGCGTCGACTGCTCTGGCTTCGTACAGCAGGTCTACAAAGCTCTGGGCGTCTCTTTGCCTCGAACGAGTGCAGAACAGTCAAAGGTAGGGCAGACAGTGAGCGGGGAGCCTCTACCCGGTGATCTGGTCATTGCTGCCCACAACCTACAAGTGCGCCACGTCGGCATCTACTTAGGCGACGGAAAGGTCGTTCACGCTTCCCGCAGCCGCGGAGTCGTGGTAGACCCACTCTCTGTCTTCAGCTCCACTGCCCCACATATCTCCTTTCGCCGCGTCATCACAGCAAGGTAGCTGAGCGGTGCATTAACACGGCACAATTGTATGCCATCTGTGCATCCGAGTGGCAGAGATGCTGCCAACATGGCGGAACTACAGGCTCTGTACGAGCTTGGCACGGAATTTTCTCTGGTTAAGCTACGGCTCCCACGAGGGAGCCAAGCAGTCGACGTAGGATACGGTATGTTGTATAGCCAAGCCAGGAGGTAGAGCCATGACGCTGGTGCGATTTGAGCCTTTCCGGGGCTTCGAGAGCATGCTGCGGCGTTTCGATGAGCTCTTTGAGGACATGGTCCGCTCCTTCCCTGCCCGCTTCTTCGAGACCTCCGGTTTCTCGCCGAGAGTAGATATTACAGAGGACGAGCAGCACATCTACATCCATGCTGAGCTACCTGGAGTGCGCAAGGAGGATGTAAAAGTGAGCATCTCCGAGGACCGAGTGCTCACCATTCAGGGCGAGAAGAAGGAGGAGAGAAAGGAGGAGGGGCGGAACTTCCTGCGGATGGAGCGCGTCTTCGGGAGCTTCTGCCGGAGCTTCGCGCTGCCGGAGAACGTCAAAATTGACGAAGTCGACGCCAAGTTTGAGAATGGCGTCCTGACGATCACGCTCCCGAAGGTAACGCCCTCCAAGCCGAAGGAGATAGAAGTACAGGTCCGCTAAAGCATGCACATCTCTTGACAAGCCCACACGGGAGGGGGGCTTCCCTTCTCCCGTGCGGGTCTTTGTTCGCACTCTGCTCGCAGAATGTGGCACAACACAGAGCACGGCACAGCCATGGGACGGATTGTAGGCATTGATCTCGGAACGACGAACTCGGTCATTGCGATTATGGAAGGCGGTCAGCCGGTGGTCATCCCGAATAGCGAGGGATCTCGGTTGACCCCGTCCGTTGTTGGTTTCACCAAGACCGGCGAGCGTCTGGTAGGCGCCGCCGCTAAGCGGCAAGCGATTGTCAACCCCAAGAACACCGTCTACTCCATCAAGCGCTTCATGGGGCGGCGTCCGGAGGAGGTGAAGGAGGAGATGCTCATGGTCCCCTACAAGGTCGTGCCTTCACCCGATGGCAACGCCGTCCGCGTCGAGATTGAGGGGCGGCTCTACGCTCCAGAAGAGATTTCTGCGATGATTCTGCAGAAGCTGAAGACGGATGCCGAAGCTTACCTAGGAGAGAAGATCACCGACGCCGTCATCACGGTACCAGCGTACTTCAACGACGCCCAGCGACAGGCTACAAAGACCGCCGGGGAGATCGCCGGGCTCAACGTGCGTCGTATCATCAACGAGCCAACGGCCGCTGCGTTGGCCTACGGCCTCGACAAGCGCGGGCGCACGATGACGGTAGCAGTCTACGACCTAGGAGGCGGTACGTTCGACATCTCCATCCTGGAAATCGGCGAAGGTGTCTTCGAGGTCAAAGCCACCAGTGGAGATACCCACCTCGGTGGGGACAACTTCGACCAGCGGCTCGTGGACTACATCGCCGAGGAGTTCCTGAAGCAGGAAGGCGTCGATCTCCGTAAAGACCCAATGGCACTCCAGCGCCTCCGGGAGGCTGCTGAGAAGGCCAAAATCGAACTCTCTCAGCTCCTGCAGACGGAGATCAACCTGCCCTTCATCACTGCGACTTCTGAAGGGCCGAAGCACCTTCAGATGACGATCACGCGGGCCAAGTTCGAGAGCCTCTGCGAAGACCTCTTCCAGAAGACGTTGGAACCCTGCCGCAAGGCCTTGGAAGCAGCCAAGCTGACTCCACATCAGATCGACGAGGTCATCCTCGTTGGGGGTTCTACCCGCATTCCTCGCATCCAGCAGTTGGTGCGCGAGTTCTTCGGCAAGGAACCCAACAAAGGCGTCAATCCTGACGAAGTCGTAGCCGTCGGGGCTGCGATCCAAGCGGCTGTGCTAGCCGGAGAGGTCCGCGACGTCCTTCTGCTGGACGTCACACCGCTCTCGCTTGGGGTAGAAACACTCGGCGGTGTTATGACGGTACTGATCCCAGCAAACACTACGATCCCAACACGCAAGACCGAGATCTTCACAACGGCAACGGACAACCAGACATCGGTGGAAATCCATGTCCTGCAGGGCGAGCGTCCGCTGGCGAAGGACAACCGCTCCTTAGGTCGCTTCCACCTGGATGGAATTCCACCAGCACCGCGCGGTGTACCGCAGATCGAGGTCACCTTCGACATTGATGCCAACGGCATCCTCACTGTCACCGCCCGCGACAGGGCAACGAACAAAGAGCAGAGCATCCGAATCACTGGTGCCAGCACGTTGAGCAAGGAAGAAGTCGAGCGAATGAAGCGAGAGGCTCAAGAGCATGCCGAAGAAGACCGGCGACGCCGAGAGGAGATTGAACTACGAAACCAGGCCGACGCCCTGGTCTACTCCACAGAGAAGCAGCTCCGGGAGTTGGGTGAGAAGCTCTCGCCCGCTGACCGAGGACGGATCGAGCAGGCAAAGGAGCGTCTCCAGACGGCCCTGAAGAACAACGCGCCAGTCACGGAGCTTCGGGCTGCGATGGACGAGCTCAATCGAGCATGGAATGAGGTCTCTGTGCGGCTCTACCAGCAGGCCTCCGCTACAAGCCCGAGCTCAGGGGACAGTGGAGACTCAGCCAGCAGTAAAGATGACAGGCGCGTAGAGGAAGCCGACTATCGGGTAGTTGATGACGACAAGCGCTAAGGCCCCGAAGGTGCAGTGCCATTAGGGGCACCGACTACTGTCGGTGCCCCATTTCGTTTTCAAGGTTGCCCCTCATTCTCTTCCTCCGTCCCGTGGGCACGGTCACCAGCATCACCAAGCCCAGGCAGGATGAAACCTTGGGCATTGAGTCCATGGTCTATCGCTGCAGTCACGATTGGCACGGTAGGGTGATGCTGACGGAAACGCTGAATTCCCTCTGGAGCAGCAATGATGCATACGGCCGTCAACCACGTCGCTCCCCGATGACGCAGGAACTCTACTGCCGCCTGCATACTCCCCCCTGTGGCCATCATGGGGTCCAGAACAAAGACCCGTGCCTCCGGCTGTAATGGCGGGAGATTAGCGTAGTAGAGCTCTGGCTCTAAGGTCTGCTCGTTGCGGCGTAGTCCAAGGTAGCCAATTCGAGCCTCGGGGAACAGTCGTAGGAAGGCTGGCAGCAGGAGCATCCCAGCGCGAAGAACTGGTACTAGTACGAGTGGCTCCACCCGCCGATAGGCTACTGTCCGGCAGAGCGGGGTCTCTACCTCCACGGGCTCGAGTGTTAGCCCTGTTGTCGCTGCAGCCGCTAAATAGAAACCCAACCGCTCGGCCGCAGCACGAAACTCTGCCCGGCTTGTAGCCACAGAGCGCAAGATGGCTAATTCATGGCGGGCAGCCGGATGCTCCACAACCCAGACCCCCGGCTGCCGCTCTACCACCAGGGTGGGAACCATACTAGCCCTATCCGCGGCAATGAGAGGTAGAAGCCCACCTGAGCATCCCTCTGGTCCTCGCGGCTCAGGAAGACCCGTCGTTCCTCGCGGCCCAGGGCAAAATCCAGACGCCACTCCATCCAGGGCATGAACATCCCCCAGGAGGTAGGCACGTTGAAGCGAAGCCCAATACCGGCAACAACCGCTGCCTTATTCTCAGGCCGTTCATTGATTCGATTGAAGAGTGCTGCCCCTCCAAGTGTACCGTAGAAGTTCACCCGCCCATACGGGTTCGGAGTGGCGTGGATACACAGCTCAAGAGCCTGGTAGATGTCCGGCCGGTCCTGTCCCCACGGCCGTTGGGGGCTCTTCAGCACCTTCGTGTTCCGGGAGTACATGTAAGCCGCCTCCACACTGAGGTGGTCAAGAAACTCGTAGAAGAGATGCAGCCCGAACGCCGGCAGTCCTTCGTAGGAAAAGGTCTGATCCTCTCCCGTCGGGAAACGGCGCAACTCGACAATAGTATTCGTCGCTGCGTGGAGCCCAATCCCGAAGGACTTGGAGTACAGGTGCTTCCCCACCTCTTGGGCCAGTCCTGGGGCCACGAAGAGGCAGACGGGGCCAGCGAGCTTGAAGAGGGCACGCGCCACCCGCGTAGTGCTTTCCGCCACTCGTTCGAATGTCCGCCCCGTCAGTTCGGCAATCTTCTCCACAACGTAACGCACAAACGCTGGTTCGTTCCGCTTGCCGCGATGGGGATGGGGAGCCATGTACGGGGCATCGGTCTCCACCATGAGGCGATCCTCAGGCACCTGCGCTATCAATGCTGCGATGGCATTCTTGCGGTAGGTGATGTTGCCCGTCACGGAAACATGGAAGCCCAGCCTCAAAGCACGCTGCAGGTATGCCTCGTCGCCGGAGAAGCAGTGCAACACCCCTTGCAGGCTGCCATCCTGTTCCTCTTCGAGTATCCGCAGCACATCTGCATGCGCATCCCGGTTGTGGATGATGACCGGCAGGTTGCAGCGCTTAGCAATCCGGAGCTGCTCCCGGAAGAGCTCCCGCTGAACCGACGGTGGAGCCAGGTCATGGTAGTGGTAATCCAGCCCGATCTCCCCAATGGCGACGACTTTAGGCATGGCCGCCTCTTCTTCCACTGCGGCTAGGGCTGCAGCATCCGCCTGTAGTGCAGCGTGAGGATGGATACCTACGGCCCGGTAGACCTCTGGAAACTGGTCCGCAATATGCCGTGCTCTGGGAAAGCCTTGAGGGGAAATCGCTGGCATGATAACAGCCTCTACCCCGGTATCGTGAGCACGCTGTAGAACGGCAGCGCGGTCATCGTCGAAGATTGGCAGGTCTATGTGGGCATGCGTATCAATCATGCTTGAGAGTGCTGCTGGAGGGCTATAAGACGTTGGAGCACTTCCTCTGCATGCCCGTCTACGCGGACCTCAGGAAAGACCGCTCGAATGATGCCATCGGGATCGATGATGAAGGTTGTTCGGACAACCCCTGCCGACGGACGCCCATAGAGCTGGCGCACGCGCCAGACACCATACTGCTGTGCGATATGCCCCCCGGGATCACTGATGAGCACGAACGGTAGCTGGTAGCGCTCCTTGAAGCGCTGGTGTGAGCGAACGCTATCAGGACTGATCCCCACAACCATGGCTCCTCGCTGTGCGAGGGTTGCGTAGACGTCCCGGAATGCACACGCTTCACGTGTGCAGCCCGGCGTGTTGTCTTTCGGGTAGAAGTAGAGCACTACCCATTGCCCACGCAGCGCTGAGAGGCGAAACGGGAGACCACGATCATCCAAGGCTTCAAAGTCCGGCGCCGGCATTCCCGAGGACAGCATCCGAATCAGCCCTTGCTGTTCGCCCCTGGCATCCTGGTAGAAGGAACGCGCTGGGCAGAGAGCAGCAGCTGGAGGTGTTGCTCCACCTTAGCCAGGGTCTCCTCCTGTGGGTCGGAGATAGCGCCTGGAGTCGTTGCGCTGTCATTTAGGCGGACCGGAACTGGCCTTCCCAGGAACTCTCTCAGCTCATCCTGGAGCTGCGGCAACTGCTGGCGGAGCAGCTCCTCAAGGAAGCTCTGTGAGGTCGTGAGAACGACCGTCTCCCCCTCTACCCGCACAACAAGCTCCTTGGCTTGGTACGCTGCGCGAACGGCGACGTTCGATGTCTGCTCCAAGAACTTACGCACGCTCTGCTCCAGTTCCTGTGGCCCAGCCCCTACTGAGGCCATAGCCGGAACGCTTGTGACAGTATAGGGCGGCCGGGCCTCCGCAGAGCTCAAAGCGGCAACACCTTGGGATTGCGTAGCCAGCGTATTGAGTAGCCGCAGCAGTTCGCCGAACTCCACGGCGCTCTCCAGCAGCGCCATCTGCACCAATCCCACTTCCAGCCGGACTCTCGGCTGGCTGCTGTACCGCAATGCCTGCTGCGTAGTCTGGAAGATGGTCAGCCAATTGAGGAGGTCAGGCAGAGCAAGCCGCTGTGCTTCTGCCTCGTACTGACGAGCAACCTCTGGTGGCACATCCAGCAACCGAGCGGAACCTGTAGCCCGAACGGTGACCAGATGGCGGAGATGCTCCAGAAGCGCTTCCGCAAACTCGTGAGCGTCGTAGCCGCGACGGATGACCTCGTGCACCAGCTCCAGAACGCTCTTGACGTCATGCTGTTGGAGGGCTTCCGTAAGCCGGAAGAGGGTCTCCGTATCTACGATGCGCAGGAGTGAGGTGAGTTGTTCCAGTCGCACCTCTGTCCCACAGAACGCAATGGCCTGATCCAGGAGGGCCAAGGCATCCCGAAGAGAGCCCTCGGCCTTCCGGGCCAGCGCATAGGCAGCGGCTGGTTCCAAGTAGATGGCCTCCTGCTGAGCGATGCTGCGGAGGTGTTCTGCGATGAGCTCTACGGTGAGTCGCCGGAAGTCGAAGCGCTGGCAGCGGCTGAGGACCGTCGGGGGAACCCGCTGGGGTTCCGTCGTTGCCAGCACGAAGACCAGATGGGACGGTGGTTCTTCCAGGAGCTTCAGTAGGGCGTTGAACGCCGACAGCGAGAGCATGTGGACCTCGTCGACGATGTAGATCTTGTACCGCCCCGCAGCTGGTGGGAACTTCGCGCTCTCCCGCAGTCGGCGTACATCCTCGACACTGTTGTTCGAGGCCCCATCGATCTCCAAGACGTCCAGAGACCGCCCCTGGAGGATCTCCTGACACGGAGGGCATTCATTGCAGGGCTCTCCATCCGGGCGTAGTTGCTGGCAGTTCAGCGCACGGGCAACGATGCGCGCTGTCGTAGTCTTGCCAACCCCCCGGGGACCGCAGAAGAGGTAGGCGTGGTAGATCCTCCCCATGCGGATGGCGTTCCGCAGAGTCGTCGTCACGTGCTCTTGCCCGACCACCGTTGCAAACGTCAGCGGTCGCCACTTCCGCGCCAGGCCTACGAAGGACATGGCCGCACTGTGGGGGCTTGTAATTTTGCTGCACCAAGGGGTCTGCGCGAATGCAAACTACGAAAACACCTCCACCCCCAGGGTGGACGCGTCAGCTCGGCAAAGTGGTGACAGCCTTTGCCCTCATTGCCTTCGGCGGAGGCAGTGCTCTCGCCGCCATTCCCCATCCTCGCCAAGCAATGCTCCCACCAAACCCGTCGGTGGGGCGACTGGACCCAGTATTGAGCGGAGTCGTACTCCTCCGGCTTCGTCCCGAACACGCTTCCCAGCGCTTGCAGACTCTACCGCCCCTCCCCCTGCAGGTCCGGCAAGCCCAGCCGCTACTCCGATGGGAGCAGAGCCTCCGAGCCGGATTCCAACGTCGGCAACTCAGTGCCGCAGAACGAACCACTGCCCTGCGGCTCGAAGAAGCCCTTCTACGCACCTTCGTCGTGGAGTACGCCGACCCGTGGGAGCCGGAATACGCTTGCAAACTCCTGCGCCAATCCTGTCCCGCCGTTGAGCTCGCCGAGCCGTACGTCGTCAGCCTACCGTGCTTCACCCCGAATGACCCCCTGCTGCCGCGCCAACAGCTCCTCTGGACTATCAACGCCTTCAATGGCTGGGAGCTTGCCCAAGGGGACAGCACCGTCGTCATCGGGATTGTAGATACCGGCGTCCTCTACACGCATGAGGACCTCCTCGGCTCCCTCTGGTACAACCGCTCGGAGATCCCCGACAACGGCGTAGATGACGATGGCAACGGCTACGCTGACGATTACCTTGGCTACAACTTCGCTGCCGAACGGGATGGTACTCCTCCGGGCGACCCGCGCAACCGAGGGGAGGGCCATGGGACGGGAGTTGCTGGGATCGCCGCGGCTACAGTCAACAACGCCAAAGGGATCGCCGGCATCGCCTACCGCTGCCGCTTCTTCCCCATCAAAGCTGCCCCAGAGGGCGTCCCCGCCATCTACTACGGCTACCAGGGCATCCTCTACAGTGCCCTCATGGGCTTCGCCGTGGTCAACTGCAGCTGGGGAAGTCGGACGTACTCGTGCATCAACCGGTCGGTTGTGGAGTATGCTATTGCCCGTGGGACGTTGGTAGTGGTGTCGGCAGGGAACACCCCTGTGAGCACTACAGCGTGGTATCCGGCAGGCTACCCCGGAGTAGTGGGGGTAGGGAATACCTACCCGGATGACCGCTTGCAGCCACAGTCGGCCTACGGAATTGGAGCAACGCTGCTGGCCCCTGGCGAAGGAGCCTGGACCACCTCCAACGATGGGGAGGACAACTACACTACCTTCGGTGGAACCTCGGCTGCAGCTCCTATCGTTGCAGGAGCAGCAGCGCTCCTACGCGCACTGCACCCACGGTTGGGCCCTCTACAAGTACTGGCACTCCTACGCCGTACAGCAGACGACATCCGCGCTCTCAACCCCGACATTGCTGCAGCGCTTCCGGGACGGCTCAACTTATGGGCAGCGCTCGCCACACCGCCGGCAGAAGCTCCAGGCCTAGTACTCCCCGAACTCCTTGTCCGCTCTGCCGAGGGGCGCCAGCGGCGCCGATGGCAACTCGGCGATACCCTCTGGCTATGGGTCCGAGCGCGGAATGTGCTGGGAAGCGCCGCGAACATCACCTGCACGCTCCACCTCGGCTCTGACTCCAGCTCAGCGCTCCACCTCCTGGACACGCTACGCAAAGTAGCTACGCTGCCCGCTGCCTCCCTCTGTGAACTCGGTCCCTTCCGTGCTGTCGTCACTACTGCCTCTGTAGACCCCGTACTCCTCCGCCTGGAACTCCGCGATAGCAGCGGGGAGTACCGTGATGCCCTCTTCGTCACGCTCATCCCAACTCCCACCACGATCACCTTCGCCAATGGAACGGCAGAGCTCAGCGTTGCCGACGACGGAGCGCTTGGCTTCGCAGACTATCCCACCAACGCCCAGGGTAGCGGCTTCCGCTACCGGGAGTTCTGCTCCTTGCTCTACGGTGGGGGGCTACTTGCTACCGACAGCCTCCGTGGTCGTGCCGTTAGCGCCGCACCTTCTGGCTTCACACGCGACCGAGACTTCTCCGTCCTGAAACCCT
>JBCNUX010000033.1:0-17740 GCA_039630485.1 Chlorobiota bacterium | reverse complement strand
GTACGAGACGTACGTGCTGAGAGAACGTGAGGTCTCGTAGATCCCGAGTAGACGCACCCCAGCAGTGACAGCAATCCAGGAAGTTCCGACGAGGAAGCTCCAAAGTCGGAGGCGCAAGATGCTTTGAGCCCCGCGCAGGATCCGCCAGCAGCTCCATATGCCGACCGCTCCCAGAAGTAGGAAGGTCACTATTCTAGCTTCTGGAGAACTCATGAGTCGTACCCCTGCCAGTAGAAGCGGGGTTGGGAGCAGTACCGGTAGTGAGGCCCAGACGATAACGGAGAGTGATGTCATCCAAGAGACGTTCCGCCGTAAGAGGCGTGCCACGAGGGCGATGAAGGTGGAGGCCGTTGCGAAAATCCCAGCAAAGAGGAACGCGTTGACGAGAAGTTGTGCCCATGGCCTAGTGATGCTCCATGCCACCGCTTCACGGATGGCAGGGCTCGGTAACAGGTGCCATAGGAGGATAACCAGCGGAGGCTGGACTCGTAGCCATTCCTGGATGAGGGAGGCAAAGAGTGCGGCGGCGAAGCTGCAGAAGGCTCCCCACACCAGAGTGGCGACATAATCTACGAAGCGGCCGTCACGTAGGTCAGCGAAGAAAGAAATGCTTCGAGCTAAGGCACGCCAGACATGCTGGCGGAACCGTGGGACACGGTTAAGCATCCAGCCCATGCCAAGGAGGAGGAGAGCTGCAAGTAGAGTGTGGAGTGGCGGTAGGTCAGCCGGGGGAGTTCCGGGCACCAGAAGCGGCTCTAAGTCCTGTTGGAGGAAGGCCTGAAGTGCACTGTAGGCTACTCGAGGGGTTCCTGTACCATCGGCAATCCCAGTGGAACACACGTGAGCTGCTGGAAAGGGGAAGCTGATCAGAGGAAAGGATGTGGCATAGTCTTGCCAGCTCCACACGATCGCTCCGGCCGTGCCGGAGCTGGCGCATGCAGAGAGGAAGCTCCATATCCATCGGGCCTGAGCTTCTTCTGAGTTCGGCACGAGATATCCACGGTGCTCCTCGTTCGGGGAGATAGGCATGCCTCCAATGGGTACCAGTGCATATCGGCGCGCATAGTTGCGCCAGGAGGTAAGGCTACTACTGAGACTCGCGAGGTCGGCAAACGGAGGATGGACGCGGAGGAAGAGTAGGGGAAGGCGTGGCGAAGACTCGAAGCGAGTATTTGCGTAGCTTTCCACAGCAAGGAGAAGGTTGTATGGCTGAAGCCACCGCAGCATCTCGTCCTCGTACGCTCTTACGGCAGGGTGTTGTGGGAGGCCTTGCCAGAGGGTTACCGCGACGATTGCGGGGTTGCTCAACTGCGGGAGGAAGAGGCGAAGGTAGTGCTGAAGACTGCTACGGACACGCGGAGATGACAGCAACTGCGGTGGAAGCTCAGCAATAGGAAGGTCGCAAACCGCGGTGATCCCTGCCACAGCAAGGGCCTGCAACAGATCGGGCGATGGGTAGTCACGCAGCCGAACTGTCGTGATCCCGAGTGCCTTCCATTGTCGGACTGTTGCCTGTAACGATGTCATAGAGGCAGGGGACAATGGTGGGTAGTACTCTACCCCATACATCGGGAGGCGGGCAGCGTTGCACGTAACGACAGCCGCACTCTCCGTTGTGGTGGTGCCAACGGACCGAAAGCCAGTCCTGATGATCGCGCCATCTATGGGTTGTGTGCCCTGGAGCAGTTCAATTCGGGCTTCGTATAGCGTGGGGGTCTCAGGCGACCACAGCTCCGGTGAAGTGAGCTCTATGGTGGTCTGCAACCGAGGGGGTACTTGAGGAGCGGCAAACGTCCGCTCAAGTACCATGGCACTGTCGCGGAGGCGTTTGAGCTGGAAGCGAAGGGTAAGAGGGTCGGGACTTTTGCCTCCAATGCCAAGCTTGAGGTGAAGCTGCCCACTTTGCCGATCGAGGGATAAAGTTGTGAAGACTTCTGCCACAGCAAGCCATGCCGATGATGTCCCTACGAGGAAGAGCTCGCGGAAGCAACCGAGAACTCTCCGAGGGCCGAGGAAGGAAGGAGGTAGGAGACCAGCAGAGAGGCGCAGTTCTACGGTATTCTCGCCTACTCGCCACAGGCTTGCAGGAAGTGTGACGATGTTGGGGAGTCCATAGCTGACGAGTTGTCCAGCGTAACGGCCATTAAGGTAGACCTCTGCGACGTCACCCAAGCCACGCGTAGAGAGGTGCCATACCCAGCGTAGGGCGGTGCTGTCCATCCGGATGCTCCTTCGGTAGCGGAGCTCAGTCTGCTGAAATACGGTATGCGGAATCGTAGTCGCATGCCACGTGCTCCCGCCGTCGGTTGACAGCTCCCATGTCCCTTGCAGAGGAATAGACCAACGGTGCAGCCACTGGTCCGGGATTGCCCACAGGAGCTGTCCACACACTCCCAGGAGAAAGGCAGACCAGCACCAGTAACCATTGTACCGTCCTCCCATAGCGTCCCTTCTCGGCCTACGCTAACGAACCGAAGAGCTCCATGACGACGCGGTATGTGTTGACATAGGCCTGGACGCTAAGCTCAATAGGATCCGCATATCCACCGCCCAGTGCGAGAACGATGGGGATTTCGTGGCGCAGGCACATAGAGAGCACAAGGAAGTCGCGCTCCATCAGCCCCAAATGGCTTAAATCCAGGCGACCTAAGGTGTCTTCCCGCAGAGGATCAACCCCGGCTTGGTAGAGGACAATATCCGGGTTGAAGGCAACGATACGCGGTAGCAAGCTCTCCAGCAGTTGTAAGTAGGTGTCGTCATCAGTGTGGTCCTCCAGTGGGACATCGAGGGTAGAGGGGACCTTGCGGTAAGGGTAGTTCCGGGCTCCATGCATGCTGAAGGTGAAGACCTCAGGATGGGTGCTCAGGATAGCCGCTGTCCCGTTGCCTTGGTGAACGTCTAGGTCAATGATGGCAATTCGGCGGACCTTGCGGCGCTGCAAGAGCGAAAAGGCGACGATGGCGAGATCATTGAAAACGCAAAATCCTTCACCGCTGTCCGGCATAGCGTGGTGGGTTCCCCCGGCGAGGTTACCAGAGATTCCGTCTTGGAGAGCAGCCTCAGCTGCTGCGAGTGCTCCACCGACTGTAGCTAGCGTGCGCAACACCAACTCTTGGCTCCACGGAAAGCCAATGCGGCGCATAACATTTGGCGGAATCGTGCCGGATAGGAAAGCCTGGACGTACTCTGAGGTGTGTGCCCGTAGCAAGTCCTCCGGGGATGCTAGGGGGGCTTCATGGAAGCAGGAGGTAGGAAGGACTCCTTGAGCTTCTAAAGCATGTCGAACCATTCGGTACTTGGACATCGGGAATCGGTGGCCCGGCGGGAGGGGGATGGTGTAGTGGTCCGAGTAGAAGACGCGCATCTCAAGCCACTTCCAAGGGCCGGGCGACCGTGATGCCGGTGTGGGTTGGAACTGTAGCAATGTAGTCTGGGATAGGCCGATCTACCACCACCTTTCTAGCACCCTGGGAGGCGTGGAGGAGGTGGATACGGCCAGCACGGGGATACGCCAGCCCTAAGTGCCCGTAGTCCAAGCCGTGGCGGTTGGTCGTGAAGGCAATGATGTCTCCAGGTTGCAGCAGCCTTTCGATGGTAGCAACGGAGTGGCGCGGGATGTACCAGTGCTGGAGGCTGTTGATGTGTCGCTCAATCTGTGCGATTTGTGGGAGGAGTTCGGGACGGGCCTTGAGGGCAGGGTACCGATGAGGGTTCTGGGACATGTAGGAGACTGAGAGGGGCAGGGGGACTCCGCCAAGTGCCTGTGTAATGTTCTGGAGGACACCGTGCCGCTCGTTCTCGTAGAGCCACTCTGCGGTGTAGTGCAGCCGAGAGGTGTAGTCCCCAACCGTCCCGTTCCGGTAGCGGGTCCGCTTCACCTCTTCCAGGAAGCCGTCGTAGGTAGGCTTTCCGAGTTTGAGGGAGCGTGCAAGGCAGAGGGTTGCTTCTACGAAGGTGAAACAGTCCATGCCTGTGAAATCTACCCGGCAAGTCTCCTCTCCATCTTGGCTCTCCAATGTGCCGGGGACGTAGGGTGTGTCAACGAAGAGTTCCCCGAAGCGGCACATGAGAACTCCGATAGGAAGGCGTTCCCACCCCTCGGCAAGGGCTCTCTGCTGCATACGCGCAAGGATATGCTGGGTGATGGTCCCCTTATCGTCATCGCGCTGGCGTTGGAAGAGGAGGGGTGCAGCAAGGAGCCACAAGAGGAAGGAACGGCGCTGCATGGTCTACCGAGAGGGTTGGAGACAGATGCCGAGCTCGTCGAGCTGCTCAGGTCTGACGGGGGCTGGAGCGCCGTCCATGAGCGATGCGCCACTGGTAGTCTTCGGAAATGCGATGACGTCCCGAATGCTCTCCGCGCCTGCCATCAACATGACGATCCGGTCGAGCCCTAGCGCAATGCCCCCGTGTGGTGGGGCTCCATAGCGGAAGGCTTCCAGGAGAAAGCCGAACTGGGCTGTGGCTTCCTCAGGAGAGAGTCCCAGGACGGAGAACACCTTCTGCTGGAGCTCTGCCGTATGGATGCGGATGCTTCCCCCTCCAATCTCTTCACCGTTGAGGACGAGGTCGTATGCTTGCGCCCGCACCCGTTCTGGGGCAGTGTCGAGGAGCGGGATGTCCTCCTCCACGGGTGCTGTGAAGGGGTGATGGCGTGCGACGTAACGGCCTTCTGCTTCGGAGTACTCCAGCAACGGGAAGTCAACAATCCAGACGAAGCAGTGCCGCGAGGATGAAATGAGCCCCTGCCGCTCTGCAATGACACGGCGTAAAGTTCCAAGGGCACGATAGCACGCTTCCCACGGCGCAGCAGCTAAGAGAAGCAGATCTCCTGCCTCTAGTTGGAAACGCTCGCGGAGGGCTTCCCGTTCCGTTTCGGTTAGGTGCTTGAGGATGGGAGATTGCCAGCCAGAGGCGTCGTACTTCAGCCAGATAACTCCTGGTAGCCCCCATGGCGATACGACGTTTCCCAGCTCTTCCAGCTCTTTTCGAGAGTAAGCACTCCCACCCTCGATGCGCAGCCCTGCGATAACGTGGCCAGCCGCATAGGCCTGGCGGAAAATACTGAAGTTGGTTGCTACGAAGACATCGGTGGCTGTCTCCAGCTCCAAGCCGTAGCGAAGGTCTGGTTTATCGCTGCCGTAGCGCATCATCGCCTCTGTGTAGGACAGGCGGGGAAAGGGGGTGGAGAGCTCCACGTCCAGCACTTCGCGCCACAGCTCCGCAAAGAGACCCTCAGTCAGAGCAAGCACATCTTCGCGATCTACGAAGGCCATCTCTACGTCGACCTGGGTGAACTCTGGCTGGCGGTCGGCACGCAGATCCTCATCCCGAAAGCATTTCGCAATCTGCATGTATCGGTCAAAGCCTGCCACCATGAGGAGCTGCTTGAATAGCTGAGGGGATTGTGGCAAGGCGTAAAACCGCCCTGGCTGGAGACGGCAAGGAACTAGGAAATCCCGGGCTCCTTCGGGGGTAGAGCGAGTGAGGATTGGTGTCTCGATCTCCACGAATCCGTTCCGGTCGAAGTAGCGGTGGATGATTTGGTAGACACGGTGCCGGAGGCGCAAGTGGTGCTGCATTCGAGGGCGTCGGAGGTCTAGGTAGCGGTATCGCAAGCGGAGCTCCTCTGTCAGCGGAATATCGTCACTAATCGGGAACGGGATAGTGGCGGCTGGGTTGAGGACACCGAGGGCCTCGACGGCGACTTCCACGTGCCCTGTCGGAAGTTGGGGGTTGGGGTTCTCTCGTGGTTGGACTGTGCCGCGCAGCCACAGGACGCTCTCCACCGATAGCTGTCGCGCGTAGCGCGCCAGTTCGGGATGCTCAGTGGGTCGGATAATGGCCTGACATACCCCTGTGTGATCGCGGATGTCCATGAAGAGTATACCACCCAGGTCTCGGAGTCGAGCAAGCCAGCCATTGAGGACGACAGGCTGCCCAACGTGGGAGAGCCGAAGCTCACCGCAGTACATAGTCCGTTTCGGAAAGGGCATGGGACCGCTCGGAGTGTGAGAGATGCCACCACTTTGCCATGCTCAGCAGGATGTTGACGCTATCGAGCCATGCTGCCAAGAAGCCGGGAAACCCATCCCGGAAGCCACCCCAGAGAACGTATCGCTCAAGGAACCGCTTCCATGAGCGGAGCACCCCGTGCCATATGAAGGTGCTCCAGCGAAGCCGCCCGTATCGCTGGGCGAGCCATCGGGCCTGAAACTCTGTGTCGCGGTCAAGCTTCGCAAGGTACTCGGAGAGAGTCTGGTAAGGGAAGTGCTCCAAAGGGTTTCGGAGGTAGCCGACCCTACCCTCGATGATGGGATACTCGTGGATGTGCTGTGCCGGGAATCGGAGGGTCCCGCGGCGGAAGAGGCGTAGCTGGTAGTCTGGGTAGTTGCGGCCATAACGCAGGGGATAGCCGAAGTACCAGTTCCGCCGCGGTATCCAGAAGCCATTCTCTGGGGGATCAGTTGCCAGTAGGTGCCGGATTTCCTCAGCCAAGGCTGGTGGTACACGCTCGTCGGCGTCGAGCGAGAGGATCCAGTCTCCGGTCGCTAGGGCAAAGCAGCGGTTTTTGTTGAGGTTCAGGTTTGGGGTATGTTCGGCTGTAGCGACAACGGCCCCGTGGGCAGCCGCAACCTGGGAGGTTGCATCCGTACTCCCACAGTCCAAGACAATTACCTCATCGGCCCAGGCCACACTCGCAAGGGCTTCAGCAATACGGGTCGCTTCATTGCGTGCGATGATGCAGACCGAGAGGCGCATCCTTCTTAGGGGACAGGCAGAACTTGGGAATGGAAGCCACCGCTGAAGCGGAGCGTAGCAAGGTAAACCCCAGCGGCTACCGAAGGGAATGCAAACTGTAGACGTGCTGCGCTATGGTGTTCCCAACACCCTATCAGCTCTCCGTTGAGGGTGAAGAGGCAGAGCTCTACAGCAGCCTCAGTTGGGAGATCCACAGTTAGGGTGCCAGCGGCATATCGGAGGATGGCGCCAGCGCCTGGTAGGGATAGCTCTGCCGATGTGGGGCTAGAGCGCCATAATCCCCGCGGAGTCCCAGCCAGGAGTTCAGTTGGCCGTTCCAGGAGGGCGTACACGGGCAGCCCGTCCCCCACAGTGCCAAGAGAACGCCATGAGAGCCCGCCGTCGGTAGAGCGGAAGACTTCTCCTTCCAGAGTCCCAGCGTACCATATTGCCGTAGAGGTGCCTGCTGCTAGAGCCGTTAGCCCACGCAGCAGAGGGTCTGCAGTCCCAATCGTTTGCCAGCTCTGGCCGCCGTCTGTGCTGCGGTATAGGCGGCCACCCCTCGTGTTGGGTAGGGATGAAGCTGCCAGCAGTATCTGCGGGGCAGCCGGATGGGAGACGAGGAAGTAGCACTCCCCACCCGGATAGCTGCCGATAGGCTGCCATGTACTTCCTGCATCCGTGCTCTGCACAATGCCATCTGCACCGAACGCGAGGAAGGAAGATCCGCCGGAGGCAATGACTGAAGCTACTCGAAAGTTCAGTGCAGGGAGCTCCCACGCTGTCCCCCCATCGATAGAGCGTATTAGTTCCCCAAGGTCGGAGAGAGCAAGGATTGTGTCCCCAGAAGAGCTTACGGCAATCGAGACCAGAGAGCCAACAATCGGTAGGTCCTCTGTCAAGACCCGCCACGCCCCCGTACTATGGTCATAGCGGTAGATCCCAAGGGATGTTGCAACCACTACGCCAGAGCGGTACATCCCTGCAGCGGTTAGCGGGAGTGGTCGGGGCAACGAGAGGGCAATGTTGCTTAGACTTGTGGCATCGGTATCAGACCAGAAGAGGCCGGCGGGTCCTCCAACGACGAACGCTGAATCAAGTTGGGCTGACCAGAGGATTGGGGGTGAGTCCAAGCCCGTCCGTACGGCCTGCCAAGATGCATAGGGACTCCACTGGTAGAGCTCTACGCCCCGAATAGCAGAGCCAACGAGCAGACGGCCGGGGGCTATCGGGAGGAGAACGGTGATGTGGTCTGTGTAGCCGGAGTAGACGGTCTCCCACGTGTTATTAGCACGCAGAACTAAGAGCGCCCCTCGGCTAATGGCAGCAACTCCGGCATGCGAAGCGAATATTCCTCGAGGGGGTGTCCCTGGTAGGCTGGTTGCTATCCATGTAGTCCCATCGAAGCTTCGGTAGACTCCGGATGGTAGGACGACGCAGATGCTAGGCTCTACACCACTGGTGGTGGCTAGGTCTACCACTGGTTCGTTTGGTAGAGAACTGGCTACGGATTGCCATGAGCTACCACCGTCAGTACTTCGGAAGAGCCCAGCGCTAGTCCAGGCGAGGATATCGTTTAGAGCTCCAAACGGACAGAGGTCGTAGAGGGTTCCTTGAGGCAGCGGAATCGGCTCCCAGAGAGCACCGGCATCTCGACTCTGCCATGCCATCTGGCCCCGTATACTGACGACAACGTTGGGGTAGAGCGGATGGACCCGTAGGCGGGTACCCCGATCGGCTAACACCGGATGGACTTGCATCCAGGTAACACCCTCGTCCGTGCTCCGCCAGAGTCCGTAAGGAGTTGTTACCAGCAGCACTTCAAGAGTCCCCATAGAGGCGAGCGCTACGCTGCTGACGGTGAGGGGGAACGTCGTAATACCGTTCCAAGCTGCCCCGACGGCTGGGGTCGTGTAGAGCACTCCGTCGGCACTCATCCACAGCCGTCCAGTGCGGGGGGATAGAACAATCGCAGTGGGGGTGGCAGCCTCTACCTGCCCACGAATCCTCGTCCACCCTTGTGCTCCTGCCTCGGCTACAATGAGAGCAGCTAGGATAAAAATGCCCTGTGCGGCGTTCATCGGTTGTCAAGAACAGCTTGCAGCTTCAGACATGCGGCTAGCGTGACGGGTGAGGAAGTCCTCTATCCGCTGCAGTGCTAGCTGGATGTTCTCCACTGAGTTGGCGTATGAGAACCGCACGAATCCTTCTCCGTATGCTCCGAAGGCAGTGCCACTCAGGCAGGCAACCCCGGCCTCGTAGAGTAGACGTTCAGCAAACTCCCGAGAGCTCATGCCGGTTCCCGTGATATCAGGGAAGGCGTAGAACGCTCCTTGGGGGACCACACATGTGATACCTGGTAGGCGGTTGAGTCCTTCTACGAGGACGTCACGGCGACGTCGGAATTCCTCGACGAATTGGCGGACCGCCGGGAGCGTCCGGTCGCTGAGTGCTTCGATCCCGGCGATTTGCGTAAAGGTTGCCGTACAGCTAGTGCAGTTCGTCTGTAGCCGAGCGACAACTTCAGCGATGTGGGCTGGCATGAGTCCGTAGCCAATTCTCCAGCCTGTCATGGCGAACGTCTTGGAGAAGCCGTCCAGCACGATAGTGCGCTCCTTCATGCCCTCAAACTGCACGATGCTAACGTGCCGTGCACCGTCGTAGATGATCTGCGAATAGATCTCGTCGCTGAAGACGATGAGGTTATGGCGATAGGCGATCTCGGCGATCTGCTCTAACTCTTCGGCTGTCAGGATG
This sequence comes from Chlorobiota bacterium, assembly GCA_039630485.1. Classification (GTDB taxonomy): domain Bacteria; phylum Bacteroidota; class Ignavibacteria; order Kapaibacteriales; family HRBIN21; genus HRBIN21. The sequence continues at coordinate 8,242 of JBCNUX010000033.1, read as the reverse complement.
CTACCCGTTGGATTGTGCGGGCTGTTGAGCACGATCATCCGTGTCCGAGGCGTTAGCCGAGCCTCTATATCGCCGACGTCTACGCGAAATCCCTTCTCTTGTCGAAGGGGGAGGGGGACGGGGATAGCGTTCAGGAAGCGGATAACCGACTCATAGATGGGGAAACCGGGGTTGGGATAGATCACCTCGTCGCCTTCCTCCAGCGTCGCCATCATGCCAAAGAAGATGATGGGCTTTGCGCCGGGGGTAATGACGACCTCGTTGCCGGAGTAGAGCTGGATTCCACGGGTTCGGTTGAAGTAGTCAGCGATTGCTTCGCGGGCTTCTGGTAGCCCTGGTGAGGGACCGTAGTGCGTATAGCCTTCATCCAAGGCCCGCTTAGCGGCCTCGCGGATGTTCTCTGGTGTGTCGAAGTCCGGCTCGCCAATCTCTAAGTGGACGATATGGTGCCCTTGGGCTTCAAGTTGGCGGGCACGGGCAAGGACTTCAAAAGCTGTTTCTGTGCCCAGGCGGCTAATTCGGCTAGCGATGTGCATCAGCGCGCCTCGTTGGGTTGGACGTGTGTGATGCGGATGATTCGTAGAGTGTCAGCGTCGGGAGCGGGGTCGATCGAAATGGCATAGTGAGGGATCGAAATGAGCGAGTCGGCGTGTTCGGACCACTCCACCATCTTGATTGCGGAGGGATCGGCGATGCACTCCTCGAAGCCGATGTCGTGGAGTTCTTGCAGCGACTTGATGCGGTAGAGGTCCACGTGGTAGAGCACGACTTCCTCGCCGTCGGGGAAAGTGCCGAGGTACTGGTTGATAATGGTGAAGGTAGGGCTCGTGACAAGCTCCTCTACTTGGAAGTACTGGCAGACACCCTTGACGAAGGCTGTCTTGCCAGCCCCTAACTCTCCGTAGAAGGCAACGACATCCCCAGGCTTGAGTCGTTGAGCGAACGTGCGGGCAATCTGCAGGGTGTCGGCTTCGCTGTGGGAGAGGTATTCCTCCACACCACCGTTGGGGGGGACTTTCGGCATCTGGACCGTCAAGAGACCCCAGTAGAGTACAAAAATACGCGGCGCGCTATGCCCGAGGTTCTAAGATAGCCACTGGCAGCACCATCTCCTCCAGAGAGATTCCGCCGTGCTGGAAGCTATCGCGGTAGCGTTGGGCGTAGTGGTGATAGTCTGTCGGGTAGACGAAGTAGTAGTTCTCCTTCGCGATCACCATGGTGGAGGCAGCACTGTTCCGGGGCAGGAGCCATTGCTGGGGATCGCGGAGGTACACAGCGCCGCGCTCGTACTCTACGCGGAGGTTCCGGCCCAACTTGTACCGGAGGTTTGTCGTCGTCTCTCGGTCGCCGTACACTTTCAGCGGTCGGAGGCATCGGATGGAGCCATGATCGGTGGTGATGATGACAGTAGGTCTTGGCTCTGCTGTTGCCAGCGTGCGCAAGATGCCGAAGAGGCTCGAGTGGAGAAACCAGGAGCGTGTTAGGGCGCGGTATGCAGCTTCGTCGGGGACGATCTCACGCAGGATCGGGGATTCTGAGCGTGAGTGGACGAGCATGTCGACGGCATTGACTACGATGGCAATCAGGCCGTGCTGGAGGTAGCGCCCGATTTCTTGCTCCACCTTGCGCCCGAAGGCGGGATCGATGATTTTGAAGTAGGCGATCCCACCAGGGACCTCCATACGACGGCGCTGGAAGTAGGATTCCAGGAGTTGCCGCTCGTAGGCATTCTGGCTCTGCTCGTCTCCAGGTTCATGCCACCATTGTGGGTAGTACTGCTGGATCTGCAGCGGGAAGAGCCCAGAGAAGATGGCGTTTCGAGCATAGGCAGTTGTTGTCGGGAGGATGGAGCAGGCGTAGTTCCGTTCGATGCTGTAGAGTCGATGCAAGACATCTTCCAACACTAGCCATTGGTCAAGCCGCAGGCAGTCGATCACGATGAAGACAACGGGCCGCTCCGCTGAAATGCGGGGTACCACGAACCGCTCAAGGAGGAATGGGGCGAGAGTCGGTACATCTTCCCCTTTGGGATTTCGAAGCCATGACTCATAGGCCTGCTCTACGAAGATCCCGAAAGCCGCATTGCACTCGCGCCATTGAGCTGCAAGCGTCTCGTGCAGGCCTAGCTCTGGGTGTTCCTCCAGCTCCATACTCCAGGTGACAAGCTTCAGGTAGATCTCTAGCCAGTCGTACCATGTCAGCGGCTCATTTAAGCGCCGACTGATCGTGTAGAAGCCGCGTAGGTAGTCCTGCGTCAGGCGTTCCCCTGCGATCCGCCGAGCCTCGAGCAACTTTTTGCAAGCTGCGAGAATCTGTGTCGGGTTGACTGGCTTAGTCAGGTAGTCGTCAATCTTGCGTCCGATGGCCTCCTCCATGAGGGTCTCAGCCTCGTTTTTGGTGACCATGACGACCGGTACATGGGGGGCAAGCTCTTTGAGTACCTCCAAGGTCTCTAGGCCTGTCATTCCCATCATCATCTCGTCCAGGAAGATGAGGTCGTAGGCGTTCTGCCGGACGAGTTCGATAGCATCCTCGCCGGAGGTAGCAGTAGCGACCTCGTACCCGTGCTGGCGGAGCAGGAGGATGTGGGGCTGTAAGAGCTCCACTTCGTCGTCTACCCAGAGAATCGTGCCACGGCTCTTCATGAATGACCCTCCCGACGCTGCGCTGCTTGGAGCAGACGAACAAAGAGACTCCGGATTACCAAGAGCGGTGCCAATGTTGGTGGCTTTTGTAAGTTTGCATGCTCGCGAGCATCTAGTCTCATGGGCATAGCCCTCACAGAGTTTTTGGCACTGGTAGACCGAGAGTTTCCCCCGGAGACAGCAAGCGAAGGCGATGCAACAGGGCTCCAGCTTCAATCAGGGCGGCGGGAAGTAAACGCTATCCTGGTGTGCTACGAAGTCACGGACGCCGTCATTGATGAAGCCCGGCAAGGAGGGTACGACCTCATTGTTGCCTTCCATCCTCTCCTCTTTTCGCCGCTTCGGGCTCTTACGGAGGCAGATCGTGTTGGGCATTTGAGCACGCTGCTCATCCAATACGGGATTGCCCTTGTGGTCCTCCACACGCGGGTTGATGCCCATCCGGAAGGAACGACTGCACGGCTTGCTCATGCCTTAGGGTTGCGGGTCCGGGAGCCGCTGCTGCCAGACCCTCGGTATGCGGGGTATGGGATGGGGTCGATTGTGGAGTGCGATCCACCCATAGAGGCCCAGGAGCTAATAGAACGCGTTGCAAGGTGCAGTGGACAGCCCGTGCGCTATGTCCCGGGTAGAGCGCGTGCCATTCGGACAGTTGCTCTCGTTGGTGGGAGTGGAGCAAGCTTCTTACCGCAGGTGCTACAACGGGGTCTGGATGCTTTCGTCACCGGCGACGTCAAGTACCATGCCTTCCTCCAGGCACAGCATCGGCTGTGGCTCATTGATGCAGGGCATGCAGAGACAGAGCGCTATGTCCCGGAGGCGATGGCAGAACTTCTACGACGTTGCCTTTCTGATCCCGTCCCTGTGAAGATCGCGCGTTCGTGGCGTGCGCCTATTCATTGGTACTGGCAAGGGGCTCCAGGTCTCACAGCTGCTGCTGGACTCAATGAAGGACCAGATCTACTACCTCGCGCTCATCGCTGTGATTGACCGGCGACTGGATGAGCTGCAAGAGGACTTCGGCGAACTGCCTGACCAAGTACAGCGCGCCCGCCAAGCTGTACAGCACCATGAGGCACTAGTCAACGAAACTCGTGGCATCATGGAGGAGATCCGCTCCTTCCGCGCTCAGGCGCATATTACCATCCAAGAGTTGCGCGACCGCGAGCAACGCCTCTCCGAGCAGCAGTTCCGGGTCCGGAACAACCGAGAGTTCGACGCGTTGACTCGAGAGATCCAGAATGTCCGGAGCGAGCGGGAGCGTATTGAGCAGGAGCTCCGCAATTCGGTGGTCAAGTTGGAAAACCTGGAGAGCATCCTCCAGCGGCAGGAGGAAGAATTGGAACGTGTGCGACAGGAGCTGGCAGAACTGGAACACGCGCTGGAACTGTTGAGCAGTCACCAGAGTGACGAGGTCCTGCAGCTCCATCAGTGGCGGCAGCGACTGGTCCAGAAAGTACGCTCGGAGTTGCTGGAAGAGTACGAGCGCGTCCGTTCCTTCCATCGCGATGCGTTGGTGCCAGTCCGCCGGGAGAGCTGCTCTGGATGCTACAGCCGCATCACTCCCCAACGGCTGGTAGAGATTCGAATGTACCGCGAGCGTATCTTCCGCTGCGAGAACTGTGGTCGAATTCTCTACCCAGAGGGGAGCCTCCCCGAGCTCGAGGAGACGGAGGCGTTGTCATGAAGCTGCATGTCTTCGTTGATGGAGCTGCGGCCGGGAATCCCGGTCCGGCAGGAATTGGTGTGGTCATCGTAGGTGACAATGGCACCCCACTACTCCAATGTGGCGAGCCCATCGGAACTGCAACGAATAACGTCGCTGAATACTATGCCCTCCTGCGGGCTCTGGAGGTTCTTCCCAACCTGGATGTGCAAGTGGAGAGCGTGACTATCTGCAGTGATAGCCAACTATTGGTTCAGCAGCTCACTGGCAGCTACCGCGTACGGGCACAGCACTTACTCTCTCTGTGGGAAGAAGCACGGCGGAGATTGCGGGAGCTACAGGTTCCGGTCCGCATAGAGCACATCCCACGGGAGGACAACTACGAGGCCGATCGACTGGCGCGGATTGGGGCTCGGATGTCGCAACGACAGTATGCTAAGGGCAACGAATCTTCGTCTCTCTGTCAGCAAAGCCGGGGGACGTGGGCAGCCGCGGGAGTCAGAACGCTGATTCCCGAGGAAAGTCCGAACTCCGCAGAGCAGCGTGCCGGCTAACCGCCGGGCGGAACTCCGTTGAGGAGGTCCGACGGACAGTGCCACAGAGACTAGACCGCCAATCCGCTCATGGAGTTCTCAGGGCTCCATGAGGTCATGGAGGCAAGGGTGAAAGGGTGGGGTAAGAGCCCACCAGCACCTCGGGTAACCGGGGTGGCTTGGCAAACCCCACGCGGAGCAAGGCCAAGTAGGGATGTGGACCACGCTCCAGGGGTGGCGGGTGGCTCGCCCGCTGGGAGCTCCCTCCGATGGGAGACCCCTCACATCCGGGTAGGCCGCTGGAGGGGATGGGAGACCATCCCCCAAGATACATGGCTGCCTCCCTTGAATGGGGCAGACAGAATTCGGCTTACAGCGTCCCCCGGCGCACTTCTTCTTTAACGGTTGACTTCGAGAAGGGGTGATGCAGCTTCCGGACGATCCATTGCTCCGAGAACTTCTGCCGGAGTTCGTGGGTACGTGGCAGCATGAAGCACCCCTAATTCTGGAGGCAGCTCACAAGCAGAATGATGCCGAACTCTACCGGCTTGGGCATACGCTCAAAGGCTCTTGCCTGCAGTTTGGACTGACTGAGCTGGCGGAGCTGGGAATACAAGTCATGGAGTGTGCGCGGAGTCGTTCTTGGAATGCTGTACCCGCTCTCTACGAGCAGATTGTGCTCCATCTGCAGCGGCTTCAACGGTTGGTAGGGCATTCGCGAGAGGAGCAATGAGGTATGTGATTGGCTTGACTGTGCTTAGCGTGGCCCTTTGGGCCCAGGTACGCATTGCAGTCCTGCCGTTCCGCAACATGGACGGAGATCTACGCTACAACCTCTGGTGTTACCGCTTTGCCGATAGTATCAGCACTCTGCTGTCTCAGGCCGACACCGCTCGGCAGCACTACCTCTTGATTCCTCGGGACTCGCTGGAGCTCGTGCTAGGCGAGCTCAACTTGGACCCCACGACGCCACAGTACGACTCGGACATTTGGAAAGCAGCACAAGTATTGCGGGCTGATAAGGTTGTGACTGGAAACTTCAATCTGCTGCCAGGCAAAATACTGGTGAACGCCTACATCTACGACATCCGTACGAAGCGAGAAGAGGCGAGTGCGCGTAACCTTTACCGTAGTGAAGAGCGGGCTGCTGAGCTCCCGGCGATCATCGTCGCACGACTCCTTCCGCACCTGACCCATGGGCGCTGAAGGGAGGCTGCGCTACATCGGCTCGTTTGTCCGAACGCACGGCCTCCGTGGGGGGCTCGTGCTCCGTTGGGTACCGGAAGTGGAGCGATGGGAGCTCCGTAACGGCCAAACCGTAGCGGTTGGCTACTCAGCGGAGTTTGCACATCCCTACCGTATCCGTTCCCTGCGGCCCCTGGTGCGGGGGATGGTGGTGTTCTTGGAAGGAATCACAACGGTAGAGCAGGCTCGGAAATTGCTGGAGCATGGGGTCTTCGTTGAGGAGGCAGAGCTTGCGGGCAGCATCCAGGAGGAGGGGTGGGCTATAGAGGATATCCTCGGATGCACGGTCATTGAGGAAGGGGCAGGGCAACATCTGGGCACGGTGGTAGATGTCTGGCTACTGCCCGCCAACGATGTTTGGGTCGTAGAGTTGGAGACAGCGTACTTGCCACTGCCAGCTATCCCGGACGTTATACGGTGGGTGGACGTACGACACCGCCGTATTGGAGTCCGGCTGCTGCCGGGGCTGCTGGAGATAGCAGAGCCGAAACGGAACCATGGAGCCGAACTCTCTCCGGACTTCGGAGTTGCTGCGGATTGACGTCATCACGGCCCTCCCGGGGATTATCCAGCCCGTCATAGAGCAGAGCATCCTCGGACGGGCGCAGCGGAGAGGGATTGTGCGAATTGTCGTCCACGACCTCCACCAGTACGGCGTTGATCGCCACGGACACATTGACGACACCCCGTATGGTGGTGGCCCTGGGATGGTTATTCGGTGTGAACCCGTCTTCGCATGCATCGAGAAGCTGCAGGCTGAGCGGCAGTATGACGAGGTGATTTACATGACTGCAGACGGGGAACGCCTTACGCAGGCTCTGGCGAACCGGTTGTCGTTATGCCGGAATCTCATCATCTTGGCAGGCCACTACAAGGGCGTGGACCAGCGCATCCGAGATGTGCTCGTGACGAAGGAGATCAGCATCGGGGACTATGTCCTCACGGGTGGTGAGTTACCGGCGCTGGTGCTGATTGATGCTATTGTGCGGCTCCTGCCTGGTGCGCTGAATGACCCTGAGTCCGCCTTGGAAGACTCTTTCCAAGCCGGGCTGCTAGAGCCTCCGATCTACACTCGGCCAGCCGACTTCCGTGGCTACAAGGTTCCCGAGGTGCTGCTCAGTGGAGACCACGAGACAATCCGTCAGTGGCGCTACGAACAAGCTCTGCGGAAGACCCTAGAACGTCGGCCGGAACTACTGGCAGACGCTTTCCCGGAGTTAGTGCAGAAGAAGCATGGCTGCAACTCCTAAGCTGGCTGTCGCGCTGATGAGCGGTGGCATGGATTCTACTGTTGCCGCCGCAATCGCACGCCACCAGGGGTACGAGATAGCAGCTCTTCACGTTACCTATGGTCACCGCACGGCCCGCCGTGAACAGCAGGCATTCCAGGATATCTGCGAGGCCTGGGGGATCGGTCGGCGGCTGGTGGTTTCGATTGACTACCTCCGCTCCATCGGGGGGAGCGCGCTCACTGATGAGCGGATCCCTGTTCCCGAAGGACGGGTTGATCGGGCTGAAGTGCCGCCGACATACGTTCCATTCCGCAATGCTAACCTCCTGAGCATTGCCACAAGCTGGGCAGAAGTCCTGAAAGCGGAGGCCATTGTCATTGGAGCCGTGGAGGAGGATTCCAGCGGGTATCCTGACTGTCGTCAGGTCTTCTACGAGGCTTTCCAGCGGGTCATTGAGCTGGGGACGCATCCAGAGACGCGGATTACACTTCTGACTCCGGTCATTCACATGCGCAAGTGCGACATCGTACGCGCGGGGGTGGAGTTGAGGGTGCCGTTTCACCTAACGTGGTCGTGCTACGTTCGCGAAGACGTCCCCTGCGGCCGTTGCGACTCTTGCTTGCTTCGGCTTCGAGGGTTCCAGGAGGCAGGGGTTCCTGACCCGCTTCCCTACCACGCCCTAGCAGCAGAGTAGACTCGGCTTCTGTCGCATGCGTCTATTTGCCCCACGCCTAGAGGTGGGAAGGGACATGCGGCCGGTAGAAAGAGAGCCCTCTTATGAAGCCCTCTTTACCCGAGGCACCGCTCACCGTGTCCGTCTGTGGGACCTACGGGTAACGTGGGCTGCCTTCGCTGTCCTCCTCGTGCTGTTGGGGGCGACTCTAGCACTATGGTGGCAGACGCGATCGCAGATTCGGGCAG
>JBCNUX010000032.1:0-17769 GCA_039630485.1 Chlorobiota bacterium | reverse complement strand
AGTCCGGACACGTCGATTCGCCAAAGGGTCTTGATCGTCGATTCCACGTTTCCCCTCGGCGACCTCCAGAAGGTCGCGGATCGTTGCAACAACGTCTTCTACCGTCAGATGGGTCACCTCTAGCGGCACCTGAAGCCCGAGCTTGGTGTTGATCCGGTAACGTCCAACAGTATCAAGCTCATATCGCTTCGGCGTAAAGAAGAGGCGTTCCAGCAACTGGACGGCCGTCTCTAAATCAGGAGCCTCACTCGAGCGCATCTGGCGGTAGATGAGCTCCAAAGCCTCCTCACGGTTACGCGTAATGTCTTTCCAAAGGGTCTTAACCAACACGGGCTCCTGCTCTGGATCCTTGTGAGCAAAGATGCGAAAGCTCGTTATTTGGGCCCGCTGTAGCCGTTCCAGTAGTTCCTCCGAGAGAATCTCGCCGCGGTGGGCTAAGATCTCCCCTGTAGAAAGATCCACCACCTCGCTGGCAATCCGCCGTCCCACGTATTGATCGGCCTTCCGGGGGTCTATTGGTAGAGAGAGCCCAAACAGGTCGTCTATGTCATGGTCATGGGAGTAGCCCAACGCTCGTAGGAAGGTAGTGACGGGGAACTTCTTCCTACGGTCGATGTAGACATACATAACTTCGCTGACGTCAATGACGAATTCTAGCCATGCTCCCCGCAGAGGGATGATCCGGGCAGAGTAGATCGGTAAGCCGCTAGGATGGAGCACCTGATCGAAGAAGACCCCTGGCGAGCGATGGATTTGGGATACGATCACTCGCTCTGAGCCGTTGATGATGAAGGTTCCCCGGTCGGTCATGATGGGAATGTTCCCTAGGTACACGTCCTGTTCTATCGGCTCGATGTAGTCTTCCGACTCTGGGGAAACCTTGCTTGAAAGTCGGAAACGGGCCTTCAAAGTCTTAGCGTACGTCAATTCCCGCTCACGACATTCCTCCTCCGAGTATCGCGGTGGTTCAAGCCAATAGTAGAGAAACTCCAATTGGTAAGTGCCAGTGGCATCTTCCACAGGAAACGTGCTTAGGAACGCCTGTTGAAGCCCGACGGGACGCCGCTCCTGAGGAGGTACATCCTCCTGGAGGAACTCCCGGAAAGAGTCCAGCTGCAGATACAGCAGATCTGGATACTGCGGTGTCCAGCGAGAATGCGCGAAGCTGATTCGTTGTCGCAGAAATGATACCCCATCCTCCAGTGGAACCTCAGTTGCCAATGCCTTCCCAGCATCGGATACTTCGGAGAGTACATCCCAGCGAGCAATCTGCTGGGGCTCCTGCTTTCCTGGAGATGGGGCTACCTCGCTCGAGGAGTGGGGGAGGGCCCCTGGAACCTCTCGTCGCTGGGTGGTAGCATCACCGTTGGAGCTCACAGGAGCTGAAGCCTTTCGGCGGCTTGCCATGGTCTGTACCCAAGTGACTCAGTGAGACTTTCAAGGGCGAAGCAGTAAACCCCTCTCCCCGCTAACCGCAGGGCAAGGGGCACACACTTGTGGTCTTACAGGAATACATACGCAGAAGAGCCCTCGCAAGGGCTATCTGCTTACTTGATCGTTACCTTCGCTCCGACCTCTTCCAATTTCTTCTTGATACTCTCGGCCTCCTCTTTGGAGACACTCTCCTTGAGCAGCTTCGGCGCAGCCTCTACTAAGTCCTTAGCTTCCTTGAGCCCCAGACCCGTCAGCTCCCGTACTACCTTGATAACGTTGAGCTTGTTAGGCCCAATCTCCGTCAACTCCACGCTGAATTCCGTCTTCTCTTCCACAGCAGGAGCCGCTGCTGGGGCTCCCGCCGCAGCAACAGCAGCAACGGCCACTGGAGCTGCCGCCGTCACACCAAAGCGCTCTTCGAGAGCTCTCTTCAGCTCCGCTGCCTCCAAGAGCGTCAGACTGCTAATCTTTTCCACCAGCTCTTCTACGATGCTCGACATGGGTCTCGGCTCTCAACCTCTTGTGGGACTTACTCCACCTGTCTGTTCCGCTGACGCGCAACTTCTTCAACCAAATACGCAATATCCCGTAGCACGGCGCCGATTGCACCAGCAATGCCCGCCACTGGGGCTTGAAGACTCCCCAAGATGCCAGCAATTAGCTCTTCTCGGCTCGGCATAGCCGCTAGCTGCTCCAGCTGCTCTCCTGAGAAGTACTGTCCCTCCACGGACGCCGCTTTCAGCCGTGGCTTCTCCACACGCTTGATGAACTCATACAGGAGACGCGCCGGAGCAATCCCATCCGTGTAGCTAAGAATGAGCGCCGTCTGACCTACGAGGTGTTGCTCTAGCTCTCGGTGATCTCCAAGGGCTTGTAGAGCACGACGGATCAACGTGTTTTTGGCTACCTTGTACTCAATCCCCTTCTGGCGAAGCTCCCTCCGCAAGGGCTGGGAATCAGCCACCGTCATCCCGGCAAAGTCAACCATATAGATACCACGGGCCCGTTCCAGCTTCTGGCGTAGCTCGTCTACAATCTCCGCTTTGCGCTGTCGTGTCAGCATCAGTGCTATGTCACCTCATTACACAGGCTTCCCGACTCATCTTACAGCAATTCGGCATGCCCTCAGGACTCCCGTGCCTTGACGACAGACTGCTCGCTCACCGGGATACTAGGGCCCATCGTAGATGTCAGGTAGATACCTCGAATGTACTTCCCCTTTGCAGCTGGAGGCTTGGCTCGCAGGAGGCTCTCGACAACCGCCCGGATGTTGTCTACGAGCTTATCCTCTGGGAACGAAGCTTTGCCAACAGCTACATGGATGTTACCCCCCTTGTCGACTCTATACTCCACCCGCCCTGCCTTAGCCTCACGGACGGCGGTCGCCACATCAAATGTCACCGTCCCACTTTTCGGATTTGGCATTAACCCACGTGGACCCAAGATACGACCAAGCTTGCCAACCTCTCCCATAACGTCGGGCGTTGCAATTGCCACATCGAACTCTAGCCAGCCGCTCTGGATTTTCTGGATGTACTCCTGCAACCCTGCATAGTCCGCACCTGCTTGGAGGGCTTCCTGGTCTTTGGGTGGCTTGGCAAAGACGAGGACCCGTACTGTCTTCCCAGTTCCATGCGGGAGCACAACTGCGCCACGCACCATCTGATCTGCCTTCCGTGGGTCAACCCCTAGGCGGACGGCTAGCTCTATTGTTTCATCAAACTTCGCTGTTGCTACCTGTTTGATGGCTGCAACAGCCTTCTCCACAGGGACAGTGCCGTCTTGGTCAAGTAGGCGCTGCAACTTCTCCACTGCTGCACGATAACGTTTGCTTCGCTTCCTCATCCTCTCAGGTCTTACCCTTCCACGACAATCCCCATGCTCCGTGCTGTCCCTTCTAGCATCCGGACAGCACTCTCTAAGCTATCGCAGTTGAGGTCCTCCATCTTCTGACGGGCAATCTCCTCCAGCTGCGCACGGGTGATCTTCCCCACCTTGACCTTGTTAGGCTCTGAAGAGCCCTTCTCTATCCCTGCCGCTTTCATCAGCAGCACCGAAGCGGGTGGTGACTTCACCACGAAGGTGAAGCTCTTGTCAGAGTAGTACGTTACCACCACTGGCACCAAAGTCCCCGCCATCTTGGCCGTCCGCGCGTTGAACTGCTTGACGAACTCCATACCATTGAGTCCACGCTGACCAAAGGCAGGACCGACCGGGGGTGCCATCGTAGCTTCGCCGGCCTTCAACAGAAGCTTGAAGGTGCCGACAACCTTTCGTGCCATTCGTTGCTACTTCCGAACGTTGGGAGCCGTCTATGACGAAGAGGGAATTTCCCCAAGTGTATCTACACCCCTGGTGCCTGGACTGCCAACTCCACCTGGCCGATGTCCAGCTCCACCGGAGTCTTGCGGCCTAAAATGCCAACTTCTACCTTGAGCTTCTGTCGCTCCAGGTTGACTTCAGTCACTACCCCAACGAAGTTTGCGAACGGTCCATCAATGATTCGAACAGGATCGCCAACGCTGAACTGCGTCTCTATCGTCGCCGTCTGCTTCCGTTCCTCCAGACGTGACAATACCCGCTCCACCTCTTCCGGCCGCAATGGCACAGGCTGTGTCCGAGTGCCAGCAAACCCTACAACGCCCGTAACACCCTCGATGAGCTGCTGGAGCTTGCGATCCATCGCTGCCTCTATGAGGATGTAGCCTGGGAGGAAGCTCCGCTTCCGAGTCCGCCGCTTACCAGAGCGGATCTCGAAGACAGTCTCTTCGGGGACCACAATACTTCTTACGCGATACTGCAGGCCGTGGAGCTGCAGCTCATATTCGAGACGCTGCTTGACGCGATTCTCCTGGCCACTGGCTGTATAGAGAGCGTACCACCGAAAGGTGGGCTCTTTCTCCTCCGGAACCTGACGGGCAGCCAAAGGCATGGCCATAGCGTCAGAAAATAAACCTGAGCACAGCCGTGACGGCCGTATCAACAATCCACGTGAAAGCGGCCAATAGCAAGCATGTTATGACGACCACAACCGTTGACTCTCGCAGCTGCTCCCGCGTGGGCCAGCTGACCTTCTGCATCTCCCGGACAACTTCCTGTCCGAAGGCTTTGATCTTCCCTATCATGAGGCCGCGTTGAGGAACGCCATACAGAATCAGCACGGGTGGAGGGACTCGAACCCCCAACCTGCGGTTTTGGAGACCGCTGCTCTACCACTTGAGCTACACCCGTGAGCTGATGGCCGGATTTGAACCGGCGACCCCGTCCTTACCAAGGACGTGCTCTACCACTGAGCTACATCAGCATGGAGCGGGAAACGGGACTCGAACCCGCGACCCTCGGCTTGGGAAGCCGATGCTCTACCAACTGAGCTATTCCCGCGAGCGGGAGACGGGACTCGAACCCGCGACCCCGAGCTTGGAAGGCTCGCGCTCTACCAACTGAGCTACTCCCGCGAGCGGGAGACGGGACTCGAACCCGCGACCCTCGGCTTGGGAAGCCGATGCTCTACCAACTGAGCTACTCCCGCATCCGGCGTGGGCAGGGGAGGATTCGAACCTCCGAAGGCGTTCCGCCAGCAGATTTACAGTCTGCCCCGTTTGACCGCTTCGGTACCTGCCCCGGTGGAACGCAAATATACCGCTTTCTCAGCCTCCGCAGGGCACTTCTTGAAGTTCCACAGCCTGGCCCGCCCGCACCCACGCAACGAATTCGTCGAAGACGTAGCGTGCATCGTGTGGTCCAGGGGCAGCTTCGGGGTGGTACTGCACCGCCATGATTGGCAGTTCTCGATGACGCATACCCTCCAAAGTGCCGTCGTTGAGATTGATGTGGGTCACCTCTATGGCTGGCGGGAGCGTTGTCGGATCCACAGCAAAGCCGTGGTTCTGCGAAGTAATCTCTACTGCCCCTGTCCGTAAGTTCCGCACAGGATGGTTGGCTCCGTGGTGCCCAAACTTCAACTTGTACGTTCGTGCACCGAAGGCTAATCCCAGCAGCTGATGCCCCAAGCAGATTCCCAAGATTGGAACTCCTGAGTTGACCAGCTTCCGTAGCTGTGGCAGTGTGTAGCCGACTGCCGCTGGGTCTCCTGGACCATTTGAGAGCACAACGCCAGCGGGCTCTATCTCTAAGATCGCCTCCGCAGGGGTCCGGGCAGGGACGACGCAGACTCGGCATCCCCGCTGCAAGAGGCTACGAATGATGGTGTGCTTGACACCGTAGTCAACCAAAACCACAACTGGTGCTGTCCCCGACCCTGACGGCTCCAACCAGTACGGAGATAGCGTCGTCACGTGGTCGGTCAGGTCTAGCCCTTCCATCAATGGGATGGCTCGCACACGCTCCAACAGCTCCTCCGGCTTTCCCTGGGCAGAGATAATCCCACGGAGTGCACCCTTGTCGCGAATCATCCGCACTAGCATTCGGGTATCAATTCCTTGTAGGCCGATCACACCCTGTTGCTCCAAGTACTCCGCTAGCCCAAGCCGAGCGCGCCAGTTAGAGTAGGTGCGGGAACATTCATGCACGACGATACCTTCCACCTGGACCCGGCCCGACTCCCAATCCTCTAACGTGATGCCATAGTTGCCGATGTGCGGGTACGTGAAGGTGACAATCTGACCGCAATAGCTGGGATCGGTGAGGATCTCCTCATACCCGCTCATAGCCGTGTTGAAGACGACCTCACCCGCAGCCTCCCGGTCAACAGCTCCAAATGCAGAGCCCTCAAAGACGGCACCGTTCTCTAACACTAAAAATGCCCGCACCTGCATGCAGGTCCCGACGCTTGTTGGACGTCAGGAGTGCAAGTTAGTGAAACCGCGTAATTTGGCGTTCTAAACCTGGAGTCCATCAGCGGTTATCGTGTCGCCTGCCTTCGCCGCGCGCTTCCAGCCCATAGAGAACGGTCGTGCTTATGAGGTGCCGTCAGCGTACAACCCGCTGACGAAGAAAGTCCTTGTCCTCAACCGAGGCTATGAGCCCGTCAGCATCTGCTCGGTCAAAAAGGCAGTCCTCTTGCTGGTCCTAGCGAAGGCAGAAATTGTAGAAGTACGCCCCGGCCTCGTGCTCCGGAGCATAACGGCTTCCTATCCCTTGCCGAGCGTTATCCGGCTGATGACCTACGTCCGCGTACCCTACAAGCACGTTGAACTGTCCCGCCGCAACATCATGCGGAGGGACGGATTCCAGTGCCAATACTGCGGAACCACGGAGGCCGAACTGACCATAGACCACGTCATTCCACGCTCGCGCGGTGGCACCGATACGTGGGAGAACCTCGTGTGCGCTTGCATCCGCTGCAACAATCTCAAAGGAGACCGCACACCCGAGGAGGCAGGTATGCAACTGCTACGCCTGCCGCGGCGCCCGCACCCGATCCTCTTCCTCAAGCAGTTCGTCGGGAAGCTGGAAGAAGAGTGGCGACCCTACCTCTTCATGGGTTAGGGTTCCTCTCGGGTAGAGTCGCTCAAGGGAGCTATCTACCTCGGCCTTTCAACTCCCTCGCTGCGTCTGCGAGGGAGCAGAGCCTGTCGAACTGATCTGGACGACCCTCTTCCACCCACCGGAATGACCGCTCTTCACCGGTACTGCTCGGGCCTAAGGAGTGGAATGTAGCAGGCAATTCCCACTCCCTTTCCAGGCAAGGGCAGAACATCCAAGCTCGCTGCCTGTCTCCCATTCACGGCTAAGGCCACAGCCCGGGCCGCCGCATACCCGACGGAAGCTCCAGCAACGACGTCAGAGAGCCAGTGACGACTCCGATACAGCCGCGAGATCGCTGTCAGTCCAGCAAGACCGTAGGCAGCAACCTGTATGGCAAGCGATGGCTTCAACGTTGCCACGAGTGCTGTTGTCGTCGCAAAACCTACAGCAGCGTGGCCCGACGGAAAGCTCTGGTAACGGTCATCGAATGACCATGGGGAGAACGCGAGCGCTCCAGCGTTGACTTCAGGACGAGCTCGTCCTGCGGTGACCTTGAAGGTAGCCGTGACGATTCCAGCCACCACCGCTGACCCAGCTACGGCTATGCCTACTCGCTGGAGTTGCTGATTGTCTAGCAGCCAACCGATTCCGTAAGCCCCGGCGGCAACTGCCAGTGGCATCCAGCGTTCGCCATAGAGGCGTGCCACCTGCCAGAGGAGTCCTCCGCTGCGTAGAGGGGAGTAGACCTCAGCAACAGCACGGTCTACCGCCAGCAGAGCTGGCACCACTACGATGCTCCACATCACAGGCGGCTCCCGCAAGGCAGCCTCCGCACCCCGCAGTACATCGGCAGCGGACGGGAGCTCCTGAGCCTGGACGAGTGCCCAGCAGCCAAGCAGCCACAGCTTACGCCACATCTCGCAGAGCCAGTCGTCCTACTATGGCGCTCATCCCCTCCGCTGAGAGCCCTACCGTTCCAAAGTTCGCCTCGTCATAGGGGCGAGTCCCGTGGTAGTCTGAACCCCCCGTGGCCAGAAGACGGTGGCAGCGAGCAAGGGTAGCGTAGTAGCCCTGCAGCACCGCTCCGTGGGCAGGATGGTAGACCTCCATTCCGTCGAAGCCCTTCCGGAGTAAGCCCAGCAAAAGGCGTGGTGACCGGAACGTCCGATGGGGATGAGCTATGACCGCAATCCCGCCAGCCGCGTGGATGAGTCCCAGAGCTCGCACAACGGGGAACTCTTCTGGAGGCTCATAAGCCGGCCTTCCAGCCTCTAAGTAGCGGGCAAACGCTTCGCGCACCGTTGCGCAGTAGCCCCGCCGGACCAGCGCTGCTGCCAAATGAGGGCGCCCCAGCATCTGCCCAGGGGCGCAGTCTGCAACATCCTCCAGGGTTACATGTAGCCCAAGATGCCGGCAGTGCCTTAGCATCCGCTCCATGCGGCGTAGCCGCCGTTCCTGCGCTTGCTGAGCATGCTGGTGAAGCCTTACGTCGTCAGGCTGGACGCCGTAGCCGAGCACATGGAGCTCTTGCCCAAGTTCGTAGCAGCTAACCTCCAACGCTGCCAACACCGTAACCCCAAAGCGCCGTCCTGCGTGGAAGGCCTCCTCGTAGCCGGCCACTGTATCATGGTCGGTGATAGCGAGCCACTGCAGTCCGCGAGCAGCCGCTTGCTGGACTAGCTCTTCAGGCCGCAAGACCCCGTCGGAGTAGACAGAATGCACGTGTAGGTCAGCAACGATCATGGAGATGGGACATGCGTCAGCTGCTCGGACATCTGCTCCAGCAGGAGCCGCACAGAGGCTATGGCCTCCGTCACCGGGACATAACGGCGCTCCCCAGAGTGGCGTTGCTTCACCTCTACGGTCTCCGCTTCTACGTTCCGCGGGCTGACGATGAGCTGCAATGGAAGCCCGATGAGATCTGCATCGTTGAACTTTACCCCCGGTGTCTCGTCCCGGTCGTCGTACAAGGTCTCAATTCCTTCGCGCCATAGCTGCTCGTAGAGCTGCTCTGCTGTCTGAGCAACCCCCTCGTGGCGGTCGGCCCCTATGCTGATGAGGTGAACCTGGAAGGGGGCAATCGCGGGAATCCAGTAGATACCCCGCTCGTCGTGGTGCTGCTCGATGAAGGCAGCGATAATCCTCTCCACGCCAATCCCGTAGCTTCCCATGATGATAGGGTGCTGCTGGCCGTGCTCATCCAGGAAGGTAGCTCCCAGGGCTTCGGAGTACTTCGTACCGAGCTTGAAGATATGCCCAACTTCGATGGCACGCACGATACGCAGCAGAGTGCCACACTGAGGACACGGCTCCCCATCCTGCACGGTCCGGAGGTCGGCATAGCGGTCAACGCGGCAATCCCGCTGGAGGTCGATATGGCGGTAGTGATATCCATCTTGGTTTGCGCCGCTGATAAGTCCATTTGTGTCCCGCAGACGTTCATCAACGATAACCGGCATCGGCGTTGGGAGCCCTATCGGGCCTATCGAGCCAGCAGATGCACCAGTATACTGGAGCAGCTCCTCAGGCGTAGCTGGTCGTAAGTAGACGGCCCCTATGGCAGCCTGGAGCTTCGTCTCGTTGAGCTCGTCATTGCCGCGGAGGAGGACCATCACCGGCTTTCCATCCGCAATGTAGACGAGCGCCTTGGCACAGCGCTCCTCTGGAATGCCGTGCTGGTAGATGAGGTCGTCGATCGTCCGCACACCAGGGGTTGGGAACCGCTCTATGGGTGCACTCTCTGGCAGCCGTGGAGTTGGCTCGACTACTGAGCGAGCGACCTCCACATTCGCAGCATAGCCACACGAGGGACAGACAGCACAGGTATCTTCTCCGGCCGGCGACTCTACCATGAACTCCTGCGAGACGCTCCCTCCCATTGCACCACTGGATGCCCCCACGACGAAGAAGCGTAGACCACACCGCTGGAAGATACGCCGGTAGGCTTGGGCGTGCTTCTCATAGCTGACGTCCAGTCCCTCCCATGTGGCATCCAAGGAGTACGAATCCTTCATCGTGAACTGTCGCCCCCGGAGGACGCCGAACCGTGGCCGGGGTTCGTTGCGGAACTTGGGCTGAATCTGGTACCAGATCTGCGGTAGATCGCGGTACGACTGGATGTGCTGCCGAGCGTGGAAGGCCACTACTTCCTCATGCGTCGGAGCCAGCACAAGTCCTTCGCGGTTCTTGATGTGGAAGAGGATTTCCCCCATCGCCTCAGCCCGTCCGGTCTGCTCCCAAATCTCGAGCGGATTGAGTGCCGGGAAGTGGAACTCCTGTCCGCCGATGGCGTCCATTTCCTCCCGGATGATGCGCATAACCTTCTGCATGACACGCCAGCCTAGCGGCAGGAAGCTGTAGACACCGGCGGCCAATTGCCGGACAAGCCCAGCACGTAGCATCAGTTGGTGCGAGACCGCTTGTGCCTCTGTGGGAGTCTCACGAAGTGTCGGGATAAACGCGCTGCTCTGTCGCATTGTCCCTATGAGTGTTGCTCCAACGTGCCAACGCACCGCATAATCAGCTCACTGATGACCGCCTCTGGAGGAGCCTCCCCCGTCTTGAGTGCCACGTCTGCCCGATGGAGGGCAACGAGGGCACGCTCAACCCCTACGGGTCCAAAACGGCGGTAGGCTGCCTGGTACTCGGCGACGAAGAAGGGATGGATACCTAGAGCTTCTGCAATGGCTTCAGAGGTAGCGTTCGTCCCCTCCAGGTCGGCAAGCTTCCAGAGCATCAGGAAGTATCGCGTCAACATCGCAATGACTAGCAGCTCTTGACGCTGGGAGCGAACAAGGTATTGCGCAATCTGGAGCGCTTGCTGTAGTCGCCCCTCTCCCAGCGCCTTCTGGAGCTCGAAGACAGAGAAAGCACGCGATAGCCCTACCATTTGGAGGACATGCTCCTCCTCTAGCACAGAGACCCCTGTGCTCTGCGCGACGATGGCCAACTTCTGTAGCTCGTTCGACAGCTCGCGTAGATCCGTCCCCACGAGACTGATGAGCGCCTCCAGTGCTGGCGGGGATAGCTCATAACCATAGCGACGCGCCCGTTGGGCAACCCACGAGGGGACCTCACGGTCATAGAGCTTCGGGAACTCTACCCACGCATGTTCCTCGAGTAGTACCCGCCAGAGTACTGGGGCCCGCTGTAGGAGCTGATGGGCCCGCTTCTGCTGCTTCGGATTGCGTAGCTGGCGGCTAATGCCTCGAAGCGATTCCGGCGCTGTCTCTGCAACAAACACCAGGACGGTCGTCGGCTGTGGGTGCCGAAGGTAGTCTACCAGGGCTGCCACGGTGCTTTCCGAGCGCCCCAGGAAGTGCTCAGCTTGCTGGACGAAGATTGCTCGGACTTCAGCCAGTATTGGGTAGACTTGCGCCCGCTCTACCAGCTCCCGAGCTGTGATAGACTCCGCCTCCACCGTCTCCACGTTGAGCCCCACTGGGTCTTGCCGCTCCAAGCGAGCACGCAACTCCTGAAAGGCCTCCTTGAGCAACAGCTCCTCCTCGCCGAAGAGGAGGAGGACTGGTGGTAGACGACCGCGGCGAAGCCGCTCTTCCCAGTGTTCCAGCATCATGGCTCCGAAGTTGGCGAATCCGCTCCCCTTTCTGCTTCTGAGTGGGAACCTCCCTCCGACTCAGACTCGCCCTCTGACGGCCCCACTACCAGTCCGCGTCGGCGGAGGATCGTCCGCAGTCGCTCACGCGCCTCCTCCACCGCAAAGGGCTTCAGGAGGTAGGTGCAGATACCCTGCCGAGCAAGCTCAAGGACGACGCCTTGCTCACCAACCCCAGAGCAGATGATGACTGGTGTCTGGCACCAGCGCTCGCTCTGGCGTAGCTCGTGGAGGAAGCTGACCCCATCTTCGTCGGGGAAGACAACATCAAGGACAATCACATCCGGGACGAAGTGCTCCAGAAGTTTCCGAGCACGCTCCGGAGTGCCAGCTTCTAATACTTCCAGACCGACCTCTTCGGCGATACGTCGCCAGAGGTAGCGCGAGAGCCGGTCATCGTCGACAACGAGTAGACGAAAGGGAGCTTCCATCCCTTCAATGGCGCATCTGTGGGTCTATGACATCACGGAGCGCGTCCCCCACTAAGTTGAAGCCCAGCACTGCCAGAGCAATGGCAAGACTGGGGTATAGCGCCAGTCCCCAAGCAATTCCGGCGGCAATGTAGCCGTAGCCGTCGCGCACCATCTGTCCCCATGACGGTGTCGGCGGCTGGACTCCCAGCCCGAGGAAGCTCAAGCCGGCTTCGGCGACGATGGCTGTGGCCAATCCCGCCGTTACCACGACCGTTAATGGGCCGACGACGTTCGGGAGAAGGTGACGCAAGATAATGCGCCCGGCCGAGAACCCCAGCGCTCGTGCTGCCACCACGTACTCTTGCTCGCGGAGTGCTAGGAACTGGCCGCGGACAATGCGGGCAACATCCACCCAACTGGAAACCCCAATCGCGATCGCCGCTTGCTCCATACCATGTCCCAGAACGACCGAGAATGCAATCGCCAACAGCAGCGTTGGATAGGCCCACACGACGTTGAGCAACCACATAATTGCCGTATCCACCCATCCCCGGAAGTAACCTGCCAAAGCCCCGAGCGCTGCCCCAATGACGACGGCTATGACTTGCGAAAGGATGCCCACCAACAGGCTGACACGAGCCCCATACACGATTCTGCTCAAGACATCACGTCCGTAGCGGTCTGTCCCCAACACGTAGAGCGGCTGGCGATACCACTCATCCGGACCTTGGCCGGCCAACTCCAACTGGGCCACTGTCCTGCGCTGGCCTGCGAAATCTTCGTAAATGACGCTGTCACCCACTGACTGCCACCACTGCACTGGAACTAGGTGTGGACGATCCAGGTCCGCAGGGTTCCGCAGTGCTAAGAGGTTACCCCGAAACATCGGAGGCCGCAGCGAGTACTCCAGCACCTGGACGGTAGGATCCATCGGCGCTATCCAGTCCGCCCCAATAGCCGTTGCGACCAGTACCACGACAATCAGCGCACCAACGATACCGCTGGGGTGACGCCAGAAGCGTTTCCACGCCATCCACGCCGGCGCATGCCCCCGGTCAGCGGAGCTGGACTCTTGGATCCAGAACGGCATACAGCACGTCCACGACGAAATTGACGACAACGAACACTGCTGCCGTGAAGAGCACCGTCCCCTGAATGAGTGGGTAGTCGAGCTTCTCAATCGCACTGATGGCAACGGTGCCAATGCCGGGCCAGTTGAAGATGTACTCTACGAAGAATGCCCCTGCCAGCAATCCGGCCACCCACGCGCTGACGGTGGTCACCACGGGATTGAGAGCGTTCCGCAGCGCATGCCGCAGGACGACCCATATCTGCGGCACTCCCTTTGCGTATGCCGTCCGGATGTAGTCTTGGGCAAGCACCTCTAGCATGCTTGAACGCGTCATCCGGGCAATGATCGAGAGCGGGCGCAGTGCTAACGTAATCATCGGTAGCACCAAGTGCTCCCAGCCCTGGTCCACGTAGCCAGCCAGCGGAAGCCACTCTAACATGACTCCAAAGAGTACCAGCAACACCAGCCCTGCTACGAATGAAGGCACTGAGATTCCAACGAGCGCTGTCGCCATCAGTGCGGCGTCAAGCCAAGTGTTGGGGCGCAGTGCAGCCACAAGTCCAAGAGCAATCCCCACTACCGTCGCAATCGCCATCGAACTCATCGTCAGCAGCGCCGTCGCTGGGAAGCGCTCTACAATGGTCTCCAGCACGGGGCGATTCGTCACGTACGAGCGTCCCAAGTCCCCCTGAACGACTCGGCTCAGGAAGCGGACGTACTGCACCGGTAGCGGCTGATCCAGCCCGAGCTGCTGCCGGATAGCAGCGATGGTCGCTGCATCCGCCCGCTGCCCCGCCAGGAGACGAGCTGGATCTCCTGGAAGCACGAAGTTGAGGAAGAAGGTGACCGTCACCACCCCCCAGAGGATACCGAGCGCCACCAGGAACTTCCGGCCAATGTATGGCAGGAGTTGCATCAGACCCAGACGAGTACCTTTCGGGGCAGTTCGCCCACTTCCGCAAATCGGACGAGGGTCGGCACCATCTCCGGCGTCACGCATTCCCCCTGGGCAACGATGAGCAGCCCATAGGAGGTGTAGTAGCTCTCTGCCAACACCATCCCCGGGCGGAGCTGGTTGACCGGAACGCTCTGCACAATTCTAGTTCCCAGTTGACGGCGCTCCTCCTCCACAAGCTCAACGAAGGTACGTACAACCACAGGGTGGTAGAGGACGCCAGCCTTCTCCTCCAGATGGCGCAGGGCCGCAAGGTAGCGCTGCTGAGCGACTTCTACCGGCTCGGTATGACCCGGTGGAGCGAAGCGGCGATCACGCCGGCGCCGGTAGAGAGCATTGTGGAAGACATCCACGACTGTGACAATTGCAGCCTCCACACGAATCTGGCGTCCGCGCAGATGTCGGGGGAATCCCGAACCGTCCAGCCGCTCGTGGTGCTGGAAGACAATCTCGGCAACGCCTCGGAGCGCTGAGTGCCGCTGAAGGATGTACCACCCCAGCTCCGGATGGCGCTCGTAGAGCTGCCGCTCTTCAGAGGTCATCTCTGAAGGGAACTTCTGCAGCACGGCTTCAGGAAGACCGATTTTGCCAATATCGTGTAGGAGCCCTGCCACTTGCGTCTCGAAGACTTCCCGCTCGCTGCACCCCATACGACGAGCGACTTCCGCCGCTTTCTGGCTAACGAAGCGACTGTGTCCCCCATCGTAGAAATGCTCCACCAGCGTCACTAGCGTCCCCAGTAGCTCCAGCATCTGCGTGAAACTCTCGGCAAACCGCTGGCCGAGCTCTTCCAATTCCCGCTGTAGCTGCTCGACGACTGCTTCAGACATATTCCCACAGCCGGATGGAGCGAACGTCTGCAGGCACAAGCTGCAGGCGGCGGAGGAGGTGTTTTAGCGCTTCCCCTGGCTCATCGGTCAAGTGCAGAACCAATCGAGCAGCCCCTCCGCCCTGGTCCAATGCATACCCTAGCGCTTGGAGCTGCTCAGCAACAGCCGCACCCGACTCCACCAAGCGGCACTCCGGTAGCACTCGCCGGAGGACCGGTATGAGCAGCGGATAGTGCGTGCATCCCAAGACGAGCGTATCAATCCCTGCTTCCCGCAGGGGTGCAAGGTAGAATTCAGCAACCTGCTCCGTAACTGGACTCTCGATCCAGCCCTCCTCAACGAGCGGGACAAACAGCGGACAAGCCTTCCCGTAGATCTCGAGAGGCCACTCCGAACGCTGCCGCAGGAGCCGTTCGTAGATACCGCTGGCGATCGTTGCACGGGTCCCGATAATGCCAATCCGTCCCTCCGTCGTCTGCCGCAGGGTCAGTTCAACGGTCGGCTCGACAACGTCAACGACCGGTACTGGTGAATGGGCTCGGACCACCTCTAAAGCCACAGCGGAGACAGTGTTGCAAGCCACTACTATCAACTCCACCTCTTGCTCGCACAGGTACAGGGTCAGCTCCCTTGCATATTGGCGAATTGCCTCCGGACTGCGGTTACCGTATGGCACACGCGCTGTGTCTCCGACGTAGAGAAGCTCGCACCCGGCGGCGTACGGAATGATATGCCGCACGACGGTCAATCCACCAATCCCCGAATCGAAGACGCCAATGCGCCGCATCACGAAAACGCCCTTGGAGCGTTCCAAAATTAGCCATTCACCCGACGCATCCGCGCTGCGAAGGCCCCATCGCATCCAGGGTGCCGGTGCGGCAGAACCTTTAGGAAGCCGCCTTGGCAGACGGCAGCAGGTATCCACTGCTCTGCATGTTCGAGGACAAACTCCGGGTGACGCCGTAGGAAGTCCTGGACAACCCCCTCGTTCTCCTCGGGCTCAGTCGTACAGGTACTGTAGAGCAACACTCCTCCGGGACGCACCAGCCGTGCTGCATTCTCCAGGATGCTCCGCTGCAGCCGAACGAGGACTGGAATGTCTGCTTCTCTTCGACGCCACTTGATATCCGGCTTCTTAGCAATCGTTCCCAGGCCTGAGCAAGGGACGTCTGCTAACACGAGATCGGCCTCCTCCCACCGGAACGAACGAGCATCAGCGGCATGGAATGACATCACCGACGCGATCCCCAGCCGATTTGCCTCACGTTCTACCAGACGTAGCCGATTCGGATGGACGTCCACTGCAGCGATATGCCCCCTCCCTTCGAGCTGCTCCGCCATAGCGCAGGCCTTTCCACCAGGAGCGGCACAGAGATCTACAATCTGCATTCCTGGGCGCACTGCTGCCAACTCCACAACGAGGGCTGCGCTCACATCCTGAACACTGGCCCATCCACGCTGCAACACCTCCCGCAGCAACTCGTGGGGCAGATGCTCGGCAAGGATGCAACGTTGTGTGTATTCCGACACTGACGTCTCTACCCCACGGCAGCGGAGCCATTCCACAAGCTCTTCAGGCCGTATTCGCTGCTGATTCACACGCAGTGCTACCTGCGGCCGTTGGTTCTGGGCCTGTAAGAGCTGCACTGCCTCCCCTTCCCCTAAACGCTCCAACCAGCGGCGTACGATCCACGTCGGATACGAGGCCACAGTAGCGTAGTAGCGAACCTTGTCCCCTCGGTCCGGCTCTGGAAGCTTCTCCCGATGACGCAGAAGGGCACGCAGTATAGCATTCACCAAACCCGCCGCCCCTGGATCCAACGGCTTGACGAGCTCTACGGTCTGATGAAGGGCAGCATACGCTGGAACCCGGGAGAGGAATAGCAACTGGTAGGCCCCTAACCGAAGGGCAACCCGCACCGGCATCGGATACCGATGGAGGGGATGCGCTGCAAAGTGCTGGAGAACGAAGTCCAACCACCGCTGCCACCGGACAACACCGTGGACGAGCTCTGTTAGAAGGGCCCGATCCGCTGCTCCCAACGGCCGACGATTCAGCACGCTCTCTACGAGCCGGTCCAGATACGCGCCGGTTCTTTCTAGGCGCTGGAGGAGCTGCCAAGCTTCCCAGCGGGCCGGAGAGACTCCAGAGAGTGGCCGTTGCTTCTGCCAATGTGTCTCCGTATCGTAGCTTTTTTCTAAGTTGCTCTGCGCCATGCTCCACGCTCGGGCTTCCCTCATACGACGATTCTGTTACCTCGTTATCGGAACCGTTCCTCTGTGGGCACAAGAGCGGCAGGTCGTCACTCCGCCCTCACCCCTAGCCCCGGCTACGAAGAAGTATCCTCCAGAGATCATCGCTACGGTAGGGTTTGGCTGGAGCTTTCAGCAGGGTACATTCCGTAGCCGCTGCTCTCGCGATTTCTCCAACGGGATTGGGAATGGATGGCTGGTTGGTCTTGCCTACAGCGCTCCGCTGCTTCCGGAATGGCTCTGGGGAGCCTCTGTCCTCATCAACTCCTACAACCTTCGAGCATCATACCGCGAGCGTGAACCGATTCCATTCGCTCACCATACCGACACCCTGTTGCTCCCTGTAGAAATGCGCAACCAGGCAATCCTCCAGTTCGTGACGTTAACACTATGGGGCTACCTACGGTGGAGACCCACCCAATGGCTCGTCGCTTCTGCTGGACCGGCCTTCTTTCTCCCTCTCTCCACCCACCTTCGGCACGACAAGGAACTCCTCCAGCGGTCCATACGGCTACCAAGCGGTGAAGTGCTACTACTGCCAACGACGAACACCACCGTGGAGTCCAGCCGTCCTACCGCTCGTCTTGCAATCGGAGGGCTCCTCCACTGCGGAGCCGATCTCCCGCTGGGACAAACGTGGTGGTTGAGCTTTGGTATCTATGCGCTGCTCTACGGGAGCTCTGTGTTAGGATCCCCAGCCACTCTCCGCCTCTCTCAGTGGTACCCTACAGTCTCGCTCGGCAGGGCGTGGTAGGTGCAGGCTGCGGATG
>JBCNUX010000031.1:0-20054 GCA_039630485.1 Chlorobiota bacterium | reverse complement strand
ACGCCCGTGGGGCTCTGCCTGGTGAGCTTGTTCTGCCAGTTGAGGTAGTCCAACAGCTCGACCTGCGACTTCCTGTGCTGCTTCCAGACGGACTCCGCCTGCCTCAGCCAGTCGGCCAGTCCCGTTGCCCCCATCGTGATGGCCTGCTGGGCAGTGATGAGGCGGCGGGTGGTGGCGTCTATGGGGAGCACGACGAGCGCCAGCCGGCGCCAGCCGAAGGGCAGCATGTCGTCGGAGAGGAGCGTCGCGTAGAGGAAGTCCGCCTCTACCCTCCCTTGCAGCCGCAGGCCCTTCCACGGCGGCTTGGCCTGGGGTTCTACGGTAAGGTCGGTCTCCAACGGTGGCCGTTGCTGGCTGATGACGAGTGCTTCGGCCCGGGGGCGTACGAACCAGAGGCAGCGGGGCACGATCGTAGCGCCTTGGATGGCCTTTGGGTGGTAGGGACTCTTCGCCGTAGTGGTGCTGGGGAGGGTGTACAGTCCCTGTTGCTGCCGGAGGCTGTGCTGTGCCACCTGCAGCGGTGCGTTGCGTTCCGGTAGCTCGCCCTCCAGGACCAGCCGGGGGATGCCCTGCGCGTGGGCTCCGGAGGGGTGCTTCCGCCATGCGAGCACGCAGCAGGGGACGTTGAAGAGCGGGCTGACGCGCTCGCAGTCTACGATGAGCGCCGCTGTGGCCACGAACCGCTGGCGGAAGGCGTCGTGCTGCTTGGCGCCGGTCAGGATGCTCCGGGGCATGACGAACGCGATGGTGCCGCCGTCGGCGAGGTAGCGGTCGGCGCAGAAGGCGAAGAAGAGCGTCGCCAGCTCCATCTGGGTGAAGAGGTGGGCCTGGGAGCCCTGCAGCAGGCCGTAGTCCTGCAGGGCCAACTTGCGCACCCTGTCTTGGTAGTCGCGCCGCTGGATGTAGCGGTAGGCCAACCACGGCGGGTTCCCCACGACGAAGGCGGACTTCCGGGCGGCGAGTAGTTCGGGGCGGTACGCGTTCTTCAGCACGAAGCCCCAGACCGTGTCCGTCGGGGGCGAGGCCAGGAGCCAGCGCATGAGGCGCAGGTTCGCGTACCACAGGTGGTGCTGTTCGGGTGGGAGTCCGAGCTGGAGGAGCCGGGAGTGGAAGCCCTGCTGCGCATCTACGTCGGTGATGGAAGGCTCGGCAAACCCCAGCAGGGCGTCAATGGCGGCGTTGAGCTGGTCTTCGCTCAGCGTGGCCGGCAGCGAGAACTCGCTCGGCAAGTGTCCCCCGCGCTTGCCGGAGAGCTGCGCGATGTCGTTGACGTCAACGGGGACGGAGATGACGCGCTGGCGGCCGTGGGAGTGGGAGACGGTGAGGCTGTCGGCCATGTAGACGGGCACGTGCAGGTCCCTGCCGTACGCCCTCAAATCCGGGCTCAGCGCCAGGACGAAGTTGGTACGGGCGATCGCAACCGCCAGCGGGTGGACGTCGATGCCTGCCAGAGAGCGCACGCAGAACTCCACCAGCTCAGCTCCGCGGAGCCCTGCTTCCCGCAGCAGCCGGATGGCCACGAAGAGGAAGGTCCCGGAGCCGCAGGCGGGGTCCAGCAGGAAGAGCCGGTCGTCGGGAGGTTGGAACGGGAGGGCCTGCAGGATGCCCGCTTCGCGCAGCGTCAGCTCGGCGAGCCAGTCGGGCGTGTAGTACTCCCCGAGGTCATGCCGGGTGGCCGGGTCCACGAGCTCCTGGTAGAGCTCCTGCAGGAGGTCCTCGCGGATGGCGGAGAGGTCGTAGGAGGTCGTCAGGCGGGTTGCCAGGGAGTGGAGCAGGGAAGAGGCGGTCGCGGGGTCAATCCAGGAGAAGAAGTCGTCGGCGACGAAGTTGTAGAGGCCGAGCTGCTCGAACGTCTGCCCGGTGAGTAGCCCCGCAAGCTCGCTATCCCGCGGGACCCTGCGCTGGAGCACCACGAAGGCCAGCAGGCGGGCGAAGAGGGCCAGGTACGTGTGGCGCAGGAAGAGCTGCTCGGTGCCTATGGGGCTGCCGTAGACGATGGAGAGCAGGCTCTGCCACTGGGTGTACTTCGTCTGCGCCGATGGATCCGCTTTGAGCCGTTGCCATGCCTTGTTTAGCAACCGCAGGCTTCCCTGGAAGGTCGGGCTCCGCTCCCCGAAGCGCAGGGCGATGTCCCGGGCCGTCGGGCGGAGCTGCTTCTCGTGGAAGAGGTAGCAGTCCAGCCAGAGCCGGCACTCATCGGCTCGGCCGGCGTCGAGTCGGCACTGGTCCAGCTCCTGGAGCTGTCCGTCCCGCAGGACGTAGACCTCCAGGGTCTCGCCGTCGGTGAGGATGCCGAAGCGGTGCTCGGGCTGCGGCTGTGCGGCCAGGTAGCGCTGGAGCTGCTGCTGGCCGGCGGAGCGGGTCTGGTCATCGAGCTTCCGCTTGAACTCGAAGATGAGGTCGCCGTAGATGGCGTCGGCGAAGCCTCCGCGGACGGAGAGGCCCGGTACGTGCTGCTCCAACTGGATGGGCTGGGCGGCCGAGAGCTTCGGGAAGGCGGTCTGCAGGAAGCGCAGGAACTCGTAGCGGATGCTGTCTTCGCTGGCTCCCTGGTGGCGTAGCTGCTCCAGTCGGCTGAGGTAGTCGGATAGTGCTTGGTCGAATGGGGTCATCGGGGCTGCGCAGGGTGCACGCAGCGCAAAAATACGCCGGGGCCGGCGGCGGCTTGCGGGGCGCTTCACCACACGAAGGTAGCCCACCAGCCGAGGGCGAGCTGCCAGCGTGCGGGCAGCGTCGACGTGGCGGGGAAGTAGCGCAGGCGCAGCCCCAGCGAGTGCTGGGGGAAGAGGCCCATGTACCAAATCCCCATCGCGTTCCGGAGCCAGGCCTCGGCCTGCAGGTACGGTCGGCGTTCGGGTGCACGCCAGCTCTGGCCCAGTCCCAAGCTGCCTCCCAGGCGGAAGAGCTCGGGCACAAAGATGGGCACGGCGTTCCAATCGGCCAGGAGCGTCGTGCTGAACTGGGCGGCTCCCAGCCGTTCGTAGTCTGCCTGGAGGCGGAGGAGCGAGAAGTGCTGAGCAGTGGACTCCGGACTCCACCCGACCCCGGCCCCGATGGACCAGCCCCACTGCTGGCGCGATGCATCCAGAAGCACGGCCGGGGAGACGAGCGAGGCCGTCCCGAAAGCCAACCACACTGGGGTGAGCACGTAGCCGTAGAGCGCCATCAGCAGCTCCTCACCGCTAATCCAGCGAGGCCCGTCAGAGTTCAGCCGGAGCAGGGAGTCCCGCGGAGTCCGTGGAGTGGTAGCTGCAGCGACGCTTCCCGCAAGCAGAAGGAGCAGGAGAGCTTGCCTAATTTTGCCGCCGGCCATGGAGAAGACGCTGCTCATCGTTGCTGGGCCCTGTGTTGTGGAATCCCGAGAGCTGCTCCACACCGTCGCCGACCACCTCTGCCGCGTCTGCGCTGAGTTGCCCGTGCGGCTGGTCTTCAAAGCGTCCTACCGCAAGGCAAACCGCACGAGCGCCCACTCCTTCACCGGCATAGGAGACGAACGAGCTTTGGAGTTCCTGGCCGAGATTCGCAGTACGTACGGCGTTCCTGTGCTAACAGATGTTCACACGCCGGCGGAGGCAGGCCTGGCAGCGCAGTACGTGGACATCCTGCAGATTCCAGCCTTCCTCTGCCGCCAGACGGACCTCCTCATGGCCGCCGGCGCTACGGGCAAGCCGGTGAACGTGAAGAAGGGCCAGTTCATGGCCCCGGAGAGCATGGCGTACGCGGTGGAGAAGGTTCGCCTGGGGGGCGGTAGTGAGGTGTGGTTGACTGAGCGAGGGACGATGTTCGGCTACCGTGACCTGGTGGTGGACTTCCGCTCGCTGCTGATTCTGCGGCAGACCGGCTGTCCGGTGCTCTACGACGCCACCCACTCGGTCCAGCAGCCCAACGTTGGGGAGCGTTCTGGCGGGCGCCGGGAGTTCGTTCGTGCCCTGGCTCGGGCTGCCGTCGCCGTTGGGGTGGACGGCATCTTCTTCGAGACTCACCCGGACCCGACGCAGGCGCTGAGCGACCCGGAGACTCAGCTCCCACTGGCGATGGTGGAGGGGTTCCTGCAGGAGGTGGTGGAACTCTGGCAGGCGGCCCAGCGGTGCGGGGTTGGGGTGTCGTGATGGGATTGCTCCTGCTCTCCTGCTCCCCTGGGGGCGTGCGTCCGGAGGGAGAGCTCTTCCCGGAGGAGTCGCTGCAGGTACTGCCGCCACAGCTTGCCGTCAAGGTGTGGGTCCGGCTCCTGGACTCTGCAGGCACTCCGCGTGCTGAGGTCACAGCCGACACGGCGTGGGTGCTGCCAGAGCGGGACCAGACGGTGCTGCGCGGGCACGTCCAAGCCCGCTTCTTCCGCTCCGGAGAGCTCGTCGGCCAGCTCTCGGCCGATAGCGCCCGCGTAGAGGAGCGCTCCGGACTCATGGCTGCTTTCGGTCGGGTCGTTGCCCGCTCGCATCCGGAAGGGCGGAGCCTGCAGACGACGGAGCTGTGGTGGGACCGCCAGCGGCAGCAGTTCTTCTCCTCAGCACCGGTCACCATCACGACGCCGACGGAGGTCATCGAGGGCGTTGGATTCGAGGCGAGCCACGATCTCCAAACGTACCGGGTCTTCCGCGTGCGTGGGCGCCGCCAATGAGGTGGGTGGTGGGGAACTGGAAGATGCACACAACACCGTCGGAGGCCTACCGCTTGGCACTGCGTCTGCGCGAGGGGCTTGCCGAGGAGCTCGAACGCTACCCCCAAGTACGGGTAGCCGTCTGCCCGCCGTTTCCGAATCTGGAGGCGGTATCTCGAGCCCTTCAAGGGAGCCCAATCCTCTGGGGGGCACAGAACTGCCACGAGGAGGTGGAGGGAGCCTACACGGGGGAGGTCTCGGCTCGCATGCTGGCGGAGCTGGGATGCCAGTTTGTGCTCGTAGGGCACTCGGAGCGGCGCCGCTACGCCTGCGAGAGTGACGCACAGCTTGCCCGTAAGCTACAGCGGGTAGTGGAGTTCGGCATGCGGCCCGTCCTCTGCATCGGCGAGACGCTGGAGGAGCGGCGTTCGGGACAGACGGCAGCCGTTATCGAACGTCAGCTCAGCGGCGTCTTGGGACGTGTACCAGCAACGGCATGGGCGGGGCTCCTGGTGGCCTACGAGCCTGTATGGGCCATCGGGACAGGGGTCGCAGCAACACCGGAGCAGATTGCCGAAGCCCATGCGGTGGTACGCCACTCCTTACTGCAGCAGGGCCTTCCGCCGGAGGTCCCTATCCTCTACGGAGGCAGCGTCCACGCTGGTAACGCAGAGTCCATCCTCGGCATCCCCGAGGTTGTTGGGGTTCTGGTGGGGACGGCATCGCTGCGGGCTGAGGAGTTCTGTGCAATCGTCCGCGCGGCGATTCGGCAGGCATGGTGCTGAACATCCCCAACGTGCTGACGTTGACGCGCCTGGTGCTGGCGCCGTTCGTGGGGGTATGTCTGGGGGTGGAGCGAGCGTGGGTGGTATGGCTGGGGGCCTTTCTGTTTGCCGTTGCAGCTCTCACTGACGGGGTTGACGGCTGGATTGCCCGCCGGTACGCGCAGAGCACTCCCGAAGGGGCATTCCTGGACCCGCTGGCGGACAAGGTGCTGGCAGTCTCGGTTTTGCTGCCGCTGAGCTGGCTGGGGATTGCGCCGGCGTGGATGGTGGCCATCTTGGTGGCGCGGGACATCACCACGACGCTCCTACGCTGGCATGCCATCCAGCAAGGGCAGCCGCTGCGGACGCTACCGGCAGCGCGGGCCAAGACCTTCGTGCAACTGGGAGGGCTTGTCGTCGTGGTCTTCCTGGTTGCCCTCTGGCGGGATGGTCGGCAGCCTCATGCTGAGTTAGCAGAGCAGGTGCTGGCTAGCGATGGCGTCTGGGGCTTCTTCCTGGTGATAACGCTCCTGGCGCTCTGGACTCTTGCCGTCTACGCGTGGCGCTACCGGCAGCTCGTGGCTGCGGCCTTCAGTCGCCTCTACCGCTAAGCGTGAGGGGTTAGGCGTACGGGCACGCCACCCAGTGGCCGGGCTCCTTCTCCTCCAGCGCAGGCATCTGCTGCGCGCACTCTGGCTGGGCAATCGGGCAGCGGGGATGGAAGGGACAGCCAGGCGGCTTGCGGAGCAGCGAGGGGATTTCGCCTCGGAGGACGATGCGCTCACGCTTCTGCCGTGGGTCAGCGATGGGGACAGCGGAGATGAGCGCTTTCGTGTACGGATGCCGAGGGCTGAAGTAGACCGTGTCGGCGGAGCCGATCTCCACGATGTGCCCCAAGTACATGACAGCGATGCGGTCGCTGATGTGGTGCACCACCGAGAGGTCGTGCGCGATGAAGAGGTAGGCCATCCCGAACTCCTCCTGCAGGTCCTCCATGAGGTTGATGACCTGCGCCTGGATGGAGACGTCCAGTGCGGAGACCGGCTCATCGCAGATGACCAGGTCCGGGCGCGTGGCGAGGGCCCGGGCCAAGCCAATGCGCTGGCGCTGGCCACCGGAGAATTCGTGGGGATACCGCATGCGGTCTTCGGGCTGCAGCCCTACCTTCTCCAGCAGCCAGACAACCCTCTCCTGGATTTCGGCCCGCGACAGCTCGGGGAAGTGAACCTCCAAGGGCTCGGCCACAATCTGCCCGACCGAGAGCCGGGCATTGAGCGAGGAGAAGGGGTCCTGGAACACCATCTGGACATGGCGTCGGTAGCGGAGCCGAAGCCGCTGTGGGTAACCGTTGCGGCGGTGACGGGAGAAGAGCTGGAGGAGGTCTACCGGCTCTGGCTCTCCCGGTGGGTAGAGCCACGCGTGGCCGCTAATGCGAGCATCGGGGGAGGAGAAGTGGGTAATCCCCACGATAGCCCGTCCGATGGTGGTCTTCCCCGAGCCGGACTCTCCGACAAGCCCCAACGTCTCGCCACGGTGGATGGAGAAGCTCACCCCATCGACGGCAGGGAGCCAGCCGACGATGCGCTGGAGCACGCCACCGTAGACGGGGAAGTGGACCCGCAGGCCGTCTACCCGCAGCAGGAGCTCACTCATACCGGAGCCCTCCCTCCATCGGTGAGACCAGATGGCAGCGCACGAAGTGGTTAGGGGCAACCTCTACCAGAGGCGGCTCCACCGTGTCGCAGATGTCCAGCTTGACAGGGCAGCGAGTGCAGAACTTGCAGCCCTGCGGGAGCCGCAGGATGCTCGGCACGTTCCCAGGGATGGCGTAGAGCCGGCGGTGTTTCTGCCCTGGGTCTGTCGGGCGGGGGATGCACTCGAGGAGTCCGCGTGTGTAGGGATGGAGCGGGTTGAGGAAGAGCTCCTCAGTGGGCGCCATCTCCTGGATTTTGCCTCCGTACATGACGGCGACGCGCTGGCAGATCTGCGCCACTACGGCCAGGTCGTGCGTGATGAAGAGGATGGCCCCATTGCCGCGCTGTGCTTGGAGCTCGAGCATGAGCTCCAGAATCTGCGCCTGGATTGTCACGTCTAGCGCCGTGGTCGGTTCGTCAGCAATCAGCAGCTCTGGGTTGCAGGCCAGCGCCATGGCGATCATGACGCGTTGCCGCATCCCACCGGAGAACTGGTGGGGGTAGTCATTGAGCCGCTTCTCGGCATCAGGGATTCCAACGCGGCGGAGAAGCTCTATCGTACGAGCCCGTGCCTCGGCCTCGCTCACACGCTCGTGCGCCAGGATGGTCTCCGTGAGCTGCATGCCGATGGTGAAGACGGGGTTGAGCGAGGTCATCGGCTCCTGAAAGATCATCGCAATCCTGCCGCCGCGGATTCGATACATCTCCTCCAGCGGCAGGGCCAGCAGGTTGGTGCCGTTGAGCCAGATTTCTCCGTCCACAATGCGCCCGGGCGGGTCCGGGATGAGCCGGAGGATGGAGAGCGCTGTCACGGACTTCCCCGAGCCCGATTCCCCCACGAGTCCGAGGACTTCGCCGGGGAAGATGTCCAGCGAGACGCCATCCACCGCCTTTGCCCACTGCCCCTCAATCCGGAAGTAGGTGCGCAGGTTGCGAATCCGCAGCAGCGGTGACTTCTCCGCCATCGTTCCTCACCGCAAGCGTGAGAAGGTCCTCGGGTCAAAGGCCTCGCGGACAGATTCGCCGATGAAGACGATAAGCGTCAGCGTCAGGAAGAGCGCCGTCATGGGCGAGAGCATCAGCCACCACTTGCCCGTCGCCAAGTGCTGGAGTCCGACGCTCATCATCTCTCCCCAGCTCGGCGTCGGCGGCGGTAGCCCGAACCCTAAGAAGTCCAGGCTGACCAGGGCGCCAATACCGGCAACGACGGAGAAGGGGAAGTACGTGATGATGGGCACGAGCGAGTTCGGGAGGATGTGTTTGAACATGACCTTCCAGCGTGGGATTCCGATAGCGATGGCTGCGGCGACGTAGTCCTTGGCCTTCTCGCGGTAGAACTCTGCACGGATGAGCACGGTGATCCCGATCCACGTGAAGAGTGCCAGCAGCAGCAGGAGGAGGATGAAGTTCGGGCGCACGATGGAGGCGACGATGATGACCAGGAAGAGGAACGGCACCGTTGCCCAAATCTCTATGAGGCGTTGGGCCAGGATGTCGAACCGGCCACCGAAGAAGCCCAAGGCGGCTCCAATCGGCACACCGATGAGGTACTCCAGCAGTGCCAGCAGGAGCGCGAACGAGAGGGAGATTTGGAACCCGTACGCCATCCGTGCAAAGACGTCACGTCCTCGGTCATCGGTCCCCAGGAGGCGCACGAAGCCCGTCGGATCCCGCTCCAACGGCGCCAGGAAGGCCACGTTCCCCTCTACGGTCACATCCTCGATCGGGCCGTAGGGGTAGGGTGGCAGGATGACGAGGTTGCGTCCCCCTTCCCGTTCGTACTGGCGCTTGAGGAGTCGGTAGTTGCACTCTCCAGGGTTCCCGCGTTGCCCAAGGGATTCGCCGCTGTAAAACCCGGAACTGAAGAGCCCTCCGATGAGGGGAAGTGAGTTCAGCCACGACTCGACTGCTGGGAAGTACCAGCGTCCCTCATAGCGGACAGCCAGGGCTTTGTTGTTGACGAGCAGCGGCAGGAAGAACGAGAGGACATAGGCTCCTGTCAGGAACAGCAAGGAGTAGTAGCCCCGTTTCAGGCTCCGGAACTTCCGCCAGCGACGCTGGTAGATGCTCAGAGACTGGACAGGCCGTTCAGCGAGCTCTGACTGCTGGGCTTCTTGCTGTTCCAGATGGACTGCCATCACTTGAAGCGGATGCGTGGGTCAACCAGTGCCAGTGCTAAGTCGGAGAGGATAGCCCCAAAGAGCCGTACGAGCACGGCCAGGACGGTGAACCCGAAGACGATTGGGTAGTCGCGGGCGAAGACGGCCTCTATGGAGAGCTTCCCGACACCGTCAATGTTGAAGACGAGCTCGATGAGGTACGAGCCTGCCAAGAACAGCCCGATGATGTAGCCGATGTTGGCGGTAATCGGGATGATGGAGTTGCGGAGGGCGTGGAGCCAGATGACGCGCTTCTCTGAGAGCCCCTTGGCGAACGCGGTCCGGATGTAGTCTTGGCTCAGGTTTTCCAGGAGCGAGTTCTTCATGAGCACGGTCAACGAAGCGAAGCTGCCGACGGTGTAGGCGATCGTTGGCAGGACGAAATGCCATGCGCGGTCCAAGATTTTCTCCGGCAGCGACAGCTGCTCGTAGTACTCCGATTGGAAGCCGCCCAGAGGGAAGAGCTCCACGAAGGACTGGGTGCCGAAGAGCATCAGCAGGAAGGCCCCAAGCGCCCATCCAGGAATGGAGTAGCCGATGAAGACCAGGGTGCTGGAGACCAAGTCGAAGGGCGTGCCGTGCGACAGGGCCTTCTGGATGCCGAGGTAGATGCAGATGGAGTAGCTCAGGATGAAGCCGATGAGCCCGAACTGCAACGAGACGGGTAGGCGCTGGAGGATGAGCTGCAGCACGGGTTCGTTGTAGGTGTACGACTTGCCGAAGTCTCCTGTGAGGATACCGCTGAATCCCGTGCGGTAGATGCGGACACGTTCCTCGCCGCGTTCACTCGGCTGCGGTTCAACGTACCAGCCCGTCAGCGGGTTGCCCGTTGACGGGTCAATGAGGCGGTAGCCTTCGGGGGTCTTCTCCACCAGTGCCTGCTGGCCGCCACCAATATTGCGGATTCGCCCTGGGGTGGCGATGTAGCTCTCCAGCTCCCGCGGCCAGAGCCCCAGCCAGGTCAGGTAACGAATGATGATCGGCTTGTCGAAGCCGTAGTACCGCCGAAGCTCTTGGAGTGCGCTCTCGGGGATCATTGCGCCGGTCTGTCCTGCAATGCCCCCGGCAGCAGCTTCTCCACCCATGGCCATACGGAGCGCCATAATCTGCTGTTCCAAGGGGCCGCCAGGTGCCAACTGGATGATGACGAACACAACGAGTGTAGCCCCCAAGAAGGTTGGGATCGTCAGCAGCAAGCGGCGAAGGAAGTACTCCCACATGGTGGCCGCTCAGCGTGGTCGAACCTGCGCCAGGAAGCGCTGCTCATCGAACTCCTTCCAGTACCGCACCTCGACGGGCTCGCGGGCGAGCGCTTCGCCTGTGCGACGAGCTTCCTCTAACCGCTGTGCCTTTTCAGGGTCGTACCACCACGTGCTGATGATGGCCAGGTCTATGTAGCCTATCTGCGCGAAGCGCGGCAGGACGTACTCGGGCATTCCGAACTTGTCCCAGTATGCAATCCGGATACCGCGAGGGTACCACATGAGCACGTTCTTGTACGATGCCATCGTGATGCTGTCAATCTCGCGGATGATGCGGATCTGTGCCTCGCGTGAGAAAGCGGTGTCGTACATGTCGCAGAGCTGGTCTACGCGGGGGTTCTTGAAGCCCTCGATGTTGTTGTTGTCGTTCTTGTCAGCCAGCTCTGAGCGTAGCGAGGTCTCCGGATTCGGGGTCTGGAGACCTGTCCAGCTCACGAAGAAGAGCGAGAAGTTCCGCTCCATCGCGTTGCGCCAGAGCGTGTTGGGGTCTTGGAACTTCAGCTGCAGGTCTATGCCGGCCTTGCGGAGCTCCTGCTGGTAGGGAGTGATGAAACGCTCGATCGCCTTGGGGATGCCCATCTCCACGACGAAAGGCTTCCCGTCCTTGACCAGAATCCCTTCGGCGTTACGAGTCTTCCAGCCAGCTTCGGCTAGGAGCTGCTGTGCCAGTTCTGGGTTGTAGCGTACCTTGGGGTTGTTGGGGTTTTCGTAGACTGTGTTGGCGTGGTAGGAGTCCATCGGCTCGTACTCGTCGTAGAGCAACTCTCGAATGAGGGCCTCCCGGTTGAGCAGGTGGGCAAAGGCCTTGCGCACGCGAATGTCATCGAACGGGGGCTTGCGCATGTTGAAGGCAACGCCCATCGTGCCAACGGGGCCATCGGTGTAGACGCGCCGCTTCTGGATCCAGCCCTTCTGGAGCGCTTCGTAGGCTGTGTCCTTGACCCAATGCTCGGTCGTGAGAGCGCCGAAGATGAAGAAGTCGCAGTCCCCCTTCTTGAACATCTCGTATGCCAGCAACGGATTGTCCTTGACGACCTCGAACTCAATGCGGTCGAAGTTCCCGACGTAGCGAGCCGTCGGGTAGTCCTTAGCCCAGTAGTCGCTGCGGCGCGTCAAGGCATAGGATTTGCCCTTCTGGACATCCTCTGGCAGCAGGATGTACTCTCCGGAACCAGGCGGGATCTCGTACTGGAAGCGCTCCAAGAACTCCTTGCCTGTCATGTTCCCGATGACGTGGGCAGGCAGAATTGGGAGTGCAGCAGAAAGGTAGAGGAAATTCCGCCAATTCAGGGTCTTACTGCGCACCTCTACCAAGTACTTGCTGAGCGCCCGGGGTTCCTCGAACTTGCCGAAGACGAGCTGGAGCGAGGGCTCCAGAATCGTCTCGTCCATCACTAAGCGCCACGTGGCCACAACGTCATGGGCGGTCACAGGCTTGCCATCGGAGAAGCGGGCATTCGGGTCGATCCGGTAGAGGAACGTCTTGCGGTCGGGCAGGATTTTCCAGTGCGAGGCCAGTGCAGGGACGAACTCCCGTGTGAGCGGGTGGACGCCCAACAGGGTTTCGTAGACCAGCGAGGCGATGATAGAGTTCTCCACGTAGTTGGAGTGCTGCCCATACGGCCGGAAGTTGAGCGGGAAACGGGTCACGACGATGCGAATCTTGCCGCCAGTCTTCGCCCTGGGGTCGCCGAAGAAGGGCAGCTCCTCTGAGGTTGGAACGTACGTTTGGAACCCAAGGGAATCCGCAATCCGTTCAAACCCTGGACCTCCCAGTTCGGCGGGGACGGTGGAGTCGGCGCCTAGAGGGGTATCGTACTGCTTCCAGAGGGAGATGTTCTGCGTCTTCGCTGCCAGTCGTTCTAACTCCTGGTCTGAACGGACCCCACGCTGGCAGGCCACCAAGAGGAGAGCACTGCTGAGCAAGCCCCAGAGCACGACACTGCGGCGTGTGGCTATCAGGCGGACCATGGCACTCTACCAGTGATGTACGAAGCACCAAATTAGAACTTCTCCGCAGATGCAGAACTACGAGGCCGTTGAAGTAGTCCCGCGAGGAACGTTGCCAGGATAAGGGCTGCTAAGCGGGCCGTCCGGTGGTCTAAGTCATATCGCGGGTTGAGCTCGGCGATGTCCAGAAGGCGGACGTTCGGGGAGGAGCCCAAGAAGTGGAGTGCCCACAAGAGCTGCTCTGGCGGGATGCCGATGGTGGCTGGCGCACTTACTCCAGGGGCGAACGCCGCAGGGATGGCGTCCATATCAATGGAGGCGTAGACGGGGAGTTGGCCGTCGTCAGAGATGGTAGCGAACAGCTCCGGTAAGACCGACGCCATTCCTCGCTGGAGGAGTTCTGGAAGGAGGCAGAGATGTGCCCCTCGCTGCTGGAGGTACTCCCGGTGCTCGCGGGCAATAGCGTGGGGCTGAAGGCCAATGTAGGCTAAGCGCCCCGGTGGGAAGCAGAGCTCTTCCAGCAGTTGGCGGAAGGCAGAGCCGGAGTGCGGTTTGCCATCGATGCGTGGTCGCACATCGGGGTGGGCGTCGAAGACGAGGATGCCACAAGGGGAGTGCCGGAAGAGCGCGGCTGCATTAGGGTAGGCGATATCGTGTCCTCCGCCGAGGACGATGACACACGGGACACGACTGAGGAGCTCCGAGACGCAGCGCTCCTGTAGAGCGTGGAGCTCTTCCAGCGACTTGTCCGTTGGGTCAATGTCGCCGAGATCGGCTATGCTGAGCTGGTCTAGCCCGGCTGACGTTCCAGTGTCGGGGGTCAATCGGTAGAAGGCCGAGCGAATCGCAGCGGGTGCCTCTGCAGCGCCAGGGCGTCCAGCGTTCTGGATGACGCCAAGGTCCTGGGGGATGCCGAGGAGGACGGCATCGAGGCGTTGCGCCTCTGTTGGGATGCCGCGGAGGACGAGTTCCCCGAGGCGCGGATCATCCGGTAGATGGCGAATGAAGAAGACCTCAGGTGCCGTAGGGCGCAGCGCGAGCGCTGTTTCTGGCGTCAGCAACATGACTGCAGAGCTGTACGTCTTAAGCCTTCCCTCGCTGTCGCAAAGATACGCCGCGGCGAAAAGGTAACGAAACAGCACGGTTTCCCTTGGCGTCGCTGTGGCTCCTAACTTTGCGTCTGGGTCAGTTCCACACATCGTAGGGATGACGGTGAAATACCGCTGGACGTGGCGCGGTCTGGCCACAGAGGAAGAGATTACGGCACTAGCCCGCGCCACAGGAATTCCGAAGGGGATTGCAGCAATCCTGGTAGCTCGTGGCATCCGGACTCCCGAGGCTGTCCAGCGGTTCCTCTATCCTTCCGCTGAACAGCTCCTTTCGCCATGGCTCTTCCATGACATGGAGGCAGCGGTCGCTCGGTTGGAGAGGGCACGCCACGAGCGAGAACTGGTCTGGATTCATGGGGACTACGACGTGGATGGCACCGCCAGCACTGCCATCCTGGTGGACTTTCTGGCGCGCTGGGGGCTCCAGGTGAGGTACCACGTTCCTGACCGGTTCCAAGAGGGCTACGGGCTAACGGTAGAGGGGGTGGAGCGGGCGGTCGATGCAGGGGCCACGCTTATCATTGCTGTGGATTGTGGTATCAACGCTGCGGAGGCGGTTGCGTATGCTCGCGAGAGAGGAGCGGATGTCATCATTTGCGACCACCACGAACTGACTGGACCTCTGCCGGAGGCTACGGCAATTTTGAACCCCCGGCTCGCTGACAGCGGTTTCCCATTCCCACTGTTGGCTGCCTGCGGGGTGGGCTTCAAGCTCGTTTGGGCGGCAGCACAGCGGTGGGGTGAGCCTGAGCAGGCGTTCGAGTATTTGGACCTGGTGGCGTTGGCAACGGTGGCAGACCTCGTTCCCTTAGTGGAGGAGAACCGCGTGCTAACAGCCTTGGGGTTGCAGCGAATTCGGACCCAACCCCGGCCAGGGCTGTTGGGACTCTTGCAGTGCGTTGGGATTCCCTCGCAGAATGTCACGACGGCTGACATCCTGCTGACATTAGCACCGCGGATCAACGCTGCTGGACGGCTGGGAGATGCCCGCCGAGCTGTGGAGCTGCTGCTCCAGACGGACGAAGGTGTTGCGTTCCGAATCGCTCAGGAGCTAGAGTGCGAGAACTTCCGGCGCCGTACAATTGCTGAGCAGGTCTATGCTGAGGCCATAGGGCAAGCTGAGGAGCTGCTGACGCGCCAGGGATACCGTTCGGTGGTGCTCTACAACCCGCAATGGCACCCTGGCGTACTGGGCGTTGTAGCCACGCGGATTGCAGAACGCTTCCAAGTTCCGGTCATCTTGCTGAGCCGTGTTGGTGGCTTCGTGAAAGGCTCAGCGCGAAGTGGAGGAGCAGTGAACCTATTGGAGTTACTGGCGGCGTGTTCAGCCCATACATACGATTACGGTGGCCATCCGTTTGCAGCTGGTGTCGTTCTGCGGGAAGACCAGGTAGGGGCCTTCAGCGAAGCTGTGGAGCGATTCGCCAGTCAGAGCGAGCTGCAGCCTGCTGAGCGTCCCGAGCTCCGAGTCGATGCCGTGCTGGACTTCGCCAAGATTACGCCGCAGTTCTTGCTGCTGCTTCGCCGTTTGGCGCCGTTCGGGTACGAGAACTTCCGCCCAGTCTTCCTAGCACATCGCGTCCGCCTTCACCGCTGCCGTTCCGACAATAGCTGCCGCTTGGAACAGCAAGGGGTCTGGATGGATGGCGTATTGAATGGCGTGCACTGCCCCGATGTTTGGGGGGAGCGGCAACCGATGAGCATCCTCTACACCCTGGAGGAGCGAGGCGGGACGGAACGGCAAGCCGGTATGCCAGTTATTCACGTGCGTGATTTCTGCTTGGATAGTGAACAGCCATGCCTGAAGTGAGGGCGTAGCAGCTCTCTTCCCTGGTTCTCCGGGAAGAGCGAGCTGGTGGTCGGTCCTTCGCGGGGCCATCGCAGAAGTGGCAGCGTCAATCCGCAAGAAGAAGCTCCTCTCGAGGCGGCGCCCATGATATAGCTCCCGGTACTTCATGTGGCCGTCTCTGCAACGGGCGAGTAGTGGCGTCTCTTTGGTTGGGAAATGTCCTGGTGGCCCAGGGACGCTGTGGGTCGTGGCTGACGGACGGTTTGGGGAGGGCTGCCGTGGCTGCAGCAACGCTACCACACTGCTGTGGCAACACCGAGACGTTCGAGTCGTGGAGCGTCGGCCGTCTTGAGGCAGGGCTTTCCTCTACTACGAACGCTTCCCACAGGCTTCGGCCGCACAGGATAGCCGCTCTATACCTGCTGGGAGGCTACCGTGAGAGGGCAAGCGCCCTAAGTTTGTAGCAACTGGTGTGGCTGCCTGCACTGATGGAGCATCGTGAGCGGATCGTTGTCTTGGACTTCGGCTCCCAGTACACGCAGTTGATCGCTCGCCGGATTCGGGAGAGCGGTGTGTACGCCGAAATTGTACCGTACAATACACCGGCTTCCACGCTACGAGCCCTGGCCCCGCGGGGAATCGTACTCTCAGGGGGGCCAGCTAGCGTCTACGAGCCTGGGGCGCCGTACCCGGATCCGGGCATCTTTGAGCTCGGTGTTCCGATCTTGGGAATCTGCTACGGACTCCAGTTGCTGGGGCACCTCTTTGGCGGGGAAGTCATCCAGGCGAACCGGCGCGAATATGGCCGCGCCGAGCTCCATATCCTGGACAGCGGCGATCTCTTCGCCGGCATCCCTAGCCCGACGACGGTGTGGATGAGCCATGGGGACGCCCTCAGCCGCTTGCCGGAAGGGTTTGAACGTATCGGCTACACGGAGAATGCCCCCATTGCTGCTATCCGCCATCGGGAGCGCCAGTTCTGGGGAGTGCAGTTCCACCCCGAGGTCGAGCATACTCCGTACGGGCGCCAGGTGCTGGAGAACTTCGCTCGCCGCATCTGCGGTTGCCGCGCAGAGTGGACGCCGACAGCATTCATCGAGGCTGCCGTTGAGGAAATTCGCCGCATGGTCAATGGTGAGCGAGTCCTCTGTGCCTTGAGCGGTGGGGTGGATTCTACGGTGACGGCAGTCCTCGTCTATCGTGCCATCGGTGGCCGTCTGCACTGCATCCATGTAGACACCGGCCTCATGCGCGAGGGGGAAAGCCAAACGATTGCGGACCTCTTCCAGCAGCACTTCCACATTCCATTGACGGTCGTAGACGGCAGCGAGCTCTTCCTGAGCCGACTTCGAGGGGTCGTGGACCCAGAGCTGAAGCGTCGGATCATTGGGCACACGTTCATAGAGCTCTTCGAGCGCGAAGCCCAGCGTTTCCCTGATGCCCGTTGGTTAGCCCAGGGGACTCTCTATCCTGATGTGATCGAGTCTACCTCCGTGCGAGGCCCATCGGCGACGATCAAGACCCACCACAATGTTGGTGGCCTCCCGGAGCACATGCAGCTCAAGCTGCTGGAGCCTCTACGTGAGCTCTTCAAGGACGAGGTGCGGGCCGTCGGACGAGAGCTGGGAATCCCAGAATGGTTCCTGCGACGCCATCCCTTCCCCGGACCAGGACTGGCCATCCGCGTCCTCGGGGAGGTGACCCCTGAGCGGCTTACGCTATTGCGACGCACCGATGCCATCTTCGTGGAGGAGCTCCAGAGGGCAGGGCTCTACGACAGTGTTTGGCAAGCCTTCGCTGTGCTCCTCCCTGTCCAGAGCGTCGGGGTCATGGGGGATGAACGTACGTACGAGTACGTGTGTGCTCTGCGGGCTGTGACCAGCACCGATGGGATGACTGCTGACTGGGCTCGGTTGCCAGAGGAGTTCCTGGCAGCGGTTGCAAACCGCATCATCAACGAAGTGCGGGGGATCAACCGCGTCGTCTACGACATCTCCAGCAAGCCGCCAGCCACGATTGAGTGGGAGTAACTCTGGGGCTTTCCATGCCACAGATCATAGAGGGGAAGCTGTACGGCGAGGGCGTCTCGATTGCAATCGTCGTCGCACGGTGGAACGAACTCGTCACCGAGCGCCTTCTGGCGGGGGCCCTCATCGCGTTGCGCCAGCATGGCGTGGCGGACGATGCGATTACGGTCGTGCATTGCCCGGGGAGCTTTGAGATCCCGCTAGTTGTCCAAGAGCTGGCCCGGAGTGGCCGATACGATGCTGTCATCGCACTTGGAGCCGTCATTCGGGGCGGGACCCCACACTTTGAGTACATCGCCGCCCAGGCAGCGGCTGGGATTATGCAGAGCGCTCTTCAGGCACGCATCCCCTGCGTCTTCGGCGTGTTGACGACGGACACGCTGGAGCAGGCCCTCGAGCGGGCGGGCGGGAAGCTCGGGAACAAAGGAGCAGAGGCTGCTCTGACGGCGTTGGAGATGGTCAATCTCCTGCAGCGCTTGCGTGAGTGATGCGGAGAGGGCTGCAATGCGTGCTGCTGGGTGTTGCACTCGGTAGCAGTGCCGCTCTCGCTGACGTTGTTCCGCGGATCGAGCGGTGGGAGCTCCACACTTCGCTCCTCACGGTCCGGGGTGTCACCACCGATGGCGAACGCCTCTGGGCCGCCACTAGCGGAGGACTCTTTGCCTACGCCCCACAGACGGGACAGCTAACAACTGTGCGACGCACGGAGGGACTCTTAACACACGACTTCACTGCCATTGCCGCTGGTGACGGTTATGTTGTGGCCGGCAGCTTCGATGGTATCGTGGAGGTACGGGACACCACTGGGGAGTGGTACCACGTCACCGACATCTATGCACAGCCGGGGCTCCCTTCGAAGCAGATCACAGCAATCCTCCTCCGCGGTCCCTATGCCTATCTGGGAACAGGCTTTGGGCTGGTTCTGCTGGAGCTGCGTCGCCGGATCATTGCTCAGTCGGTCCTGCGGATCGGAGGCTTCCAAGCCGGGACAGCAGTGACTGCTCTCTGCGCATGGCGGGATACTCTGTGGGTAGGGACAGCATCAGGACTGGCTGCCATTCGGCTGGATGCTCCCTTCCTTGGAGATCCGGGAGCGTGGAGTGTCATCCAGAGCCGAGAGCTGAGTTCCGGAGTGCGCTTCTTGCTACCAATGGCGTCAGCGCTGGTTGTGGCAACAGCGACGGGGGTCTTTCTCTACCGCGACGGAGCTATCGAACAGCTCCGTACATATTCGCAACCTGTCGTTGGAATAGCGAGCTATCGGGACAGCCTTTGGGTGGCGACGCGAGGGGAAGTCTGGCAGGAGTTGCCGACCCGGCAACAGCTCGTGGCACCAATAGCCACGCTGTCGGGGATGTGGGGGAACGTCGTCGGAGGGAGCTTCTATCTATTGGTGGGTGCCGAAGAGCAGGGGCTGTGGGGTTGGGATGGACAGCGCTGGCATCCACTGCGACCGAACTCTCCGCATACGAACTTGCTACTCTCGTGCGCCGTTGACGCTGAGGGGAACCTCTGGTGTGCTACGGATCGCACGGCTGGGCGCGGCTTTGCCTGCCTCTACCGTGGGCAGTGGTATG
Source organism: Chlorobiota bacterium (assembly GCA_039630485.1). GTDB lineage: Bacteria > Bacteroidota > Ignavibacteria > Kapaibacteriales > HRBIN21 > HRBIN21. Next base: position 1,126 of record JBCNUX010000031.1, on the reverse strand, counting down.
GGTTTACTACGGCTACCGCACCGCAGCTGGGTGTGAATGAGTACCACCGAGCTTTTGTCTCAGCCGCGGGTAGGGAGGCCTGGTTTGCAGGCTGGGGGCGGGGGCTCATACAAGTGGTGGCTACGGACACAGGGTTCGTCTTAACGCGCTACGACGCTGCCACGACGCCGCTCCGGGGAATACCGTCGGATACGATGTACCTTGCCATCGGCGAGCTGACCGCTGATGCTACGGGCAACCTGTGGGGAGTATGCCACTGGTGTGCTAGCGGTGCGCTTTTCCGACGCACCCCAGACGGCCAGATAGAGTCTTTCGCCACCGGGCTACCCACGAGCCAGCGGCAGAATCTTCCACTCGTGGTGGATCCTTTCGGGACGAAATGGTTTGGCTCCCTTGTCAGCGATGGACTCTTCTACTTCCGCGAAGCAGAAGGAGGGCGTCCAGAGGTACTCGGTCGGTTGACCACGGCAAGCTCGGCGCTGCCGAGCAACATCATCTACGCCTTAGCGGTGGATCGCGAGGGAATGGTGTGGGTGGGAACTCCGAGCGGGGTTGGCGTCGTTCTCAACCCTGGGGCTGTGCTTAGTGGAAGCAGCCCGGTAGTCCGGAACGTCAGTCTCTTGCGCGAGCAGGCCGTGTACGCCATAGCTGTGGATGTCCACAACAACAAGTGGTTGGCTACCGACGCTGGACTCTGGGTTGTAAACCCAGATGCTACTGCCGTGTTATTACGCCTGACGGCTGAGAATAGTCCTCTTCCGAGCAGCGGGGTGCGTGGTGTGACGATAGAGCATCAGAGTGGCCGTGTCTTCGTCGGAACTCGGGCAGGGCTGGCAGTGCTTGAGACTTCTGCACGCCTGCCTCAGGGAAGCTACTCTCTACGCTGCTTTCCGCAGCCGTTTGTGCCAGAGCGGGACGAAGTGCTCAGAATTGATGGTCTTGCAGAGCAGAGCATCATTCGAGTCCTGACGCTGGAGGGGCTCGTGGTGGCGCGTTTCCAGACAAGCGGTCGGATGGCATACTGGGACGGTCGCAATGAGCGGGGGGAGCTGGTGCCCGAGGGGGTCTACATCATTACAGCCCTCTCAGCGGCGACAGGAGAGTGGGCGCAAGCCAAGGTCCTCCT
>JBCNUX010000030.1:0-21569 GCA_039630485.1 Chlorobiota bacterium | reverse complement strand
CTCGCACTCCTGCTGTGCTCAGCACCACACCAACCGGTCCATGCCGCCCAGTGTAGAAGAGATCGGCTCCCCAAAGTCCCCGGGTCCCAATATCCCATGACCCGAAGCGGGGACGAGTGTACACCCCTCCGTAGCTCCGGAACCGAAAGGAGCTACCCTCCGAGGGCTCGGCCGTAATGACATTCACGACCCCTCCCAACGCTGCCGTACCGTACAGGGCCGAGGCTGCCCCTTTGAGTACCTCTACCCGCTCCACGGCAAGCAACGGGAGAACATCGTACTTCAACTCCCCGCCGTCACCAGACAAGAGCGGGATACCATCTACCAGCAACAGCGTCCGCGATCCAACGCCGAAGGCAAACCCAGAGGAGCCGCGGATGCTGACCTGGTCGCGGTTGATGACGACCCCAGAGACTGTTCGCAAGACTTCATCCAATTGCACCATGCTACGCTCCTGGAACGAGCGTGCCTCCACTGTAGCGATGCTCACCGGAGCCTCCTGGAGCGCCTGTGCACGCTTCGCTGCCGTCACGATCACCTCCCCAAACCCAACCGGCTGCAGCTCCAGGGCAACGGTGATTCGAACCGTATCACCACTCTGGAAGCGCACTACCCGCTGGAAGCGCCGATACCCGACCATAGACACGCTGACCGTGTACTCCCCTGGCAGGATACCACGCAGTGTGAACGTACCCGTCCGATCCGTTACGGCTCCCAGCACGGTCCCCTCCACTCGCACCGTTGCTCCAGCCAGCGGTTGACCGCTCGGTGCTTCCACGACTCTTCCGACCAGCACGGCAGGTTGCCCCCACACTATGCCCCATCCACCCAAGAGCCACAACAACGCCACGCCGAGTCCCCTACCCATCCCTACTCAAACGGCTGTGGTGGCAGACGGTCGAAGTCTACGACAATGTCCACCCCAGCGTAGATCTCCCCGGGCTCTACCCGCAGGCTGTCCGGCCGAGTCACATCCCGGGCGTAGACCCCGACAACACGCCAATGTTGGAAGATGTCGCTCCCGTACTGCTGCGCCACGACGATGTAGCGAAAGACCATGGGAGTTTGGCTGACCACGAGCTGGTACGGTTCGGAGTCCACTCGGAATCGAAGACGCTCTGAGAAGACCGCCCGTCCGCTAAGGACTTCATCCACCACATTCCGCGGCGGGTACTGCTGGAAGGCAACCACCCGAAGGTCATAGAGGCTATCCTGGGGGGGCCAAGTGCCGCGGAAGTAAACCACTCCCTGGATCTTCGCCTCCTTGGGCAGTGCTTCCGGGTCTAGTCCCCCTGTACAGCCTTCCATCAGGACCAGCGGCAAGCTGCAGCAGAGCAGAGCCTTCCTCCACTCCATGGGGCACCCAGAAGACCTCAGGCTACGGCGAAATTATAGGCTTTCCCGCAGCCGGTATGGTGGTCAACCCCACTTCAGCAAGCCGCAACACATCCAACTCCGCAGGCAGCACCACCTCCACGCGAGTCCCCGCAGGCGAACCATCTGGGCAACGGAGGTCCACAATCCGCAGAGCGAACGGCTGTCCGAAGTGCTGACTCAGTAACCGCAACCGCTCCTCAGCCAGCCGAAGTCCTGCACTACCATGAGTCGGTAGAGCGGGTGCTGGAGACTGACGTCCTACCCCATCATCCTCAATTGCGCATACCACCGAGTCACCCTCACGCTGAACCTCTATTCGGACAGTCCCTACCCCTCCACGCGGCCCAAGGCCATGCTTGAGGGCATTCTCTGCCAGCGGCTGCAGAAGGAGCGACGGACACCACACATCGCCGAGCTCTACACCTGGCTGCACCTCTATGGAGTAGCGGAAGCTCCCCCGGAAGCGCAGCTGTTCTACCCGCAAGTAGAGCTCTAAAGTCTCCAACTCTTCCTCGAGAGAGACAAGCCCGCGTTGAGAGGTACGGAGGACCTGGCGCGACAGCTTTGCAAACTGGGAGATTAGGCGCTGGGCTGCTTCTAAGTCTCCAGTGGAGACGAGATGTTGGAGGGCAGTGAAGACATTGAAGAGGAAGTGCGGATTCATCTGAGCTTGGAGTGCCCGATACTGCCATTCCACAAGCCATCGGCGGAGCTGCTCCCGCTCTCGGCGGTAGCGCTCGGCCTCATACCGAGCCTCCACTTTTGCAAGTGACTGTTGGATCGCCTCAGCGCGGAGCTGTTGGGAGAGCGACACGTACCGCTGTAGGTAGTACAACCCCTGCATAAAATTGGCCTGATGCTGAGCAATGAGTGAGAGCTCTTGGAAGACCTCCAGTTGCAGCGCCCTCTCCTGAAGCTCTTCCGCAATCCGCTCCGCTTCCGCGAGTGCTTCCTCCGCTGCAGCATACATGCCCTTCCGGCGATAGAGCTGTGCGAGGTTTGTTAACACGTATCCACTCCCGCGACGGTCCTGGAGCTGGCACCGCAGCGATAGCGAGCGTTGGTAGGCTTGCTCAGCATCCTCCAGCCTCCCCATCTGCGCATAGAGGAATCCCAGAGTCCCGTAGGCAACAGCCATACCGTACTTGTCGCCCGCTTGCTCCTTAAGCTGCATGCTGCGGTGGAGCATCTCTAGCGCTTGCTCGTAGCGCCCCTGCTGGGCCAGCAGCAGGGCAGCATTGTTGTACGCTCGAACTAGCACTCGAACCACTCCTTGCCGCTGAGCCTGTGCAATCACCTCTTCGAACGTCTGAAGAGCTCGCTCATAGTGCCCCAGCTCGGCTAGGATAACACCGAGGTTCTGCCGTAACTTCAGCGAAACGACCGGGTAATCATCGGCCCCCTCGTCTAGAGCCTGCTGCAACTTCTCCAATCCCGCAGCCGAATCTCCGACAGCGTGGTAAGCTAGGGCCCAGTTGACCAAGGTATGGAGATACCGCTCCCATTGGCCAACTTCAGCGAAGATGGTCGCTGCCTGTTCAAACCACGTATGTGCCTCTCCGTACTGCCCGGCGAACAGGGCCCCAACACCCAGGAGACGACAGGCCTCCGCGAGCCCCTCTCGGTAAGCACCACGCAGCGCCAACTCATATGCACGGCGAGCGAAATCCCGAACCTTTTGTGGTGCCTGCTGGGATGCCCTCTCTGCCAGCTCGTTGAGATAGTCCACCGCCTGCGGTAGTGTGAGCTGGCGGAGTTGACTCTCCAATTCCTGTTCGTCCGGCCAAGCTACGGACATCCCCTATTATCCGCGCTGGAGCGCTGCCAGCACATATGCAAACCGGCGTCGCGCAACGGGAATCTCTTCACCCGTATCCAGCACGATGCTTCCACTCTGCTCTTCCGACTCCTGCCGAAGCTCGCAAACGCGCTGTACATTGACCAGAAATGAGCGATGGGCACGGACAAAACCCGACGGTTCCAGAATCTCTTCCCACTCAGCAAGGAGTCGAACAGCCAAGAGGCGCTCCCTATCCGTCACGACCCAGCTGTAGCTCCCGTGGGCTTGACAGTACAGAACCTCTTGAAGCGACACAAGCCGGTACCTATTCACCAGCGGAATGACAAGCCGCTTCGGCGCCCCAGCGCTGAGGTTGCTCAGTAGAACATCGAGTCGCTCGGCTTGAAGACGCGACTGCTGAACCCGCAGGACGGCTTCGCGCAGCTCTTCGGGATTGACGGGCTTCAGGAGATAGTCCGCTGCGCTAATCCGAAGAGCCTGGAGCAGGTACTGCTGATGCGCAGTGACAAAGATCACCGCGAAGTCCCGCCGGCGCAGGGAGCGAAGGAGCGCAAAGCCATCTTCACCAGGCATCTCCACGTCCAGGAAGAGGACATCGGCACGGAGCTGTTGTAGGATTTGCCGAGCCTCTTCAGCAGAGACTGCAGTCGCTACGACCTGAACCACATCCTGACAGTGCTGCTCCAACAGCAGGCGGAGCGCTTCTAAGGCTCCTACCTCGTCATCTACTAGCACTGCCCTCAGCACAGAGGCTACTCCCCACAACTGTCTCGCCGGCGCTACAAAGATACCAATCCCCATCCCACCTCACCCCCTCGTAACAATGATACGCATCCGCAACCCTCATACACTAGCCCCCTGCGACTAGTTTCCGTCAGAAAGCTCCTTGCAGTGTGACATGTCTGTCACACTGTGATTCGACGGCAACGGTAATTGTCAAGCGTCTCTTGGAATCCTCCTGGTGACATTTGCTATTCGACGCACGCGTCTCACCGCCAACCCAGCTCCAGCGGAAATCAGCTCAAAGCCAGGTACAAGCAGCGTCGTCTCTAACCTATTTACCGCACGAGCCGCTCCAGCAGCACGTAAGGACCTCCAATCCAGGATGTCCAGCGGGGGATGGAGCTCTTCGTGAAGGCAAGAACTCAGGGAGCTTCTTCTAATTGGGACGCAGCCGCTTTTCGGAGCCGATCCCAGAGAGCCCGGTTTGCTTGGACAGCAGGGGTGCAGAGCACTAGGACATGGCTTCGCCCTTCATCATCGGCTCTGCGGAACTCTGCATAGAGCGTAGCCACCTGCAAAGCCCGAAGAGGTACTGAAAGTTGCTCGCTACCAGGCTGAGGTGCAAGCACAACGGGATTTGCCTCTGGATGAGCCTCTATCCACTGCCGAACTACTTCCCAGGAACTCAGCAGGACGACCGCTGCTCGTGGGGCATAATGCCGATACCGCATCCCAGGTGACGGAGTTGGACCCGATCCTTGAACATGCCAATACTCCACAGGCCTCCCTAGCACAGCGCTGAGCTCCTCCGCAGTAACCACACCAGGTCGCAGAATCATCGGCGGATCCGTCAGCAGATGGAGCACCGTGGACTCCAAGCCAATCTCACAGGGTCCCCCATCTACGACTGCTGCAATCTCTCCCTGCAGATCCTGGAGCACGTGCTCTGCTGTTGTTGGACTAGGCCGGCCGGAACGATTCGCTGAAGGGGCAGCAATAGGCTCACCCGTAAGGCGGATCAGCTCTAAGGCATAAGGATGCCGCGGCATCCGTACGGCGATGGTCTCCAAACCTCCGGAGACCACGGGAGGAACCTCTGGATGACGGCGCAGCACGACCGTCAGAGGGCCGGGGAAGAAGGTTCGGGCAAGTACCCAGTAAGCCTCAGGAATATCAACCGCGACGCGCTGCACTTCGTCCGGCGAAGCGATATGCACGATTAAGGGGTTGTCGGCGGGCCGCCCTTTCACGGCAAAGATCTTAGCCACCGCCTCCGCACAGAAGACCCTGGCTCCCAAGCCATAGACGGTCTCCGTTGGGAAGGCAACCAAGTGCCCACGCTGCAGGAGATCGGCTGCCTGCTGCAGCGCCGTTGGATCACGCTCGGGATTGAGGACAATTGTCTTCACGCCTGCAGCACGATAGGCGTTCCATCAACTCAGGAACCTGCTGCCAATGATACGCAATCGCGTCTGCCAACGTTTGAGCCGGTGGGGAGAACTCCGAATCCGGGTCGCCCAGGAACAGAATGGCACTCATTCCAAGTCTCTTCGCGCCTTGGACGTCGGTAGGTTCAAGGTCTCCGATGTGGAGTGCTTCTTCGGGAGCCGCGTTGAGCTTGTCCAGGACAACCCGATAGGCCCGTGGATGAGGCTTCGCAACCCCGGTCTCGTCGCTGAAGCTGAAAGCAGCGAAGAGCTCCGCAACGTCATACTGGCGGAGAAGCTCTCGCAGTACCGAGCCAGGCGAGAAGGCGGTATCCGAGATTAGTGCCAGCCGATAACGCTCTGCTAGCCATTCCAATGCCTGCCGAGCATAGGGAAGCAACGGAGGCGGGCTCTCTAGAATCCCTACAGCCATCTCCTCAGCCAACTGGGCCACTATAGCCGGCTCCTCCGGTAACTCCAGCCACTGCCAGAGGAAAGTGGTCAGCTCCTGCGATGTTGGAGTCCGTTGCTGTCCCCACCAGATGGCGGTGTAATACCGCCACGTCTGCCGAAAGGCTTCCCGCAGCTCTGGCTCCGACCTTTCTACCCCCAAGCGCTCTACGTACGCTTGGAGTCGCCGCAAGCGCTGCTCCTGCCGCTGCCGACTCCCAGCAGCCCCTACGATGGTATTCCAAAGATCAACCGTGACCACGCGCAGAGCCACACCGTAGCTTCGAGAGATCTACTCCGCAAAAATACGCCCCATCCCGTCCTCGCCCCAGACTGCACCGCCTCCCCCGGAAGCAAAAGCCGTATTTTTGCGTCCGCCGCAGTCCAACACTGGAGGGTTGAGGAGTGCCGAAGCGATTCCGAGAGCTATGGGGGAAATGGGCGCTCGTTGTGCTCCCGCTAGCGCTGGGGATCTACATCTTGGTTCCCACATACCGGGCGTGGGACCTCGAGCGCCGAAAAGCAGCGATAGAAGCAAGCGGGGACTCTGTGCGGCTTGCGGAGTTCAACCAGACGCACGCAGCAGCCCTCCAGAGTGCCAAGCAGAACGCTCTTAAACTCGGCCTGGACCTCCGGGGCGGCATGTACGTCACTCTAGAGGTGGATGTCGTCAAGCTCCTGGAGGAGGCAGCTGAGCGAGAAGCGATTGATGACCTCTTCCGCCAGGTGATTGAAGCCACGCGGCGTGACGCGGAAAGGAGTGATGAGCCGGTACTGACGATCTTCCTGCGCAACTTCGATCGGCTCGCTCGCCCGCAAGGACGCTCGTTGATCTCGTACTACGACGTCGGAGACCTTCGAGAAGTCAGCGAAGAGAAGGTCATCGAGCGGCTCCAGCGCAACATCGACGGCGCAATCGATCAAGCTCTAGAAGTCATCCGGCAGCGCGTGGACAAGTACGGCGTTGCCGAAGCCAACATCCAGAAGCAAGGGGGACGGCGCATCGTCCTGGAGTTGCCTGGAGTCACGAACGAAGCAGAAATGCGCCAACTACTCCAGACGACTGCCCGCCTGGAGTTCAAGTTGGTCCGGAACAACGAAGAGGCTGTCCGGGCATTCTATGCGATCGACCAATATCTGAAGCGAAACCGAGCTGCTGCGCCTGACACGGTTGCATCAGCTGTTGCACAATCGCCCACTGATACTGCGACAGCTCTCTCTGCTACCCCCAGCGACACAACTACTCCGAGCGACACACTCCGTGCCTCCGCAGATACACTAGCACAGCAAGCCCAGCCACAAGACACCGGCGACCCATACGCTGGACTCCCCGAAGAAGAGCGCCGACGTCGCATTCGCGAAGACTTTCCTTTCACCTCGCTGTTCGTTACGTACTACATCCAGAACGACCGCTTCCTCCCGATCGACTATCGGCGAGCTGACTTCCCAGAAGGCGAGTACTTCTTCCAGATCCCCAAGGAGCACCTCAGCGAGTTCGAGGCACTACTAGGTCGGCCGGATATCCAACGGCTTATCCCAGCGGAGTATGAGGTAGCGATCAGCGCTAAGCCTGATGAACAACTCCAGCGTCAGGGCTACGAGATCTACTCTTTCTACATGCTCAAGCGAGAGCCTGAGTTGACGGGCGACGTGGTCACTGATGCCCAAGCCACCTTCGATCCTACCACAAATGCCCCCATCGTCCTCATGGACATGAACACCGAAGGGGCAGAACGGTGGGCCCGGATTACAGGAGCAAACGTTGGGAAAAAGATCGCCATCGTCCTAGATGACCGTGTTTACTCTGCCCCGGTTGTGCAGACCAAAATCACGGGTGGCCGGTCGCAAATCACCGGCATGAGCAGCGTTCAGGAGGCACACCTGCTGGAGATTGTGCTCAAGGCCGGTGCCCTGAAGGCCCCGGTGAGGATCATCGAAGAACGCGTCGTAGGGCCGTCGCTAGGCGAGGATTCCATCCGACGCGGACTCATAGCCAGTCTCGTCGCCTTTGTGCTCGTCATCTTCTTCATGGTTGGCTACTACACGGCTGGGGGTGCTGTAGCAGTCTTCGCTTTGCTTGTCAACATCACGCTCATCCTTGCTCTGCTCTCCGCCTTCAAAGGAACGCTAACTCTGCCTGGGATTGCTGGTATCATCCTCACGATGGGAATGGCCGTGGACGCCAACATCCTCGTCTTCGAACGAATCCGCGAAGAGCTCCGCCGCGGCCGCTCGCCTCGCTCTGCTGTGGACGAAGGTCACAAGAAAGCCCTCTCGGCGATTCTGGACTCCAACATCACAACCTTCATCACCGGGCTCATCCTCTACTTCTTCGGCTCAGGTCCCATCCAAGGGTTCGCTATCACGCTCATGATCGGGATTGCCATGACCCTGTTTGCGAATCTGGTCATCGCACGTGCCATTGCTGAAATCTTGCTAGCGTACAACGTCCACCTCAGCTACGGCCTGCCTCGCAAGTGGTTGGTTGCGACATCGTGACGAACGCGGATGGAGTTCTTCGGCAAAACCAACATAGACTTTCTGGGCAAGCGACGAATCTTCTTCCTGCTATCGCTGAGCTTCAGCATCATCGGGCTCACCGTAACAGCTATTTGGGGCCTAGAGTACGGGATTGACTTTGAGGGCGGTACGGAGGTTGCTGTTGAGATTCGGCCGGCCCCCGACATCGGAGAGATCCGAGCTGCAATTGGCAGCGCAGGCTTCCGTGGGGCGGAGATCAAGTCGTATGGCAGGCCTGACCAGTTCCTCATTCGGGTCAAGGAGTCGGTAGCAGACCAACATGGCAAAGAGCCTGCAACTGCCATCCTGGAGACCCTTCGGACACGCTTCGAGGAGCACACTGTCACGCTCCTGAAATCTGACAAGGTAGGTCCGAAAATCGGCGCGGAAATGCGCCTCAACGCTCTCTTGGCCGTCATCATTGCAATCATCGCGATCCTACTCTACATCGCCTTCCGCTTCGAGTTCGTTTACGGCTTAGGTGCAACCATTGCCCTTGTCCACGACGTCATCATTGCCATCTCGGCCATCGCCATCGTCCATCACCTTGGTCTCCTGCGAATTGAAGTCAATCAGTCCGTTCTGGCCGCACTCCTGACCGTAGTTGGCTTCTCCATCAACGACACGGTGATCATCTTCGACCGCATCCGCGAGAATCGAGAGCGCTACAAGGGAATGAACCTCATCAAGCTCATGAACCTGAGCATCAACGAGACACTGAGCCGAACGATCAATACTGTGCTGACAACTGTGCTGGTCCTCCTTTCGTTGCTCTTCCTTGGCGGCGAAGTCCTCCAAGGCTTCGCCTTTACGATGCTTGTCGGCATCATCACCGGGACCTATTCCTCCATCTTCATCGCAAGCGCCTTCGTTGTATGGTTCATGCAGACCGTCCGTAAGGTGGACTTGGAGACAGAGTATCGCCGCCTCAAGGAAGCCGAGCAGCAAGCAGCCACTGCCCAAGCATAGGTATCCCAATCAGCCTTGGGACGTAAGGTGCCCGTCACAGTCGTCGTCGGTGCACAGTGGGGTGACGAGGGGAAAGGCAAGATTGTAGACTTCCTAGCGCAGGAGGCCGACATCGTTGCTCGCTACCAGGGGGGAGCCAACGCCGGCCATACAGTCACTTACCAAGGACAGCGGCTCATCTTCCATCTCCTTCCTTCGGGAATCCTTCACCCTCACGTCCAGTGTGTCATCGGCAACGGAGTCGTAGTCGACCCGATCGCCCTGCGGGAAGAGCTTGCAACGGTGGAACAGCTGGGCATTCCGACCGTTGGACGGCTCTTCATCAGCAACCGCGCTCATCTCATCATGCCATACCACAAGCTGCTGGACCAAACTCAGGAGCAGCAGAGTCCACAGCCCATCGGCACTACAGGACGTGGTATCGGGCCAGCTTACATCGACAAGTTCCGCCGCAGAGGCATCCGCATCGTTGATCTCCTCCACCGAGAGATGCTCGAAGCCAAGCTCCGCACCAACCTGGAGGAATACAACGCATTGCTCCGCACCCTCTACAATGCCGAAGAGCTGGAGATCGATGCCATTGTGCGCGAGTACCTGGAATTCGACACCTTCATCGACCCATACGTCACGGACACGGCTGCCCTCTTAGCAGAAGCTTTACGACAGGGCAAGCATATCATCGCCGAGGGGGCTCAGGGAGCACTCCTCGACGTTGACCATGGTACTTATCCCTACGTAACTAGCTCCAATCCCACGAGTGGTGGCGCTTGCACGGGTCTAGGCATTCCTCCGACAGCAGTCACCCGCATCATTGGGGTTGCAAAAGCCTACACTACACGGGTTGGCCATGGCCCCTTCCCTACAGAGCTAACAGGGCCGCTTGGGGATCGGCTGCGAGAACTAGGAGCAGAGTTCGGAGCTACCACCGGACGCCCGCGACGGTGCGGCTGGCTAGACCTGGTTGCACTCCGTTACTCCACCATGGTCAACGGCATCACAGAGCTGGCACTCACAAAGCTGGATGTCCTCAGCCACTTCTCGGAAATCCCTGTCTGCGTCGGCTATCGCCTTGGAACAAAGCGCCTCCGCTTCTTCCCACCTGATTGCGCGACCTTGGAGAAGGTTGAACCTGAATATGCCCTGCTCCCCGGCTGGCGACAGCCACTCAATGGGATCGCATCTCGAAAAAACTTGCCGGCAGCAGCCGAACGCTACGTTAGCTTCATCGAGGAGTTCCTCGGCATCCCTATCCGGATGCTCTCCCTCGGTCCGGAGCGCGAAGAGACCGTTGTGTGTCCTTAAGCGCCCCTGCCCTGTATTCGCTGGCAAAGCTGCAAGAAGTCCTGCAGCGGGAGCGTGTTGACCACTTGTTCCGGGGGAAATAGTGCTTTGCGCGCAAAGATGATTCCGAGCTCAGTGTAGGCTAACTCAGCAACCGAATGAGCATCGGGATTGACTGCAATGCGGAGCCCCCGTGTACGCCACCGCGCAAGGTGCTCCCAGGAGACATCCAGCCGGTATGGCTGAGCATTGAACTCCACGATCTTGCCCAACCGTACGGCTGCTTCAAGGACAGGCTCCAAGTCCACCTCGTACGGGGGCCGAGACAGGAGAAGGCGCCCCGTAGCATGTCCGAGGATGTGCACTGCCGGATGTTCCAACGCCCGCAGAATCCGGGCTGTCATCTCCTGGCGGGATTGGCGGAAGTGAGAATGGACTGAGGCTACGACAACGTCCAGCTTCTCCAACACCTCCTCAGGATAGTCCAGGGTACCATCGGGCAGGATGTCTACTTCAGCGCCCTTCAAGATGCGGATCCCTAAACCTGCAGCGTTGAGGCGATCTATCTCGCGATGTTGCTCCGCCAAGCGCTCGGGGGTCAGCCCTCCAGCATATCGAGCAGAAGCACTGTGATCGCAGATGGCGATGTAGTGATACCCCAGTTCTTTGGCGGCCAGAGCCATCTGGTGGATGGAAGCCTTGCCATCACTCCAGGTAGAATGAACATGGAGCATCCCGCAGAAGTCTGCTTTCGTTACGACCCTGGGGAGCCCATGGTGCCGCACAAACTCAACAAGCCCTCCAGACTCCCGCAGCTCTGGAGGGATCACCGGAAGATTGAGGAGCGCAAAGAGCTCCTCCTCTGTTTGCAGACTAACAGGAACTCCATGCCTAAACAGTGCTCGTTCTTGCGGCTCATACCCCAGTGCGCCGAGTTCAGCTTCCAGAGCAGCCACGAACTCGGCCGTACCAGTCGTTCGAAAGAGGCGCCAACCTGCGTGCTCTAGAGGCACTACTTCAATCCGGACCGGCACATCTGTCCTCCCACAAGCGACGAACCGATCTTCTGTCTCCGGCTGTAACTCTGGCGCCAGCTTCCGGAGCTGCTGAACGGACCGCTTCGGGTGGGGAGAGACCACCAGAAGAGCAATCTCTTCTACGACCTCCGCATACCGGCGTAGGGTTCCAGTCACATGCACCTGCGTGACATCCGACAGCGCCTGGAGGCGCTCACGCCAGTGTTGCGCCTCTTGGAGTGCTTCGTGCAGGCGCAGCTTCTTCCGGAACTGCCTCCATTGCCCAATCGCCTCCAGGAATGCCTGCTCCATCTTGGGCCCAAAGCCTTTGAGGGCAGCAACACGATGCTCGCGGCAGGCTTGCTCTAGTTGCTCTACGCTCGCAACCCCAAGTTGCTCGTATAGTTGCCGAGCCCGTTTAGCCCCAACCAGGGGGAGCTGGGTAAGCTCCAAGAGCCCTTGTGGAACTTGGCGCCGAAGGCGCTCGTAGAGCGCAATTGTTCCTGTGCGCACGTATTCGGTGATGGCCTCCTCCAAACTTGGCCCAATTCCAGGCAACCGACGGAGCGTCCCCTCTTCTACAGCGCGGCGTAGATCGACCTCGTGTTCTGCTAACGTACGCGCAGCTCGAGCATACGCCTGAGCCTTGTACGGATTCTCTCCGCTGAGCTCTAACAACAGCGCCAGCTCCTCCAGGATCTCCAGCAATCGCTTCTGCTCCTCCATCTGGTCAAGAAGAGAGCCTTCAAGGTACTCGGAGATGGTACTGGAGCAGTAGAGCGGAGACAATCGCCACAGCGTAGCTCTCCGTTCGTTCCCCGAAGTTCACCGGGGTCAGTAGTTCCCCCCGCTCAGGACGGCGTCCCAAGAGATTGAGCACCCCAATCCCGACATTCGCTCGGAAGTGCCATGCCCCTTCCAGCTCTCCCCCTATCCCAATCCGCCCAAAGAGCCCAAAGCGGTAGACGGGCTCTGGTGGCTTGTGGATGAGCGTGTCCAGACGGTCTACGACCCTACCTTGGCGAGTATCCACCTGTTCATACGTGTAGCGTCCTCGCGAGACGATGGTCCATCGCGGTTCTACTGAGATGAACCCATACCCCCGTGCCAACGGGAACCGGATGGGCATCCACTCCAAGAACCCCGCAACAGAAGTAACCATCTGCGTGTAGCGCAGGTAGACATCTATGACCCGCAGCCGAAACCGCTGCAAGCCTTCAAAGTACGTCTGCTCCACCCCCACCCCAACGCGCCAGTCAGCTGCGAAAGGATGGAGGAGAGTGAGGCTGATACCGGGCTGAACCCCACTGAAACCAGAGCCCAGGCTCGACTGCGCAGTGTCACGAACGATAATGGCTGTCCGTGCAGGGTTATTCCCCACTAGCCATGTCGTTGCCAATCCAGCGGTCACTTCTACAACCGACTGTGCCTTTACCGCTACCGCAAGCACGAAAGAGGCTACCCAAACCACGAACGGTGGTTTCCTCATAGACGCTCCACCACGCTGTAGCTACTCTGCCAGAGCGAGCCCTTAACGATCAACTCCCCCAGGAGACCGAGAGAAATGAGCTGAACGCCGACAATGATAAGCCCAAGCCCAAAGAAGACCAACGGCCGATTGCTGAGTGCCGTCCGCCCAAGCGCCCACTCCACAACGAGGATGGCATCAATGACGAACCCAACAACAGCGAACAGCACGCCAAGGGTCCCAAACAAATGGAGGGGGCGCTTCAGGTACCGAGTCGTCAGCAACACCGTCAGCAGGTCCAGGAACCCCTTGACGAACCGGCTTGCGCCGAACTTGGAGTGTCCGTACTTACGGGGATGGTGGCGAACGGGCAGCTCGGTCACGCGGAATCCTTCCCAGTGAGCTAAGGCAGGGATATAACGGTGCATCTCGCCGTAGATCTGCAGCGCTTTAGCAACCTCTCGCCGATAGGCCTTCAAGCCGCAGTTGAAGTCGTGGAGCCGAATGCCACTAGCGAGCGACACAACCGCATTGAACAGCCGCGAAGGGAGGGTCTTGCTCAACGGGTCCTTCCGGTGCTTCTTCCAGCCCGACACCAAGTCGTAGCCCTCTCGGAGCTTTGCCAGTAAGTTGGGAATCTCTTCGGGTTCGTCCTGCAAATCGGCATCTATCGTCACAATGTACTGCCCACGCGCTTCAGCAAAACCGACGGCAAGAGCAGCCGACTTTCCATAGTTGCGGCGAAAGCGGACACCACGAACTCTGGGGTTGCGCTCGTGGAAACGACGGATGGCTTCAAAGGAGCTGTCCGTTGAGCCGTCGTCCACCAGCCATATCTCATACGCCGAGCCGGCAACCCGCTCAGCAACTGCCTCCAGCCGGGGAATGAGCTCAGGAAGGGATTCGACTTCGTTGAAGAGCGGGACGATGATGGAGAGGATGTACTCTTCAGCCTCCGCGGCGACCGCGTCCCTATCTTGGTGCTGGGCGTCACGAACGTTGAGCATTCTTGACGGAGTGTCAGCTGATATGGGATCTCCGCTGGGCTACGGCCCTAGAAGGAGTGCAAGCACAAAAATAGGCGATTTGCCTGCCACAGGCCCGGCCCGAGAACGCTGGCTTGCCTATCTCGTAATTTTGCCCCCCGTGGTGGATGAAGCAGGCCTGCTACTGCATTCATTGATGTGCCGCTTTGTAGCTTACATCGGCCCGCCCGTTTTAGCAGAAGACTTGCTCTACAAGCCGCAGCACTCCCTCATCCGCGCCCAGACCATCCAAGCCCAGGAAATGTCCGTTACCGTCAACGGCGACGGATTTGGAGTCGGCTGGTACGTACCAGAACTGGACAATGAGCCGTGTGTGTTCCGGAGCATTAAGCCAGCATGGAGTGATTTGAATTTGCGCAATCTCGCCCGCAAGATCTACTCTCCGCTGATCTTCGCCCACGTCCGTGCGGCCTCTCCAGGGTTCATGGTAGAGGAAGTGAATTCGCATCCCTTCTGGTGTGGCCGGCTGATGTTCATGCATAATGGCGTCGTTGGTGGCTTCCGGGCCATCCGCCGGAAGCTGCTTCGGCAGCTCAACGACACTGCTTACGATGCCATCATGGGCTCTACAGACTCCGAACACCTCTTCGGCCTACTCCTCAACTACATCCATGACCCTTTCGGAGAGGTGAGCTGTGAGGAGCTCGTAGAGGCGATGTGGGCTATGCTGTACGAGCTCAGCAACCTACTGATCCAGGCGAACGTTCGAGAGCACTCGTACTTGAACCTCTGCGCAACGAACGGTACGAGTATCGTTGCGACGCGTTACACCACAAACCCGAACGCCCAGCCAGCAACGCTCTACTACATGTACGGCAAGCGTTACTACTGCAACGGCAACTGGTGCGGCATGGAACCGACCTACGGGCACCCATCCGCCGTTGTCATCGCCTCGGAGCCTTTCACAGGGAGTCACTCAGACTGGATCAAAGTAGAGCGCAACACGATGATGGTCATTGACGAGACCCTCCGCATCCAGTTCTATCCCATCGAGCTCCCATTTGAGCGTTTCGTGACCGAAGAAGTCGAAGCGGTGTAGGGGAGGCAACTCAGCCATGGACCTGCTTCTCGCGGCAATCCCGCTGGCCCCTCTAGTAGGGTTCCTCCTGCTTGGACTGTTTCGGTGGCGTTCTGAAGCTCTCATTGGAACTATCGGTAGTGGAAGCGTTGGCTTAGCATTCCTCTTCAGCCTCGGTATCCTCGGCTGGCTGCTCCAGCAGCCTGCTACAGAGCGCTCTGTCACTGCCACGCTCTACAGCTGGGTCGTAACTGGCAACTTGCGTGTTGACATTGCTTTCCAGGCCGACCCCCTCAGCATTGTTTTCGCTCTGGTGGTCACTGGTGTCGGCTTTCTTATCCACGTGTACTCCATCGGCTACATGCACAACGACCCTGGCTTCCGGCGCTTCTTCGCCTACTTGAACCTCTTCATCTTCATGATGCTCGTGCTGGTGCTCTCTGACAACCTCCTGCTCACTTTCGTCGGGTGGGAAGGTGTCGGACTCTGCTCCTACCTACTCATCGGCTTCTGGTACGACCGTCGGTTCGAGGGGGTAGGGATTATCTGGACGACCGATGCGGGGCGTAAGGCCTTCATCATGAACCGCATCGGGGACGTCGGCATGCTGCTGGCAATGTTCCTCCTCGTCAAGCAGTTCGGAACCCTGGAGTATGACGCAATCAACGCTCAAGCTGCCGCAACACTGCCTGTTGGGACAGAAGTCGTCACTGCCATTACTCTGCTCCTCTTCCTTGCCTGTACTGGCAAATCAGCCCAGATTCCGCTAGCCACATGGCTCCCGGATGCGATGGCTGGTCCCACCCCAGTCTCAGCGCTGATCCATGCGGCAACGATGGTGACAGCTGGGGTCTTCCTGGTCGTACGGCTAGCCCCACTGTTTGCTCTCGCCCCAGCTACGATGACCGTCGTTGCGGTCATTGGAGCATTGACGGCCCTTACCGCAGCAACGATCGGCCTGGTCCAGACCGACATCAAGAAGGTGCTAGCATACTCTACGGTAAGCCAACTTGGCTTCATGTTCACAGCAGCTGGCGTTGGTGCATTCGCAGCCGCCGTCTTCCACGTTGTCACCCATGCCTTCTTCAAAGCACTCCTGTTCTTGGGGGCTGGTGCCGTCATCCACGCATTGCATGAACAGCAGAACATCCACCGCATGGGAGGATTAGCGCGGCATATGCCCACGACATATCGAACCTTCCTGATCGCCGGCCTAGCCATCGCCGGAATCCCGCCACTCAGTGGCTTCTTCTCCAAGGACGCAATACTCTGGCATACCTTCGAACGGCTGGGAGCAATTGGCTGGGTCATACTGGTGGCAGCCGCTTTCTGCACGGCATTCTACACCTTCCGGCTCATTGCGCTTGTCTTCCGAGGCCAAGAGCGCTTCGACCGACATCTCCATCCCCACGAAGCGCCTGCTGTAATGCGCATTCCGCTGGCCATCCTGGCCGTTCTCTCTGCGATTGGCGGCTTCATTGGGATTCCGTACGCGCTCCTCCCGATTGGCACCAACCCGAATCTCCTAGAAGCCTGGCTAGAGCCACTCTTAGCTCCTGCAGTAGCCCTCATGGGCAAAGTGCCGATCTTGGCGATCCATTGGGAGGAGTACCTCCTCATGCTGGCGGCAACCGCTGTAAGTCTGGCGGGGATCTGGATTGCTTGGCGCCGCTTTACCACGGAAGATGTGGCGGCTGATCGTTGGCTGGAACGGCTGCTAGGCCCGGCATTCCAACTGCTGCGGAATAAGTACTACGTAGACGAGGCATACCAAAAAGCGGTCACAGAGCCCGTTCAGCAGCTTTCAGAACGCTTCCTCTGGAAGTTCACGGATGTAGCCGTCATTGATGGAGCTGTCAATGAGATCGCTGCCGCTATTGGGCGTGCTGGCGAAATCCTGCGGCAGCTGCAGACAGGGATTGCACAGTCGTACGCGATGCTGATGTTGGTCGGCATCCTGGCGCTGCTCTCCTGGCTGGTGTTCTTCTGAGGGTCTGACACGTTCGGTGTGAATTCATGCAGTGGCTACTTCCGAGCTTAATCGCCGTTCCGCTTGGGGGATTTTTGGCTACCCTGCTCCTACCGAGGGAGCGTAGTCGTTGGATCCATACTGTAGCACTCGGCACCAGCCTGCTGACCCTCGGGCTGGTGATCTGGCTATGGATAGGATTTGACCCCAATCAGCCCGGCTTCCAGTATAGGGTCAACGTACGCTGGATTGAGCACCTGGACATCGGCTTCCACGTCGGGATAGACGGCATCTCGCTGCTCCTGGTACTCTTGACAGCCTTCCTGATGCCGATTGCCATCTTAGCTTCTCTGGAGCCCATTCGCCACCGGCAGAAGGAGTACTATGCCATGATGCTCCTCCTGGAGGCGGCCATGATCGGGGTGTTCGTAGCCCTGGACCTCTTCCTGTTCTACGTCTTCTGGGAGCTGGTGCTCATCCCGATGTACTTCATCATCGGCATCTGGGGTGGGGGGAATCGGGTCTATGCCGCGCTGAAGTTCTTCCTCTACACCCTCGTCGGCTCCTTGCTGATGCTTGTGGCGATCGTTGGTCTCTGGGTCTATGCAGAGCAGTACGCTGGGGGGTTTACGACGGACTACGAGCGGATACGCCAGATAGCACCGACCATTCCGCTGGAACTCCAACGATGGCTCTTCTGGGCGTTCGCGCTGTCTTTCTGCATCAAGGTGCCGCTCTTCCCACTCCACACGTGGCTTCCCGACGCCCACGTGGAGGCCCCTACAGCAGGATCGGTCATCCTCGCTGGTGTCCTCCTGAAGATGGGGACCTATGGGCTCATACGCTTCAACTTGGAACTGTTCCCTCAGGCCACTTTTGAGTATGCTTCGCTATTGGCATGGTTGGGGGTGGTCGGCATCCTCTATGGGGCATTGGTGGCTTTTGCGCAGAGCGACATGAAGAAGCTCATTGCCTACTCTTCAGTCAGCCACCTGGGATTCATCGTGCTCGGGATTTTCTCGATGACAGTCGAAGGGCTTCAGGGAGCGATCCTGCAGATGGTGAACCACGGCCTCTCCACAGGCATGCTCTTCCTCTGTGTGGGGCTGTTGTACGAGCGGCGACACACACGGGAGCTAACCCAGTACGGTGGGTTGGCTCGCATCATGCCGCTCTTTGCCGTCCTCCTGGCGCTCGCGGTCCTCTCCTCCGTGGGGCTTCCCGGTCTCAACGGCTTCGTTGGAGAGTTCTTGAGCCTTCTCGGAGCAGCCCAATCGCGCTTCTTGAACAACATGTTCCTGGTGGTCCTAGGAGCGCTTGGCGTGGTCTTTGCAGCTGCATACTTGCTGAAGTTCTACCACGGGCTAATGTTCGGCGAAAGTGGAACGCCGGAAAACTACCACCTCCGAGACCTCAACTGGCTTGAGCGCCTGCAACTCATCCCGATTGTGGCGCTCTTCTTCTGGATCGGTCTCTATCCGCGCTCCTTCCTCCAGGCTAGTGAACTTCCAGTCCGAGACTTAGTAGCAAAGCTGGAGCAACTACGCTTTGGCGTCTCTACCATTACCGTTCCAGCACCGGTCCAACAACAGCCTCCAGCACCACCCGCCCTGCCGCCGGAGTACCAGCGTCAGCTTGAGGAGCAGCTACGCCGCCAGCAGCCGCCGAAACCCTAATGCTGCAGCGATATGCGCTAACCCTAGGTGCCACCTTTGCGGTAGTACTGTGGGGTTGCTCTGAAACCCCGACTCCAACCACCCCTCCGCGTCCTGCGGAGCAACACGGCGTCTACGTACTCTGCGAGGGGCTATGGGGACACAACAACGCAACCCTGGCACGGATTGAGCTTCCCAGCGGCCGAGTGATTCCCGACGTACTCGCCGGTACTGGACAGATCTTGGGAGATGTAGCCAACCACATGCAACTCCTCGGCGACACCCTCTACGTCGTGGTCTCCGGAGCTCGCAGCATTGAGTGCTTCCGGGCCAGCACGGCCGAATGGCTTGGCCGGATTCGCCTCCAGCTCAACGAATATCCACGCTTTCTCTGCATCGTCAACGATACTCTGGGACTGGTCACAGACCTGTATCGGGACGGGGTAACTGCAATCCATCTCCGCCATCTCCGGGAGCTACCAGTAGCATACACCGTTGGTCCTGCCCCAGAAGGCATAGCAGCATATGGCGACCTTGTCTTCGTCGCTAACTCCGGCTACGGTGACTATCGAGCCAACGAGCCTTTAGCAGGGACAGTTTCGGTCCTCTCCTTGAGCCGAGGCTCCACGGTCGCTACGCTGCCCGTTGGTCCGAACACGGTCTCTGTCACTGTCAACCCACGCTACCGAAGGCTCTACGCCCTCTACCTCCATCTACCGAGCAAGTGGCCGCAGGACTCTCTTGGAGGCATCGTGGAGTACGAATTACCCTCTCTCCGCCGCCTTCGAGAATGGCGAGCACCCATCAGCGGCTACGATGTCGCGTGGACACCATCGCAGGACACGCTCCTATTTCTGACTGCCGACGGTGTCTGGGGAGTCTCTGTGACCGACACCTCCCAAGCACCGTTCCGGCTTGTCTCGAATCCCCAACCCCGCTACAATGCCTGGTATACGCTCGCCGTGGACGCCGCAGGACGCCTCTGGATTGGAAACGCCCGTACCTATACCGTGGCGGGCGAGGTCCTCTGTATCAATCCCGTAATGGCCGACACTCAGCGATTCCCTGTGGGTGTCAACCCTGGAACGATTGCCTTCTTCTGAAACACGTTGCACGACCTGTGAGCGGTCATGGAGTTTGTACAGCAGCTCTTCGCAGTTGCACCAGTAGCTCTTGCAGGATTGCTCGCAGTCATAGTGATGCTACTAGACGCAGCAATCCGCCGTAGTACTTCAATAAGCTTTTGGGTTAGCACAGTGGGGCTTATAGCAACGGTAGCTGCTGGAATCGCGACGCTCCCCGCCAGCGGCACGGTCTTCGCTGGCATGCTCGTTGCTGGCGGCACTGCTGCGCTGTTCGATGCTCTGCTGGCCGGTGCCGGACTTTTGACCCTGTTGGCTGCCCGTCCTTACCTCCGACGCAGCGAGCGCGAGTACGACGAGTTCTACACTCTCCTCCTCTTCGCTGTAGCCGGAGCTATCATCTTGGCACACTCTGCGCATTTGGTGAGCTTTTTCCTGGGTCTAGAACTGCTGTCTGTCTCATTCTACGTGTTAGCCGGCTACTTCCGCACACAACTCCGCTCCGTAGAGGCAGCCTTGAAGTACTTCCTCTTAGGGGCCTTTGCAACGGGCTTCCTACTCTACGGTATCGCAATGGTCTACGGCAGCAGTGGCTCCCTTTCGTATCAAGGGATCGCAACACAGCTTCAGCAGGGGACTAGTCTGCCCACGCTGCTCCTCATTGGGCTCGGCTTGCTGTTGGTCGGGGTCGGGTTCAAGCTAGCAGTCGTCCCGTTCCACCAATGGGTCCCCGACGTTTACCAAGGGGCTCCAACGGTTGTCACGGCATTTATGAGCACTGCTGGGAAGGCCGCCGTCGTTGTGGCGTTAGTGCCTCTCTTCCAAGCTCTACAACCTGCGATTGGGGACCGGATCCAAGCTGCTGTTGCTGTCCTCTCTGCAGCAACGATTCTGCTTGGGAACATCGTTGCTGCGGTCCAGAGCAACATCAAGCGGATGCTAGCCTACTCCTCGATTGCCCACGCCGGCTACCTCCTCATGGGTGTTGTCGCTCAGTCCGAACGCGGGTGGATTGGGATGCTGTTCTACGCAGCAGCATACCTCTTCATGCAGCTTGGAGCATTCGTCGTGGTTGCAGTTGTGGAGCATGACAACGAACACCGCTTAGAGCTGAGCGACTATGCCGGACTCAGCCGTCAGCATCCCGTGCTGGCAGCCTTGATGGCAATCTTCCTACTGTCCCTCACAGGAATTCCACCATTTGCAGGCTTCGTCGGCAAATACTACCTCTTCATCGCCACGCTCGAGGCAGGCTACGCATGGCTCGCCGTCGTTGCAGCAGTTGGGACAATGATCTCAGCATACTTCTACCTCGGGGTGCTGGTAGCCATGTACTTCCGGGAACCACGCGAAGCTTTGGCTCCTACCACCAGTGGAACAGCAGCAGTCACCCTATGGCTAAGCACCGCTGCCGTTCTCGTCTTCGGCATCTTTCCCGGACCACTCCTCCAGCTCCTACAGCGCTTCCTCTGAGCCGAAGGCGTCTCGGTAGTGGCGAAGTCGCGGAGGAGTACGCCAAAGCTCAATTGCTATCACATCGAAGCGACATGGCACCTCGGCGAGAGCGTGTTGCTGACGGTAAGCGCGTGCTGCCTGCACCAATTGGTGCTGTTTACGTGGGGTAAGAGCCTCCTCCGGCAGGCCAAACCGAAGAGAGCTACGCGCTTTCACTTCAACGAAGACCAAAACCTCGCCGTCATAGGCAACAAGGTCTATCTCGCCCCAACGCCCGACATAGACGTTTCGGGCTACAATCTTGTACCCTTG
>JBCNUX010000003.1:0-72730 GCA_039630485.1 Chlorobiota bacterium | reverse complement strand
GATTCGGGCTCACTTCCGGAAATTTCTATACATGAGCCTCCTTCAGTTGGATGCTCACGCAGATCTCCGAGACACCTACGAGGGTTCCCCATACTCGCACGCCTGCGTCATGGCGCGCGTGCTGGAGTTTCTATCCCCTAGCCAACTCGTCCAGGTTGGGATCAGAGCCATCGCCCGCGAGGAGATCGAGCTCATCCGCCGTAGAGGACTCCGCACATTCTTTGCAACCTCCATCCGAAAGGGTTCGCTCGGAGAGGACTGGTACGGGCACGTTGTAGAGAGTCTGGGGCCTGAGGTCTACGTTACGCTCGACGTCGATGTCTTAGACCCGGCGCAGATGCCAGCCACAGGGACACCAGAACCGAACGGCCTACTGTACCACGAGCTCGTTGAACTCCTGCGCCGCGTGCGATCGAGCGGTCGCCGTATTATCGGCCTCGATGTTGTAGAATTTGCCCCCATCCCCGGCCTCCACCATGCAGCCCTAACGGCCGCGCGTCTTATCTACAAGGCTCTCAACATCGCCTTTGCACCATGACTGTGGAAGAACTGCGGGCAGCTATCACGCGATGGAGCAACGCTTCGCCAGACGCTCTACGAGCTGAGCGAGAGGCTGTCATCCACGATGTCCGTGCCCTCCTCGACGCTCTCAGCCGCGGGGAGGTCCGCGCAGCCAGTCCGCAGCCTGATGGCTCTTGGCAAGTCCATTCGTGGGTCAAGCAAGGGATTCTTCTGTGCTTTCGCGTAGGACAGCTCAGCCCCATGCGGTTGGGGGGATGGCACTTCACTGACATCGACCTTCTGCCTCCACGCTGGTTTGCACCAGAAGACCGTGTGCGGCTCGTCCCCGGAGGATCTACCGTCCGCACGGGAGCCTATGTTGCTCCTACCGTCATCTGCATGCCCCCCATGTATATCAACGTAGGCGCATACGTTGATGAGGGCACGATGGTGGATTCACACGCCCTCATTGGGAGCTGTGCCCAGATTGGCAAGCGTGTCCACGTCAGTGCTGGAGCGCAGATTGGAGGCGTGCTCGAGCCCCCCACGGCTCGACCCGTCATCGTTGAAGATGAGGTCCTCATTGGTGCAAACTGCGGGCTATTCGAAGGAGTCCTCGTGTGTCGCCGTGCCGTCCTCGCCGCTGGAGTCCAGTTAACGGCAACTACTCCGGTCTACGACCTGGTCCACGAGCGGCTCCTTACCGGCACACCAGAGTCACCGATTGAGATCCCCGAAGCTGCTGTCGTCGTGCCTGGCGTTCGGGGAATCTCGACCGAATTCGCCCGGGCCCACAGGCTCGGGATAGTGACGCCCTTGATCGTCAAGTACCGCGATCGCCAGACTGACGCCCGAACAGCCTTAGAAGAAGCCCTCCGGGCGATGTTCCGCTGAGCAGTATGGTTCCTAATGGTAGAGGCCCAAGGTCTCTGGAAGCGTTACGGGCAGATTGTAGCCCTGCAGGAATGCAGCTTCACGCTCCGCACAGGGCAGGTCGTTGGACTGCTGGGACCTAATGGTGCTGGAAAGACTACCCTCCTCCGGCTCATAGCCGGCATCCTATTACCGGATGCAGGTCAAATCCTCTTCGAAGGTGAGCCTCTGCAGCGTCGTCATCAGCGGCTCATTGGGTATTTGCCGGAAGAGCGTGGGCTCTACCGACATCAACGTGTGGAGGATCAACTTCTCTACTTCGCTCGTCTCCGAGGCCTACCCTTAGAACAAGCACGGCAGGCTGTCGGATACTGGCTAGAGCGGTTAGGGATAGCGCCATGGCGTCGCTTCCGAACAGGCGAGCTCTCCAAGGGGATACAGCAAAAAGTCCAGCTAGCAGCCGCACTCCTCCATCAACCGCACCTCTTGCTCTTGGATGAGCCGACGTCGGGTCTTGACCCAGTCAATGTTCGGGAACTGAGCAATCTCCTCCAGGGGCTCCGCAGCGAAGGTCGAACGATTGTATTATCAACTCACCGCATGGAGCAGGCAGAAGAGCTTTGCGATGCTCTCATCTTCCTCCACCGTGGACGCATCGCGCTATCGGGCAGTATCCGTGACATTAAGCAGCAATGGGGCCCCAAGAGGCTTGTAGTGGAATTCTGCGGAGACATCACTCCCGTGCTCCAGCAGTTCCCGAATGCCCACCTCCTACGCTCTAGCCGAGGCTACATAGAGCTGCAGTGGCATGGAGACCTTCGCTCCCTACCGACCTTCCTCCAGGTAGCAGTAGAGCATGTCGAGCTCCACCACTTTGCCTGGACCGAACCGAGCATAGAAGAGATCTTCCAGAGCATCGTTGGGGAGGATTCAGTACTGCAACTCGACGGCACAGGGACACCATCCCCAACGAGGGGTTCCTGTACTCTGCATAACCCAATACCCAATGACTCTCCCAGCACTCCGACCGGTCCCCCGAGCAGTTAGGCACGCCGGTACGTGCACCACCACCCTCTGTACGACACCCCTCATGACACTTGCGAGTCTCCAAACGGCTGCAGTTCTGGCCTAACGGCTCCTCCTCATCCCGCCGGCACAAGCAGAAGCCAAAGCTTAACTGGAAATACTCCCTAGAGATTCCACAACCCCACAGTTCGTTCGTCTCTGTGCATGCCTATCACTGACTATCCATCAATGCTGCGTCTCCTCCTTCATTGCATTGCCTGGCTCCTATTGAGCCCCCCCTTTGAAGGGGGTCCAGCGCCAGCCCATCGGGCTCAGTCATCAGCAACAGGCATCATCCCCACAAGCTTCCTCCGCTCCTTCCCACGGCGGGATACCATCTACACCCTGAGCCGGTGGTACCTGGAGCTCAACCTGCAACGGCAGCGGTTATACCTTGTCGGCCAGAACGGCGAACGACAGGAGTTCAAGGTCTCTTCGGGTACCCGCTGGGTGGCTGGCGGGATCGAAACTCCAACGGGGCTATTTACGCTGCAAACGAAGGCAACCTTAGCCATCTCCCGTCAGTTCGACAATGCCCGGATGCTGCACTGGATGGGCTTCTCCGGCAATGTCGGCTTCCACGCCTTGGAGGGATGGAGCTACTACCGCCACCTCGGAGTGCGCCCGTCATCCCACGGCTGCGTACGGCTGAGCCGCGAAGACGCCCGCTACCTCTACCGCCTACTCCGCCGCGGTACCCCCGTGCTAGTCTACCGTAGTGAACCAGCACGCGTGCTCTCTTTCCTACCGGTGGAGGAGTTCAATCCTCACCGAGATTGGCTCCTAGGCTCCGATTTCACTACGGAACGGCGAATTCTCCAGGCACGACTCCAGGACCTCTACAGCGGACGCGTTCGGTATCCCCTCCGACGGGCTGTTCTGGATGGCTCTACCGTACTGCCCTCCCCGGGGTATCCAATCGGGTCCGCGGACTCGATTTCCTCCCAAGAGCCCCCGTTGCTCCTCAGCGCAGCCGCAGAGTTTCTACCAGTGCCTGCAAGCAACACATCGGCTTCCTTTTACTCCTACCGCCACCACCCTCATAGCGACTCATTGCCTTGAAGGCCCTAACGGCAGGTACCGGCTCTGCCAATCAGGAGCGTACGGTTCGCCAGGGTAGGTAGAGTGCACGAGCACGTAGTCATTGAAGCCCGTCAGGTCCACGAAGTAGAAGTAGGTCCCACCTCGCAGTTCGCTGTAGAACCACGCCTCATACGGTCGGCGCTCCGGCGTGGGCTGGATGCTCTCCCGCTGTGTTGGCCGACCGTACTTGAGCAGTACTCGGCCACGGTCCGAACGCCACCCCTTCCGCCATCGGGGGGAAGCAAAGAAGGTATTGGCATACTGCACCCGCGATCGGAAGTCTTCGAGGGCCTCGTTAACGGCAGTGAGGGGATTCGGGTCCCGCTGCAGCCAGAAACGGAAGAGGAAACGCTGACGCGCCCGCAAGTCTGTGAGGGAACGGGCTACTTCAAGCTCTTGGGGTGTTGCCAAGTAGGCGATTTGCTCCAGCTCTTCGGCAACCCGATCCGCTGAGTAGGCTGCAAACTCGCTCTGCTCGAAGAGACTGTCCTCAGGCTGACCCGTGATAGCCTGCGGAGGCATCTCGGGGTTGAGAACGTAGAAGTGCTTCTCTGCAGAGGTGCTGTCGCGATCACTTCGGGCAACGACCCGGATGAAGTAGACTCCGCTCGGCACAACATTGAGCGGCAGTTCCAAGACATCGGCTAGGGCGTCCGAGACGGCCTCAAAGCGGCGCTCCATCTCCCATAGAGAGCGGCGTAAGGCATCCTGCAGTTCATAGCGAATCACGCCACCCCGTGGCGCGTGTCGGCGTGCACCGTAGAGCTCCACGTAGAGCCGCAGGGTTGGGTCTGTCCCGCGGTATTCAACCGTAGGATTCGGCACAACCCGATACCGCCCCTTGTGGAATGGGGAAGGCCCGGCACCTTCTTCAACACGTTCGATGAGTGTAGCTAACTGAATATCGCTGAGCTGGAGCTGAGCTGTATCGAAGGCACGGAGGGACAGACCGAACTGGGCCGTTGCGCGGTGCGTACTGTCATGCACGTCTTGGACAATGAGACGGACACGGTACTCGCCGGGGGCCAAGAGGAAATTCTGCTGCCCAATGAGCTCCTGAGGCTGCTCGATCCGTGGGGTTGGGCGCTCAACCGGGACGACCCATTGGTGCGCAAGCACAGGCCGTCCTGCACTGTCTACCTGCACACCGAAGTAGAGCTCGCCGAGATATCCCTCGCGGTGGGGCCGGTAGCAGAGGATCGTATCCGGAAAGGCGTAGTAGAGCTCCCACCGTGGTATCTGTCCCTCATGCCAAAACTGCGCAGCGTCGAAGGAGACATGGAGTTGTCCCCATAGGAACAGCGGCATTCCCACGATGAAGAGCACATTCCGCAGGTACGCCATCGTAGGCAGACGCGCAGCTCATCGGCTGCCAATTTACTCTGTTGCAATGCAGCAGTCCGCTCAGAAGTTCAACCCGTAGTTGAGGCTAGTATGCAACTCGGTGAAAGGTCGCCGCCCGGAACGCTCAGAACGGTTCAGGAAGGTACTCCAGGTCAGCGTTCCCCACTCCTTGAGGTGGTAGCTCAACGACAATCGGAGCCCCCACTGTGTATCCCACGCTACTACGTGAGTTCGGGACACGCTTAGCCCTGCTGAGCCATTGAGCTTCTCCGGAACGATCGGGTAAGAGACGGTCTCCCCGAGCATCCAGATCCTGGTCTGCAAGCCGCCGGCCTCTGTAAGCGCATAGCTGGCCGTGGTCGTCAGGCCCAGCAACGAAGGGAACAACAGGCTGTGCGAGAGGAACAGGGAGTGTGCTTGCTGCTGCGTGGCTCCACGACTCACGGGATTGCGGTCGTCCGTCTTAGAGAACGCATAGGTCGCCGCAACGGAGTTCATACCCCCCAGTCCGGAAAACTGCCACCGTGGGCTCAGCGAAACGCTGTGGTAGACGTTCTGCACCCGGAAGGTGTCGTTGTCATGCTGCATTCGCATGCCGTAGTTGGAGTACTGCGCGTCGACGCCGAAGTTCTGCGATGGCTGCCAGCCAACGCCCGCTCCAGCGATGATACGCCGTGAGGTTCCCAGGCGCGTCTTCCGCAGGTTATTCCACTGGAGTCCTCCCGAGAGGCGGACAGAGACCGCCCGCTCGGCAAAGCTAAACTGCGGTGACACACTAACTTCCGCCACATCGTTGAACAGCTGTGGATACCCAAGGCTGTAGAACCCTGGTCCAATCCAGCGCCCGTTCAGATTGACGGCTACCGAAGGCGACGGCACAATGCTGATCCCTACCGTAGCAGCTCCATCGATGTTGGAGGAGTAGCGAGACGCAAAGAGCCAGTCTGGCAGCTCTGATTTCTTCTGAGCACGGATACTGCTGGAGAAGGCACTCACGGCAATCTCACCACGGACGGTCATCCCTGTCGTCAACGGCACTTGGAACGAAAGCGCCGCAACAGCGTTGTCCTGACCTGGGGTGACGACCGTATCGCTACGCCCCAGCAGCGTATCCCGCACGACTCGGGAGAGGCGAATGCTTGTAGTATCGTCCACCAGGCGCACATAGTGCAGCGCTACCTCCGCACCTCTATCGGTACCGAACCCCACCGAGCCACCCCACACCCAGCGGCGATACGCACCGGGATAGCCGCCGACTGTATCTATTGGCCGAGGATGCTGCACGATACCGTACAGCCCCCTCAACCGCAGAGGACCAGGCGTCAGCTCCAGTCCTCCACCGAGCACACGCAGCTCTCCGAAGCTCAACTCCGATAGCTGCAGCGAGAAGTACCCGCCGTGGAGGCGGAGCCACGAGGTAATCCGCGGACTGAGGCCAAACTGGTTGAACGGCTGCAGCGGTCCAACGATCGAAGAAGGCGCCCGCTGGCCTACGGCAGCGCTGTAAGAGAACTCAAACGGAAGCTCGACTTCCCCGAAGAGCCGCACGACTGGACGGAAGAACACCCGAGCCCCATACCGAGGCATGTAGCGCTGAGAGGGAGCCTCTCCAGTGCTGGTATACGCCTCCGCAGTCGTACTCAGCGAGCCTCGAAGTTCTATCGGAGCGGCCGTGCGTTCCTGTGCTATCCCCACGACCGCGAAGCTGGCAAAGCAGATGAGGAGCGCTACAGCCATGACCCCCCCTCAACGGTTGGCAGCACTCAAGCGTCCACTCATACTTCGCCAAAATGCGAAGGGTTCCCCATTCCCAGGCTCTATTCTTGCCGGAGGCTGCGGCATTGTTCGTCAATACCGTGTGCGTAGAGTCCGAAAGGGCTGGCATGGGGATGCATTACCGGCAACATGCGGTGTGGATGCTTACCTCCCTGCTCTTCCTTGGTCTGAACTGTTCCGGAGGCCGAGGGGAGCGGCTATATGAAGAGAGCCGGTATCCTCCTCCTGACAGCCTCCGACACCTGCTCACCGCAACTCTTACCGGCACGCGAACGAATGCCATCACCCGTGCTGTCCAGCTCTGTAGCCCCGCCGTCGTAGGCATCACCGTGACAGACGAGCGTGAGGTTGTCTACCGCGATCCCTTCAGCTCGTGGTTCTACGACGACCCCATCTTCCGCTTCTTCTTCGGCGAGCCGCGTGAGTACCGTCAGCGCTACACGATTCGAAATTTAGGCTCTGGATTCCTCATCTCTCCCGACGGCTACGTTGTGACCAACCAGCACGTCGTCGGCGAACGTCCGACAAAGATCACGGTGACTCTGGTCGGAGGCGAGCACTATGATGCTGAGCTTGTCGGCTCTGATCCCGTCAGCGATATTGCACTGCTGAAGCTCCGTCCATCGAAGCCCCGCCAGTTCCCGTACCTGCGGCTCGGCAACTCCGACTCCGTGATCGTCGGCGAGTGGATCATCGCACTCGGGAACCCCTTCGGACTGTTTGACCTCAATGCAAAGCCGACTGTCACCGTCGGGGTAGTCAGCAACGTTGGAGTCAACTTTCGGCAGGGTGGGCGGGTCTACCGCGGCATGATCCAGACCGACGCTGCCATTAGCTCCGGCAATTCCGGAGGCCCGCTCGTCAACGCCCTCGGAGAGGTTGTGGGGGTCAACGCGGCAATCATCTCAACGGCTCAGAACTGGCAAGGCGCGGGCAGTATTGGAATTGGCTTTGCTATCCCCATCAATCGCGTCAAGCGCATCATCGAGCGCCTACATGCCGATGGACATATCGACCGCGACGTAGATATCGGCATCCGCTTGGGCGATCCCGAGCAGTTCGATGTAGGAAAGCTGTCATACGGTGCCCTCGTCGTCAGCGTCCGCCGGGGCTCTCCAGCCGACAATGCGGGGATTGAGCCAGGAGACATCATTACGGCCATAGACGGCACTCGCATCCGCGATAGCGACGATGCCAACCTGCTGTTGGCTGACACGATGGTTGGACAGCGCCTGCGAATCACCATCCTGCGCGATGGGCGGGAGAGAACTGTCGAATTAGTCGTCGGCAGGCGCCGCTCATGATAAGCTCCCTACGGTGTGAGGGCTTAGCCAAGGCGTATCGCCGACGCTTGGTTGTTCGTAACGTTTCGCTAGAGGTCCGGCAGGGGGAGGTCGTTGGACTCCTGGGCCCAAACGGAGCAGGCAAGACAACGACGTTCTACATGCTCGTCGGAATGATCTCCCCAACGGCTGGGCGCATCTTCCTCGACTCTCTGGAGCTTACCCACATGCCGATGTACCGCCGCGCCCGCTTGGGAATCAGCTACCTGCCCCAGGAACCCTCGGTCTTCCGGCGCTTGACAGTAGAAGAAAACATCCGAGCCATCCTCCAGCTCCGTCGCCTCCCAGGCCCAGAACAGCGCCGACGCTTGGAGCAGCTCCTGGAAGAGTTCGGGATCACCCACATCCGACACCGGAAGGGCTACATGCTCTCCGGCGGAGAACGCCGACGCTGCGAGATTGCTCGCGCTCTAGCGTCTGATCCCAAGTTCATCCTGCTGGACGAACCCTTTGCCGGCATAGACCCATTGGCTGTTGAAGATCTCATGCGCCTCGTCCGCCGCTTGAAGGAGCGTCGTATCGGCGTGCTCATCACAGACCACAACGTCCACGAAACGCTCTCCATCACGGACCGGGCTTACATCCTCATCGATGGCTCCATCTTCTACGCTGGAACGGCGGAAGAAATTGCTGCCCATCCCGACGTGCGCCGCCTCTACCTTGGGGAGAGCTTCTCGCTGGAACGCTACCGTTGGGAGTAGCCGTTCAGTGCCGGAAGTGACGCGTACCTGTGAAGACCATGGCAACGCCGTGGGCATCGGCCGCGGCGACGACCTCCGCATCACGTACCGACCCGCCGGGCTGGACCACTGCTGTTGCTCCCGCAGCTATTGCCTCCTCGATCGCATCCGGGAAGGGGAAGAAGGCATCAGAAGCAACCACAGACCCGCTGAGCGATAGTCCACTCTCTTGTGCTTTACGCACGGCCACTCGAACAGCATCCAGCCGCGACGGCTGTCCCCCGCCGATTGCTAGCGTCCGATCGGGACCTGCGAAGACTATGGCGTTCGACTTCACATGCTTGACGACACGCCAAGCGAAGCGGAGAGCCTCCCACTCCGCTGGCGTAGGTTCTCGTTGCGTCACCACCCGCCACTCCTCAGTCCGCAGAGGCACGGCAACATCCGACGTCTGGATGAGCACGCCCCCAAGGATGCTTCGGAAGTCTTGCTGCCACTGCTGCCGCAGTAAGGGCTCGTTGTAGCGGAGGAGCCTGAGATTCCGCTTGCGCTGGAGCAGTGCCAGAGCCTCCTCGGAGAAGTCTGGTGCCAGCACTTGTTCTAAGAACACAGACGCCAGCCGCTCTGCTAACTCTGCGCCCAGTGGACAGTTGACCACAACAACCCCACCGAATGGTGAAATCGGATCGGATGCCCAGGCCTTCTCCCAGGCTTTCACCAAATCCTCGTCACTTCCAACTCCGCAAGGTGCTGTGTGCTTGAGGATGGCCACTGTGGGGACCTCAAACTCGAGGATGAGCCGCACGGCAGCGTCCGCATCCAGCACGTTGTTGTACGAGAGCTCTTTGCCATGGAGCTGTTGGAAGCAGCGGCCGTAATCGCTGCCGTAGAGCCAGCCACGCTGGTGGGGATTCTCCCCGTAGCGGAGCTCCTGTGCCAGCGGGAGGGCCTGGACCCACCACTGCGGGGTGTGAGTGTTCCCATCGGCCCGCAGGACTGAAGCTACGATAGCGTCGTAGGCGGCTGTTCGGGCAAAGGCCTCCGCTGCGTAGCGCCGGCGCACAGCCTCAGGGACCTCCCCATGTTCACGGAGTAGCGCGACTACTTCCCCGTATTGGGCCGGCTGCACGACGACCGTTACCCACGGGTAGTTCTTCGCCGCCGCCCGCACTAACGCCGGACCACCAATATCGATCAGCTCCAGCATCCCAGCGTCCAGCTCTGAACTGCCGAGAGCCTGCTCGAACGGGTAGAAATCCACGGCCACCAGATCTATAGGCTCCACGCCGAAGCGTTGGAGCTGCTCCATGTGTTCCGGCACATCACGTCGTACCAGTAGAGCAGCGTGGATGAGCGGATGCAACGTCTTCACCCGCCCGTCCAAGATAGGCGGGAAGCCCGTCAGCTCAGAGACGGCTTGCACTGGGATTCCGGCTGATCTCAGCACCTGGGCCGTACCATCGGAAGCCAGCAGCTCTACCCCAAGCTGGGAGAGCTGGCGAGCAAACTCTACGATCTCATCCTTCCGCCATGCGCTCAGCAGAGCCCTGCGAACTCTCATAGACTTGGGGCAAGCGTTGCACATACGGAATAGCGGCAAGCCCAACGGCAGCGAGCAACACTGCTGCAGAGCCGAAGGAGAGCAGCGGAGAAAACGCCATGCTACCGTTCCCCCACAGCGGGCCGAGGATTCGCGCTAAGCCCTCCAGTGATGTCGTCACCCCCTGGAGGCTGCCCTGGTAAGCCGATGGCGTGACACGGCTCAGCACGCTAAGCAGCGTCGGGATTGCCATCCCCGATCCCAATGCTGCTGGAACGAGGCAGAGCATGAAGAGCGGAACTGATGGCGCCAGCACCGCTGTACCTAGCCCTACTGCTGCCAGGAGAGTCCCTACCCAGAAAGCGTTTCCATCCCCCAGTCGGCGGGCAACCGGCCCAACAATAGCCACCTGCGTCAGAACCCCCAAGGCACCGGCAAAGGCCACCAAGTACCCCACATGCTGCTCCGTGAGTCCGAAGCGGCGATGCACCAAGAGGGCAAAGCCAGTCTGGTAGACTGCCTGGGAGCTCCAGAGGAGGAAGTCGAAGAGCAGAAACGGACGCACCATCTGGTGGCCCCACAGCCTCCGAAAACCCTCTCCAAACGAGCCCACAGACCGGGTCCGATGGCGCGCTGGCTCGGGCAATCCCATAGCAACCCACAGCGCAGCAATCAAACTGAGTGCGGCAGCGGCCCACGCCGGTGCCGATAGCCCCCACGCTGCTAACGCGGACCCCAGCAATGGCCCTACGACGAAGCCAATCCCAAACGCAGCTCCGATCAGTCCGAACCCGCGAGCACGCTCTCTTTCCTCCAAGACGTCGGCCAGGTATGCCCGAACGGTAGTGATGATCCCACCGAAGGCACCATCAACCAGACGGGCAACGAAGAGCCACTCCAGTGAGGGTGCCAGAGCCATGATGACATACCCAACCGCTGCCCCCACGAGGGCCAGGAAGAGGAAGGGCTTCCTACCGTAACGGTCCGAGAGTGCACCCCACAGTGGCGAGCTCAATACCTGCGCTATAGAAAAGCTGGCGAAGAGCGCTCCGATTTCCAGCTCTGATGCACCAAAGCGCTGCCCGTAGAATGGCAGGAGCGGGATGATGATGCCGAAACCGATGAGGTTTACGAGGACTGCGCCGAAGAGGATTGCCACCGCTCGCTGCCGTGCCTTCCGTGGGTGATGTTCCATTCTACTGAGCCCTGCAGCAAGGCGCAAACTTAGGGAAAAACCTACCGGGGCTTGAGAACGCTACAGCAACACCACTCAGCTTCGTAGCCAAAAGCGCACTGTTGTCCCTACCCCAGGCTGGCTCTCCAGCTCGTACGGTGCCTGGTGGGCCTCCAGGATGTGCTTGACGATTGCCAAGCCAAGTCCGCTCCCCTCCGCCGCTGGAGCTTCAGGATGCCGCACCCGGTAGAAGCGCTCGAAGACTCGCTCCTGGTGCTCTGGCGGAATCCCAATCCCGGTATCCGCAACCTCCACCCGCACCCGTTTGCCTTCGGGGCAGATCCGCACATGGACTGAGCCCCCGGGACGGTTGTACTTGATGGCGTTCTCCACCAGGTTGCTCAACACCTGCTCAACCCGATCCCGATCGGCAACGACCTCGACCGGCTCTGATGGTGCCTCTACGTGGAGCTGGACCTGGCGCTGAGCTGCTTGCTCCGCGAACATCTCCA
The DNA here is from genome assembly GCA_039630485.1 of Chlorobiota bacterium. GTDB lineage: Bacteria > Bacteroidota > Ignavibacteria > Kapaibacteriales > HRBIN21 > HRBIN21. The sequence goes on along the minus strand of JBCNUX010000003.1, from coordinate 60,839 downwards.
CCACCTCCTTGGCCAACTCCGTCACCGAGAAGGTCCGCAAGCGCATCCGCACAGCCCCAGTCTCAATCTGGGAGATCTCCATCAGGCGTGCCAAGAGATTCTCCAGCCGCTGGGCATACTGCAGCGCCTTCTGAGCGAATTCGCGGACCGTTGCGGTGTCTTCAGGTGGGGCCTCTGCTAGCGTCTCCAAGTACCCTCGGAGCGCGAAGAGCGGATTCCGGAGCTCGTGGGAGACGTTCCCAAGGAAGTCGCTACGGACCCGCTCTAACTTCTGCACCCGTCCCAACTCCGTCTCTACAGCCTCTGCCAGTCCGTTGAGCCGCTCTGCGAGCAGACGTATCTCCGCTGGGAAATCTGCCCCGAGGAAGCGTACCGAGAAGGTTCCAGAGCCGAGCCGCTGTAGGCGCTCGGCTACTTCGTATGCCCAAAGGGTAACCTCCTGCCGGAAGCGGCGCCGCCATACTCGGAGTAGTATCCCAGACCCTACCACGCCCACCCCAATCAGTGCGAAGGATACCCACCCACTCCAAGTGCCCGCAACGGCTGCTACACTGCTGATACCTGCCCACCACAGCGCCAATCCCCAACCACGTCGCTGCCAGAAGCCTCCGAAACTCTTCATCTCCCCTCCACAATCACCGAAGCCACGACCGCCGCAAACAGCATCACGAATGCGACAGCGTATGCCCACACTACGAGCGACACCAGTGCCGCATACGCCCCGTAAATCCATCCCCACGGAGCCAAGTTCTCCAGATACCACCCGTAGCCTACTCGTAGGAGCTCTGTCATCACGATGGCCACGAGCACAGCCCTCCAGATTACACGGCCTGGTGGAGCAGGTTTCGGAACAAAGCGGAAGGCAAACCAGAAGAGCGATGCCTCCAGCAGCACAGAGGTAGCTGCACTCCAGGTTCCTCGCACGACCGCATACCACTGCGGAGGCAATAGCTCCGCTCCCCACGCGATGACCATCCCCCAGCCGATCAAGACCGCTGACAGGAGGAGGCTCAGCAGCAGAAGGATGACCGTCAGCAACATGTCTCGGAGCCGGCTCCAGAGCCCTAACGCCCGCTGCGGCTTCGGCGGGAGTCTCAAGGCTGCATGGAGCCCAGTTCGCAGAGACTGTAGGAGCGCGGAAGCTGTCCACAGCAATCCGACTATCCCGAAGATACCCGCCGCTGTACGCCGCTGAATGAGAACCTCAAGCTGCTCCACGACCGACTCCATCAGACCCTGGAGCTGAGCCGAAGGCATCCAGGGCAGCACGAGGACGCGGTTGAACGCCTCTTCCACAACCTCAGGCTTCACGAAGCCAGCGAATAGCCACAACGCGACCATCCCGAGCGGAATGAAGCAGAGAGCGACATTGAAGGCAATCCCTGCCGCCAGCAAGAAGAGGTGCTGCTGCGCCAGGCGCTGCCCTACGGTATCTCCAATCCAAACGAGCCAGCGGAGAGAACCCCACAGCGATCGCCATACCCTACTGGCCTTCATCCCGCCCCTCGTAACGAGGGAACCGGAGCCGAAACCGCGTCCCCTGTCCGACAGCGCTCTCTACTTCTACCGTCCCCCCATGGGCCTCAACGATCCAGCGTACAATCGCCAAGCCCAATCCAACTCCGTTACCGCTATGGCTGCGGGTCCGCGACTTCTCCACTCGATAGAAGCGCTCAAAGATCTGCGGCAGCTCCTCCTCTGGTATGCCGATGCCTGTGTCAGCGACTTCAGCCACGACAGTCTCAGCTTCCGAAGTCACCCGCAATGTCACGCGTCCCCCGGCCGGTGTATACTTCAGTGCATTGTCTACGACGTTCAACACGGCCTGGCGCAGACGGAGTGCATCACCGAACACGTAGCACTCCTGCGCTACCTCCGTTGCAATCGAGAGTCCACGATCGCGTGCCAATGGCTCAACGTCCTCTGCAATCTCGCGGACGATGGCTCCCAAGTCCACACGACGGCGCTCCAAGCGTACCTGCCCGCTTTCGGCACGGGTCAGCTCCAGGAGCGTCTCCACAATCCGGTGCAGTCGCAACGCCTCCTCCAGTACGCTGGAGAGCACCCGCTCGTACTCCTCTGGGCTCTTCCGCGACCGCAGCGCCAGCTCCACCTCGCCGATGAGGATGGTCAGCGGAGTCCGGAGCTCGTGCGACACATCGGCTGTGAACTGTCGGATTTGGGCAAAGGAAGCCTCCAGGCGTGCAATCATCTGGTTGAGCGTCCGCGCCAGGTGGGCTAACTCATCCTTCGTCGGCGGCTCCGGGATTCGTAGACTCAGATTCCGAGCCGTGATACTCTCTGCCGTCCGCCGCATCTGCTCCACTGGTCGCAGTGATGCCCGAGCCAGGAGCCATCCCCCAAAGGCCGAGACCGAAAGTACCAACGGCAACGCCCAAAGGAGCGTCACCGCCAGCCGCTGGAGGACTGACTCAATCTCGCGGACGCCATACCCCACGGCAATCTGCGCCAGGCGAGTGTGATGGACCAAGAGTTCCACAGGCTCACCTCTGAGCGCAAAGCGGCGATACTGCTGTTTCCCAACGGTCATCCCCGCTAGCACAGGGAGGCTATCTCCCAGGAGGTTCTCTGAACGCCAGAGGATACGCCCGGCGGTGTCGGCCACCTGGAGAACGTAGCTACGGGGGTTGAGGAGGATGTACTGGTAGATGGCACCCCAGACCTGGCTCTCCGCGCCCATCAGCGTATCGCTTGGGAGCGGACCAACGAAACGGCGCGCCGGACGGGCGAAGAGCATCTGCTCCCACAACGGCAACAGCCGGCCGTGGCGCGGGGGTCGGAGCCGCCGCCCCACCTGCTCTTCAGCACGCTCCAGCAACACCCCCACTGAACGGGCCACCTGCTCCAACGAATGGCGCAGACTGCTGTAGAGCTCCTGCCGCACGCTCCAGTACCAGAACAGTCCGAACCCTATCAAGACAGCGGCGACGACAGCCCCATACCAGAGCGTCAGCCGTGACCGCAGCGAGAGCCGTTGCCAAATCATGGTGCAGACGCCTCCACAAGCACCTGCTGTAGCCGCTCACACCACTCTCTCCCAAAGGCCCGCTCCAGCGCCTCCGCCACCGACGCCACAACCGTCGTACCGCAACGGCGCCCGTGATCGTACGCTGGAGCACACTCCTCGAAAGGTTCAGCCACCAAGTAGCGCTGACCATGGCGCTGACGTAAGCGGAGCGGAAAGAGGTGGCATGAGAGGGGCTTCCGAAACGAGCTGAGGCCTTCCTCGTAGGCCTGCTCTATGGCGCAGCGAGCAATTCCTCGCTCCCACACTACGAAGACGCACGCGCCCTCCCCAACGCAGCGGGTGTAGAACTGTCCCTCTTGCCGCACCACCGCCCCGCTTTCCTGGAGCACCCGCCGTGCCTCCGCTGGCAGGCGCGGCAGTAGCAGAGGGACGAGTGATTCCACTATCGACACCTCTTCCTCCAGCAGCGGGGCCCCCAAAGACCCCGACACTGTGCAGCAAGCACCACGGCAGCGCTCTACATCGCAGGCAAACGGCAGCTCTGCAATCGAGCTCTCCACTAGCACATCACCGACTGGGATGAACTCAGGCTGCCTCATACCCCTCGCTGCTGCGGGTCCCAGATGTACTTGTGGAGCTGCAACTGTAGCCGCACTGGCAGCCGGTCCTGCAGAATCCACTCAGCCAACTGCCGCGGGGAGATCAGCCCAAAAGCTGGCGAGAAGAGCACAGCCGCCGTCCGCTCTGGCAGGCGGTATTGTTCGATTACCTGGCAGGCGAACTCATAATCCCGCCAGTCGGCGATGACGAACTTCACCTCATCGTGTGGGCGCAGTAGCTCCAGGTTGCGCCAGTACATCAGCGGCGTCATACGCGAGGACGGGCACTTGACATCAACAATCCCAATGACTCGCTCATCTAACGGTTCGATGCTGATGTGCCCACCTGTCTCAACGGCGACAGTGTAGCCTTCGTCGCATAGCAGCCGCATCAGTCCAAAGCTCCCCCACTGTTCCAGCGGCTCGCCGCCGGTGAACTCTACGAAACGGCATCCATATGCCCGCACGCTCCGCAGAATCTCCTCCCCCGTCATCCACTGTCCTCCGTCGCGCCGGTCCAGCGCATACGGCGTGTCGCACCACACGCAGCGTAGCTTGCATCCCTGCAGGCGCACGAAGACACAGGGCATCCCCGCTCGGCTCCCCTCGCCCTGGATGGAGTGGAAGATCTCGCTCACGTAGAAACGCTCCCTCCCAGGGTCGATCGCCTCCACAGCTTCCCGAGTCGGCTGCCGCAGCATCTGCCGGGTACTGAATCGCTCTCCACACTGACACCGCAAAGAGACGAACCAACCTCCCGCAACGTAGCCCTGCTGAGACAACTCTGGCACTCTTCACAGCCCCACTGCAGACATCACGCAACAGTCTCAGCCATGTCCCAGCTCCCATCAAAACAATCGAGACACACGGAGATTGCGCACTCCAACACACTGTCTTAGCCCCTGCCTCAGGCCCATCGCACGAGCATCATCCCGCACGCGGCCGTCTGCCTAGCGCTCACATACCCCGGTGTCCCACAGCCGCACTAGAGGTCACCCGTCCATAGCTTACACCTGGACAACTCTATACACCACGGCTCCCGACCCCGCTGGTCTCTCATTATCGGCTCCACCCGCCCGACACTCGTCAGGGCTGAATACAGCACGGCTGTCGTTCTCTGTGCAGGGCAGGCCCAAGGCACCCCCTAGTCCGGCCCCGTAGCAAGCTTTGCCCCCACTGGCCGGAGCTGCTCCCACAGCCAACAGAGTCCCCCGACGACGAGAGCAACTGCTGTGTTGAGTCCATGGGCAATCACAGCATAGGCCAGTGCCTCCGCCGGCGGTATGGCAAAGAGCTCCACCAATGCGAGCTGGACGGCCACATGGTAGACCCCTGCCGCTGATGGGGTCGGGGCTATTGAGATGGCTACTGCAGAGACCACTAGAACCTGAAACGCCTCAGCCGGACCGAGTGGCAACGAGCAGACCCAGAAGAGCCCGTACAGCGGCGCCCAGTAGCTGAACCACAGCAGCAGAGTCTGCAGCAATAGCGGCACGTACAGGCGGGGCTGCCGGAGTACAGCTACCCCAGCAGCGAGTTCTTGAAGGAGCTTGCTGCCTCGCTGCACCGTGCTAGGAAGCCGAGTATGCATCCACCGTAGCAACCACCCTCCCCAACGCCGGATGCTCACCAGAGCTGCAACCACAAGGGCCAATACCCCTAAGCTCACGAGCACCGAGCTGACCCCACCGGACCTCTCCACGATGCTAGTGAGCCTCTCGGCGAACAACGTGCTCGCAACGAGGAGTAGAAGTGCCAGTGTAGCAACGTCGAGCAGCCGCTCAACGGCGACCGTAGAGAGGAGCGTCGCTAGCGAGAGCCCTTCACGACGGCTCAGGACGTAGGGGCGGACCAGCTCACCTGCCCTCGGCACAATCGAATTCACGGCATAGCCAACCATCACGGCGGAGAAAGCATTCCCTAGGCCCGGCAGCCGACCCAGCGCTGCTCGCACCAAGAGCTGCCACCGCCACGCCCGCAGGAGATGGGCCCCAAGAATGACCGGCAGGAACACCCACAGCCATTCATACGCCGTTCGGCCGAGCACCTCCACGAAGGCAGTCCAGTCGGTAATCTGCGCTGCCACCACTACTGAGAGGCCCAGAAGCCCAAGGCTCAGCCCCCAGCGGAGGAGGCGCCCAAGGCTACGAGGCTGCATGCGCAAGTGCCCGCTTGCCCATGAATGCACGCAACGCTGTCCCCGTATGCGAGCCTGGATGGCGCATCACCCGCTCCGGAGGCCCCATCACAACGACATGTCCCCCGGCATCCCCCGCCTCCGGGCCTAAATCCACCACCCAATCGGCTGCCGCGATGACATGTAGGTGGTGCTCGATGACCACGACTGTATGTCCAGCATCGACGAGCCGCTGCAGGACGGTTAGCAGCCGCTCTACATCGCAGAGGTGAAGCCCTGTAGTAGGCTCGTCCAGCAAGAAGAGCACGTGCCCGGAGACTTCCTCTAGCAGGTAGGAAGCCAGCTTCAGCCGCTGTGCTTCCCCACCAGAGAGCATCGTCGTGGGCTGCCCAAGCCGTAGGTACCCCAATCCAACCTGCTGGAGCGGCAGGAGACGCTCCGCGATCCGTCGATGCTCGGCGAAGAATTCCACTGCTTCGTCCACGGTCATCTGGAGCACGTCCACGATGGACTTGCCCCGGTAGCGGGCCTGCAGGACTTCGCTCTTGTAGCGAGTCCCGCGGCAAGCGTCGCACTCCAGGGGGAGGTCGGAGAGGAACTGCATCTCTACCCACACAATCCCCTCACCCTGGCAGCTTTCGCAGCGTCCTCCGGGGACGTTGAAGGAGAAGTAGCCTGGAGTCCAGCCCCGCTGCCGCGCGTAGTCTGTAGTGGCGAAGACCTCTCGGATGCCATCGAAGGCCTTCGTGTAGGTTGCCGGTGTGGAACGGCTGGAACGCCCTGGCGGAGCTTGGTCAATGAGCACCACGTGGTCGATCGCCTCCGCACCCTCTATACCAGCGCAACTGCCGCTCCCCTCCGCCGGCAGTCCCTTGAGGCGGCGCAGCGTAGCGTAGAGGACATCGTAGACTAGCGTGCTCTTGCCCGACCCGGAGACGCCTGTCACCACCGACAAGCAGCCCAAGGGCAGCTCGACATCCTCCCCCTTGAGGTTGTTGGCGATCGGCTTCCGAATCCGGAGCCAGCCTCTGGGCGTACGACGCCCCCTCTTGTTGGAATCCACCTGGCGGCGGCCGGAAAGGTACTGCCCCGTCAACGTTTCAGCCCGGAGCAGCTCCTCTACGGTTCCCTGGAAGACGACCTGTCCGCCGTGTTCTCCGGCGCCCGGACCAAGCTCCACAACCCAGTCGGCATGGCGAATGATGTCTGGGTCATGCTCCACCACGACAATTGTGTTGCCCAGCTCGCGCAGACGGAAGAGGATGTGCAGAAGCCGCTGCGTGTCCCGCGGATGGAGTCCAATGCTGGGTTCATCCAACACGTAGAGCGTACCCACCAACGCCGAGCTTAGGGCCGTCGCTAACTGGATTCGCTGTACCTCCCCACCGGAGAGCGTATGGGAGAGCCGATCCAGCGTCAAGTACCCTAGCCCAATGTCCACCAAGACCTGCAGCCGGCGACGAATCTCTGCCAACACGGCCCCGACGACGGCCTCCTCAGCCGGCGAAAGCTGGAGCTGCAGAAACCACCCCAGCGCCGATGCCAAGTCCATCGTGATGAGCTCTGGGAAGAACTTCCCGCCAACGGCGACTCGACGCGCAGAGGTCCGCAGTCGCGAGCCCCCGCAGGCTGGACAGCGCGTGTAGCCACGGTAACGGCTCAGCAGTACCCGCACCTGTACTTTCTGCGTCTGCTCCTCCAACTGAGCGAAGAAGCGGTTCAGCCCAATGTAGCCATCAGCACCTTCCCAGAGGATGCGCCACTGCTTGGGGGTAAGCTGCTCCACGGGGACGTCTGGGGAAATGCCATACTTCGGAGCAATCGCTAGGAGCCGCCGGAGATGGTGCGCATACGCGGGGGTCCGAAAAGGATGGATAGCTCCATCCCGCAGGGAGCGACGCTTATCGGGGATGACGAGCTCTGGGTCAATCCCAATCGTTCGTCCAAACCCCTGGCAGGTCGGGCAGGCCCCCAAGGGGCTGTTGAAGGAGAAGAGCCGAGGCTCAGGTTCTACGTACTCAATCCGGCACACCGGGCACTCGTACCGAGTGCTGGCCTGGAGCTCCGTCCGGGTAGAGAGCTCGTACCCCATAGCCCGTCCCTGCCCTTTGGCGAACGCCGTCTCCAAGGCCTCTACGAGCCGTGCACGCGTCTCCTCGTCAAGCTCAAGCACGAGTCGGTCTACAACGACAACCCATTCGGCCGCGTCACTAATCCGAGAGGCCGCCTCCGAAAGCGGTACCATTACCGCTGTCGGACGATGGAGGAGCCGCACGAACCCCTCCGCCTGAAGGCGCTCCAGGCGCTCCTGCAGCGAAGGAGGTGTCTCCGGAAAGGGGAATCCCACAATCAGCCGTCCGCCTACGGGCAGGTGCAGAATCTCCTCTGAGAACGACTGTGGGGATGACCGCCGGACGAGTCGGTTGCAGCGGGCACAGTACGTCTTCCCCACGCGCCCGTAGAGTAGGCGGAAGTAGTCGTAGAGCTCAGTCATCGTAGCCACCGTGGAGCGGGGATTCCGCTGTAGCGGACGCTGCTCCAGCGCGATGGCTGGTGGGAGTCCTCCGATGCTCTCCACGTCCGGCCGTGGCATCCGCTCCAGGAACTGCCGGGCGTAGGCAGAGAGCGACTCCACAAAGCGCCTCTGCCCCTCGGCGTAGAGTGTATCGAACGCTAACGACGATTTCCCCGAACCGCTCGGACCAGTAATGACAATCAGGCGACCACGTGGGAGGGCAAGCGTAATGTTCTTCAGGTTGTGGGTTCGAGCTCCGTAGATGCGAATCCAGCGCTGCTCCGCCATTCCCTCTCAGTAGCGCCAAGCGCCTGCAAAGGCACAAAAATAAGGCGACACAAAGGGCCTTCGGAGTTCATATCTTTGCGACGCCTGCGAAGTGCCACTGTCAAGGAGTTCGATGGAGCAACCGCTGTACGCTGTTATTCTGGGGGCTTCCAGCGGTTTCGGACGTGCCACTGCACTGGCCCTAGCTCGCGAGGGATACCATATTGTCGGAGTCCACTTGGACCGAGCTGTAACCCTGCCCAAGGTCGAAGAGCTCAAAGCTCAGCTCCAAGCCTACGGTGTTCGCGTCCTCTTCTTCAACCAGAATGCGGCCGATCCCACCTGTCGCCGGACAGTCGTAGAGGCACTGAAGCAGGAGTTCAGCCTCTACCCCGGAGCGACTGTCCGTGTCTTGTTACACTCTCTGGCGTTCGGTACGCTCCTCCCCCTCGTTGCCGAACCCCCACAGGAGAGCATCAGCCAGAAGCAGCTCGAAATGACGCTGGATGTGATGGCGAACAGCCTCGTCTACTGGACCCAAGACCTCATCCGGGAAGCGCTCATCGGTCCTGGGGGTCGGATCCTAGCTATGACGAGTGCCGGCAGCGAACGCGCCATTCCGATGTACGGAGCAGTCTCTGCAGCAAAGGCTGCGCTGGAGGCGTATGTTCGACAACTGGCTTTGGAGCTGGCTCCTCATGGCATCACAGTGAACGCTATCCGGGCCGGTGTCACCGACACTCCTGCCCTGCGGCGTATCCCCGGGCATGAGATCCTCATAGAGAACGCCATCGGACGCAATCCGTACCATCGCTTGACAACCCCAGAAGACGTCGCCCGCATCGTCACCTTGTTGGTCCGTCCTGAAGCAGCTTGGATTAACGGCGCAGTTATTGCTGCCGACGGGGGCGAGAACGTTGTTGACGTCACCTGGTGGAAGCCCGAGAAGAGTAAGTCTCACACACCTCAGATGTCGTAGCAATGCGCCTCCTCTGCCTTGTTCTCGTGACACTCGGCAGTGCCATTGCTCAGCAAATCCCGCAGTACCGCGTAGAGCCACAGGATGGTCGCCCACCCCGGCCGGTGACAGCAGCAGACCCGTTTGAGCTCTATACCTACTACGGCGCTGGACTCCAGATTGGCTGGATGAGCGGCATAGGACTGAGTTTCCGAATCTCCTCGCCAGTTCGGTGGGGAGGGGAGATCAACGCTGGCATCCTTAAGCTGAAGAAAACCAGCTTCTGGTGCCTCGGTGGCGAAGTCCACTATCGCCTCAGCGCTACCTCCGGCTACAGGACCTACCTCTTAGCTGGGCTGGGCTACTACTCGCACACGACGGACTCCAAGCCAGAGCCAATCTGGCCAGTCCGGTTCGGAGCGGGGCTAGGGGCTGAGGTCTTCCTTGTCGAGCTCCTGGCCTTAGGGGCTGAGCTCGCGATTACTGCCTACACGAACGGCGATGCTCTGCAGGTGCTCCCGCTACCCCAATTCGGGCTGATGTACTACTTCCGCTGACGCCCCTGCACTGCGTCTACGGCAGCTGATAGTGTTGCTGTGTGCCGTGTGCCTTGGGTGTACTGGTCTCCAAGTCTCTCCCGTGCGCCCATCCCTCTTCGCTGCACGCAGCCTAGCGCAGGCTCCCGCGGCTCCTACTACCCTACAGCGGTTCAGCGACACGCTCGTCGTAGCAGCAGGAGTAGTCCCTACCGGCACGCCACTGACAACGTATGCTGAAGCTCTGCGGCTCTTCCAACGAGAGGAGTACGACTCTGCACTGGTGCTGTTGCAGCGTCTCACGGTCCTCTCTGTACTGCCTGATTCTCTGGCTGACGAAGCCCTCTTCCACGTCGCCGAGTGTATGGCAGCATTAGGCCGGCTTTCGGAAGCACGCTCAACGTACAAGCACCTTCTGCGGCAGCCCGACAGCAGGCCTTCTCTGCGAGAACGACTGTTGCTCCGCCTCGGACATCTGGCATGCGCAGAGAGTGACCTGCTCAGGGCTCAGGAGTTCTTCTCCCAGCTTCGCCGCGAGTTCCCGCAGTCGCGGTATCTACCCTTAGCCACCTGCGCTGCCATCCGGTCCCCCATGCTACCACGGTAGCCAGCGGTTCCTAAGTTTGTGCGCTTCCACGTGTTTGGAGCTCGACGCATGCCAACGGTGTTGGAAGTCCGAGACCTAACGGTGGAATTTCGCTCGGAGCAGTATGCAATCCGAGCAGTGGACCAGGCCAGCTTCCGCTTGGAGCGGGGCAAGGCGCTGGGAATTGTAGGCGAATCGGGCTCTGGGAAGTCCGTGACAGCGCTCTCGCTGATGCGGCTCGTACCTGCCCCGGCTGGACGCATCGTGAGTGGCGAGGTCCTCTTCCACCACCAGGACGGCCGGGTTGTAGACCTCCTCTCTCTACCAGAGCGCGAGATGCAGCAGTACCGTGGTGACCGCATTGCCATGATCTTCCAGGAGCCCATGACCTCCCTGAATCCCGTCTTCCGCTGCGGGGACCAGGTCGTAGAGGCCCTCATGCTCCACCGCTCCATGAGCCGTCAGGAGGCATACCAGCGTGCGCTGGAGCTGTTCGCTGAAGTTGGGCTGCAAGACCCGGAGCTCATCGCCCAAAGCTATCCCCACCAGCTCTCAGGCGGGCAGAAGCAGCGTGTCATGATTGCCATGGCGATGAGCTGTGAGCCGGACATCCTGATTGCTGACGAACCCACAACAGCGCTGGACGTGACCGTCCAAGCGACAATCCTTGAGCTAATGCGCCAGCTCCAGCGTTCCCACCAGATGGCCCTCATCTTCATCTCGCACGACTTAGGTGTAGTGGCAGAGATCGCCGACCAGGTTGCCGTCATGTACAGAGGGAGCATCGTAGAGTACGGCCCGCTGGAACAAATCTTCACAGAGCCACGGCACCCATACACGAAGGGGCTACTAGCGTGTCGGCCACGGTTAGACCGGAAGCTACGGCGGCTTCCAACAGTGCGAGACTTCATGGAGGAGCTGCCGGATGGCACTATTCGGGAACGGCTCCATATCAGCGTCCAAGAGCACGTCGATTCCCTCACCCTCCGTCCTGAGGAGCTGGCCGCTCGCACTGCCGCCATAGCTGGAGAAGCCCCGCTGGTGGAGGTAGAGGACCTGCGCGTCTACTTCCCAATCCGCAAAGGTCTATTCAGCAGAATCCGTGGCTTCGTCAAGGCCGTTGATGGGGTCTCCTTCTCGATCCGCCGGGGAGAGACGCTGGGGCTCGTGGGCGAATCTGGCAGCGGTAAGACGACCACCGGGCGCGCTATCCTACGCCTCGTCGAGCCCACAGGCGGAAGGGTTTTCTTCAACGGGCAGGACCTTCTTGCCCTTAAGCCAACAGAGCTGAAAGCCCTCCGACGTCAGATGCAGATTATCTTCCAGGACCCCTATGCCTCACTTAACCCTCGGCTCTCAATCGGCAGCGCTCTCATGGAGGTCCTGCGGGTCCACCAGCTCTTCGACTCAGACCGCGAGCGCCGTGAGTATGTATTCTGGCTCCTCCACCGAGTTGGCTTAGAACCACGCTACTTCTGGCACTACCCACACGAATTCTCCGGCGGCCAGCGCCAGCGCCTCGTCATCGCTCGGGCCCTCGCCGTACAGCCCCGTTTCATCGTCTGTGATGAGCCCGTCTCAGCCCTCGATGTCTCCGTCCAGGCCCAAGTACTCAACCTCTTGGTCGAGCTGCGTGAGGAGTTCGGGCTAACCTACCTCTTCATCACCCACGACTGGAGCGTCGTCAAGTTCATCAGCGATCGAATCGCCGTCATGCAGTCTGGACGCATCGTGGAAATTGGCGACGCCGAAGAACTCTACCGGAACCCACGGCACGACTACACGAAGACCCTCATTGCTGCTATCCCCGGCACCCGGTTAGAACAACTTCAGCACCAGCGCGTGGGAACGACATCAGCATGATTGAAGTCCTCCACCTCACGAAGCGCTTCGGCCCAAAGGTTGTCCTCCAGGACGTCTGCCTAAAGATTCCCACTGGCCAGACCACATGCATCATCGGGCGCTCCGGCTCTGGCAAGACGGTACTCCTGAAGCACATCGTCGGGCTTCTACGCCCCGACTCCGGTACGATCTGGATCGACGGGCAAGAGGTCACCAAGCTCCGGCGGGATGAGTGGTTCCAGCTCCGGCGACGCTTCGGATACGTCTTCCAGGGCGCAGCACTCTTCGACTCGCTGACCGTGCTCGAGAACGTCGTCATCGGACTCTACGAGCACGATATTCGCCAGCCTGAAGTCTTGCACCGCGAGGCGCAGCGCGTCCTCAGCGCCGTCGGGCTTCTGCCGCCGTTAGAAGAAGCCAGTAGCCGTGAGTTCCAGCGGGAATACGAGCTCCTCTGCCGCAAGTACCCCGCTGATCTCTCCGGGGGCATGCGCAAGCGTGTGGGGATCGCTCGAGCGCTGGTTGGGAACCCAGAGTACGTCTTCTACGACGAACCCACAAGTGGCCTGGACCCCGTCACCTCCGAGCAGATCGATTCCCTCATCGCCGAACTGGCCCAGCGGCTGCAGGTGACCTCGGTCGTCATCACACACGATATGTTCACCGTTCTCCGGATCGCCCACCGCGTGGCCTTGATCGACGAGGGGATCATCCGCTTCGTCGGAACCCCAGAGGAGATGCTGCAGAGCAGCGAGCCAATCGTGCAGCGCTTCTTGGAGCGCTATGTCATCCCTTTGGACGCCTACCCCCATAGAGCCCGCGCTGCCTCCAGCAGTGCCCTTCCGAAGGTGTAGACGTCCCGGAAGCTGTTGTAGAGCGGCACAGGGGCCAGCCGTATAACGTTCGGCTCTCGCCAATCCACGACGATCCCAGCAGCCCGGAGCCACTTGTAAAGCTCTTGGCCGTTCTCACCAATCCAGAGCGAAAGCTGGCACCCCCGATGGCGAAGATCAGAGGGCGTCAGAAGGCGCAGAGGGGCTCTGGGTACCGCCTGACGCACAGTCTCAATCCAGTATTCAGCGTAGCTGCTGAGCTGGTCCCGCTTCGCGCAGAGCAGCTCAAAGCCAGCCTCATGGAAGAGCCGGAGCGCTATGCGATGGACCGCCAGGGGCAAGACTGGGGCATTGCTGAGCTGCCATCCCTCCGCTCCAAGTGCTGGGAGGAACTCTGGCAAGAGGCGAAAGCGAGTCTCCTCCGGAGTCCCCCACCATCCCCCTAACCGCACCCTGCTTCTATCAGTGGCATGCCGCTCGTGGACGAAGATGCCGCCGACCCCACCTGGGCCAGAGTTGAGGTATTTGTACGAGCACCATGCCGCAGCGTCCACTCCCCACGCATGGAGCCGGAGTTCCACGTTGCCGATAGCATGGGCCAAGTCCAAGATGACATGTGCCCCCACGGCGTGGGCCGCCTGCACAATTGGCTCAATCTCGAATCGCTGTCCGGTGTAGTAATGCACGCCGCTGAGGAAGACAAGGGCCAACTCTTCTCCGAGCTCTGCAATGCGGGAACGGATGTCCTCCGTGCGCAAGGAATGCCTATCTGGCGGGGGCTCGACGAGAACGATGTGCCGGCTGGGTTCCAGTCCGTGCCATCGCAGGTGTGTCTGGGCAACGTAGAGGTCTGAAGGGAAGGGGTAGTGCTCCATGAGGATTTTGGTGCGTCGCCCAGCCGGCCGATAGAAGCTGGCGAGGAGCAAGTGGAGGTTAACCGATAGCGAGTTCATCGCCACGACTTCGTGTGGCTGCACTCCCGCCAGCTCGGCAAGGTACTCCGTCACTGTGCGGTGGTACGAAAACCACGGGAGTGGGCCGTGGAAGTGCCCATCCACTGCCAACTCAGCCCAACGGCGAAGTTCTTCGTGGACTGCTGCTTCCGCCTCTTTGGGCAGTAACCCCAGCGAGTTGCCGCAGAAGTAGACGAGTTCTTCGCCGTCTCGGCGTGGAATGAAGAAGCGCTGGCGAAACTCCGCTATGGGGTCGGAGTCATCCAAGTGCCGGGCATACTCCTCCGTTGCCTCGTACTCGCTCCTCATGACCGAAGCGCTGCCGGCTGCGTCAGCCCAAGGAACTCTTGCACATTCTCCACAAAGATGCGGTGGAGCACGTCTTCAGGCAATCCCATCTCCTCAATGAAGCGTCCGTGCTCCAGGTCGCCCAGCGGGAAGGGGTAATCGGTGCCGTAGACCACTCGGTTGGGGCCAAAGGTCTCCAGCAAGAAGCGGAGGGCTCGCGGATCATGCGTGACGGTGTCAACCCAAAAACGCCCTACGTACGCTCGGGGATTGCTGACGGCATTGACGTTGCAGAGATCCGGGCGCGCCTCATACCCTTTCGTAATCCTGCCCAGCGTGAAAGCAAAGGAGCCACCTCCGTGGGCGAAGAGGACGCGCAGCCGAGGAAATCGGTCGAAGACTCCTCCGAAGATGAAGCAGCAGATAGCTGCTGTCGTCTCCGCCGGCATTCCAACGAGCCACTCCAAGAAGTAACGCTGTAGCCGCTCGCGCCCCAACATCTGCCACGGATGGACGAAAAGTGCAGCGCCAAGCTCCTGGGCCGCTTCGTAGAAGGGAAAGAGCTCGGGATCATCTAGGTTCCGCCCATTCACGTTGGAGCCAATCTCCACCCCTGGGAAGCCAAGCTCCCGGACACAGCGCTCCAGCTCGCGAATGGCGTAGTCTACATCCTGCAGAGGGACCGTTCCAAGCGCCAAGAACCGCTTCGGGAAACGGGCGACCACCTCCGCCAGATGGTCGTTGAGGAACCGGGACCACTCGTAGCAGTCCCTTGGGCGGGCCCAGTAGTAGAAGAGCACCGGCACCGTGGAGAGCACCATCTTCTCCACCCCGTGCCGGTCCATGTCCTGTAGGATGCACTCCGGGTTCCAACTGTTCTCTTGCAGCTCCCGGAAGACCACCCCATCATCACGCACCATTCGAGCCCGCCCGGGGGCATAGTGCTCCATCCGGATGAAGCCTCCGTAGCCAAAGCGGCTCTTCAGATCAGGCCACTTAGGAGGCACGATGTGGGCATGGGCGTCTATCTTACGCAGCGCCATAGTGCCCGCTCCCCCAGGGGAGCAGCTACATCACCGCTTCTTCTTGTGGCGATTCTTCCGACGCCGCTTCTTGAGCTTGTGCCGATTCATCTTGTAGCGCTTGCGCTTCCGACCGCACGGCATCGGCCTCTTACGGTTTTGTGGAACTTGCCTGGAGCGAGTCTATCGTCCGTAGTGCCTGCCGCGCCCTCTCGGCCAGAGGGAGCACGGGATGCAGACGGATAAGCTCCTCAAATGATTGCCGAGCCCCTTGGAGGTCGCCAGACTGGGCTAAGAGCACGCCGAGATTGAAGAGCGCAATCGGGTGATCAGGGAAGCGCTCCAATACCCGACGCAGCTCCCTGATTCCCGCCGCCTGCTGACCGCTAGCGAAGAGGGCATAGGCGTAGTCTATCCGCACTTCGGCCTGGCCTGGATCGGCTGCCAGATAGCGCTGGTAGAGCGGGACTGCTTCGGTGAAACGTCCTATGTCGTAGTAGAGATTCGCCAACTCCAGCACAGCGACCAGGTTGGTAGAGTCCTGTGCCAACTGCTGCTGGAGCATGCTCAGGCGCCGTTGCTGTTCTTGGGGCAGCTCCGGCTCCCCTGCCGTTGCCGAGGCAGGCACCGGACGGGAGACTTGTTTCAGCAGCCAGGAGCCAAGGCTCAATACGACAACAACTGCTACAGCAATGCCCCAGCTCCGCACGGACCCACCTCAACCTTGCTGCTGAACCCTTCGGATGAACTTCGGCGAAGGCTTAAAGTCTGGCACACGTCGCTCGCCGACGGGAACAGGCTCGCCTGTCCGTGGATTGCGGGCCATCCGCGGACGCCGCCACCGCAGGAAGAACGCCCCAAATCCCCGAAAGTCAACCCGCTCACCCCGCGCAACCTGTTCCTGGACGAACTCTAGAAGGTGCTCAAGCACGGCGCGCACCCGCGACGGCTGGATTCCCGTCTTCTGGCTCACGTACCGCACTGCATCCTGACGTCGCATCCTACCCCCTTGCTCAAGCTACAGCAAGGCAAACTTACAGCGCCCTCTTCCAATTCCATCCCAGCCGTGTTCACGCTTCCATGCTCTCTTTGTCCTGCCCCTCTGCTGACTGGATCCCTCCAGCTGACACTCCTCGAGAACGCGCAATCCGCTCCTGCCGTAGCAGTTTTGCAAGCTCGCGGAGGTCAGCAACCTTGTCCGCCTCGTCAACGATTTCTACTCCCAGCAGCGTCTCCACGATGTCCTCCAGCGTCAGAATCCCCTCTATGCCTCCGTACTCATCCACGACGACGAAGAGGTGCTGCCGCTTCTCCAAGAAGGCCTCCAGCGCATGGTCCAGTTCCAAGGTCTCGGGCAAGAAGTGGACCTCGCGAACGAGCTGCCGAACAGGGGTCTCCGCTCTGCCCTCCCAGAAGGCCCAAAGGAGCTCCTTCGTCAGCACGTAGCCAATGATCGTATCCGGCTCCCCTTCCCACACGGGGATTCGTGAGTAGTTTCGGAGCTCAGGGATACGGAGAGCATCCCGCACGCTGATGTCCGCGGGGCAGGAGACCATCACCGTACGGGGCGTCATGACGTCAGCGACTCGAATATTCCGGAGGCGCATGAGGTTCGTCACCAGCCGGTACTCTTCCGGCTCCAAGGCCCCCTCTTGGCGGGCTGTCTCCACGACAGCAGAAAGCTCTTGTCGCACGAGCTCCGCTTCTTGGCGACGGGGGAGCCAGCGCAGCAAGAAGCGCCAGGGAGCCTCCGTCCGCTGGAGCAGCCAGGAGAGGCCTCGCAGCGCTCGGAAGAGGGGCTCCGGGTACAACATCCCCACCACCTGGGCCACCGGCCTCAGGCACCCCACGAGGAATATTGCCACCGCTACCCCCACGAGCTGTCCCCACATCGGTAGTCCCCACCGTTGCAGCAAGAAGAAGACAGCGAAGAGAAAGGCCCCCTCGGCAACGGTCTCCCAAAAGCTCAGCACAGCTCGGTGTAGACGCACTTCCTCACCCGAGCGCTCAGCCATGAGCATCCATGGCTCTTCCTCCACCACGCCCCGCCAGAGATTTAAGGCAATCTGCACCAGCAGAGTACCCCAGAGCACGAGCCACAAGATCTCTTCCATGGAGCGGTTACGGACGGAACTCTGCCGCTACCACCCGGACTGGCCTCGGATAACGGATCTCCCCAACAGGAGTTTGGAGCGTCGGCTGAACGTCCAGTGAAACTCGAGACAGTTGCCCTTGGCCAAGCTCCAGTGCCAGGCGGAGCATATCCTCATACTGCCGCTGCTGGAAGAACTCTACCAGGTCCACCCTAATTTGCAGAGGCAACAACGTCTCTGCGCCACCGGCAATCTCCACCGGCTGTGCCAGCGCCCCTCGTATCGTAGGAACCTCATCCAGCAGCAATCTCCACTCCATTGCCGCCAACCGAATTGGGAGCTGACGGCGTCCCGCAATACCATCGTTTGGATTTCGGACCGCCACCTGGAGTACGAAGTCCACCGGCAAGCTTCGAGCGCGATAGGATGCCAGCAACTGTGCTGCTTCTACAGCGCTAAAGTCGCTGATCCTTTGCTTCTGCCCTAAAGAGATCCCAGCCAACCGGACATCTGTAATGCCGTCAAGGCGGAACTGGAGGCGCTCAACGCCGACGAGTGCCTCTGTGACTTGGCGGACTGCCTGGCAGCCAGAGGTCCCCACCCAGAGAACGCTCAGGAGGGCTGCTCGGTAAAGCCAAGGGAGCTCCATAGCTCACGGATCTCTGGCGGTATGGGGACTCCATTCTGGTGGACGTGGTGGTACAGGAGCTGACACATCCGCCGTAGCCGGCTGAGAGTCGCCAGGAGACGCACCTTCGCGACCAGCAGACGCTCGTCGACGGGCTTGCCGAGAAAGTCATCCGCTCCCGCTTCTATCGCTCGAACCTGGTTCGGAGCATCGTTGAGGGCTGTTACAATTACTACCGGGACCAGCGCTGTCGCAGGGTTCTGTCGCAGCCGCTGAACTGTCGTATAACCGTCCATTTGTGGCATCATGACATCCAGTACGATCGCATCGGGTAGACGTTGCGCAACGGCCTCCAGACACTCCGTTCCATCGTATGCCTCACCAACCTCGTAACCGTACTTCTCAAGGTAGCGCCGCAGAAGCTTGACCGTAATCCGGTTGTCATCCACTACAAGCACGTATGGGGCGCTCACAGCTTTATCCTCCATTGTAAGCCATCCGGCACAAAAATACCGATTCTGCTCACCCGCGGAGAACAACGACTGCCATTGCGTAGATTGCTCCTAACCACAGCCCCCAGGCAGCGAAGCTCCACACCATCCCACGCCACAAAGGTATCGCTGCCGCTCGCCCAAAGAGGTACCCCAGCATGCCGAACTGCGCAATCGCCCCGACGTGCATCCGCGACAGCACAGAAAACAGCGTCGGGTCAGCCCCGTATGGAACGAACAGGGCAAGTCCAGGCTGTATCTGAATGGACCCCCCAAGTGTCTGGACGACCGCGGTGATGACCTCACCTGCTGCGCCTACGAGGCTACAGTATCCCAGAGCCGTCACCAGAACCGCAAACGATAAGCTCTTCCACTGTACCCCAACAAGCGGCTGCCGTAGCCACAGGAGCCCCGCAAGCGACAGTAGTGTGATGACATTCGTAAACAGCCCTCCGAGCAGGCTCCGCGGTAGCGAGAAGGCCAATCCCTCCTGCAAGCGCTGGCGGATCTCTGCCTGCTGCTGCTCGGTGATCTCCGGATGCCGGGCGAAGTAGTCCTCAAGCCGCTGCTCAGCCATACGACGCATCTGCTCTCGGAGCGTCGGGTTTTCGGCGTAGAGCCAATTGACTACCACCGACGCTCCCGTCATACAGAGCAGGGCCATTGCAAAGACCTTACCAGCATGAGCTCCGAGCAGGGGTACCAGGTGGCTGGGCCGCAAGAGGTAGCGCACCCCTTGGATCCAGGCTGTACGTTCCGACGCAGGCTGCTCCATCACTCTGCTGAGGACACCGTGGATGCACGCAGGCTATGACGAACGCCGCCCTTAGGCAGTGCCGTCAGGCACAACGTACCAGCTCAAGCGCGGATGAGCCATCATCCGCTGGAGGATTCGGCGGACGACCGGGGCAGCGGTATGTCCCCCGGAGCCGCCTCCTTGTGGGCGCAGGAGCATCACCAGCAGCACCAACCGAGGACGGTCCGCCGGGAAGAGGGCCACGAACGAGGCCGTATGGTGTTCGCGGCTATACTGCCCTCCAACAAGCTGCTGCGCCGTCCCCGTCTTGCCTGCAACGGCAATCCCTGCAAGATAGGCAGGCTGCCCCGTCCCCTCCTCTACCACACTCCGGAGAAGCTGCCGGAGCTGCTGCGCTACCGGGACCGTCAAAACCCTGCGGACAGGCTGTGGGGAGAACTTCTGGAGCTCCGTCCCATCTGGACCCAGCACCGCCTCTACCAAGTACGGGCGCATCAGGACGCCATCATTGGCAATGGCAGCGTAAGCGCAGGCTAGCTGGAGTGGGGTCACGGCTAACCCGTAGCCGAAGCCCCAGAAGAGCGGAGTCAAAGGCTGGAACTGGTGTGGCTTCGGGACAATCCCAGGCGCTTCGCCGGGCAGTTCGATGCCCGTCGGAAGCCCACAGCCGAAGTCACGGATGTAGCGATACAGGAGTCGAGGGGACAGGCCTTGGGCTACTTTGGCGAAGACAATGTTGCTAGACCATGCTAGTGCTTCCCGCAATGTTGTGTACCCCAGCGGGTGCTCGTCGGCGATCCGGTAGCCACCACCGTCCCATACTCCATGATGCCCGAAGAGGGTATCCGACAGGCGCAAAAGCCCTTGCTCTAGGGCTGCCGCTACTATGAGGGGCTTGAGGACAGACCCAGGTTCGTAGACGTCGCTGACGATCGGCGCATGAGCGCTCCCACGCGGCGGTGTAGGAACGACCACCATAGCCCGCACGGCACCAGTGGACGGCTCTATCGCTAGCGCCAAACCAGAAGCGGCCTTTACCCGGCGTATGCCTTCGGATAGTTCGTAAGCCACAATGCGCTGGAGCTCACCATCCAGCGTCGTCCGTAGCATCGGTGGGCGCTTGCTGGATTCCAGGACATGTTCCACCTGGGGCGAGAGGTATCCCCGAGCATCGCGGCGCATCACGATTGGCTCTGGGTTCTTCCGCAGCAGGGAGTCGTAGACGAGCTCCAACCCTGACAGCCCTTGTTGGTCTACGCCAACGCTGCCCACGGCTGGCAGGAAGAGGTCACCGTGCGGATAGACACGCACACGCTCGCGCAGCCGCACCAGTCCAGGCTCCGAGAGTGTGTCCAGCCCAAGCGTCTCCTTACCCCAAATACCACGGCGCAGCCAGAAGAAGCGCCCCTTTGCCGTAGCAATCCGCTCCAAGCACTCCGCTTCCGGGATGGCCAGCACTTCCTGCACCCGCCGGCAGAGGCATTCCGCACACCGCACCATTGCCGGGTCAACTCCGTACGATATCCCCTGGACGCTCTCAGCAATCGTCTCGCCTCGGCAATCCACGACGCGCCCGCGTTGAGGCAGTGACAGCACAGAGACATATGCCTGCCCGTGGAGTGCCTCCCGCAGCCCGGGACTGGCGAAGAGATGGAGCATAGCAAGCCGTGCCCACACAAGTATGAAGCCAGCAGATAGCCCAATGCCCACGAGCCGCACCAACCAACGGCGTCCGGGGATTTGGCGCCCCTCTACGGCACGCATTTGCGAATGGCTCACCCACCAGCACCGACCTAGAACAGGCGCATGAGGAGGTCACCAACGACGTAACCGACGACCGCAACTCCAAGCCCAACAAGGAACATATCCAGCCCACTCCTGAACACCCCACGGCCCGTGAAGATGCTCCGAGCTGCCCCAACGACGAAGTGCATGAGCATACTCACAGCGAAGGAGATCCAAACGATCAACGCGCTGTGCCCGAACAGGAACGGGACAACGGGCACGAGCGCTCCCAAAGCTGTCGCTACCCCGGTGGTGACCCCTTCACGCAGCGGTGAGCTTCGGAACTCACCAATCCCAAGCTCCTCCCGCACCTTTTCGCGGAGAGCAAGCTCCGGATCGGCCATGACCTGCTCTGCAGCCTGCTGGGCCTGCTCCAGCGGCATCCCCTTTGCGCGGTAGAGCAGCACTAGCTCCTCTCGCTCCAGCTCCGGCATCAACTGCAGTTCTTCTCGCTCTGTTTGGATTTCGTGCTCGTAGACCTCCCGCTCACTCTTCGCCGCCAGGTAACCACTGGCACCCATAGAGAGTGCGTCGGCCACCAAACCAGCAACGCCCGATAAGAGCACAATGTGAGGAGCAACCTCAGCTCCGATGACACCCATGACGAGCCCGAAGTTCGCCGTAAGGCCATCGTTGAAGCCGTAGACGACGTTGCGTAAGAAGCCCCCCGACTCCGTTCGATGCCAAGGTTCGCTTCCGTTCCCCAGCAGTCGGTTCAATTCGGCAATGTGCTCTGACTCGTCCCGAGCTACCCGGGAGGTCACCTCTCGAAGCCGTCCTGAGAGGCGGGGCTGCTCGCGGAGATACTGCCGCACCTCGCGTGCCTCTTCGTTGATACGCGCGTGCACCACAAACCGGGCATTCCCTCGGCGAATCATCCACAGGAGGAAGCGTGTCCGCAAGCTGAGCGGGCGCGGCTTTGGACTCACGCCTTGGCTCCGAAGGAGCTCCTCAAACCATACCTGATGCCGACGCTCTACCTCAGCTAGCTCTCGATAAAGCGCCTGTCGTTCGGTGTCGGACTCCGCCTCAGCTAACGCGTCGTAGACGAGAGCGGACTCCCGCTCATCGTGCCAGTGTTCCAGGAGCTGACGGGTCTCCATGTGGGCTACTCTGCTGACTGTGGCATCACCTCTACTTCCTCTGGGCGACGCAGGAGAACCTCCCACGTTATCTCGCACCCTGAACGGCGCACCATGATAGAGGCACTACAGTAGGTACTCTGCGACAGCTCCACGGCTCGCTGCAGGTCTTGCTCCGTTGCATCGGGGCTGACGAGCTCGTAACGGAGATGAATGCGCCGAAAGACTTTGGGATGTTCCGATGCTCGCTCTGCCTCCGCACTGAGTCGGAAGGCCGTCACTGTCCGCCGCTTCTTCCGGATGATACTGAGCACATCCATGGCTGTACAGGCCATCATCGCTTGGAGGAAGACCTCCATTGGGCGCGGCGCCGTGTCGTTCCCCCCAACGCTGGGGTCAGCGTCAAAGTACGTGTGCTGTCCACGCTCGTTGCGTCCCTCCAAGCGCATACCAGTATCGACGAGTTCCAAAACTGCCTTCATCGCATGCTCCTTGTAACCCTTTGGAACATGAGCAACACTTCCCTACCAGCCCTTGCTGGATGCGAAGCCTTGGGATATACCACCTCCACAAGGCGGAAGCCCTGCTGCTGCGCCAACTCCACTGCTTCTGTTGTATCCACAACGAAGGGTGGCCCATCCCCGCCCACCATGGAGTCCAGCGGGAAGAAGAGTCCCACCAACCACCCCCCAGGACGCAGCAAGCCGGCCATGGTGGCAAAGTACTCCCCACGCCGCCGAGGGTCAATTGCACAGTAGCACGTATACTCCCACACTGCGTCGGCAGGCCTAGCCCATACCGCAGGGAGCCGGAAGAGGTCCTCACAGATGAGCTCCGCTTGCAGTCCCTGCCGCTGGAGTTGATCAGCTAGCCACCGTAGCGGTTCGGGCGCAAAGTCTACTCCGACTACGTCGTACCCCTCACGTGCCAGCAAGATGACGTCGTGCCCGAAACCGCATCCCGGGACGACGACACGAGTCTGCTCTCCGTTCACCCGCGGCGGGAGGGGGAAGGATTGCTGCCGAAGGAGCTCTCGGAGTACCGGTGTCTCTCCACCCAAGTCCCACCCCGTCTCCCCCCGACGGTATCGCTCGGACCAGTAGCTTGCAGCGTTGACGTCCATGTCAACGGCCGCCATTTGCTCTGCAAACTTAGACAAAAGGTCCCGTCGGGAACAGCCGCTACTATGCATGAAACCCCTTCTGCGAACGTCTTCTGTGCATGCGTACCCCTCGGCCGTAGTACGGAGTCTTCCTCCCACGCCTCGAGGTGCGAGAAGACAGCTGTCGAACAGCAGAACGGACCCCTAATGCCTGAGGCCCGACCGACGGAAGCGAAGCAGAAGGCCCTGCAGTTAGCGATCGACCAAATCGAGAAGCAATTCGGTAAGGGGGCCATCATGCGCCTAAGCGACTCTCAGGTCGTTCCCGTGGAAGCCATCTCTACGGGCAGCCTGACTTTGGACGCCGCAATTGGAGTTGGTGGTGTCCCCCGCGGGCGCATCGTGGAAATCTTCGGCCCTGAATCCTCGGGCAAGACGACCGTATGCCTCCACATCATCGCGGAAGCCCAACGGCAGGGCGGCATCGCTGCCTTTGTGGATGCCGAGCATGCGCTGGACGTCCAATATGCTCAGCGCTTAGGAGTGGACCTCAACAACCTACTGCTCTCCCAGCCAGAGTTCGGAGAGCAAGCGCTGGAGATCGTGGAGACACTTGTGCGGAGTGGCGCCGTGGACGTCGTCGTAGTTGACTCTGTTGCAGCCCTCACGCCACGGGTTGAGATTGAAGGGGAGATGGGGGATGCCCAGGTTGGGCTGCAGGCACGCTTGATGTCACAGGCGATGCGGAAGCTCAGCGCCGCCATCGGCCGCTCGAATGCCGTCGTGATCTTCACAAACCAGCTCCGCAGCAAGATCGGTGTGCTCTACGGGAATCCAGAGACGACCACCGGTGGGAACGCTCTCAAGTACTACGCCTCGGTCCGCATCGAGCTACGCCGCAAAGACGTCATCAAGGAGGGCACGGAAATCGTTGGCAGCCGCATCCGCTTCAAGGTGGTCAAGAACAAGGTGGCACCCCCCTTCAAGGAAGGCGAGTTCGACATCCTCTACACCGAAGGCATCTCTCGGCTCAACGAGCTGATAGACCTTGCTGTAGAGCACGGCATCGTTGTTCGTAGCGGCTCGTGGTTCTCCTTCGGCGAGGAGCGCGTCCAGGGACGCGAAGGCTTGCGGAAGCTCCTCCAAGAAGACCCAGCCCTTTACGCCCGCCTCGAGGAGGCTGTCCGAGCTGCTCTCAAGCTACCACAACGTGGTGACGGAGAAGCCACCCGCAATGCCTCTCGAAAGCCCTTAGCACCTCAAGAGCGCTGAGCCCCATCCCCGGCAGCGGCGTCCCTAGAGGGCATCAACAGACGCACCACCAACCAGGTCTGCCACCCAAAGAGCGCAACACCGCAGATCACCGTCAATCCCACCAGGAGAGAGTAGAGGCGGTGGTATCCCTCAAACCGAGCAATCGCAGCCAGCGTCTCTGGCGTCGGATTGTCAAAGCTGACGGCGCGTGCGATGCTGTTCATCATTGGCTCCAGTAGGCCAGCGTAGATGCCGAAGAGCGTAACCATCACCACGAAGGCCACCAACCCTAACCGCCATTGCCACCCACGGAGCCGTAGATTGAGGAGCCAAAGGCCTGTTCCGATGAGCAGGATTCCCGCAATTTCCAGTATATGTAGGCGTGCCAAGATGAGCCGATTCACTACCCCAGCCGTATCGCGCGAGAGGACCTCAAAGGGAACCCCCGCTACTGCAGCCCCGAATACTACTAAGCTCCCTATCCACAGCGTGATCCCCGCGTAAAACGCTAGCAGTGCACCGAAGAGTCGCCACTGGTTCATCTCGCCTCACCATCTTGCAGGTCTATCTTCACCGGAAGCGCCACCGCAAGCGCAGAAGCCGTCGCCGTAGCCACAGCCGTAGGCGCCGGAACCAGTACAGCGGAGACAGCAACCGCAGGAGCCACTCCAACGAACTCCCAGAAGCCGCCGCCAGAACCATCAGAGACCGACGCTCCATACGGTTGAGCGACACACGCTGGTGTGCGCTCACGTACTCCCCCTGGCGGATGACACGTGCCACATGAGTTCGCAGTTGCTGTTCTAAAGCCCGTAGAGAACTTGCCTCGGGACAGCACTCTGCCAAGAAGCTCAGGTACTCGGCAAGGACGGCCGCATCGCGGTAGTCCTGTACCGTCGGCGAATCTCGAAGACGCTCCAGGAACTGCCGTACTGCCCTCTCCAGCAGTGCCCGACGCCCTGCCGACAGCTCAACGAGGGATGCCAGCTCCATATCTTCCACGGCCACAAACACTGTGCAGAGCTGCTGGAGCGCCGTACTGTAGTGCTTATGCGCCTGCTGCTCCACTTGCGCAAAGAGTGCCGCATACTGCTGCTCCAGTGCTCGCAGCTGGTTGGCGAGCGACCGCCGTTGCTGTTCCCCGGAGGCATTAGCTAGGAGCCGTTCTATATGGCGCTTCTCGTCGGAGAGCTTCCGTAGAAGCCGGCTCGGCTCACTGTCATCCCGGTAAGCAAAATCCTCCACCGCTTTCGCCTTTAGCTGAAGCTGGCCTGCCCCCAGCCGGACAGCATGCAAGCGGATGTCCGTGCCCAGTAACTCTCGAAGCTGTTGGACGTGCAAGTATGCGATCCCGTCGGTGATGACCAAAATCTCACTCTGCGCTAACGAAGGGCGCCGGCGGATATCATTGACTGCCGTCACGATTGCCTGTTCCAAGGCCGTCCCCTGGCCCACAGCCTGGAGGCGAAGTACGGTCTGCAGCAGCTTCTCAAACGAGGCCCGATCGCTAGCATGGAGGAGCTCGCCCAACTGCAAATCGAAAGTGCGGAAGAAGACTTCACCAAGCTCCGCCTGGTTTCGGCGGAGGAAGATGTACGTAATTGCCTTTGCCAACTGGATGCGGTGGTGCATCTGCATAGAGGCAGAAGTGTCGAGCAGCACGTACACCTTCTGCTTGCGGATATCCGGAGCGTAGACGTCAGCCTGAGTCTGGTAGCCGTAGACCTGCGGAGGACGGGCAACCGGCATCCACAGAGACCGTTCAGCCAAGCGATGGTAGAAGACCTCGTCTGGCAGTAGGAACTGGTGCGGGTAGATTCTGGCCACGTCACGGTAGTGTCGGATGAGTTCGGCCTCGTACTCCTCTGCCACGAACTGGTGGGGTAGTGGAGGCTTCGATACCGACTCACGCTGCAAGGTAGCGTGTGGTGCCAAGAGTCCGAAGAGCGGCGCCAGACGCTGCGTCAGGGGATGATCCGGACGGAGGAGGACACGGGCGATCTCGTAGACAGCAGCAAACTCCTTCGGTAGGTGGCGCTCCACCGCCTCAAAGAGCCCGAATTCCTGCATCGCCAGCAGGAACAGCCCAACCTCGTCAACCGAGCGCTGTGCCGGCTCCATGAGTCCACGCGGCTTGCTCGCAGCAAATTAGAAATTTCCCTGCAGCCGCTATCGCCTGCCCAGAGGCCGGAGAGGGGGTAATTTTGCAGCCGTGTTGAACACTCGCGCTTCTGCCATGCCTGCAGCCGTCATCGTCTCCGCTGTCCGTACCCCGATCGGTGCCTTCTTAGGCTCGCTATCTGAGCTTCCTGCTCCACGCTTGGGAGCGCACGTCATCGCGGAATCGCTTCGCCGCGCTGGGATTGAGCCAGCGATGGTTGACGAAGTCATCATGGGCAACGTCCTCACGGCTGGTGTTGGGCAAGCCCCAGCCCGTCAAGCCGCCATCTTCGCTGGACTTCCGGAACACGTTCCCTGCATGACCATCAACAAAGTCTGCGGTAGTGGGTTGAAGGCAGTTATGCTCGCTGAACAGGCTATCCGATGCGGTGATGCTGAGATCATTGTTGCCGGTGGCCAAGAGTCAATGTCGAATGCTCCTTACCTCCTCCCTAGAGTCCGCACAGGGTTGCGCATGGGACACGCCCAGCTCGTTGACTCCATGATCCACGATGGGCTCTGGGATGTCTACAACCAGTTCCACATGGGCGATGCTGCTGAACTCTGCGCCAAGACGTGCTCGATTGGACGGGACGAACAGGACGAATACGCTATCCTGAGCTACCGCCGGGCTTTGGAAGCCCAAGCGAAGGGGTACTTTGCCGACGAGATTGTCCCCGTTACCTACGAACGCCCGAACGGACAGACGGTTACCGTCGACACCGATGAGGAGCCTGCAAAGGTGCGCTTCGAAAAGATTCCCCACCTCAAGCCTGTCTTCCGCTCCGACGGAACAGTAACGGCTGCAAACGCTAGCTCTATTGACGATGGCGCTGCTGCTGTGGTCGTGATGTCAGAAGAGCGTGCAGCAGCTCTGGGGATCAAGCCATTGGCTCGCATCGTCGCCCACGGCTCGGTTGCCCAGAAACCCGAATGGTTCACAACCGCCCCCATCGAGGGAATCCGGCATGTCCTACGCAAAGCTGGCATGCAGTTGGAGGACATTGACCTGTTTGAGATCAACGAAGCCTTCGCTGTTGTTACGCTCGTAGCCCAGAAGCAACTGGGAATACCCCTGGAGAGGCTTAACGTCCACGGTGGAGCCGTTGCGCTTGGACACCCGATTGGTGCTTCGGGTACTCGCATCTTGGTTACCCTCATCCACGCCCTTCGGCGATACGGCAAGCGCTACGGTATGGCGGCTATCTGCATTGGCGGTGGAGAGGCCAGCGCGCTAATCGTTGAAAACCTTCAGTAACCCTCGGTCCCCGGCATCACTAAACACGGACGTGAGACCATCGGTCTCGGGAAAGGAGACCAAAATAGTCCCCTTTTCCCTTCGTCTCCGCCCCTGCGAAACGTGCCACCGTTAAGACAGTTTCCATGCCAGCGCAGCACGAGGACGTTCTCCAGCAAGTCACGGAATCGGAATACAAGTACGGCTTCGTCGCCGAGATTGAGGAGGAGATTGCTCCAGTAGGGCTGAACGAAGACATCATCCGCTACATCTGGGAGCGAAAGGGCGAACCAGAGTGGATGCTCGAATGGCGCCTACGGGCCTATCGCCACTGGAAGACGATGCAGGAGCCCCGGTGGGCAAAGGTTACCTATCCGCCGATCGACTACCAGGCCATCAGCTACTACGCAGCACCAAAGAAACGGCACGTCAGTAGCCTGGACGAGGTTGACCCTGAGATTCGCCGCATCTTCGAACGTTTGGGCATCCCGCTGGAGGAGCAAAAGCTACTGGCTGGGGTTGCTGTTGATGCTGTTTTGGATAGCGCCTCCGTTGCGACAACCTTCAAGGAAAAGCTGGCGGAGCTGGGTATCATCTTCTGCTCCATGAGCGAGGCAATCCAGAAGTACCCGGACCTGGTCCAGCGGTACCTCGGCTCCGTGGTGCCATATACGGACAACTTCTTCGCAGCCCTCAACTCCGCCGTATTCAGCGACGGTTCCTTCGTCTACGTCCCGCCCGGAGTGCGCTGTCCGATTGAGCTTTCTACATACTTTCGCATCAACGCTGCTCGGACCGGACAGTTCGAGCGCACCCTCATCATCGCCGATGAAGGCTCGTACGTCAGCTACTTAGAGGGCTGCACCGCTCCAATGCGGGATGAAAACCAGCTCCACGCTGCCGTCGTGGAGCTGATCGCGTTGGACGGAGCAGAGATCAAGTACTCCACCGTCCAGAACTGGTACCCAGGCGATGCTCAAGGGCGCGGTGGCATCTACAACTTCGTCACCAAGCGCGGTATCTGCCTGGGCAAGGAGTCCAAGATCTCGTGGACTCAGGTAGAGACAGGCGCCGCTATTACGTGGAAGTATCCAAGCGTTATCCTCAAGGGCGAGGGGAGTGTCGGTGAGTTCTACTCAGTTGCTGTCACCAAAGGCCTCCAGCAGGCAGATACTGGCACCAAGATGGTCCACATCGGTCGGCATACCCGAAGCCGCATCGTCTCCAAAGGCATCGCTGCTGGGCAGAGCAACAACACGTACCGAGGGCTAGTCCGCATCCTCCGCGGGGCTGACTATGCCCGCAACTACACCCAGTGCGACTCCCTACTCATCGGGAGTAACTGTGGAGCCCATACTTTCCCCTACATCGAGGTGCTCAACCCAACAGCGGTGACCGAACACGAAGCGACGACGTCCAAGATTGGTGAGGACATGCTCTTCTACTGCCAGCAGCGCGGTATCTCGGAGGAGGATGCCGTGGCCCTGATCGTCAACGGTTACTGCCGCGAAGTCCTCAACCAACTGCCGATGGAATTCGCTGTAGAAGCACAGAAGCTGCTGGCGATCTCGCTAGAGGGTAGTGTTGGGTAACACAGCTGTGGCTCACGGATGCAGCCACTGTTGAGCGTAAGGAATCTCCGCGTTGCCGTCGAAGGGAAAGAGATTCTGCGGGGAGTGGACCTGGAGGTTCGCCCCGGAGAGATCCATGCCATCATGGGACCCAATGGGTCCGGTAAGAGCACCCTCGCAGCGGTCCTTGCAGGCCGCGAGGGCTACGAAGTCTTGGAGGGCGAGGTCCTCTTCGATAGCCAGAACCTGCTGGAGATGGAGCCAGAAGAGCGTGCCCGATTGGGTCTCTTCTTGGCCTTCCAGTATCCGGTAGAGATTCCTGGCGTCACGCTGGCCACTTTTCTGAGGACCGCCCTCAATGCCATTCGAACTGCACGCGGGCAAGAGCCGTTAGACCCCATCCAGTTCCTGAATCTTGCTCGCGAGCGTATGAGCTGGCTCGGGATTGATCCAGCCTTCCTGCAGCGTGCCGTCAACGAGGGATTCTCTGGGGGCGAGAAGAAGCGGAACGAGATCTTCCAACTCCTGCTCTTGGAGCCCCGGTTGGCAATTCTGGACGAGACTGACTCTGGACTAGACATCGACGCCTTGAAGATCGTCGCCGCCGGAGTCAACCGGATGCGCTCTCCAGAGCGGGCCTTCGTTGTCATCACACACTACCAGCGCCTCCTCAACTACATCGTCCCCGACATCGTGCACGTACTCTTCGACGGGCGCATCATACGTTCCGGCGGCAAGGAGCTCGCACTAGAGCTGGAAGAGCGCGGGTACGACTGGCTCCGCACCGAAGGCGAAGAGCTTGTGCTACCGACCCTTCCGTAGGCATGGCATCACACGATCTCCAGACACGCCTGGTGGAGACTTTCCACCGCTGGCAACACGATGGCGACAACCTACCCTGGTCTCCGCAACATCCCCTGCGCCACCGGGCAATAGCAGCTTTCCAGCGCCTTGGCTTCCCGACAACACGACACGAGGACTGGAAATACACCAGTATTGCACCACTACTACGCCCGGCATACCGGCTTATCCCCCCGCCACTTCCGGAACCGACTGCTCTCCTCCACTGGCTTCCTGCCCTTGAAGGACTCCCCATGCCCCACGTGTGGCTCCTCAACGGTCTCCCGGTAGTCGCCAGGCTGCCCGAGCAGGGGCAGTGCTGGAGCTTCCTGCAGAATTCGGAAGGCCCTCCCTCCTTCGGTAGCCTTCTGCCACTCGAGGACGAGGCCTTCGTAGCCCTCAACACAGCCTTTGCTCCCGATGCAGCATTCGTGAGCCTTTCAGGGGACTCGCCTGATGAGGTACTCCACGTTGCCATCGTGACAACGGCAGAAACTGAGCCGCAGCTTGCACACCCTCGGCTGTGGCTACGCATAGAACCCAATGCTCACCGACGTGTCCTGGTGAGCTTCCATAGCTTGGGCGCGCACCCCAGCCTGACGAATGCTGCCGCTGAGCTGTTGGTGGGTCCAGGTGCTCACTTGGAGCTCGTCGTCTGGGAGACCGACACCACGCCAGCATACCTCATTACGACCTTCAGTGCCCTACTGGAACAGCATGCCCGCTTGGGCGTCTGGCACGTGGCCCTGGGCGGGGCGGTGACACGCAACAATCTGTATATTCGCCTCGCCGGCTCTGGTGCTGATGCCCAGCTCTTTGGCGCAATGATGGTCGAAGGACAGCAGATCATTGATCATCGCACGCTGGTGGAACATCGGGTAGAGCAGTGCACCAGCAATCAGCTCTACAAGTCCGTAGCCGACGACCAAGGGACCATCACCTTCTCAGGACGAATCCACGTATACCCAGGGGCCCAAAAGACGAATGCCTACCAGTCCCACCGAGCCGTGCTACTCTCAGAGAAGGCTACCGTCAATGCACGGCCACAGTTAGAGATCTACGCTGACGACGTCCGCTGTACCCACGGAGCTACAACCGGCAGCCTGGACGAAGAGGCCCTCTTCTACCTCCGCTGCCGCGGAATCCCGCACGCCGAGGCCCAAGCGCTTCTGCTCCAGGCCTTCCTGGCAGAAGCAATCTCCTTGCTGCCCGACGAAGTCGTGCGGAGCCGAGCAGAGGCAGTACTCGAGGAATGGGCTCATCACACTGCAGAGGTGACCCCATGAACGTAGAACCGCTCCCCACCGGCATCTCCGAAGAGCTTGTTGCTCGCTGGCGTGAGGACTTCCCGATCCTTCTGCGCACCGTCTACGGAAAGCCGTTGGTGTACCTGGACAACGCCGCTACGACACAGAAGCCGCGGATCGTTCTGGAAGCGACTCAGCGCTTCTACGCCGAACTCAACAGCAATGTCCATCGAGGGGTCTACTACCTGAGCGAGCAGGCTACGGAGCTTTATGAAGAGGCCCGCTGCACCGTCCAGCGCTTTATCCAAGCAGCTTCTCCAAAAGAGATCGTCTTCGTCCGCGGCACTACCGAAGCGCTCAACCTGGTTGCTCATGCTTTCGGGAGAATCCGCCTCCGGGAAGGGTCGGAAATTGTGCTCTCCCACATGGAGCACCACTCCAACATTGTGCCGTGGCAGCTCGCTGCTGAACAGACAGGGGCCCGGCTACGCGTCATTCCCATCACCGAGCAAGGAGAGCTCGACCTGGAAGCCTATGAGCGCCTGCTGACAGAGCGGACAGCAATCGTAGCCGTTGTGCACGTATCCAACTCCCTGGGCACGATCAATCCCGTCCACGAAATCATCCGCATGGCCCATGCGCGAGGAATTCCTGTGCTGCTCGATGGTGCCCAAGCCGTAGCCCACATGCGGGTCAATGTCCAGGAGCTCGATTGTGACTTCTACGTCTTCTCAGGGCACAAAGTCTACGGCCCTACTGGCATCGGTGTCCTCTACGCAAAGCGCCAGTGGCTGGAGGCATTCCCACCGTACCAAGGTGGCGGCGATATGATACGGCGCGTGACCTTTGAGCGCACCACATACAACGATGTCCCCCACAAGTTCGAAGCCGGCACCCCCAACATCGCCGGAGCGATCGGCCTGAAAGCGGCGCTGGAGTACGTCGAAGCCGTAGGCATGGAAGCTATCTCTGCTCACGAGCAAGCGCTGCTGGACTATGCTACCGAGCAGCTCCAGCAGATCCCCGAACTTCGCCTCATCGGGACAGCCCCAAACAAAGCAGCAATTGTCTCGTTCGTCGTAGATGGCATCCATCCTCACGATCTTGGCACCTTCGTAGACCGAGAGGGGATTGCCATCCGCGTTGGCCATCACTGTACACAGCCTGTCATGGACTTCTTCGGAGTCCCCGCTACTGCTCGGGCCTCATTCGCCCTCTACAATACGCAGGCAGAGATTGACCGCTTCGTGACAGCACTGCGGAAGGCAATTGCATTCTTCGGGAGCAACCATGGATGAGCTGCGCGAACTGTACCAGCAGATCATCTTAGAGCACTACCGAAACCCGCGCAATGCCGGAGATTTGCCCGGAGCTACCCACAGGGCTGAAGGAGACAACCCCCTCTGCGGCGACCACATCACAGTGGCTCTCCGCATCGTGGACGGCAAGATTGAGGAGATTCGCTTCAAAGGAAATGGCTGCGCGATCTCCCAGGCCTCGGCTTCGGTGATGACGACAGTTGTCAAGGGTAAGACAGTAGAGGAGGCAGAACGACTCTTCGAGCTGTTCCATGCCGTTGTTGCTGGCGAAACAGTCCCAGATCTCCAAGCCCTGGGTTCGCTTGCAGCCTTCGCTGGCGTTCGCGAATTTCCCTCACGCGTGAAGTGCGCCACTCTCGCGTGGCACACCCTGCGGGCAGCACTACGAAATGTCCCCGAAGCTATCACGACAGAGTAAGGCATGAGTGCAACTGCGACCGAGCAACGGGTCTACTCCCTCCCGATTCACCACGTCATCGAGGGTGCAGAACCCAGCGACGACATCTACATCACCGAACAGGCACTCATGGCCCTCCGCCAGCTCCGTGAGCTCAATCATCTGCCTGATCACTATGTCGTCAGGCTTGGAATCCGGACGGGACCCCCTCAGCGCCGTATCCCCTACACTCTCGGCTTCGATGCCCAGGTCCGTCCAGAAGATTATGCCTTCCCCGTGGAGGACCTGCGGTTCGTCGCAGACGCCCGCAGCATCTTCTACCTAATGGGGATCACGCTCGATTACACCGAAGGCCCCAGCGGTCGTGGATTCCTCTTCCGAGAGCCACAGCAGCCGCAGTCACAGGCCTCTGACACTACGCCAGACGGAGAGCTACGTGCCCGTATCATCGAAGCCCTCAAGACGTGCTACGACCCCGAAATCCCCGTCAACATCTGGGACCTGGGGTTGGTCTACGAGATCAAAATCGACCCTGAGCAGAACGTGCGCATCGTGATGACAGTGACGACCCCAGCATGTCCCGTAGCAGACCTGCTACCGCGACAGGTAGAGGATGCTGTCCGTCAGGTTCCGGGGGTGAAGGACGTGCGCGTTGAGATCACGTTCGACCCTCCATGGCACATGGGCATGATGTCAGAGGCCGCTCGACTACAGCTCGGCTTGATGTGAGAGTTGAGTCTTCGCAAGAGAATGGCAGAGATAACACCAACACCAGGTGAACACCCTGCCAACACAGCGCAGCCAACGACTGGTCCGGACGGAGCAGTCCAGGTAACCGTCCGACTGTATGGCGAGACGCACACCTTCACCATGAAACCAACCGAGTACGTTCTCTACGCTGCCATAGAGGCGGGACTGGATGCCCCCCATTCATGCCTCAGCGGCTACTGTGCTACCTGTCGAGCAAAGCTAGTCGAAGGGCAAGTGCGGATGGAGATCAACGATGCGCTGACAGAGGAGGAGGTAGCACAAGGCTACATCTTGACATGTCAGTCCCTCCCACTCACTGACCGGATTGTAGTAGACTACGACCAGTGATGCTGAGGCTCTCCCGCCGCGTGGAATACGCCCTCTTGGCCCTATACCACTTAGCTCGACACCCGGGCATTGTGACTGCTCGGGAAATAGCCCACGCTTACAACCTCTCGAGCGAGTTCCTCGCCAAAGTCCTCCAACAACTCAGCCGTGCTGGGCTCATTCGCGCCCACCACGGTGTTCACGGCGGCTATTCGCTCCTACAGCCCCCAGAGATGATTACGCTGGCAATGGTCATTGATGCCGTGGAGGGAGAATGGGGCGGACTAGTAGAATGCCGTGGTGACGAGCACCGCTGCCACATCTTCCCTCAATGCACGATCCGGCATCCTCTGGCCGTCTTAGAGCACCGGCTCCACGATCTCCTGGCATCCATGACACTTGCGGAGTTGGTTGGATACTCGCAGGCAGAGCTATGACAACGGCGACGGACGTGCGGCTAGCCCTTGCAATCGAGGGCGCTAACGAGGAAGACGCGATCACCATTACCGCCCGCGCTCTAGAAGAACTGCACCGGATTCGGCGCGAGCACCAGATCCCTGAGCACTACGGGCTGCGGATGGGGGTCCGTGGTGGCGGATGTGCGGGCTTTTCGTACGTGTTGGGCTTTGACGAGCGCCCCCGCGACAATGACTTCATCCTAGAGGCTGACGGTATCCCGGTCTTCATTGACCAGCGTAGTGCCTTCTACCTCATGGGCTGCACGCTGGACTTCGCCGACGGACTCATGCAGCGCGGCTTTACCTTCCGCAATCCGAATGCGACCCGCACCTGCGGCTGTGGTCATTCTTTCGGCGTGTAGTCTGTCCCACATTCCAAGCCTGAGAAGCCATGCCCTACCAGTGGAAATTCAACCCCCGACCGTATTCGGACGAGGAAGCAGCCGAGCTGCTCAAGCAGGTCATCTCCCCAGAGACGGCCGATTGGCACTACAACACTCACCACAAGGGCTACGTGACAGCACTGAACCGGATAGAGGAGGAGCTAGAGAAGGCTGACCGCTCAGCAGCTAATGGGAATTGGTCCCATATCGGCGAGTTGAAGCGTCGCTTCACTTGGAACCACGCCGGTGCGTTGCTGCACGACATCTACTGGAAAGTTCTCGGCGGAGACGGCGACCCTAGCAAAGGCCCCGATGTCGTGGCTGCCATAGAGCGCGAATTCGGGAGCCTCGAGGCGTGGAAAGCAGACTTTAAGGCAACGGCACTGTCAGCCAAGCTCTCGGGATGGGCACTGCTGGTTTACGACCAGCTCTACAGCGGTCGTCTCCTCAATGTCCTGGTGGATGAGCACCACTATGGCGCCATTTGGGGCGGCATCCCGCTGATTGCCTGCGATGTCTTCGAGCATGCATACTACCACAAGGATGGTCCCGCTCGCGCTCGCTACGTGGATAATTTCCTGGCGAACCTGCACTGGGGTCGGATCAACGAGCTCTACCGCACGTACGTATTGCGGAGCCTGCAAGGGTGAAGTCCTGTTGGGCGTGAAAGCCCCCATCCATGAACGAACCTCCGGTGATCCTGGTCGTTGACGACGAGCGGGACATCACGGAACTCCTGGCCTACACTTTCCGGCGGCAGGGGTGGAATACAATTGTGGCCCATGACGGTGAACGTGCGATAGAGTTAGCACGGCAAGTGCGTCCCGATCTCATCGTCTTGGACATCATAATGCCCGGCATAGATGGGTTTGAGGTCTATCGCCGACTGCGGCAGTTGCCGGAAACTGCTTCCATTCCGGTGCTCTTCCTGACGGCACGCTCGGACGAAGTAGACCAGATCGTGGGCTTAGAGCTCGGCGCAGACGACTACATCGTCAAGCCAATCAGCCCACGCCTACTCGTCGCTCGAATCAGCGCCATCATGCGGCGCCTCCGCGAACGGACTCGCACAGAAGTCCTGGTGGCGCCCGAAGTCATCCGTGTTGGCGGCTTGGAGCTGCGCCGCGCCAGCTACAGTGCCCGCTACGAAGGGCGCGAAGTCTTCTTTGCCCGCAAGGAGTTTGAACTCCTAGCTCTCTTGGCAGCCAACCCTGGCCGCGTCTTCTCGCGACAAGAGCTGCTACGCCTCATCTGGGGCGAGAGCCAGGTAGTGACTCCTCGGACTATAGATGTCCACGTAGCAAAGATCCGCGCCAAACTTCGGCACTACGCCGAGCTCCTGGAGACCGTCAAGAACCTCGGCTACCGTTTCCGCCCCGTAGCTGAGACACCAGCAGACACATCAGCGGATGCCTCATCAGCGTGAGGTTCACCCTGACTCCCAGACGGAGAGGTCCCTCGTCGGCTCCTCGATTTCTCCGTCAGAGCTCCTGGCCTTCCTCAGCGATCCAGCATCGTATCCTCACCGACCTTCAACCGTTCGGCTCGTCCAGACGCATGCATCGTACGTCGCCCTCATCCCACCGTGGGTGTACAAGGTCAAGAAGCCCGTCAACCTCGGATTCTTGGACTACTCCACTGCCGAACGCCGCTACTACTTCCTCCAGCGGGAGCTGGAGCTCAACCGCCGATTAGCTCCAGGCATCTACCGCCGGATCCTCCCCATTACGCGGACACCAGCAGGGCACCTCCGGTTCGGTGGACGCGGTTCCGCTGTAGAACACGCTCTCGTGATGCGCTACATTCCCGAAGAGTGGGTGCTTCGCCACCGCCTTCAACGGCGGCGTCCTACCGTTCGTCCAGAAGACATTCGCCGCATCGTCCGCCACCTCGTAACCCACCTCTACGCAGGCCAAGAGCCAAGCCCGGAAGTCCTCTCCTGGGGTAGTCCCGAGCGGCTCCGGATTAGCACGGACGAAAACTTCGAGCAGACCCAGCCCTTTGTTGGAACGACTATTTCTGCGCTTGCCTACGAGCTCGTCCGCCACTACACCGAGAGGGTCTACAACGAAGCGGCCGAGCTCTTCCAGCGCCGCCTGGAGCAGAAGCGGATTCTAGAGTGCCACGGCGACCTCCACAGCGAGCATATCGCCTACACCCCGCGGCGCATCCTCATCTACGATTGCATCGAGTTCAACGAGCGCTTCCGCTGCATTGATGTCGCTAACGACATCGCCTTCTTGGCGATGGACCTGGACTTCTACGGCTACCCTGCCCTCAGCAAAGTCGCCGTGGAGACAGCAGCGACCCTCCTACAGGACCCCGAGCTCCGGCTGCTGGCGGACTTCTACAAGTGCTACCGCGCCTACGTGCGAGGTAAGGTGGAGAGCTTACGGGGAGCATCTCCGGAGGTACCCGAACATGAGCGGGCCAACGCCTACGACCGAGCCCGACGCTACTTCCAGCTTGCACTCCGATACGCCACCATCGGCTCAGAGCCAATCATCCTCGTCATCATGGGGCCAATTGGCTCCGGTAAGACGACCTTAGCCCGGAGCATTGCCCAGGAACTGGGATGGCATGTGGTCAGCTCTGACACAATCCGCAAGACCTTAGCAGGACTCCCTGCCTCGGAGCCTAGTCCAGAGTGGCTGCGACCATGGCTCTACTCTCCGCCAATGACTCACCGAACATACCAGCAACTGTGGCAGAGCGCTAGCGATCTCCTCCACCTCCACGGCGGCGCCATCGTAGACGCCACGTTTGCCCGACGCTCCCTACGGGATAGCTTCCGCCGCAAAGCCAGCCAAAGTGGGGTTCCAACGATCTTCGTTGAGCTTACAGCCCCGATGGAGGTACTCCGCCAACGGGTTGCAGAACGCCGGGGTACTCCGACCGACTCCGACGCAGGCCCTCGGGAACTTGAGCGCTTAGCACCCCGCTACGAACCTCCAGAGGAGCTCCCGCCGGGTGACCGGCTCTCATGCCCAGCAACAGCACCCGTTGGCGAGCTCTGCAGAGCGGTGCTGATGGCGCTCATGGAACGTCGCCTCCAGCAGCTTTTCTCACCGACGGGACAGAGGGCATAGCTGCCTATATAGCGCCACTGGCGTATTTTGCAGAAAAACGGTGCCGAAGGGCCTAAGCAATGTCCGTGCGCTGGCTTGTGCTTATCCCAGTTCTCCCGCTCGTTGTCACAGCACAGCAGTGGCACAAAGTCACCTCAATCCCAGCCCCGTACAGCAGCAACTACTGGCTGGATGTCTTCTTCCTGCCCTCCAACCCGCAGTACGGCTGGATCTGCGGCTTCAATGGGATGGTCATCCGCACCACGAACGGTGGTCAGTCATGGCAGGGAACGCAGATCCCAGGAGCCAACCAGTTGGAGAGCATCCACTTCGTCAACCCCAATCTTGGCTACACCTCCGGTCCCGATGGGATTTGGCGTACCACCGACGGGGGGACCACATGGACGGAAGTAACTCCCGATAGCGCTTTCGTCCTCTGGGGCTGCTACGCCCTCAGCCCAACGCTCGTGATGGTCATCGGGGGTGGCTGCGGTAGCACGCCACAGCGCTTCTTCCGCAGTACGGACAGTGGGGCTACCTGGAGCTTCTTCACAGGCACAGAGCCAAACAGTGGTCTGACAGACCTGTTGCTCTACTCCGACGGCACAGGTTACGCCGTCAGTAGCGGCCGCCTCTGGCGCACAACGAACAGCGGGCAGAGTTGGGCTGTCTTTGCCTCTTCTGGCTCGGCCGTGTGGCAGGAAGAGATTACCCACGTCGGCAACTCTTTCCTCCTGCCGTTCGCCGGAGTCACCTGCAGCGGTCAGGGGAATGCCGGCGGCATGCGGTTCTCTACAGACGGCGGCGCGACATGGAGGGAATTCTCTACGGGCCGACCGATGTTCGGGGCCTTCCTGCTCAACGCTACAACCGGCTGGGCATGTGGATACAACGGGGCGGTCTACTACACTTCCGATGGTGGGCAGACATGGCAGCTCCGCAACTGCGGAATTGACACCACACTGCACCTAGACGACATCTGGTTTGTCAACGACACGCTCGGCTGGGTCGTTGGGCAGGGCGTCTGGCGCCATGGTCCTCCAGAGCGTCGCTTTGAACGCGACACTCTCATCTTCCCCGACGTCTGCATCCCGGGTAGTGTCGAGCGCGTCGTGCGGCTAGAGAATCGCTCGTTCACGCAGAGCTCCGTCACCCTCGGCATTACTGGGGCAGACGCCACTGCATTCCGGTTAGGGAACTTCCCTCCGAACGCTGTTCTGGCATCGTGCTCATGGACGGCAATACCTCTACAGTTTGAGCCTACGCGGGCTGGGGTGCATCGTGCCCAGTTGGTGGCGACCTTCGCGGACGGCGCGGTACGTCGGCTGGAGCTCGTCGGGATTGGACGCCAGCGGGACGGCTTTCCAGAACGGGACACGCTCGTGGTCGCTGCCGCTCCATGCGGTGTTCGGACGACAGCACAGCTCCCATGGCGGAGCCGAGATAGCGCAGCGATTGTCCGTATTGACTGGATCGGGGGAGACCCTAACATCCGTCCCGAGTCGCCCCCACCTTTGCCGATCCCACGCCAGGGAGCTACGCTAAGCTTCAGCATCCTCCCGACCGACACAGGCTGGACAGAGGCCCGCTTCCGAGTCCGACTCCAGCCGTGCACCCACGACACCACAATCGTCGTGCGGGCCTACGGGATATCACCCATCCTGACAGCCCCCACGGTCCGAACATACCCGCTCCGCTGCCAGCTCAGCCAAGTGGACTCCATCCCCATCGCTAACACGGGCAACGACACGCTCCGCATCCCGCGCCTCTGGATAGAGCAGTCCCCTGTAGGCACCATCACTGTACTGGGCTGGAGTAGTGGCCGGAGCTTCCCCACCCACATCCCCCCGCGCCGCGCCGACACCTTGCTGCTCCTCCTTCAGCCATCCTCTGAAGGTACCTTCACAGCCACGGTGTGGCTTGAGAACAATGATTCCACGAAAGCCCGTGGACAGAAGAACCCCTTCCGCATCGAGCTCAGCGGTGAGGCCCGTCGGACGGCCATCGTGAGCCAGCTCCAGTCCTACGACTTCGGGCGTGTCTGCGTGGGAACAAGCCGTGAGATCCGCCTCCGCCTGGAGAATCGTGGGACTCTCACGGCATTCTTGAGCCAGCCGCGTGTTGCTCCGCCGTTTGCAGCAGAGCTGGAAGACCGGCGGAACCCACCGCTCATCCTGGGTATGGACTCTGTAGGCCTGCGCATCCGATTCAGTCCCGCATGGGAGGGCAGCTTCGCCGATACAGTCCTCATCACGGCTACACCCTGTGGAGAGCGGATTGCCATCGCCGTCCGTGGCGAGGGTATCCGGGCAGCAGGGCAGTTCCTCGCTGGACGTCTGCAGAGGCAAATCCCCGCGGCGAAAGCAGACACCCTACGGACTCCGTTGGCCGCCGTCGGCTCGGCCCATCTCCGATTGGATCGCTACCGTTGGGACCCGCCAGCTCCCTCATGGCTACGCATCCTGGAGCCTCCCGTAGGCACATGGGTCCAGAGCGGGACACAGCAGGAAATTGCACTGCAACTCCTGCCGACTGACACCGCAGTCCGATACAGTGGCACACTCTGCGTAGAGAGCGATGCAGAGTGTCCGACGACTACGTGCATCCCTGTGGAGATCGTTCGGCCACGCTCGCGCCTCCGCGTGGAGCTTGGGACATCGCCTGAGTGGCGCCGGCTCTGCACACCGCTGGACACCGTGGTCACGCTGTTATGGATTGGCAACACGGATCCGCATCTCCCCGAGACCCTGGGGCTCGTCCGTTCCGTTTGGATTGA
This sequence comes from Chlorobiota bacterium, assembly GCA_039630485.1. GTDB lineage: Bacteria > Bacteroidota > Ignavibacteria > Kapaibacteriales > HRBIN21 > HRBIN21. Next base: position 19,589 of record JBCNUX010000003.1, on the reverse strand, counting down.
ACCTCCGACACCGGCCTTTGAGCTTACTGGACTACCACCGCTGCCCTTCGTCGTTCGGGCTGGAGAGCTCCTGCCCATCCGCCTTCGCATTCAGACTCCCGTAGAAGGGCGCTTTACGGCTGAGCTTGTCCTCATCGCAGAATCCTCGGGAGATTCGCTGGTACTGCGCTACCCCGTAGCGGCTGAGTTCTACCGCTCCATCCTCCAACTCTCCCCACCGCTCCCACCGGACACACTCACCGCCGAAGTCTGCGAGACCGAGCGTACCCTTGCTCTCCCCGTTTACAACGGTGGTATGCTCACCGACACTGTGCTCGCTGAGCTTACCCCTTCAGTACCTGCTCTACAGCTCCAGAGTCCGGCACGTTTCGCCTTACCAGGGAAGGGCCGCGACACGATTCTACTCCGACTCTCCCCAGAACGGCTCCGGGAAGGAGCCAATCACTTCACGCTACGCCTACGAAGCCTCGCCTGCCCCAGCGAGCTACAGTGGTCGGTAACGGTCATCGGTGTTCGGCCGCAGCTCACTGTAACACCACTGGCTCAGGACTTCGGCAGCATCTGGGTCGGAGAGTCTAGGGTAGACACCGTCGTCCTCCGGAATCCCTCACCCGTGGACGTGCAGATCGAAGCCGTCTGGATTGAGCCCGCAGACGCAGGATTCGCTGTGGAGGGTGTTCCTCCACTGCCACTTCTGCTGCCAGCGGGGCAAAGCTTGGCGCTCCCCGTCCGTTTTACCGCTGTGCAACCCGGGAGCTGGCAAGCCACGCTTCGGGTCAGGGCACGCTCCGTATGTGAAGTCACCGTGAGCGGAGAGCTCCGTGCCGTTGTGCCGATAGAGGTCTACACGCTGCAACTTTGGATTGACCGCCATGCCGCTCACCCTGGAGATACCATCAGCATCCCCTTGTGGCTCCAGGGACCGACGCAACGTGCCATGGCACAACAGCTGGAGATAGAGCTTCGATTTGACCCCGCCCTCTTCTTCCCGCTGGAGGTTTCGACAGAAGCCGGCAGGGCTCCCTCTTCCTACGACGGCGCTGGACGGCTGCATTGCACTGTTAACGTCCCGCCACTTCCCGATGCTAGCACCTCCCGACCGATCGCACGACTCGTCGGCGTCGCGCTAGCATCCCTGCCCTCGGAGACACCAATCCACTTTGCCGACGTCCGAGTCACTGCACAGAAGCAGACGTCCGTAGAGACTCGCGATGGGCTCCTGATGGTGCTCTTCTGCGGTCTCGGGCGCTTCGGCATTCGTGCAGCCCCGTGGGCAACTGTCAAGGTAGCTGCCGATGGGCTCCACATCCAGCTTTACAGCCCCACCCGCGAACTCTGGGACCTTCGCCTCAATACCCCCGATGGCCGCCAATGCTGGCATTCTCGGGAGCTCGTCAATGGCTCCCACACGGTGATTGTCCCCACCCAGACACTGGCGAGTGGGTTCTATGTCCTCACAGTCTGTTCGGCCGACGGCAGCACGGTAGAGCGCTTCCTGGTGCCCTGGTTCCGATGAGTCCATGGTTGGCCGCCACACGGCGCAGTGGAAGGTCTCCGTGGAAGAGGCCATAGAGCTCCAACGCCAGTGGGCACGACAGGTCTGCCGAGAACGCCAGTTGCCGGACACAGTCAGTATCGTAGCAGGGCTGGACGCTGCCTACGATGGTAAGAACATCTACGGCGTCGCTGTCTCTTTGCGGCTACCCTCGCTAGAAGTAGTGGAGAGCACAATTACCATCTGCCCAGAGGAGTTCCCCTACATCCCTGGGCTCCTCAGCTTCCGAGAAGCTCCTGCGCTGCTGGGAGCCCTCCAGTTGCTCCGTATACGGCCGGACGTCATCCTCTGTGATGGTCAGGGGATTGCCCACCCACGACGCTTCGGGATTGCCTCCCACATCGGGGTACTGGCCGATATCCCTAGCATCGGGTGCGCAAAGTCTCTCCTCTGCGGGCAAGCCGAACATCCCGCAGACACTATAGGCGCGACAGCCCCTGTATGGGACAGAGGTGAGGTGATTGCCTTTGCTCTTCGTACTCGATCGCGCGCGAGGCCGGTCTACGTCTCGATCGGACACCGCGTAGACCTCCACTCCGCGGTTGAGGTAGTGTTGGAATGCTGCCGTGGCTATCGGCTTCCTGAGCCGATTCGCCTTGCCGACCTTCTGAGCAAGCGCCTCTCGCAAAGCACCCGACGGAGCCATTCCGCAATAGAAGGGGCTGCGTAATTTTGCATGCTGCGAGCCTGTAGTTTGGAAAGGGACACGCTAATGCCACACCATCGCTCGGCGAAGAAGCGCGTTCGGCAATCGGAGAAACGGCGTCAATACAACCGCCGCAATAAGCAGTTGGTCAAAGAGGCCATGAAAGCCGTCCTGCAAGCAACGACGCTCGAAGAGGCCGAACAGCTCCTGCGCCGAGCCTACAGCATACTCGATAGGGTAGCAGCCCGCGGAGTTCTCCATCCAAACGCGGCTGCAAACAGAAAATCGCGTCTGGCTTCTTTCGTCCAAACACTTCGGCAACGCTTAGCCGCGCAGAGCGGCACAGCATAGAGAGCGCACCCGTAGCTCAATTGGATAGAGCGTCTGGCTACGGACCAGAAGGTTCGGGGTTCGAGTCCCTGCGGGTGCGCACACGGTGCGGCAGTGGCGATGGGGCAACATGTACAGCTGGTCGCTGTGGTAGGCCTGCTAGCAACGGTAGCCCTCATGGCCGCTACCGTCGTCATCGAAAGCTTCACCGCCCGACCGCAGGGTAATGCAATTGTGGTGGAGTGGCGTGTGAGCCGCGAGGAAGGGGTAGCGCGCTACGAAGTCGAGCGTTCACATGGCAATTCGCAGGAGTTTCGCACCCTAACGACTGTCACTCCGAAAGGAGCTCCTGCTACCTACACCTACGAAGACCGTGATGTACTCCGCCCCACGGCACCGGAGCAGCGTCTGTACACCTACCGCATCAAGATCGTCGGGAAAGACGGCACGACCTCCTACAGCCCCACTGTCACCGTAGCCTATAACACCAGCGGGATTCGCCGCACGTGGGGCATGATTAAAGAGATGTTTCGCTGATGCCACCCACGTTGTCCCGTGCCCTCCCTGCCCTCTGGGAACGGGCGGAGGCCGCATACGCCGAAGCGCGTTTCCGAGAAGCAGCTCGACTCTATGCTCAGCTGGCTACCCTATTGACTCCAAAGACGCCTGAGTGGTACACTTGTCAGCTCCACCGTGCCCATTGCCTCCGACTATCGGGTAGATTCCGCCACGCCCTCCAACTCTACGAACAGCTCCAGCATTTCGCTACAGAAACTGGCAGAGAGGACTCAACGGACCTCATTGTCGGCAAGGCACTGTCACTACGCGTCCTCGGTGATCTGAAGACCGCGCAGCAGCTCCTGCAGCAGGCCCTCCAGACGTACCAACAGCAGCACGACACCGAAGGCATCCTCCACACCCTCTGGGCTCTCGGCACCACTCTTCGCTTCGCCGGCAACTTCCGCTCAGCTTGGGAGTACCTCCGCCAAGCCATGGAGCTCCACCGACGCACTCGGGTGGGTTCTCCAACCTACCTCTACTGCGCCCTCGGTGGGCTGTCCCGCATGCAAGGAGCCCCAAAGCGCTCGCTACGCTACTACTGGCAGGCACATCGGAATGCTCTCCGCGAGGAAGACCCCTTTGGGATTGCCTACTCTGCGTGTGGGATTGCGAATGCCTACCGCATCCTCGGAGATTGGGAAGCTGCAGAGCACTTCTTCACCGTCGCCCGACTCCACTACGAACACATTGGTGAGCAGCTCAGCTACGCGTACACCCTGTGGGGCGAGGCGATGCTCTTTCTCCTCCTTCGGCGCTGGGACGCCGCTGCCGAACGATTGCACTCTGCCGATCGCATCTTCCAACGCATAGGGGACCGGCGGGGACTCATCCACACCACCATAGCACACCTCCAACTCACCGCACTATCGCACGGACATCTCTCCGAGGACCATATCCGCTCCCTCCAACGCGCCCTTCGATGGGCCAATCGCTACGGGTACCGGTTCGAGCTCCTCCACCTCCAGCTTCTCCAACGCCTTCTCAGGGTAGAGCCACAGGAGTCTTCTGAGGCTGAGCTTCAGCGGGCATATCGGGCGTGTGGATCACAGTGGCTACGCTGGTCGCGGCCGATAGCGCTGCCTGTAAACTTCCCGTAAGTCTACAAGCCTTCGCCGTCTGTGCCGTAAGTTTGCGAAGCTTGCGTAGTCCTCGAGTGTGGTAAGGGATATGAGCATCCTCGTCAACCGCTCAACGCGCGTGATCGTGCAGGGAATCACAGGGACCGAAGGGACATTCCACACAGCGCAGATGCTCAGGTATGGAACCCAGGTCGTCGGTGGTATCACTCCAGGCAAAGGTGGCATCCTCTATACGGGAAGGGGCAACGACATCTTCCCACAGCCCGTTCCAGTCTTCAATACTGTCCGAGAGGCCGTAGAGGCAACGAATCCCACAGCTATCGTCAGCTTTGTTCCCGCGCCCTTTGCTGCCGACGCATTGCTGGAAGCGATAGAGGCCGAGATCCCTCTCATCGTCTGCATCACCGAGGGCATTCCCATGCGGGACATGGTGCGGGTCTGCGAAGCGCTTGCGGGTAGCCGATCACGCCTAATCGGGCCGAACTGCCCGGGCATCATTACCCCAGGTGAATGCAAAATCGGGATCATGCCAGGTTACATCCACCGACCTGGGCGAATTGGTGTCATCTCGCGGAGCGGAACGCTGACGTACGAAGCGGTCAAGCAGATTACGGATGCTGGGCTGGGACAGTCTACTTGCGCCGGCATTGGAGGCGATCCTGTCCTCGGCTCTACGTTCGTAGACTTGCTGGCCCTCTTCAACGAAGACCCAGACACCGACGCCATCCTGCTGATTGGAGAGATTGGCGGCACAGCAGAGGAGGAGGCAGCAGAGTACGTGCGGCAGTTCGTGCGCAAGCCGGTCATTGGCTTCATTGCCGGCCGGACGGCCCCACCGGGACGCCGCATGGGACATGCCGGTGCCATCATCACTGGCGGGCGTGGCACGGCTGCAGAGAAGATCGCGGCCTTTGAAGCAGCTGGGATTACCGTAGTAGAATCCCCCGCCCAGATCGGCGCAACAGTTGCAGCCGCTGTAGCGCAACACAACCGTCAGCACCGCAGTACACCCTCAAGACGTCGCTCCTCAAAGAGTCCGTCATCCCAACGAAGCCCGAAGCGATGAGCGAGCGCACGTTGGCCATCATCAAGCCAGACGCAGTACGCCGCAACCTCATCGGCGACATCATCACTGCTATCACCCAAGCAGGGTTTCGGATCGTCGGTATGAAGCTGGTCTGCCTCACTCTCGAGCAGGCAGAGCGCTTCTACGAAGTCCACCGTGGCCGCCCCTTCTTCCGAGACCTGACGCTCTTCATGAGTAGCGGGCCAATCGTTGCCATGGTCCTCGAGAAGGAGCGTGCGGTGGAGGACTTTCGGGAACTGATTGGTGCCACCGACCCTGCAGAAGCGGCTCCGAATACAATCCGCCATCGCTTCGGGACCTCCAAGGGAGAGAATGCCATCCATGGCTCCGATTCGCCTGACAGTGCGGCTCGCGAGATCGCCTTCTTCTTCAGCCTTACGGAACTGGTGGACCACGATTCGCCGTAGCGCTATCCCATACGTGCGCGCGTTCTTCCCCTGGTGTCAGGGAGTGAAACTGTTGTGCTCCGGCATCTTCTGGAGCGTCTGGACAGCGTGCTGGTGGGCGACGCCTTCAACGGCACAAGTGGCGGGGGAACCACCAGCCGTACGAGAGCCAGTTCGCCCGCGGCTCTTGGCCTCCATCCCCGTAGGACGAATCCGATACTGGGAACTCCGAGAACAGACCCGCGGCCGACTCTCCTTTGCCGACGGCTCCACCAAGGAGTGGCAGCGCGAGGTCACCTATCTCCTGCGACTCTATGCCTTCAGCAGCCGTGAGCATGACATGACAGATGTGGCATGCCGCGTGGAGGGGCTGCAGTACCGCTTCCAGCAAGACACGGTCGTTGTGGAGTTTGACAGCCAAGCGCCTGAAAAGCTTCGCCGTCGCCATCCCGACCTGGAATACATCTCTGCCGTGCTCGCCGCAGAGCTGGAAATCCTCTTCTCCAGCTACGGGGACATAGCTCACATCCGGGGCGAGCAACTGGAGTGGCTGCGGTCATATCTCCGGGACGAGCTTGGCGAGAAGTCCCCTGAGCTTCCAGCAAAGCTTGCTGCTGTCTCTGACGGGCGGTGGGCACTGCTATTCGACCTTCACAAAGGGATCGTCCCGGGCATTCGAGTACGCGAGGACTCCACATGGCAACGAGTCGTCACACTGTGGCTGGAAGGAATTGAATGGCGCGATACGGCACGGGTCCTCATCTCTCAGACTACGGACACAACCCGCATCCTCGTTGGGGTTCTGCCCGCACTTGTGCCGCTGTCGTCCACAGCGTGGCTACCGAATGCTGGCCCGTCTCCTGTTACCATCAGCGAGGGCAGGGGGCACGCCCAAATCACCGTAGAATTGGCTCCGCGGGGCCTCATCCTACGCTCACAGCTCCATGCCCACACTGAATACACCGCCACCCCCACCGGTGGCTCGCCTCCCTTTCGTCAAACCGTGCAGACCATGCTTACATGGCGCTTCGTGCGAGAAGAGTAGCAATAATTGCCGCAGCGATCAGCTACCTACTCATCCCATCCTGCCGTCCACAGCAGACTCCGCAAGCTGAGTCCAACGTAGACCCCTTCTTCGCCACTGACTCCCTCATCCCCGTCGAGCGTGTAACCCTACCGGAGACGCTCCGCTACGCCGTCCAGCCAACGGAGTGGTACGACTACTGGATGATACGGCTGGACACGCTCATCCAAGACACGATGCGGCACACGAGCGCCGTACGGCAGTTCTACCGCAAAGTCATCCATGCCATTCGACCCGATGGACGCATCGAGGTGGGCTTGCGGATTGACACCTTGATTGCTAGCTTCACCCTCCCTGACACTAACGGGACTGCGCGAAGCTTTGCGTACGACTCCCGAAGTGCTGGTGACCGGACGAATCCAGAGTTTGCCCACCTATCGGCGCTGCTAGGGACTGAGGTGCGTATGCTCGTCACACCCGATGGGCGCATCGATTCCGTCTTCGGGCTCGACGCTGTCCTCCGCCGTCTCCGGCAACTGAGTACTGACACCATCCCGAAAGCATTGGATCCACTCATGGAACGCCAACTGGAGGAACAGATGTACTTGCCCCTGCAGCAAGAGTACGTTGCCTTCCCTACAGCGCCTCTGGATACCGCTCGGACATGGCGTCACGAGTACTCGGACGTCCTTGCAGCGATGTTCCCCGTTCAGAACACAGCGGAGTACCGAATTGTCGGTGCCCGACCCATGGGTGGTCGCCAACTCTTGGAGATTCATGCGGTGCTCCGCTCCCGGCCACAACAGCGCCGTCTTCAGCAGGGCCCGCTACAGGTAGAGCTCCGGCAAGCATCGCTGTCTGGCAGAGGTCGAATCCTGGCCGATGCCCAACAGGGCTACACCGTTGCAAAAGAAGTGCGGCTCCAGTCCCGCTTTGAGGTGCTGCTCCGCGACACTCTCCAACAGCGGACGGAGAGCATCCGCCAGACAGCGAACTCGTATGTTGAATTCCGCCTCGTGCAGCGAGGATGGTTGAGGAAGTGAAGCGCCTCCTGCGCCTCCTCACCCCGATTGATTGGCTCGCTGCCGGCGTCATTCTCCTGGGCCTCCTCATTGCCCTCGCGCTCGACGATGCCGCCGTTCGCCTCATTGGGGTCTCTGTCGCCCTGCTGGGGGCTGTTGCTTTCTTCGTGCTGCTGTCTCAACGCTTTGGAGACGGGTTACCCCCAGCTTCAACTCTACGCTCCCAAGCTGCCCGACTCCGGAAGACCGTCCAGCAAGAAAGCCGTGGCACCCGCCTCATCTTCGACGACTTTGCAGAGGCCTTCACTACCACCGAAGGCCCTGAAGGCTCTGCCGACGCCGATACCGAATCTCTCGAGGCTGTGGAGTTCGCTGACTCTATCTCCAGTGTCCGGATTGTTGGACGCCGGCCGCGCCAAGAGGCTGCTACGCTATCAGTCCCAGCCCAACAGCAACCAACACCACCTCCACCAGCACCGCCTGCACGTATTCGGGCAGTCAGCCTCCCCGAGTTCGTCATCGCCCCTGCGGCAGCCCCAGCGGAGCCGCGGCACGCTTTCCGAGCTCTCATTGAACGGGTCCTCACCCTCGTGCGCCTCATCACCCCAACACGGACCGCAGCCCTCTTCTGGCTCGATGCCGAGCGGCAGGCACTCTTCTTGGAAGCTTGGCAGTCTGATATCCCCGAGCTCTTCCGTGCTGACCCTCGGCGAACCCCTCTCGGGCACGACATCGTCAGCCAAATCGCCTCGGAAGGACGGGCAGAAATCGTCACTGAAATTCAGCCTACAGCAGAGTTAGAGCTCCTTCCCTACTACCGGGAACCAGCGAAGACGAGCTCCTTCGTAGGGGTCCCAATCTTGCTGCAGAATCGCCCCGTCGGTGTCCTATGCTTGGACAGCGACCAACCCCACGCCTACACGGCAACGACCGTAAGCCTCCTGGGACACATCGTCCTCCTGATTGGCGGGCTCCTGCAGAACTACATCCAGCACTATGAGCTGCGCCAGAAGGCAAAAGTGTGGGAGTCCGTCACCTCCTTGTGGGACCTCCGCTCAGCACCGAACGGTACCTTTGAGCAAGGGCTCCTCGAGCTCTTCGTTCAACTCGTGCCGGCCCCAGTCGCGTTACTCTGCCTCTACAGCCCGACCCACCGAGGATGGAGGGTTGCGGCTCTACGTGCCCCCGAAGCATGGTCGTCACTTCAAGACGTGCTCTGCCTCTTAGAGGGGACGCTCATTGGAGCTGCCATCTACTCTGGTGAGCCCCAGCGATGGAATGAATCAACCCATCGCTTCCGCCTCCATCCTAACGAGCCGCCGCTGGCCACTCCATCTTACGCTTACGCCTTCCCGCTCTGCTCTGAAACGCATGCCTACGGAGCGCTCTACTGTGAACTCGCCGAACCATTGGCTCCACAAGAGGAGGAGTTGCTGGAGACCGTAGGCCGCTGGGTCGGCGGAATCTTAGAGCACCGCTACTGGCAAGAACAACTCCGCGGGGGACTCTGGTTCTCGGTGCACCAAGGGCTGTGGACCGAACCAGGATTCCGACACCGAATAGCGGAAGAGATAGAGCGGATCGCCTGTCTACAGAGCACCGCTGTCCTCTGCGCTCTCCAGGTAGACCGTTACGGCTCTCTTGCTGGACTGAGTTTGGCACAGATGCGCACACTCCTCAGTGGCCACGTCGTCCCACTGCTGCGCTCGCAAGCACGCCCCTGTGACTTGATTGGCTACTTAGCTGAAGACATGCTCGGGCTGCTCTTGCCAGGCATGGAGCTCACCCATGCCCAACTCTGGGCAGAGGGAGTCCGAAAGCAGGTTGCCACAACCGTGTTCTCGTTTGAGGGACACCGGCTGAGCTTGACTCTCAGCATAGGTCTCACCGACCTCCGGCGACACAAGAGCGCTGAGGATGCCCTCCGAGCAGTCCAGATAGCCCTGCAGAAAGCTCTGCAGAAGGGCAATTCCGTCATCCCCTATGATTGAGCCGGTATGCAGCGCCCCATCTATCCAGACTTAGCCGAAGCAATCCTCCGCCTGCTCCGCAAGCGTCCTCTCCGGATCTACGAAATGGCCCGGCTCCTAAGCATCCCCACCCAAACGGAGCGGTACGAAGAGCTGCTGGGCACCTTGGAGTGGCTCCAAGCCCAGGGACTCATCGAACGGGGGCCCCGCCGACGTTTCCGCCTTCGGCTCCCCGAAGACCAGACGCTACTAGAGGGGGAGCTCTCCATCGAGCACGGAGTTGGGGTCGTCCGGACTGCGCATCCAGAGTATCCCGACATCATCATTCGCCGGCATCACCTCAACACAGCTCTCCCCGGAGACTACGTCTCGGTCTGCCCCCTACGAGAGAGTTCACGCAAGAAGCCCCGTGGTGAAGTCGTTGCCATCCTCCGCCGCTCTCCGAAGCTTTTGAGTGGCACTGTGGAGTACGACGGCAACTTCTTCTTCCTGGTGCCCGACGACGAGAGCTACTACGTAGACTTTCTCATCCCAGCGGACAAACTCCACGAGGCTCGTCACGGCGACAAGGTCCTAGCCCGGTTCCTCCGATGGACCGACCCGTTGAAGAATCCCGAGGCTGAGATCGTAGAGGTCTTGGGTCGTACGGGCGACCCGAAAGCTGAGTTTGCTAGCATCCTCAAAGAGTTTGAGCTCCCCTTCCGCTTCCCGCCTGCCGTAGAAGAAGAGGCCCGCCAATTGGCGCATCCGCCAACGCCTGAAGAGATTGCCCAGCGGCGCGACTTCCGCTCTGTGGTCACCTTCACCATCGACCCCGAAGACGCCAAAGACTTCGACGATGCCATCTCCATCCAGCCCCTGCCGAACGGTAACCTCCTCCTCGGAGTCCACATCGCCGACGTTAGCTTCTACGTGCCCGAAGGGAGCCTGACAGACCAAGAAGCATTCCGAAGAGGCACAAGCGTCTACTTGGTGGACCGAGTCGTGCCGATGCTGCCCGAGGTGCTCTCCAACGACATCTGCTCGCTAGTCCCCGGAGAAGACCGGCTGACATACTCGGTACTGATGGAGTTCACCCCCTCTGGGGAGCTGTGCCAGTACGAACTCTGCAAGTCCGTTATCCGAAGCCATCGGCGCTTCACCTACGACGAAGTCCAGCACATCATCACGACGGGACAGGGCCCGCATGCGGAACAACTCCTGCTCCTCCATCGTTTAGCGCAGACGCTCCGGGAGCGCCGCTTCCGCGAAGGCGGCATAGATTTTGAGACGGTGGAGCTTCGCTTCCGACTCGACGAGAGTGGCCTCCCGGTAGAGGTTATCCCTAAGCAGCGGACGGAAGCCACGAGTTTGGTGGAGGAGTGCATGCTGGCAGCTAATCGCACGGTTGCTCAGTTTGTCCACGAGCGCTCCGAACATTGGCGCTTGCCCGAACCTCTCCCATTCCTCTACCGTATCCACGACGTTCCTGACCCAGCAAAGGTCCGCGAAGTCCTAGAAATTCTGCGCTCCCTAGGCATCCCCATCCGCCACGAGCCGAAGACATCCCAGGAGTGGACAGAGCTTCTGAGCCGAATAGAGCAGCGCCCCGAGAAACTCATCCTCCACCAGCTCCTCCTCCGGGCGATGGCAAAAGCAATCTACTCTCCGTACAACGTCGGGCACTACGGGCTGGGCTTCTCCGCGTATGCCCATTTCACCTCGCCGATTCGCCGCTACCCTGATTTGGTCGCCCATCGGCTTTTGAAAGCCTACAGTCAGTCCCGGAAACCATCTCCCCACCGCTTGCGCCAACTACTGCGTTCTCTGGAGCATGCTGGCGAACACTGCTCCCGCCGTGAACAGGTTGCTGTCGAAGCAGAGCGAGCAAGCACCAAACTTGCGCAAGTCCTCTTGGCAAGCCGGCTGTTGGGGCGAAAATCCTGGGGAATCGTTACCGGGCTCTCTTCCTTCGGCCTCTTCGTCCAACTCGAGCAACTCTACATCGAGGGACTCCTCCCCCTCCGGGAGATGCCGGACGATTTCTACACCTTTGACGAGCGTCGCTACCGCTTCGTCGGCAAGCGGACACGCAGATCCTTCACGCTCGGCTCACGCCTGAAGGTGCAGGTTAGTTCCGTTGACCTCAAGCGACGCCATGTTGACTTCCGCTACGTTGCCTCTCACCGTTCCAACAGGGTCCCTGCCGGAGGGGGAACGTCGTAAATGCCGTTGTAGCTGAAGCACAGCACGAAGATCGCTAATCCCACCCATCCCAAGAGGCGCCGTCCTGGTGTCAGCGGTTCTGACTCCGGCACGGGGGGATGTTCCAGCCGTATGAAGAGCCGCGTCAACAAGGCCCACACTAGCCACCCCTCCCATGCATTGAAGTACCAAGGTGCATGCTGCTGAATCCAGCCCGTCAAGGGGAGCACAATCTGTTGCAGGAGCTGCACAAGGGGGTTCGGTGAATCCACAGCCAGCAGTTCTGCTATCCAGCCCACGATTGGTCCCAGACCAAGTAGCACGAGAGCCCACCAGACCAATCGCGCAATCTGACGGTGCGTATCGCCGAAGAGAGCATACGTGATGTGGCCTCCATCAAGCTGGCCCAGGGGTAGCAAATTCAACATTGTCACGAAGAGCCCGAACCAGCCCACGCAGAGGAAGGGGTAGTGGTACATCTCATTCATCGGCGGGACGAAGCTGCCTGGCGGAGCAAGGAGCTCTGCCAACCAGTGGTAGAGCGGGATATCCCCAAAGTGCAGTCCCCACGAGGGAATCCGTCCAAGCACAGCGTACTCCGGATGAACGGCGAAGATGTATTCCTTCGGCGGCAGCGTACGGAAGCCGATGATGAGGATGGCAACGCTGACTACGAACCCAGCTAATGGACCTGCTATGCCGATGTCGAAGAGTACTCGCCGCGAGCGGATCGGAGACAACGTCCGGATCAGCGCTCCCATGGTCCCGAAGGGAAAGAAGAAGGGGAGCGGCACTGGCAGGAAGTAGGGTAGTGTCACCTCTACCTTGTGGAAGCGCGCAGCGAAGTAGTGTCCAAATTCGTGTGCCCCCAAGAAGCTGAGAATTAGCACGGCATAGGTAAGCCCGTAGTGCAGGTTCGTCAGCTCCAGCGGATCCTTCCCCATCCACTGGACGCCAGCAACCAGGACCGAGAAGAAGGTAAGCACGAACAGTACGACATGAATCCAGACACGGCGACGTACTTTTTGCTGCCATTCTGGAACAGAGATGGGTGGTAACGGCGTGTATCCCATCGGCTAGGTTTCCGGCGTTGCTGAGACCTGCTCTACATCCTGGGGCTCTGCCGGGCGCATGTGAGGGAACAGGATGACGTCCCGAATCGTGGGCTGCTCTGTCAGTATCATCACCAGCCGGTCTATGCCAATCCCCAAACCTGCTGTCGGTGGCATGCCTACTTCAAGGGCCCGCAGGAAGTCCTCATCCAGCGGCATTGCCTCAAGGTCCCCCTTCTCCCGCCAACGGGCTTGCTGCTCTAGACGTTGGCGCTGCTCTATGGGATCGTTAAGCTCAGAGAAGGCGTTCGCAATCTCCATCCCGAAGAGGAAAAGCTCAAACCGCTCGGCAACCCCAGGCACGCTGCGGTGCCGTTTGGCTAATGGGGAGAGGCTCAGCGGATAATCTATCACGAATGTCGGCTCCACAAGCCGCGGCTGGACCGCTGTGGAGAAGATCTCGTCCAGCAGCTTCGGCTCAGAGACTGTCGGCGAGACCTGTATCTCCAGACGCTCGGCGATCTCTCGCAGCGTCTCGATTGAACACCCCCGTAAATCGTACCCTGTCGCCTCATGCACAGCATCATACCAGCGCACCCTCCGAAACGGACGCCGTAGCTCCACCTTCTGTCCACCGCGTTGTAGCCACAGCGAACCGTTGACCTGTCGGACGACCGTCTCCAAGAGCTCTTCCACAAGCTCCATCATCCACTCGTAGTCCCGATATGCGACGTAGAGCTCCAAAGCCGTGAATTCTGGATTGTGAAGGCGATCAATTCCCTCGTTGCGGAAGTTCTTGCCAATCTCGTAGACCCCCTCGAACCCGCCGACGATTAAGCGCTTCAGGTACAGCTCTGTGGCGATGCGGAGGTAGAAGTAGCTGTCCAAGGCATTAAAGTAAGTTCGGAACGGACGCGCATTCGCTCCACCGTAGACGGGCTGTAGGACTGGGGTCTCTACTTCCAACCACCCGCGGGCGTCGAAGAAGTCCCGGACTGCTCGGATAATATGGGTCCGCTTGCGGAAGATCTCGCGCACCTCAGGATTGACGAGGAGGTCAAGGTACCGGTAACGGTAGCGCTGTTCTTTGTCCGTGAACGCATCGTACCGAATTCGGCGGCCCTGCTGGTCGACCACCTCCTTTGGCACTGGGATTGGGCGCAGCGCCTTGCAGAGGAGTTGGAATGAGCGAACGTGGAGGGTTAGTTCGCCGGTGCGAGTATAGAAGAGGAAGCCACGAGCACCAATGATGTCGCCAATGTCCAGCAGCGGCAGCAACTTGTAGTGCTCCCCCAAATCGTCTGCGCGGAAGTACACCTGTAGGCGCCCGCTCTCATCCTGCACGTCCGCGAAAGTAACCTTGCCCATCCGGCGAAGGACCATGATGCGCCCAGCGAGGGCGACGTCCGCGAACGCTTCCAAAGGCTGAGATAGGACCCCCTGCCGTAGCTGAGCTATCGTTGCCGTGCGCTCGTAGGAGTATGGATAAGGCTCAATCCCTTGCTGCCGCAGTAGCTGCAGCTCCTCGCGCCGTCGAAGTTCCTGGTCGCTGAGCCGCTCCATCCAACTCGCCATCCATGACCAACTTCACGACACGGTGGGCAGAAGCTCTGCAACCGCTGCAACGGCCTGCTCAACTTCAGAAGCAGCATTGTACCAGTGTGGGGAGAAACGAACATACTCCAGGCGAGCCGAGCAGCGGATTCCCAACTGAGCAAGATGTGCCACCAGCTGGGATGCCGCTTCCCGACTGGGGAGCCGACAGGCGACGATACCCGCTCGCCGCTCTGGCTCCCGTGGGGTTACCAGGGTTCCCTCAGGAAGCACCTCCTCCAGCCGATCCCGCAGGAGACCGCTCAACGCTACCACGCGCTCCTCTGCGCGAGCAGGCCCATAGTTCCAGAGCAGCTCGACCGCCGCGACGAGCCCGGCGAGTCCCCCAAGATTGAGCGAGCCTCCTTCAAAGCGCCGTGCCGTCCGAGCCAACGGTTGCTCAAACGCAAAGAAGTCCCACGGGTCCTCTGCCGCCAACCACCCGAGTATGGCTGGGGTAAGGCCCTCCAGAAGCTCGGGGTGCACGTAGAGGAAGCCAGTCCCATGCGGCGCAAGCAGCCACTTCGCCCCACCACACGCTAGAGCCGCAACTCGGGCGCTCAGGACATCTATCTGGCGCGCACCTACGGCCTGGATACCATCAACGACCAGAAGAGCACCTCGCCTGGCGCAGAGCTCCCCGAGCACCTCTAGGTCTGCCCGATAGCCCGAGAGGAACTGAACGGCACTCACAGCCACGACTCGGACTGACCCGTATAGTGCCTGCTCTACACGGTCTACCGGCAGCTGCCCATCAGGCATCGGCACGAACCGCAGCTCTACGCCAAAACGGCGTAGCGCCCGCCATGGGTAGACGTTTGCAGGGAACTCCTGCGCTCCTACCACGACCACATCGCCTGTCTTCCAGGGCAGTGACAAGGCAATCGCTGCCAGAGCTGTCGTCGTGTTCGGGACGAACGCGATCGTCTCTGGCGATGGTGCCCCGATGAGCTTTGCAAGGAGCTGTCGGCCCTTTTCCAACTGCGCAATCTCCCAGTCGAGCTCAGTTGCGCTCTGACGACGCCGAAAGAGGTACTGCTGTACTGCCTCTACAACAGGGGTGGGCAACGGTCCTGTTGCCGCGTGGTCTAAGTATGTGACGCCCTCCCGATAGTGGGGGAAAAGCTCTCGATACGGCACCGTCTCCAGCTCATACGGAAGCTGCCAATCCATGGAACCACGCTACGGTTGCCACTGAAACACCCGTGCCGCAATCGGACGGCCATCGTGCCACAAGCGTACAGCGTATACCCCAGCTCCAACGCCCCGCTCTCTGAGCTGCAAGGGGAGACGGTAGGTGCCAGCCTCGAGAAAGCCCGCGTGCAACGCCTGAACTTCCCCAGTGAGCGAGACCAACTCTACCTTTGCTTCCCCCGCCGAAGGGAGCACGACTTCGAGTACGCTGCCCTCTTGTGCCGGGTGCGGTAGTATCTGCAGCGAGGCCTCCTCGGAGGCCTCCCCCCTCACGGTGGTCGGAGCGACAGAGTACTCACACAGCACATCCTCGGCATTCAGTCGAACGGAGTCCGGGAAAAAGGGCAGCTCTGCTTCTACCACCACCTCTCGCTCGGTGCTGATGAACCGCTGTTCTGCCTGCTCGCCGGTCCTTCCTATGAAGCGCAGAACCCAGGGCATAACGAAGACGGAGGGGATATTCTGCCCGACTTGCGTCTGCCGGACATAGCAGCGCACCCAGTATCGCCCCTCGGCTAGCCGAGAGACGACTGGCTGCAGCTCTATGATGGGGTGGCCGGCGCTGTACACCCACTGGTCGAAGAAGACACGCCATGGCACTGGAGGATTCGGGATGTCGCGTTGCAGAGATGCCAACAGGTCCTCTGTCTCCGCCGCTCCGTAACGGTGCCGCTCCATGTACGCCCGGAGTGCGGCAAAGAAGAGGCTATCCCCAACCATGCGACGCAGCATGTGGTAGACCCACGACGCCTTCGCGTAGACGGTGGGGTAGTAGAAGATGAGCTCACGAGGAGGAGTGTAGAGCGGCAGGTACATGGCAACGTTGCGCCGCTCTAAGTAGTCCCCCCGCGCACGCTCCATCCGATTCTGGTACGCCCGCGGCCCCTGGATCCACTCCAGCCACAGCGCCTCCGACCACGTAGCTCCGCCCTCGTTGAGCCAGATATCCTCCCATGTGGCACAACTCACAAGGTCGCCCAGCCATTGATGAGCCAACTCATGTGCAATCCCCCATTCGGCCCACCCGCGGAGCCAAGCGCGGTTGACGGTCGTCATTGTCTGGTGCTCCATCCCACCGTATGCGAAGGGCTGCACTGCAGCCATGCCGTACTTGACGAAGGGATAGCGGCCGAAGAAGTGCTCGTAGGCCCTCATCATCTCCGGCACCCGCCGGAAGGCAAAGCGAGCATTGTAGCGCCGCCCCGTCGTGTCCGAATTGCTTACATCCGCAGCCCAAACGTAGTACGGCAGCGGGACTCGGCTACCATCAGGACGCACGTAGACATCACCGAACTCGGCATAGCGGGAGGCGTGGACTACCATGAGGTAGGTGGCAATCGGAACGGTATCCTTCCAGCGGTAGAGCCGTACCCTCCCGAACTGCGGGTCACTCCTCTGGATGACGGTGTCGAGCCACCCATTGGAGGCCACAACGAAAGAGTCGGGCACGAGCACAGAAATCTCTGCCAGCGCCTTATCGTGCGGGGCATCGTTGCACGGCATCCAGTACCGTGCATCCTCCGGCTGGCTCATTGTGTACGCAATCCGCTCTTCTACAAAGACCGAATCTCCCGCCGGACCAACCCCCACAAACTCCCCCTTCGGGTAGAGGTAGAGCCCAATGTTACGAGTGGTCTGGGAGGTGTACTCCAGCGTCACTGTAACCGTGTCGCCAGCGCGTACGGCGAATGGAAGCTGGACGACGACGGTATCGCCAGCAGGCTGTGTCACAGTTGCCGAGATGCCGTTGACCGTTGCCCGATCAATCCGCATCGCCGCGGCATCAAAGGCCAACTGCCGGACTTGGGGGCTGTCGATGCGCACGGTGATGCGGTTGACCCCCGTGAAGATCCGGTCCTGAGCTGCCGTTCCTGTTCGCGAGAGCAATCCCACCCAGTCCAGGAAGAGGTCGTAGCGCAGCACATCGTAGGGACGCCACCGAATTGCCGAAGGACGGCGCTCCCTAAGATACTGCTGCGAAGCCGAGCACCACGATGGGAGAGGAGTGTGCTCTGGCTCTACCGCAACGGACTTCGGTAGCGACCAGGCTACCCTCCCTCCTGCTGTCCACAACTGACCGACCAGGCACAGGAGTCCAAACAAGCCTACCAGCCAACTCATCTGTCCCGCATCGTGGCTGCACGAACATCCTCATCCATCTGCTCGGCAATCGCCCGCAGCACTGCTCGGTCGCTGAACGGCCGGACTTCGCTGCCAATGATCTGGTACTCCTCGTGCCCTTTGCCAGCTACGAGGATGACATCTCCTTGCCGACTCATGGAGACGGCCTCCCGCAAGGCTGTTCCTCGATCCGGGATGACCCAAACTCGATGTCGTGCCTCGGCAGGGATGCCGCTGAGAATGTCGGCAAGGATCTCCTCTGGAGGCTCCCACCGCGGGTTGTCGTTCGTCAGCACGACGATGTCAGCCTCCCGAGCAGCAATGGCGCCCATGAGCGGACGCTTAGCGCGGTCCCGCCCTCCCCCGCAGCCGAAGACGCAGAATAGCCGTCCCTCTCCCTCCGACAGCAGACCACGAGCGGCTCGCAGCACTCGCTCCAGTGCATCGGGGGTATGGGCGTAATCAACCAGCGCCAGCGCCCCATTCGGCAGCGGAATTGCCTCCATGCGTCCTGGCGGAGCCTGGGCCGTAGCGATTGCATCCTGTAAGAGCGGAATCTCTAACCCCAGTGCCCACCCCAGGGTGGCTGCCAACGCCCCATTCCACGCATTGTGCTCTCCTAGCGCACGCGCGTGGAATGGAACCCACGCCGACGTCCCAGGGAAACGCATCTCCCAGGAGACGCCTTCATGCTCTACCCGTATCCCCCGCAATACAACATCGGCTTCTGAAGCCGCTCCAACGCTCAGCCGCTGCCGAGAAGCCGCCGCCTCTAGCATCCAGCGTCCCCAGCCATCACCGGTCTCGCAGGCAATCGCGATGGAATCCGGTGGCAGTAGCTCAAAGAGCCGACGCTTTGCACGCGCGTACGCTTCCATAGTGCCGTGGTAGTCCAAGTGGTCATGGCTCAGGTTCGTAAACAGAGCCGCCGCAAACCGCAGTGCTGTCACCCGATGCTGGTCCAACGCATGAGAGCTCACCTCCATCGCAACGGCCACCGCTCCACGTCGGCGGAGTTCAGCCAGCACAGAGTTGAGTTCAACCGGGCCAGGCGTCGTATGTGCCAATGGCCAATGTTCCTCCCTCCATACCACGCCAGTCGTGCCAACGATTCCGGTCGGGATACCAGCCCGCTCCAGGACACTGCGCACGAAGAAGGTCGTCGTTGTCTTCCCATTTGTGCCCGTCACTCCAATGAGTCGTAGATACCGACTGGGCTCGCCGAAGAAGCGATGGGCCAATGCAGAGAGCGCCACGCGGGAATCTGGGACATGGACGATAACGCACCCAGTCGGCAAAGGCTCAGGAAGGTCTTCGCAGACAACACCACAAGCTCCGCGCCGCAAGGCTTCGCCAACGAACAGATGTCCGTCCACTGTATGCCCCCGCACAGCAACGAAGAGAGAGCCAGGAAGACAGCACTGGGCGACGTCACAGACTGCTGTAATCAGCTGCTCTCGTTCTCCCTGCACAAACTCGTGCGGTATCCCCTCCAGCAGGAATCCGAGCGGTACCGCGGTTGTCACCATGAATCCTCTTCCTGTTGCTGCTCTGGCGGCTTGGGCAAAGCAACTTCGGAGCTTAGCCCCAGAAGCTCCAAGATCCGCTGCAGGAGCTGGCGCTCTAAGATTCCGTTCGATGCCCAGAAGTGGACTCGATTCGTGATGTACCCCTCCATGCCACTCAGCTCTGCTGTCAGCCGCATCTCCACCCCTTGCGCATCCAGCTCCCTTAGCCGCACTACATACTGGACCCGACCACTCACCCACAGAGCGCCGCGTATCC
>JBCNUX010000029.1:0-21800 GCA_039630485.1 Chlorobiota bacterium | reverse complement strand
GTTCTGCTTCGATTTCAGCCGCATTCGGTGGTCCAATCGGGATATGGCGGTCGTCCGTGCGGATCCCTCGGTTAGATACGCCGTAGTGCCGCTGGAAGAGCTCTTCAAACCGGACGCGATGGGGACGATAGTTCGGAGTGGTAGCGTTGGCAATATTTTCCGCAATGACCCGCTGCCGCAGAGCGTAGGCATCTAAAGCACGGTTTAGCAGAGGAAGGCGCTCGCGAAAGAGCCATGCACGGATCTTCATCCCTGAAGCAACTCGTTTGATAGACCAATCGACGCCGAAGGACTAGTCAAGCATAGTGCCAATTCCTTAGTAGTTAGTAGCAAGACCGCTTGGTCGGCGGACTCTATTTTTGTATCGGCACCTCAAGCCAGAGCTCAAGTGAGGTGTATGGGGCACTACTACCGGATCGGGGAGGTCGCGCGCCTTTTGGGAGAGCAGCCTCACACACTGCGGCATTGGGAGCGTAGCTTTGGCCAACCGCGCCCTCGCCGGGGTCCGATGGGGGAGCGCCTCTACTCCGAAGCGGATATTGTCGTGCTGCGCCGTATTCAGCATCTACTCCGTGTAGAGCGCTATACCCTGTCACGGGCTCTGCGTATTGTCGCAGAGCGACCGATAGAGCTTACGGAACAGCCCCACAGTCTATTCCCTCGTGAGGTTCTCCTTGCTCTTCATGCGACGCTGGTACTCTTCCTCCGTCTCCTACAGCGCGAGACGGCAGGAGGATGAAAGCGATGTGCGTATTTTTACACCACGTCAGTGCCATTGGTTGAGAGTTGGGAGGATGGCAATGCGCTCGCTCAACAAGGTCATGCTCATCGGCAACGTGGGACGGGAACCAGAGCTCCGCTATACTCCGGAGGGAGTTCCGGTCGTTACCTTTCGGCTAGCGATGACAGAGGTCCGGCGTGGGCGGGATGGAAGTGTCCGCGAGCATACGGAGTGGCATACGATCGTGGCCTGGCGAGAGCTGGCGGAGGTAGTGCACCGAATCGTCCAGAGGGGTTCTCGAGTCTACGTTGAAGGACGGCTCCACACTCGGGAATTCGAGGACCGTAGTGGCAATCGACGGCGAGAGGTAGAGATTTGGGCTGATACGATGCTCCTCCTCGATCGTCGTCCCCGCGATAGTGGGGAGGGATCCCCAACAGCGGAGGGCTCATCCTCAAACGTCGCGCAGGATTATGACCCGAATACCTCAGCCGTGCCGGATGATGATGAAGTGCCGTTCTGAGACCCTGGTGGTGCTGTGAGCGAGCAGCAGCGATTAGAGCTTAGGGTGGGCCTGATTACACTGGGTGCGATCGCGCTCTTCCTATTAGGCATCACGTGGGCGCGGGGTGTTCGTGTCGGGGTTGCAGAACAGGAGCTGCGTATCCGCTTCCTACGAGCGGCGGGGTTGGAGGTAGGGGCTCCCGTGTTCGTCAATGGGGTGCGGCAAGGTAGCGTCGTTGGCATAGAACTCCAAGGTACCACGGTGCTTGTGGACGTGCGGCTGGCAGGGAACGTCCGACTGGCCCGCGATGCCTCAGCTCGAATTGGGCTCCAAGAGCTCACGGGTGGTCGCAAGATCGACATCTTCCCTGGAACGGCGTCGGAAGCTCTGCCTCCAGGGACGGAGATCCCTGGCACCACGGCTCCAGACGTCGTTGAGCTCTTGGTTACCTTAGGGCTCTTGGGCGAGGAGTTGCAGCGCTTCACTGCACGGTTAGACACAGCCGTTGGACGGTTGTTGACAGCAGAAGCACAGCAGCAGTTACGGCAGACCATCGCCGATGTGGCAGTCACAGCCCGTCTGCTGCGGGAGTTCAGTGAACGGTACCGCGAGACCTTAGGGCAAGGAGTTGAGGATGTCACAGCGATAGCAGCGGAGTTGCGGGAACTTCTGAGCCGGAACCGACTTGCCGTGGAGTCAACCCTCGCGAACCTCCAACAACTCTCAGTAGCAGCAGGCCGCACGCTGGGCAGCGCGGATACTCTAATAGCGGAACTGCGGTCTACTTCGGCTCGGCTGGCGGCGCTCTTAGATCGCCTCTCTGAAGGCAGGAGCATTGCCTCTCGGCTGCTCTACGACGAGGAGTTTGCTCGTCAGGCGGATTCCGCGCTCGCTCTTATCCGCAGCTTCCTTGGGCAGATTCAGCAGCATGGTGTCAACGTCAACGTGCGCCTGGGGACCCGACCGTAGATGGCTCAAGCGTCACAATCAACGCCCACAACCCCAGAGATTCTGGCATACATCCAGCGCCACTTCTCAGCGGAGGATGAGTTCCTAGCTCAGCTCCGTCAGGAGGCCAAAGCAAGGGGGTTCCCCGAAATCTGGATTGCTCCTGAGCAAGGAGCATTCCTGCAGGTGCTACTGCGTGCTATGGGAGCACGGCGGGTACTGGAGATCGGCACTCTGGCGGGCTATTCGGCTATCATGATGGCCCGTGCACTACCTCCAGATGGGGAGTTGACGACGCTAGAGCGGGACCCTGAGCGGGCGGCCTTTGCCCGCCAAGCGATTCAGCGGGCGGGCTTGGCGGGGAAGGTACGGGTTGAATGCGCTGATGCCCGCGAATGGCTCCGGAGCTTCAGTCCGCCGGAGCCGCTGGATTTCGTCTTCATTGACGCGGACAAGGAGAGCTATACGCTGTACGTAGAGCTCTGCTTGCCGCTCCTGCGAGTCGGTGGTGCCATCTGTGGAGACAACGCGTGTGCATGGGGGCAGATCGCATCCGAGTCCGACGCACCGGAGGTCCAGGCGTTACGCGAGTTCAACCTTCGAATGGCAACCCACCCGCAGCTCCAAAGCTGCTTTGTGCCGTTGGGCGATGGCATGGTGTTAGGACTGCGGCGCTGGTGAGCCTCTCGTTGCTCTGGGGAGGTCTACTGCAGAGTGTGGGTCAGAACTGGAGTCGTCCGGCCTCCAGCCTCCGTCCAGGGGAGCCCATCTTCGCCGATGTCTGGCGGATTGATGCTCGCTCGTATCCGGAGGAGGTGCGACTCTTTGTGCGGGTCCGGGATAATACGGGGACCCCGATCACGCACTTAGCCCCGCCTCACGCCGGGCCGGAGTGGCGCCAGTATTGGTCAGACCTCCGCGAGCAGTTGGGACTGTCGCAAGTCCCCATCGACAGCTTCAGCGTGCGGGAGTTCAACGAGTGGGATACGCTTAGCTACGCATTCGTGCTGGCATTGGACCGCAGCGGTTCCATAAGCCCAGTGCTCCCAGCTCTTCAGGCAGCGGCTGAAGGATTCATCCGCAGCAAGCGCTCTACTGACCTCTTAGCCCTGGCTTTCTTCGGGGAGCGAATGGAAGTCCTCAGCCTCTTCGAACGGGACGCTGGGCGTCTCGTTGCACAGCTTCGGCAGTCGAGGCTCCTCGACGTGGGGGTCTACACGGCTGTCTACGATGCGCTCTTACAGGGCGTTCGCCTCCTGCAGGCAGTGGAGGCGCCTCTGCGGGTGCTAGTGCTCTTCTCTGATGGGGACGACAACAGCTCCCAGGCGACGGCGCTCCAGGTCTACGAAGCGGCCCGTGCGGCGGATGTGCGAATCTTCACGCTCGGCTTCGGATACACGCAGGATTCCCTTTTGGCGGCCCTTGCCGCGTACACCGGGGGACGTTACTATGTGCTCACCCGTCCGGAGGAGCTCCAGGCCGCGCTGAGCGATATCTACCGCAGCCTGCGGAACTTCTACCTCGTGCGCTACCGTCCGCCAGTGTACGCGGGACTCCATCGGGTAGCAGTAACCCTCCACATCAGCGGGGATACAGTGCAGGCGCACGGTGAGTACGACACAGCCCCGATTACGCCGTTCGACACCGTTGGGAAGCAGTTCGAGCGCATCATCCTCTTTGACTACGACAAGGCCACTCTGCGTCCGGAGGCGATTTCGATTATCGATGAGCTGGCGGAGCTATTGCGGCGCTATCCTCGGGTGCGGCTGGAAGTGCAGGGCCACACCGATAACATTGGCACCCCGGAGTACAACCAACGTCTCTCCGAGGCCCGAGCGCAAGCGGTCGTGGAGGCACTCGTAGAGCGCGGTATTGATCGCCGTCGCCTGCGGCCTCGTGGCTTCGGGATGACGATGCCAGTGGCGCCTAACGATACGGAGGAGAATCGCCAGCGAAATCGGCGGACAGTCTTCAAGATCATCGCCAAGTGAGGCTAAAAGCCGAGTCGAAGCAGCTCATCCACGATGGCATCGGCCCACACGTTGACGCTCTCCCCGTAGGCCTGCCCTGGCGGCAGGAAGAGCAGCTCGGCGTACGTAGTGGGGTCCTGCAGGGAGAAGTCCGATGAGGTACAGAGCCATGAACTCTCCTCGGGACGGAACTCGTTGTCGACATCAGTGAGCTCTACAGCAAACCGGAGTGTGAACTGGCTGCTACCGAACGCGTCCAGCGAGTCCGACAAGAGGAGGAGTGGCAGCCGGAGCTTAGCGACGTATCCTTCTGGGCGTCGGGAGACAATGGCCTTCGCGCGTCGCCAGAGGTCAGCCTGGAAAGGAGTTTGGGCTGGGGTATGGAGGAGGAGCTGGGGCGGGGTATCGGCGAAGTCCCCAAGTCGTAGGCTGATCTCAAGGGCTTCCCAGCGTTCTACGGGGCGGGAAGGACGCCGTCGTCGGCCGACCGAAGGGGTAGCGGATGTGTCAACGTAGCTGCGGGCAAACCAGAGGCGGAGCATATCGGCAGGGCAGGTGTCACAGCGGGCAAGTGTCAACTCATCGTCCGCCACCCAGACGGCGAGGTAGAGGTAGTACTCGTCGTAGGAGGCACGTAGTCGTAGGGCAGCGTCCTCTGGACCGCGCCAGTAGTAGGCTCCTCGTGGGACGTAGTCCACGACCCCGCAGGTAGCGTCGGTGAAGGTGACTCCCAGAGGGCGTTGTCGGCGTGGGTATGCTGGGAGCACGATGGCACGGCGTTCGGCGACCTTGCGTCCGCCTTGGAAGCGGCGTTGGATGCGTTCCAAGGAGCGGTAGTAGATGAGCTGCTCCGAAGAGCGCTCGCCCGCAGTCTCCAAGGTTAGCTCCTCCCACAGCAGGAAGTGTCCGAGCCAGTACCGGTAGCCTCGTAGGCTCCAGCGGTTGTTCTGGAGCTTCTGCGTGATGTAGCAGATGGTGTCTCGGACAGCTACGCCGACTTCCAGCGGGAGGCTGATGAAGGGTACGATGAACTGGGCGACGTTCAGCAAGAAGCCGTCCTGGTCAACGAATGCGTAGACACGGACACGCTGCTGCCGTTCCTTGGGGATGAAGACCGTTAGGGCGAGATCCGGGTAGCCGTCACCAGAAAAATCTCCGGCATCCCAGCCCCAGATTTCGTACGAAGCCCCAAGCGGTAGCTGGGTACGGATGTCGGCAATGAGGGCATGGTCGAAGTACGATTCCAGTAACCGGGCAAGTTCATCGAACGAAAGCCCTCGTTGAGCAGCTGCTGGCAGCACGACCCCGGTGCAGAAGAGCGCTACCGCCGCGAGTCTTCTAAAGCCATCTGGACTAAGCGCTCGCATAGCTCTGGGAACTCTATTCCCGCGGCCTGTGCTGCTCTGGGGACCAAGCTCATGGACGTCATGCCCGGGATTGTGTTGAGCTCCAAGCAGAAGGGCTGCCCATCGGCATCGAGCCGGAAGTCTACTCGGCTGAAGTGCCGACAGCCGATGATACGGTGGGCCGATAGGGCTAAGTTCTGCGTAAACTCCGCAATATCCTCCGGTAGCTCCGCGGGACAGATATAGCGCGTCTTCCCAGGTGTGTACTTGTGCTCGTAGTCGTAGACGCCAGAGCCGGGTAGGATTTCGACAATTGGGAGCGCCTCCTCTCCAAGAATAGCAACGGTGAGCTCTCGGCCTTCGATGTACCGCTCCACGATGACCAAGTCCGAGTAGCGAGCGGCGTGTTGGAGGGCTGCTTCCAGTTCCTCCTCCGTTGGGTCATGGAGGAAGGTGGTTCCCACGGTGGAGCCTTGGTCGTTGGGCTTCACCACTAGGTGAGACCCCAGCTCTGACCGGATGTCCTCCAGAATGCCGGGCTGCTGGAGCTGTTCGGGGGCTAACGCTATCCAACGTGGTGTGGGGATACCGGCGGCGACGAAGAGGAGTTTAGCTAAATGCTTGTCTGCTGCCACCGCACTGGCAGTTGAGGTGCTGCCGACGTGCGGGATGCCGCGGAGTTCTAGCAAGACCTGTAGCCGGCCATCCTCACCGTACGGGCCATGCAACACGGGGAAGACGACATCAACATCGTCGAGCAGAGGAGAGCTAATGCATTCGGCTAACGCCCAGGGGGAGAATGCTCGGAGTTCTTCCTCTGACGGCAGGTGGGAGCTGAGGTTTTCCAGCTCCGCATTGCTCAGCAGGGCATGAGCGCCTCGCGCAGGGTCTAATGGGAGTACTTGATGGCCACGTTCCCGGAGTGCAGCTGTGACCCATCGTCCGCTGAGGAGCGAGATGTTGCGTTCTGGGGAAATCCCGCCTAAGAGCACAGCGACGCGCACGCTCAGTCTCCTACGCTGTACAACCGCCGTAGCACGGATGCAGCCGCAAAAATACAGGCGCTCTCAGAAGGCATGTCCTAAGCCTAAGTGGAGCGCCCAACGGCTTTCCGAGAAGGGCCGCTGGAAGAACCACGGCGCAGTTGGGCGTAGAGGATCGTGGAGCCGTAGAGCAACGTCCAGTCGGATTGGGCCGACGTCGGTTAGATAGCCAATCCCAGTCCCAGCGGAGAGAGCCAGCCTGCGGAAGAGATCCTTAGGCCGAAGAGTCCCGTAGAGGGACGGGGTCAGACGGTTGTAGGCATTGCCCCAATCCAAGAAGCCAGTCACAAGCAGTTGTTGGAGGATTGGGCTTAGGAACCCAGCCCGTGCAGCGGGTGGGCGCCATCGTAGCTCGCAGGAGCCTTCTACCAAGAGCGCGGCGCCGATGTACGAGGCCAGTGTTCCGCCAATGCCCGTAGAGAGTCCACCCGAGACCGGATCCCAGAGGCTTCGGGAAGCCCAGCCGCGGACACTGTTGGCGCCGCCGGCAAAGAAGTGCCGGTCATACGGCACGTACGACCATGCCCGGTTGCGCCACCAGATGTTACCGAAGCGCAACTTGCCGGCAAGCACTGTTCGTGGATTGACAGGAAGGAAGCCCAACAGCAGGAGCTGCAGTCGCACGTATTGGGCTAAACCCATGGCGCCAAGCCCGCCAAGCTCTACTGTGCTGAAGGCAACATGCCCTCTGGTCGGGTTAGTAGGGTTATCGCGGTGTTCGGCCCCAAGTGTGAGGCTGAGGGTGATGTCAGAAGGCGGCAGCAGGCGTTGTCCGTTGCGGGTGTACGTGTAGAGCCGCTCGTACTGTCGCAGGAACGCGGCTAAAGCCGGCACCGTATCAACGGCTGCGACAGCGCGTGAGTAGTTAATGGGCCGTTCAGCACGGATGTCCAGCGCTAATTCAGAGGTAGTCATCCACGTCCATGGGGCGAATTCCACCGGTAACCGGAGCTGGAGGCTCAGTGCCTCGAGCCGGAGCGGTGAGGCCAAGACACGAATCCCGTAGCTGAGGCGTGAACTCATGCCGATGCGGCGTGCAGCATAGGGGAGCCATACCCCGGCTCCGAACTGGAATTCGTACTCCAAGTAGCCGCGCTCCAATGCTCCGAAGGGATCACGCAGTCCCACTTGCCCCCAAAGATGCCCACGCTCGGCCCCACCGAAGAGATTGGCGTCGGTTACTTGTGCCTCCAATCCGATGTTCGGGGCGCTCTCTAAGACCGTGCGGTAGATGCTGGTGCTGATAGTGGCTTCGCGGGGTCGCCGGTAGCGTGTTGAAATGAGGAGGTCGACTGTCCCAGCCGTTGGGTCAGTGGCGAAGGTGTCGATCCGGACGGTCTCGAAGACGCCAAGGCGTAGGAGGCGCAGTCGAGTCCGTTCTACAGCACGGATGTCGTACCACTGCCCTGGTCGGAACTCGAGGCTATAGCGGCGGGCCCGCTCAGTGAGTGGAGGGGCGTTGGTAGTACTCTCCCGGAAATGCGCCTCTCCGAAGCGTAACCGTGGCCCTGGTACGAAGCGGATGACGATGCTATCGGTGTTCCGCTCTGGTGCGATGAAGATCTGTGGACGCTCGTAGGTGGCCGCTGGGAAGCCATGCTCTTGGAGGAAGCGCTGGATGGCTTCAGCCTCCTCTATCAGGGTTGCCTGTCGAAAGCGGCTGCCTCTACGTAGACGACGGAAGCGCCGGAGCTCCCGCTGGAGCTCTGTCGGGAGCTCTTCTAAGCCAGTGTAGACCACCGTGTCTATTCGGGCGGCTGGCCCTTCCGTGATGAGGAACCGCAAGGTCTGGGTGCCATCGGGGGCGTCAGAAAGATGGAATGTCACCTTCGCCTGGTGGAATCCCTGCTGGAAGTAGAAGAGGCGTAAGGCCTCGACATCGGCTTGGATAGTGCGTAGGTCAGCCGTTGGGAGCTCTGCTGCTATGCTGCTGAGCGTATTCCGGAGCTCGTGTACAAGTGCCGACGGCGTAGCAGGGTTCCGCTGGAGCTGGGAGGCGTAGAAGCTCAGTATTCGGTACAACACCCCTGGTGTAGCTACCCGCGTCCGTAGGAGTCCTTGGAGCTCGCTGGCAGGAAAGGCGGTGTTGCCGTAGAACTCAATCTGGCCAATGGTCTTTGGGGGTGGTGCAGCGGGGAGAGGCTGAGGAGTGAGGTGATGGGAGGAGAGCAGCCATGCACCTACCAACACGCAGCAACGCGCTAGCAGCGATCTGCCGCTGGCTGCGGTGGGATGGAGCATCAGTACTCTTCCCCTTCCTCCTCGTCCTCGTCCAGGTAGTCGGGCGACCGGAAGTCTTCCCACTCCGGCCAGATGTCCTCGATACCTTCGTAGACTGTGCCGTCGTCTGGGAGCTCCTTGAGGTTCTCCAACACCTGCCACGGAGCGCCGCTCCGCTCGGCGTAATCGAGGAGCTCTTCCTTCGTTGCCGGCCAAGGAGCATCCTCCAGCCACGCTGCCAATTCAGGAGTCCAGAACATGTCCCTTCAGCAGAGCTGCCAGACATACTGTGAATGGCGGCGAGTTTAGTCGCACAATCGGCTGGCCTTATTGTACCTTCGTAGCTTTGCAGCCAGTAGCCAAATGAGGGTACGCCTTGCGACATCTCGTCTCGCCAATGGGTTAGAAGTGATCGCGGTGGAGCATCGGCGAGCTCCGATCGTTGCCATCGTACTCCTCTACCGTGTTGGATCTCAGGACGAGCTTCCGTCACAAGCGGGACTAGCCCACGTTGTTGAGCACTTAGCCTTTGGTACCTCGGCATACCTTGCTCGTGAGGAGTTTGACCGGTACTGCACCGATGCTGGCGGTGCTAACAACGCCATGACGACATACAGTTACACGCTCTACCACATGGTGGTTCCCGCTTACCAGCTGCCGCTTGGGCTATGGTTGGAAGCTAGCCGCTTGCACGGATTGCTCTTCACCGATGAAGAGTTTGCAACGCAGCAGAGTGTCATCCTGGAGGAGCTCAACGAGACCGTCTACAACCTACCCTACGGGCGGTGGCGTGATGTCCAGGCACAGCAAGGCTTCGTACCGGAGTGCTCGTACCATTGGGAGGTCCACGGCGTTCCGGAGTCGGTTGCAGCGCTGACACCAGACGACGTCCGTACCTTCGTTCGCCGCTACTACCGGCCTGACAATGCGGTGTTGGTCATCTGCGGCGACGTAGAGGCTGACCATGCCCTGCAATTGGCAGGGGAGTCCTTCGCAGAGATTAAGGCTCGTGGAGAGCACATCCCCCGTCCCGAATGGAGAGAGTCGTGCCGTCGGGGTGGAGTTCGTGCAGTGGTGGAGGATGCGGTGCCGCTACCGGCAGTCTTCCTCTCGTTCCACTGTGGTGGCTACAGCGCATCGGAGTTCCTCCATCAGCAGGCACTGGCTGAGGTACTCGGCGGTGGGCGCAGCAGCCGCCTATACCGCCGACTCCTCCGCGGGGGGATAGCCGCAGAGACTTCCGCCTTCCTGGATGCCCGCGAATGGAGTTCGTTGCTGACCTGCTACGGGATTGCGGCAGGTCCTGAGGTGCCGGCAGAGCGGCTGGAGGAGGCGTTGTGGCAGACGCTGCATGAGCTCATTGCTCAGGGGATAGCAGAATCTGAGCTGGAGAAGGTGCGCTATCGGCTAATGACGGCCTCCGCGATCTTGCTGCAGAGTCCATTGGGGATTGCCCAGGAAGTTGCTCTTGGCGCTATGTTCTGGGGCGATCCGGAGCGACCATTCCGGATAGTGGACGAGTATGCTCGCATCACTGTAGAGGAGCTGACCGAGGTCGGCTACGCTATCTTCCGGCCCGATAACGCTGTCACGACAATAGTCCTCCCGCGAGCGTAGGCGTGTTCGCTTGTGGGGACCGTTTCGTCTATTTCCAGCGCGGAGTGTGCACTTGAGAGCGGCATGAGGCGACGCATCCTCCTTGGCGCCGTGGTGGGAGTCCTTGGAATAGGAGGGGTCATCCTTCTGGACCAGCTCATCATTCCGGCGCTGGTCCACTCCCGGCCAGCGGTTCGGATGCCGTCGGTCGTCGGGATAGCGCTGGAGCGGGCGGTAGAGTCCTTAGTGTCGCAGGGGCTTGTTGTCCACGAAGTAAGGTATGAGCCTAGTCCTACAGTGCCCGAAGGACGGGTTATTCGCCAAGTCCCTTACGCTGGCGCGGAGGTACGACGAGGGCGCCGAGTCTACCTGACGGTGAGCACTGGGCAGAAGCAGGTTGCCATGCCAGCACTGGTGGGGCTGAGCGCACGGGATGCGCAGGTCCGCTTGCTGAGCTCTGGGCTGCGCCTGGGGAGGATGTTCTATGAGTACAGCGACAGCATCCCTACTGGGGCTGTCTTCTGGCAGAGCATCCCACCAGAGAGTCAAGTTCCGGCGGGGACGAGCATAGAGTTGGGGATCAGCCAGGGACCACGGCCATCAATTGCTGTCCCTTCACTCGTCTCCCTCTCGCTGGAAGAGGCAGAACGGATGCTCTTTGAAGTAGGGTTACAGGTAGGGGCGATCCGGCTCGTTCCTGACCCAACCTTCCTGCCCAACACCGTCGTCGGACAGGAACCTGCAGCCGGTGTGCTCGTTCCGCCAGGAACGGCTATCTCCCTGACGGTGGCACGATGAGAAGCCTTCGGCAGATTCGGCCTTCCGTTGTACGAAGCTCTGTCCGTGAGGTAGCAACGGGCAGAGTAGAGCCTGCTCTCTCCTGGCTGCATAGGTGTGGCTGTCGCGAACTGGCGGTGGGAGGCGGAGCACGCGGGTTGGCCCTTTTCGGTAGTGGTGGTGACTATGCTTCGGGGGCATGCGGGGTGGAGAGTCCCGAAGGGATGAGATGGACCTAAACGAGCGGCGACAACAGACAGAGCGCATTAAGGAAGCGGCTCGACGCCTGGGGTTCTGCGAGGTCGGCGTTGCCCGGGCGGAGCCGCTAGAGGAGGAGTTTGGGCGCTACCTTGCTTGGCTTGAGCGTGGGTACCACGCTACGATGGCATACTTGGAGCGTAACGTGGAGCGACGGCAAGATGTGCGGCGGATCCTGCCGTCGGCTCAGAGTGTTGTCGTGGTGGCCTACAACTACTACGTTCCGGCACGCTACAAGGAGTGGGAGCGTATGCCAAGCCGCTTCGGCAAGATTTCACGGTATGCATGGGGGGAGGACTACCACGACGTGCTCCTCCCCAAGCTGGGGGCTCTTGCAGCGGAGATAGAGCAAGTCTTTCCTGGGGCCGAGAGTCGCGTCTACGTAGACACGGGTCCCGTCCTAGAGAAGGCTTGGGCGGTACGTGCTGGCATCGGCTGGCAAGGGAAGAACACGATGCTCATCTCTCGCCGCTACGGTTCATGGCTCTTCCTGGGGGTGGTGATCACGTCCGCTGAGCTGGAGCCGGACGAGCCTATGCGTGACTACTGCGGCACCTGTACGGCGTGCCTTCAGGCCTGCCCTACGGGAGCCTTAGTACAGCCGTACGTTCTGGATGCCAGCCGATGCCTTTCGTACTGGACCATCGAGACGAAGCGGGAGCCGGAAATCCCTCCGGAGATTGCTGGGCGCATGGAGGGGTGGATCTTCGGCTGCGACATCTGCCAGGAGGTGTGTCCGTGGAATCGCTTCCAGAAGCCGACGGATGACCCTGCTTTCCTACCGCGGTACGGACAGACCTGCTTGGAACTCGACGCTGTGCTGTCTATGAGTCCGGAGGAGTTCCAGCAGCGCTTTCGAAAGAGTCCGCTCAAACGTCCTCAGTATGCTGGTATACAGCGCAACGCCCGTGCGTGGAAAGAGGTTGTGTCACAGAGTAGCGAAGTAATCCATGCAAGTGCAGCACCATGAGGTTGCCATCATCGGGGCAGGACCCGCAGGCCTTACAGCAGCAATCTACGCCGCCCGCGCCCGCCTGGACACCGTCGTCTTCGAGGGGCCCCAGCCAGGCGGGCAGCTAACGATCACGACAGAGGTGGAGAACTTCCCTGGCTTCGAGCATGGGATTCTGGGACCGGAGCTGATGGACATCTTCCGCCGCCAGGCCCATCGCTTCGGTGCGCGGTCTGTGTACGAGACGATCGTTCGGGTGGATTTCCATCGGTATCCGTTCG
Organism: Chlorobiota bacterium; assembly: GCA_039630485.1. GTDB lineage: Bacteria > Bacteroidota > Ignavibacteria > Kapaibacteriales > HRBIN21 > HRBIN21. The sequence goes on along the minus strand of JBCNUX010000029.1, from coordinate 9,183 downwards.
CTTTGTGGTCGGATGCTGGCAAGGAATACACTGCCGAGGCAGTCATCATCGCCACTGGGGCATCAGCCAAACGGCTCGGCGTTCCAGGGGAGGCAGAGTACATGGGGTATGGGATCTCTGCCTGCGCAACCTGTGATGGATTTTTCTTCCGTGACCAGCATGTCTACGTCGTAGGAGGCGGTGACACAGCGATGGAGGAGGCACTCTTTCTGACGCGCTTTGCTCGGCAGGTGACGATCATCCATCGCCGGCTCGAATTCCGGGCCTCCAAGATCATGCAGGAGCGAGTTCGGAGCAATCCCAAGATTGACTTCCTCCTGGAGACGGTTGTGGAGGAGTTCCTTGGCGAGCAGCGCGATGGGGTGCGTCGCCTGACAGCCATCCGGGTCCGGAATGTCCGGACTGGAGAAGTGCGAGTGCTGCCTGCGGATGGAGTCTTCGTCGCTATTGGACACCAGCCGAACACGGAGATTTTCCGCGGCTTTTTGGAGATGGATGAGCAGGGCTACATCCTAACGCGGCCTGGGAGTACTTACACCAACATCCCCGGAGTCTTCGCCTGTGGCGACGTACAAGACAAGGTCTACCGGCAGGCCGTCACGGCTGCTGGTAGCGGGTGTATGGCAGCTATAGACGCCGAACGCTGGTTGGAGGCACGCCGCCACGCCACTGTTGCTGCACAGGCAGCGGTTTAGTGAGCGGTAGCGTTGCAAGTGGTGTGTAGGGCCTCACGATCTGGGACGGGTAGTGTTGTAGCCCATGGCGACGGCAACGGCGCCCCAGAGCGCCGTTTCGTAGCCTAGGCGGCTTACGGATACCTCTGGTTGCGGCACGATGCGCAGGTCTTCCTGGAGCATTGCCTGAGCGACGGGTAGCAGATGGGCTGCTGCGTGGACGGCGATACCGCCACCGAGTACGATGCGCTTTGGAGCGTAGAGAGCGGCGATGTTTCGTAGTCCGTGTCCCAGAATGCGCCCAACGGTATTCCAGACTTCCTTTGGAAGCTGGGCAGGAGTACATCCGAAGCGCTGCTGGAGGGCGCGTCCAGAGATGAGCGCCTCTAAGCAGTTGGTAGCTCCGCAGGAGCACGTGACCGGATGAGGGTCTCCGAATTCGTTAGGCACGACCTGGTGCCCCAACTCCGGGTGGCACCCACCGGCCCCGCGGTAGAGCGATCCCTCAAGGAGCAGGGCCCCGCCGACGCCCGTACTGAGGGTCACGTACACCAACGGACTGTCTTGGACACCACCGAAGTACCACTCACCGAGGGCAGCAGCGTCTGTGTCGACTTCAATCCGGCAGGGACAGCGGAAGCGCTCTTGGAGTAGCTGACGCAGCGGGACGTCCCGCCATTCGGGCTGGTGGAGGGGTGAGACGGTGCCGCGCTCTCGGTCAATTGGTCCACCAATGCTGATGCCAATGGCGGCGATTGGCGCTCCGGCAGAGACGTGCTCAATTGCCTCCGTAAGCCGCTGCAGGCCAGTAGCGAGCGACTGTGGGGTGGGGAAACCCTGTCGGTGTATCTCCGCGCCATTGGCATCGCAGGCGAGAACGAGGGTCTTCGTGCCTCCGATATCCGCCCCGACGTAAACCGGGCCTACCTTAGCAGCCATTGTGCGATCTGGTGGACTGCAAAGCTTAGGCCATATGCGAGCGCGAACGTGTAGACGAATGCCAGTGCTACCCACCACCAGGAACCGCTCTCCTTGCGGAGCACCGCCATGGTGGAGATGCACTGAAGGGCGTAGACGTAGAAGACTAAGATGCTGAGCGCTGTCGGCAGCGGCACTTGCGTAGCGATGATGTGGCGCAAGGTCGTATCCGCGGCCTCTACGTCGATTGCATAGAGCTGCCCTAGGAAGGAGATGAAGACCTCGCGAGCGGCGAAGCTACCGATAGTGGCCACCGTTATCTTCCAGTCGAATCCCAGGGGAGCAAAGAAAGGTTGCAGTGCATGCCCAAGCTGTCCAGCTAACGAGCCCTCCAATTGCAGGCGTTGGGCCTCCAGCAATGGTGTCCCTGGCGGGACGTCCACGCGCGGGATTTCTGTGAGGGTCCAGAGGACGAGTGACAAGAGGAGGATGATCGTCCCAGCAGTGCGGAGGAACTCCCGCCCACTGGACCATGTGCGGAGCAGGACGGTACGCCAGGCGGGCAGCCGGTAAGGCGGAAGCTCCACGAAGAAAGGTGTCTGCATGCTCCGTAGCACCGTGCGTCGTAGCAGCCATGCAACGAGGAGCCCAGAGCCAGCTCCCAGTAGGTAGAGGCCCATCATGACGAGCGCTTGCAGCGATAGGATGCCACCGAGGTAGACCGGTGGGATTGCGGCAGCAACGAGCAGAGTGTAGACAGGGAGCCGTGCCGAGCAGGTCATCAGCGGAATGATGAGCATAGTCGTCAGCCTCTCCTGCCAGGAAGGGATGACGCGTGTGGAGAGGATAGCCGGGATGGCGCAGGCAAAGCCGCCCAGGATAGGGATGAAGGCCCGTCCCTGGAGCCCGAAGAGGCTGAGGAAACGGTCGATGAGGAAGGCTGCCCGAGGGAAGTAGCCGGAGTCTTCTAGCACAGTCAGCACCAGGTACAGCAGCATGATCTGGGGAAGGAACACGACCACAGCTCCTACCCCTCCCAGGAGGCCGTTGGATAGGAAGTCCTGCACAACGCCTTCTGGTAGCCAGGCATTTACACGTTCTTGCAGCCACCCAATCCCGCCTTCTATGGCGTTCATCAAAGGCTGTGCAGCAGTGAAGATGGTTTGGAAGAAGAGCAGCATCACTGCTGCGAAGATGAGCAGTCCCACGACTGGGTGGAGAACGTACTGGTCAATTCGCTCAGAGAGGGAGTCGGGCCGTGGGGACTTCAGTACCCGTTGCACAACCTCTTGGGCCCAGCGATGGCGATCTTCCAGCGACGCTGTTGGGGCAAGTGGTATCAGTGGAATCCCCCATGGTTCCCAGCGTAGCAATGAGCGGCGGATTGCGTCCACGCCGATGCCTCGGCGGCCTATGACAGGGAAGACGGGGACGCCCAAGATGTGCTCCAGTTCTTCAGTATCTACCGCGCCGCCGCGTGCTGCGAGTTCGTCAACCATTGTGACAGCTACGGCAATTGGACGGTGGAGGTGAGCCATCCACGAGATTAGCACCAATCCCCTCTCCAGTTGGGAAGCATCCACAACGATGAGGAGCCGCTCAGGGGCAGGAGCCTCGGGTACCTCCCCACGCAAGAGGGCTAAGGCCAGGCGTTCGTCTTCCGTCTTCGGCGAGAGGCTGTAGATGCCAGGGAGGTCCACGATCGTTACCGATTGCCCATCAAACTGCAGCCGCCCCACCAGCGGTTCTACTGTAACCCCTGGATAGTTCGCTGTCCGCTGGCGTAGACCTGTCAAGGCGTTGAAGAGGGTTGACTTCCCGCTGTTGGGTAGTCCTACGAGGGCGACGGTGTGGTCTGGGGAAGGTTCAGTTTGCGGTGTCATCCGCTGCATCGGAGGTGGCAGGGCGGACGTAGATCATAGCTGCTTCGTGGAGGCGAAGCCCGAGGCGGATACCACCGACCTCCACCTCAATGCTCCCGCCCAGTGGAGCTCTACGCCGTAAGGTGACCCGAGCGCCGTAGATAAGCCCCAACTCCCGGAAACGCTCAACGAACGGCTCGGCACCACTGTACCCGCAGACCACCAGAGGTCGGCAGAAGGGAGCGTGGCTGAGTGGGATCTCCGAAGCTGGCATATGCTGCAGCGTCGACCTAGACCGCAGGCAAAATTAGGGGTGGGGCTGCCATATGGTAGCTGGCAGTACAAGCAAGAGGCGATGGGAAGCCGGCTTGCGCGTGCGTCGTAATTTTGCGGTGCTCCCTTAGCTCAGCTGGTAGAGCAGCGGACTCTTAATCCGCGGGCCGGGGGTTCGAATCCCCCAGGGAGCACGGAGTTGCAGGGGCAGGCTGAATGGCAAAGGTAAGGCGTCCGATACCATCAACTGCGCGAAGAGGGCAGTGGTCCTATCCACTGGAGCGTCGCAACTGGCTCATCATTGGGGTGGGGATTGCGCTGATAGTCTTGGGCTACCTGCTGATGTCGGTGGGCATCTTCACCCGCTACGACCATCCACTGGCGATGGTGGTTGCCCCGATTGTGTTGGTGCTCGCCTACCTGGTCGTCATCCCGTACGGCATCCTCAAGCGCTGGTCGAAGCCCCCGAGCGCATCCCAATGAATGCAACCATTCGTCCGGCGGCGGCGCCGTCGCGGCGGAAGGAGTGGTAGCGGCTATCACCGATAGTGCAGCCCGGCGAGCTTTCAATCTGTGACTCTGGAATCCCAAGGAGCTGGAGGCGACGGCGAATCTCCTTACGCAAGTCAAGCCGGTAGTACTCTGAGTCCACGCGCTCTACGCTCTCAGTGAAGAGCGCAGCGACGTCCCTACGGACGACGTATCGCTCTGCGGAGGCGCAGGGCGAGAGGTAGACTCGTATTCCAGAGGGGAAGCAGCCAGCGCTGAAGAGAGCGCGAAGGCCTTCTTCCACAATCCCTTGGGCAATTCCGCGCCATCCGGCATGGAGAGCGGCCACAACAGGCGGATCTACGGAGGCCAGCAGTACTGCGCAGCAGTCGGCAATGCGCACACAGAGGAAGAGCCCGGGTTCAGCCGTCACCATCCCATCGCTTTCTGCTATGGGGCTGTTGGCTTGGACCCAGCGAACACTGGCGCCGTGGACTTGCCGCTGAAACTTCAACTGCTCCCAGGTGGCTCCCAGAGTCTCTGCCAGCAACAGACCTTCGCGAGAAGGGGTGCTAATGACATCCACTGAGAAGCCGCGTGGAGGGAAGAGATCGGCCGCTCGGAGCGTGACGCCAGCGACGATGCTCTCTGGGAAGATGGTCGGCTGCTCTAACGGAAGGAGGAGCTGCATGGTAGCTTCAGCGACGATTGGACTTTGGACTGTCGTAGCAGACGGAAATCGTCGCCAACGCAGGTAAGCAGAGGCGTTCCGGACGAAGCTCTTATTTTCGCTGTGATTGAGTCCCGCCGCACGGGTGGGAGTAATGGCGGAGCGGATTCTCAACTTCATCGACGGGCAGTTCGCGGAGCCTCTCAGTGGGCAGTACTTGGAAAAGTACGAGCCAGCAACGGGCCAGGTGATTGCGCTCGTTCCGGCGTCGGATGCACAGGATGTTGAGGCGGCTGTCGCGGCTGCACAGCGAGCATTCCCCCAGTGGGCTGCAATGCCGGCGGAGGAACGAGCGCGATTGCTACTCCGGATTGCTGAGCGTCTGGAGGAGGGGTTGTCGGAGCTAGCCTTGGCGGAGTCCCGCGATACTGGGAAACCACTGTGGTTGGCGCAAAGCGTAGACATCCCGCGAGCGGTTCGCAACTTCCGCTTCTTCGCAACGGGGCTACTCCATGTCAGCACAGAAGCCTACCAGATGGGGCCTGAGGTCCTCAGCTATACGTTGCGTCAGCCCTTGGGAGTGGTGGGCTGCATTGCCCCATGGAATTTGCCGCTCTACCTGCTGAGCTGGAAGGTGGCTCCAGCCCTAGCGGCAGGGAACTGCGTCGTTGCTAAACCGTCGGAGCTGACCCCGACGACTGCGACTCTGCTGGCCGAAATCTGCCGCGAGGTGGGAATGCCTCCCGGGGTGCTGAACATCGTCCATGGCGAAGGGCCGGCAGCAGGAGCAGCCCTGGTAGCGCATCCGGCCGTGAGGGCTATTTCGTTCACTGGGGGGACCCGAACGGGCATGGAGATTGCTCGAGTTGCAGCGCCAATGTTCAAGAAGCTCACGCTGGAGCTCGGGGGCAAGAACCCAACGATCATCTTCGAGGACTGCGCCTTTGAGCGTGCAGTTGCGGAAGCGGTGCGGGCGGCCTTCTCCAATCAGGGTGAGATCTGTCTCTGCGGCTCTCGCATCTTGGTACAGCGCTCCATCTACTCCCGCTTCCGACAGGAGTTCGTGGCTCGCGTCCAGGCCTTACGTGTTGGGGATCCTCTGGAGCCGACAACACAGCAAGGGGCGGTCATCTCTGAGGCGCACCTGCAGAAGGTCCTCTCCTACGTTGAGCTGGCGCGACACGATGGAGGAGTAGTCTTGTGCGGCGGTCATCGGGTGCAGCTCGATGGCCGGTGCCGCAATGGCTACTTCGTTGCGCCGACAGTCGTGGAGGGGCTCAGTCCGCAGTGCCGGGTCAACCAAGAGGAGATCTTCGGCCCGGTGGCGACACTCATCCCGTTTGACACCGAGGATGAGGCCATCGTCATAGCGAACGCTACTCCGTACGGTTTGGCAGCCAGTGTGTGGACGGAGAACTTGTCGCGGGCCCACCGTATGGCTGAGGCCCTTCAGGCGGGCGTGGTCTGGGTCAACTGTTGGATGGTGCGGGATTTGCGGACCCCATTCGGCGGGATGAAGCAGTCCGGAGTGGGACGTGAGGGCGGGTGGGAGGTATTCCACTTCTTCACGGAGCCAAAGAGTGTTACCGTTGCCCTCTGGCGGGATTGAGATGCGGCAGGTCATCATCGCAGAAGATGCTGCGGAACCCGTAGGGCCATATCCGCACGCGGTGCGTGTGGGCAACTGGCTCTTCCTGTCGGGTATTGGACCTCGGCAGCGGGGAAGTTCGGAGATCCCGGGAGTTGTGCGGGATGCGGAGGGACGGGTGGTTGACTATGACTTTGAGGCCCAATGCCATGCCGTCTTCCAGAACATCCAACGCATTCTCCATGCTGCTGGGGCGCGGCTGGAAGATATCGTAGATGTGACGGCCTTCTTGACGGACATCCGTCGTGACTTTGCAACCTTCAACCGCGTGTACGCTCAGTACCTGGGGCACGTCCAGGCGTGTCGGACCACGGTTGAAGTGCGAGCTCTTCCGACACCGATTGCGATCGAGCTGAAGTGTATCGCCTATCTGGGGGACACATGAGGTGGTTCGGGCACGGGGTGCTATGGGTGGCGGGCGCTATTGCGGTCTTAGCTCAACCGCAAGTGGCGTACATGGTGCCGGATATTGGGGCTCCGGGTATGGCGGTGGCTGTAGAGATCGTGGCCTACCATTCGGCTACTGGAACCCTAGGTCCCGACGGAGTCTACAGCAACAATCCTGGGGATGCACTCCGAGTTGAATGTGCCCGTCCGGCAGACACAGCGCTGCTGACCATAGGTCCCGTGGTAGTGGGCTGGGAGGGACGGCTCCTGAGCACGGTCATCTTCGTCCACCCGTGGGTCCAGCCGAATAGCTGGCGGTGGGACGAGCTGCGGCCGGAGTTCCGCGTCCCGATTCAAGTCACGTACAACGGGCGCAGCACGGTTGTGGACACCTTCTACATCGTCCGGCCGACGCCAGTAGGGGTGTACACTGGGACGGAGCGGGTGCTTGGAGAAGGGAGCTTGGGGATTCGCTCTCGACGGGGGGCGCTCCTCGTTGACAGCCTCATCCTGCCAACGGGCGCAACGTTCCGGGTATCCGTTGCCGACTGTGATCCCTACACTCCGGGCAACCAGGGCTACCTGCCGTGCGTCCTCATGGCGATGGGGAGCATACGGGGTGGTGGAGGGACAACCATCAGTGTCAGCGCGGAGGGGCCAAACGCTGGACCTGGTGGAGGTGGCGGAGGGGGATCATTCTGCGATGTGCTCACGGGATCAGCCCGAGGGAGTGACGGGGGTAACGGTTTCACTAGTGGCGGTCGTGGTGGGAAGAATGGGGTTGGGGTGGGTCCCAATGAGTACCGCAACTACGGGCAGAGCACGGGCCAGAATGGGGCTAGCCTGAACGGCGTCCCTCCCGGAACATCGCCGCAGTATGAGTCTGCTGGTGGGGGGACGGGACATCCGTTTGGGCGCTCTGGGGAAGGGTGCGGGGACGGCGGTTCATGCAATCCTAGCGGTGGATATGGTGGTGGGAGCGGGTATCAGCAGCGGCAGGCTGGAGGTGCCGGGGGCTATGCTGTTCGAGGCCAGAGCTCTGGCGGAAACAATGGTGGCTACGAGCATGGAAATGCTTGCCTCGTCCCGCTTGCAGGGGGCTCTGGTGGTGCCAGTGGGAATCCCCAGGGGGTGAATGTGTGCTCAGGGACGGGTGGTGGAGGTGGGGGAGCCTTGTGTGTCGTGGCGCCGAGTATCCAGGGAGTTCGGTTCACTGCTGATGGAGCTCCGGGAGCGGTGACGGGATCATCGGCCGCTGGGCCAGGGGGTGGTGGATCGGGAGGGGCTGTCCACCTCTGTGCACCCGGGGGTTTTTCGGGGGTTACCATCAGTGTTGCTGGTGGGGCTGTGGCTGGGGCTCCGGCCGGTGGAGCTGGTCGGGTGCGGCTGGATGGTAGGGCGAGCTCTGCAGTTTTAGCTACACCGGCGGCTGCCTCACGGTTTGTTGGGCCCAGTCTCCTCCCGCCATTACCACAGCCAAGGCAGGCAGCGCGTGTAAGTGGTACGGGCAACGGCAACGATATTGTGCTCTACCGGAAGTCTCTCCGGGGGACATGGGAACCTGTCGATACGCTGACCGGCTACGGGGAGCAGTGGAGCGCCAGTCTCTCTCTGCCAGAGCCGGACACGCTCTTCTTCCTCGTAGCGCTCCAGCGGATTCCCAACCCTTCGTCGGCACAGTATGCTGCAGAGCCATCGTGGGTGCTGTCGCCGAGCAGCGCTTGCCTGGTAACGGTGGCCCGTCTGCCGCGGCTTGTGGCACCAGCAGTTCGACAACTGGACACGGCGCTCTGCGTAGGCCAAGAGGTGTGGGATACTGTGCGGATCGTCAATGCGGGCGAGGGGCCGATGCAGCTTACGGCGGCATTCTTTGCCCGCGGGGACCGGGGATTCCGTCTGGTGGCACCTCCAGCGGAGTGGTTCCCACGAGCGCTGGCACCGGGGGATACCGTGCGGCTCATCGTAGCCTTCCAAGCACCGGTCGCTGGGGTCTTTCGGGATACGCTCATCCTGGTCCATACGGATACTCTCGTGAGCGGTTCCCCATGGCGCATTCTGTATCAGGGGGTGCGAGATAGCCTTTCTTTCGTGCTCACCGATGGCACCGCTCCAGTGCGCCGGCTGGACTTCGGTACTCTCTGTCCCGGGGAACGGCGGAGGGTGAGGATAGCAGTCCGAAATACAGGTCAGCGTCCACTCCGATTTGCCCCGCCATGGGTCTCGAATGCTGCTCAGTGGGATGTTTCACCACTCTCGGGCTTC
>JBCNUX010000028.1:0-22606 GCA_039630485.1 Chlorobiota bacterium | reverse complement strand
CGTCACCGCTGGTGTGTAGCGAGCAACGACTGTGGAGGTCTCGTCTTGAGAACCGTCGTCTACCACAAGGACTTCCCAGGTGTAGGGCTGCTGGCGAAGGTAGGCAAGAATTTGCTCCAACGAGGTGCCGATGCGCTCAGCTTCGTTGTATGCCGGGATAATCAGCGACAGGTACGGCACCATGGAGTCCTACGGCTTAGAGCCGTGGGGTAGTATCCCCCACCGCCGTATCGCCAAGCCTCTGCCTGAGTCGGTCTATGTGAGCCCGCACCTGCGGAATCAATGAGCGCAAGGTCTCGTCTGCGGAGCCCTCGTAGCGAGCAAGAATAGCCCGAGCTGTGTCAAGAGCCTCCCGGTACCTACCGTGAGCTTCCAGTGCAGCCAGCGTGACCTCGTTGAGCCGTGCCTGCACCGTCGCGTCGTTCGGATACTCCAGCAGAAGCTGCTGAAGATGGAGACGTGCCTGCTCGTAGTTACCCGCCAGTTGGTAGGCCTCCGCGGCCATCCAGCGAGGATTGTAGTACTGCACGGCCGGCTCTCGCTCCTGGATAGCGGGTGTTGTAGCCACAAGTTCTGCAGCCTTTGCAGCGAGAGAGGCGAAGTAGCGTGCCTTCTCGCGAGCACCCGCACGCTGGTAGAGCTGAGCGATGTTGTACGCCAGCCAGTATGAAGGCGGGAATTGCTCGACGGAGATGTAACGGTTCATCGTATCCAGAGCCGCTATCGCCCGGGCTGAGTCCTGACGCTCCAAGACATGGGCGGCATACCGCACGTAGAGCATGCGGTAGTTCGTGATCAGCCGCCGATGGACCTCGTCGTAGAAGACACGTGGGTTGTTGAGGTTGCGGAACTTGAAGCCGTAGCGGGGCTCTGTATGGTAGCTGTCGCTGTTGTCAATGTTGAAGAGGCACGCCTCCATGATGCGCGGCTCGATTGCCTCTCCCACTTGCCCAGCCCCTTGAGGTACAGGGCAGACACGGTAGACCATACCCTCCAAGCGGAGATGACGGTCTAAACCTGCATAGGCGTCCGAGCCTACAGTGATGGAGAAGTAGACGGGACGCTCGAAGCGGGTCTGCTGGAGGATGTCCAGAATGAGCTTGTCCTGCACACGGAAGAGGTACAACATCCGCCCTCGTTCCTGCCGCCACTGCATACCGACGAAGGCGAAGCGCATGTGGCCATCGCGAAGGAGGGCTGAGTCTTGGGTGAAGCGTTCCAGAATCTCTCGGCGTACGGGGATAGCAACGCTACGAGCCTCCCCTACCTCTGGCTGGAGTGACCGCGGCGAATCCTCCGATTCTAAAGCCTCGTCGGGGAAACTCAACGGGATTCTCTTGGCCCCGTATGGCTCTCTGTGCTTCAACTGGCGAATGTACCAGAGCGTATTGCCGAGCGAGAGGTTGACCACCCGAATGTCGCGCCGGACCCCGGCTACATCCTGCAGGTACCATAGCGGGAAGGTGTCGTTGTCCCCGTTCGTGAAGAGGATTGCGTCCCGCTCACAGCTCTGCAGGATATTGTACGAGTGATCAAACGGCAGATAGTTGCCTGAGCGATCGTGGAGCTCCCAACCTCCGACTGCCATGTTGACCGGAGCCGCCAGCAACGTAGCCACAGTGCCACCTGCAACGGCCACGGCAGGAAGCCGCTTCAAGAAGCGCTGACGCAAGAGCTCTGTTACCCTGTAGGCTCCCAGCCCAATCCAGAAGCAGAAGACCAGGAAGGAGCCCACATAGAAGTAATCCCGCTCCCGCGGCTGTGGAAGTTGCTGGTTCTGGGCAATTGCTGCCAGCACTCCCATCAGGAGGAACGACACCAACATCACCCAGCCTGTCCGACGGTCACGATTGAAGTGGTAGAAGAGCCCGAGCAACCCGAGAAGGAACGGGAGAGCGAAGAAGCGTATGGGGAAGACACCGGCGTATCCAGAGTCGTAGTTGTAGGGCAATGCATCCTTCTTCGTTGCCAGCGGGCCAGCAGCCGGAGCATCCTGGACATCGCTCATCCGCCCCACGTAGTTCCACAGGAAGTAGCGGATGTACATGTGCTGGACCTGGTACTCCCAGAGGTAGCGCAGCTCCCCGCCCAAGTTGATACGCCGCCACTGTGGAACGGGGACCAAAGAGCCATCCCGTCGTTGAACCCGCTCAATCTGGGGGGGATACCAGGGGCCATACTTGGAGTAATGCTGCGAGTAGTAGGGGTCATCGTACCGGTATCGCCGCGGCCACCACGGCGTCTCTCCGTACTGTTCCCGCCCCAAGTAGCCGATGAGTCGCGCCAACGTCGTTGGCTCGTTCTCGTTCATTGGGGGATGAGAGTTCGAGCGAATCAGGACATGTGCGTACGTCGTGAAGCCCAGCACTACGGCCAGCAGCGAGCTCAAAATGAGCGCCGTCAACGCTTTCTGGCGGCGATACGCTTGGTACAGTTGCCACCCCAAAACCCCAAGGAAGACGACCGTCAACAGCGTAACGATCGGACTGTCCTCCACGAGATGCTCCCGAGCTTCTGTACGGAAGGGTAGGTCGCCAGCCAAGAGGGCCGGCAACCATTGAGCGATCCCCCAGTACACCACAGCGAATCCCACGAGCGGTACGCCGAGCCATAGCAGCAAGTACCGCAGATTCCGCAGACGTGCCTCCGCTGGATCCGCCCCGTACTTGCGGAAGACCACCAAGTACAGAATCCCCGGAACCGCCAGGATGCTGAGTAGGTGGACACCAATCGAGAGCCCTACCAGGTAGGCTGCCAGCAAGAGGAAGCGTTCGCTGCCCGGTTCGTCGGCCCGGACATACCAGAGGAAGCCCAAGTAGAGGACTATCGCCACAAACAGCAGCGAGAGGGCGTAGACCTCAGACTCGACAGCGTTGAACCATACCGTATCGCTGAAGGTCAACGCTAAGGCCCCGACCGTCGCAGCCCCATAGACCTGAACCGCATCCGTAAGGGACGCCACGGCAGTCTTCCACACCCGCTCCAGCACCAGCACGAGCAACAGGTACAGGAAGACCGAAGCCATGGCACTAGCGAGGGCGGACATGAGGTTGATCCGCCACCCAGGGTCCCCGAATGGCAAGAGATGGAAGAGCTTGCCAAGCATCAGGAACAGCGGCGCACCTGGGGGGTGGGGAACTTGTTGGAGGGCGATAGCCGCAGCAAACTCCCCACAGTCCCAGAAAGGGACTGAAGGTTGCAGCGTAGCAATGTAGGTCGCGGCCGAAACCATAAACACAAAAACCGCGGCACCACGCCGCACCGCCGTCGAGCTCATTGCACAGCCTCTACAACCGACCACCTTCCTAAGCTACAAAGCTACGAAGCACTGCAGAAAGCCCTCCTACTGGAGTGCTGCCGTCGCCCCAGCAACTGGACGGCTTTGTACCGAGTCTGGCTGCGCCCCGAAGAAGAAAGCCTCCAGCAGCTGCCGAGCCATCGGTGCTGCGACGGCGCCTCCGAACCCTGCATTCTCTACCATCACGCAGAAGGCAATCCGAGGATGCTGCCGGGGTGCAAATCCGATGAACCAGGCATGGTCATTCCCATGGGGATTCTGGGCCGTGCCAGTCTTGCCGCACACCACAACTCCAGGAAGACGTGCTGCAAGGGCTGTTCCTCCTGCTACATTGACGGCCTCCTCCATGCCCTGCCGGATGAGCTCTAGAGCCTCTGGGCGCAGCGGAAGAGGGCGCTCGGCATACGCCAAAGGCTGGAGCTGTCGAGTATACTTGTTGTAGACCGCCCGAACGAGATGGGGCTGGCGCACGACGCCCGTGGCAAGCGCCGCAGCATATACAGCCATCTGTAGGGGAGTGACACTAAGTTCCCCCTGCCCAATCCCAAGGTTCACCAACTTCCCCCCTTCGGTCCAGCCACGCCGACCATAGCGACGGTCGTAGAACTCGCGCGACGGTAGAATCCCCCTGTACTCGCCGGGGATATCAATCCCCGTCGGACGCCCAAACCCAAACAGCGCCGCAACCCGGTGCAGTCGCTCCAGCCCCACCCGCAATCCGAGCTGGTAGAAGAAGACGTTACACGAAACCCTCAGCGCTTCCACGAGTGTCAGTGCACCATGGGCATGGTGGCACCGATAGAGCCGACCACCGTAGAAGAAGCCGCCAGAGCACACAATCCGTGTCTGCTCGGTAATGAGGCTGTCCTGGAGTGCGGCCAGCCCAACGAGTGGTTTCCACGTGGAGCCCGGAGGATACTGCGACTGGATAGCACGGTTGAAGAGGGGACGCTCAGGGTTTGCCAAGAGCTCAGCGTAGTAGGTCCCCGCATGCCGGCGGTTGAGGGGCTCGGGATCATAGTCTGGCGCACTTGCCATCGCTAGCACTTCTCCCGTCTGAGGATCGAGAGCCACAATGGCTCCACGGCGCCCCTCCAGTAGCCGCTCTGCAACTGCCTGCAGACGCGCGTCTATGCTCAACGTAACATCGAACCCCTCGCGTGCAGGGACATCGTACCGCTGTTCGCGAAAGGCCGAGACCGGCTGCCCCAAGGCGTTGACGACGACGAAGCGGTATCCCTTCTCACCCCGCAGGAACGGCTCAAAGCTGGCTTCTATCCCCGTATACCCGATTGGGTCTCCAGGCCGATAGTAGTCCCCCATGCGCTCCAAGTGTTGTGGAGAAACTTGGCGGACGTAGCCCAGAACATGTGCCAAGCGCGCTGGCCCGCGGTACGTACGCCTAGTCTCTACTTCAACGCTAACCCCGGGCAAGTTGTTGCGGTGCTCCTCCACTGCAGCGACGACACTAAAATCCGCGTCCTGAACGAGCCGCAGCGGAGCAAACCGAGTAGCCAGATGCCGCCGAGCTGAGTCAAGCTGTAGACGGAGCTGGAGGCTGTCCACCCCTATCAAACTGGCCAGGAGCGGGGTTCGCTCCAGTGGGAACTCCCCTGGGATGACCACTACGGAGAAGGCTGGCACGTTCTCCACCAGAGGTGTTCCCGAACGGTCGTAGACGATACCCCGCGGAGGATGGACAACGACCTTCCTGATAGCCTGTGCTTCTGCCCGTTCACGGTACTCCTGGCCGCGGAAGAGCTGTAGCTGCGCCAGTCGCAGCACGAAGATCCCCGCCACAGCCAACAACAGGCCACGAACAACGTTCAGCCGTACGAGGCTTGAACGCTCAGGTTGCATCCGCAAGAGTCTGCCGAAGGTTTAACAACGCCAGCGTCCACAGGAGGACCATCGTCGTCGCACGCATGTCCAGCGGATTCTCCATCATCATAAGCGAGAGCATCGCGCTCAGCATTCCAGCAACCCCAAGCACAGCGACCATGCGGGCAACCGAATCCGGAGCCAACCTCCGGAGTTGCCGAATGCCATACCACAGATGCCCTACCAACGCTGCAATCAGTAGCAGTGCCATCGGCACGCCATACCGGTAGGCCGTTGCTACGTAACCGTTGTGGATGTACTCGTAGTGGATGTGGCGGAAGAGCGCTGGCTCGTAGTACGGGAAGGCCTTGCCGATGCCTTGTCCACCCAGCGGGAAACGGACTACCTCTTCCAGAGCTCTGCCGAGTTGCTCTAGTCTGCCGCGTATAGCCAAGTCTCGCTGCCCCTGACCAATCGAGAGGAAGCGTTGTTCAGCCAAGCGCAGGAGTACCGACGAGAGTGCGGGGAATGCTACCGCAACCACCGCTACGCTGATCCCTATGAGCGTGCCCCCAGTGATCACCGCCCGCAGCCGCTGACGCCACGATAACCACAACCATGCAGCCAGAAAGCCAATCGCTACCGACATCCAGGCCGTCCGGGAGAACGTCACCACGACCGCAGCCCCCATAACGACGGCACACACCAGGAGCAAAACGCGCCAGAGGAGGGACCGTAGGAAGGCTGCCCCAACGACACAGCCGAGGATGGCGAAAGCGAGGAAGTGCTCGGCTTGTGTCCGAGCGTACTTCCCGCGGAGCTGGTATGCGTACTCTGCCAGCATAGCCCCTGCGCGGTACCGCTGGAGCGAGAAGAGGGCAACAACCAGCCCAGCAATCAACAGGGCTGCCAGCAGAACCAGCAACTGGCGCGGCGTCCGAATGTAGTAGCGCACAGGGAAGTAGTAGAGCAAGAGCCACATCGGCAGCCACCGCCGCAGCCACTCCTCGATCGGCACGTCGTTGAGGAGCGCAATCGGCAAATTCAAGGTGGAAAGCCCCAAGAAGAGCAGCAGCAGCTTGTCGCCCCAGTGCTCCACGAGCTGCCGACGCTGGACGAGGACGTGCCAGCCAATCCACCCGACTACCCCTGCAAGCAGCCAGAGCACTAGCACTACTTCCTCCGGCTGGACTGTCGGACCCTGCAACAGAGTCAACGGTGCCAGGGAGAGAGCAACCGCAAAGAGCCACAAGAGTGGTCTGTGGAAGAGCAGCACCGTCAGTCCAAGCCCTACCACTGCGAGGGCAGCCACCAACTCCTCGCAGAGTGCTACAGCAAGCCCGGCCAACCCCGCTGGCGCTGAGAGGAGTGCTACAACAAACCCCAGCGGGAGTTCATCCCCTACCGGCCGTTCCCGATGCTCCGTCCCCTGCATAGGGAGCCTGCTGACGCCACTCCTGCCACCGTTGCCATAGGAGGAGGGCCAATAACGACAGCACAAGCGAGCCCACGGCCGCTCCGACCGCGATGAGGGCCCGCTTGGGATACGCCTTCAACTGCGGTGGGACTGCCGGATCCACCACGTAGAGTACCGGCCGTGAACGCTGCTCGTCTATGCGCACCTGCTCCAAGGTCGGCAAGAGCAGGCTACGGACACGTTGGTACGCCTCCAGCTCAGCGTAGAGCCGCAGGAACCGCAGACCAACCGTAGCAGCATTGCGCAAGGGGAAATCCCCGATGAGTCCTGGTCGTAACTCTGCCTGACGGAGCTGCTGCTGCACTTCTCTGACGAGTTGTTCTTGAGCCAGCACAGCAGGATCGCCCGGTCCGTAGGCATACCGCAGCCCCTCCAGGAGAATCGTCTGGTACATCGCCTGTGCTTTGAGTTCCGCCAGGGCCTTCGCCGCTGCTTGCGCCTGGTCAAGTGGAGAGAAGACAAGCGTCTGTCGCGAAAACAAGCGGAGCGAGTCAGCGGTGAGGGCAGCCGCACTATCCAAGCGAGCAAGGCGCTGTTCCAAGTATTGCCGGAGCTGACCACTCTCCTGCTGCCCAACATCGGCTGCTATAGCGTTGGCAATTTCAAAGGCGGTATTAGCCATCGCTGCCGCTGTCTTCGGGTCCGTGTGACGCGCCGTAACGGTGTAGTTGCCGTTGAGCTCATAGGTCACTTCCAGGTCCCTCTCCAGCTTCCGGTACAACCGATGGATTGCCGTATCTGGAAGCCCGTAGAGCTCCCAGAGTCGGAAACGGTGGATGAGTGAATCCTTCAGGCGACGACTCTCCAGGATAGCCAGGAAGTTATAGCCCTGCTGCCCCAATGCCCCAAGACGCAGTGCTCCAATATCCCGCAACACGCCTGCAGCAGCTCCCAGCATTCCCTCCAATCCCATGACATTCCGAGAGGAGGGAACGGCGCTGGCCGTTGCTTCATACCAATTCGGCACCAAGAAGCTCACACCAACGGCAACTCCCGTGGCGAGCACAACACTCGCCAGTAGCACCTTCCAGTGGCGAAGCACCAAAGCAAAGAACGTCGCTCCTGGCGACAGGGTCACAGCCGCTGCTGTGCGATTCGGCACTGGCTGGTTCGAAAGTTCCTCTCGTTCCGGTTGCGGTGTTGCCATTGCTTAGCGCTGGAAGGCAAAGAAGCGGCGCGCCCACCGCCGTTTCGGACTGTGGCGCTTCAAGGCTTCGCAGACAACCTGGGCAATCCCCTGTGCATCCAAACGGAGCTCTCGGTACTGCTCCTCTGGGGTTGCATGCTCCACGAAGCAGTCCGGAATCCCGTGGAGCACCACATCCACACGGCGGTTGTACTGCTGCCCGACATACTCCAGGACGGCAGAACCAAACCCACCCAGGACTTGTCCATCCTCGACGGTAACGAGGAGCGAGTGCTGCTCGCAGAGCTCGTCTAGCAAGTTTGTGTCCAAGGGCTTAGCGAAACGAGCATTGACTACTTCCGCTTGGATCCCCTGCTCCTTCAGGAGCTCCGCTGCTCGGAGTGCCTCCATGACAGGCTTACCGATAGCTACGATCGCCACGTCCTCCCCCTGCCGCAGGACCTCCGCCTTCCCCAGCGGAAGAGGAACCATTGGCCCGAGCGGCACCCCTACCCCGTGCCCGCGGGGGTAGCGCAGCGCCACTGGCCCATCCGTGTAGCAGTAAAGCGCAGAGTAGAGCATATTGCGGAGCTCCTGCTCGTCCTTCGGGGCCATGACGACCATGCCCGGGATGATCCGCAAGTACGCCAAGTCCAGCATCCCGTGGTGGGTAGGGCCATCCTGCCCAACTACGCCAGCGCGATCCAACGCGAAGACGACGTGGAGGTGCTGAATGGCGACGTCGTGGACGATCTGGTCGAAGGCTCGCTGCAGAAAGGTGGAGTAGATCGCGCACACAGGGAGCATCCCCTCCGTCGCCAGTCCTGCCGCAAACGTGACGGCATGGGCCTCAGCGATCCCAACATCGAACACGCGGTTCGGAAAACGCTCCTGGAGGATGTTAAGCCCCGTCCCATCAGGCATTGCAGCGGTGATCCCGACAATGCGCCGATCTCGCTCACAGAGCTCTACCATCGCCTGCCCAAACACGGTCTGGTAGAGCGGCGGCTTAGGCTTGTCTGATGGAGCAGGGAAGGGCTTGCCGGTGATCTTGTCAATTTTGCCGATAGCGTGCAAGTTCTGCTTGTCCTGCTCTGCTGGTGCGTACCCCTTACCCTTCTGGGTGATGACGTGCAGGAGGACCGGGCCGCGCATCTCCCGCAGGGAGCGGAGCAGGCGTACCAAGAGGTGAACGTTGTGGCCATTGACTGGCCCAAAGTACTTGAAGCCCAGCGCCTCAAAGAGCATGCCTGGCGTAACGATGGCCTTAACCCCACTCTCCACACGGGACAGCAACCGGCGGAGGCGGTCTCCAACCTCATCCATCCGCTCCGTAAGTTCCCGCGCTGCTTTGCGGGCCTTCAGACCGAGCGGAGAGGCGAAGATTTGGGTGAAGTAGTTGGAAAGCGCCCACATGTTGGGGGCTATGGACATGCGATTGTCGTTGAGGATAACGATGAGGTCGCGCTGCTGGAGTCCGCAGTTGTTCATCGCTTCATAGGCTAGGCCTCCCGTCATCGCACCATCGCCGATGATGGCGACGACCTTGAAGTCGCGACCCATCATGTCGCGAGCGGCGGCGATGCCGAGCGCAGCGGAGATGCTCGTGCTCGCGTGTCCCGCTCCGAAGACGTCGTAGGGACTCTCGCTGCGCTTCAAGAAGCCAGAAATCCCGCCGCGCTGTCGAATCGTCCACAACTCGTCACGGCGTCCTGTGAGGATCTTGTGGGGATATCCCTGGTGGCCTGTGTCCCAGACGAGCTTATCCTCTGGGGTGTTGAAGACGTAGTGGAGCGCGACCGTTAGCTCCACCACCCCCAGTCCGGCTCCGAAATGCCCCCCTACTTGCGTGATGACATCGATCAAGTAGCGGCGCACCTCCGCGCAGACATCTCGAAGGGCGCTCTCGGGTAGTTTCCGAAGGTCTTCCGGCGAGTTGATGAGGGGGAGGTAACGGTATCCGGTCCAATCGGTCATGGAGTTGTACCGGGAGTCTCAATCGTGATCTGGACGGTCCGGCAGAGCTGGCGTCCAATTGGGTCGTTGTTGTCGAAGAGGAGTAGGCTCTCCCCATAGCCCGCAACCTCGTACTGCGCTCCTGGTACACGCGCAGATAGGAAATCGCGTACACGCTGGGCCCGGCGGAGCGATAGTTCTTGGTTGTACTGCTCCTCCCCAATGCGGTCTGTATACCCCACAATTCGCACCCGGGAAGTGGCTTGGATAGAGGGCAGCACCAACTGCTCCAGCACCTGTTGGTTCTCGGGCGTCAAGGCATCGCTGTCGAAGTCGAACAGGACCAAGCTAAAGCGTGTCACTGTGCGATCGGGGAGTCTCTCCGCTCGCTTCCGAAGGGTGGAGACATAGTCCACTGGGATAGAGCCTACCGTCTCGGCTGTCTTCCCTCGAGCGTCGGTGACACGAAAGACATACTCCAGTGGTAGCTCCCCACCCTGGAGCTTTGCGGCTGGGACACGCCACACGAGCGGAGAGCTCGGCTGCCCCTGCCCACGAACACTATCAATTGTCCGTCCTGCCTGGCTGAGCACTAGCTCCCACGATGCAATGGGAGCAGCCACGGAGAGCTGAATGTCCCACGACACGACTTCGGGACGGGCGTAGCGTTGATTTTCCGCCGTTAGCGCAACGGGCGCTAGTACCTCTGGCACATTCGAGCTAATCTCAACCCGGCGGTTCTCCGCGTCGCCATCTCGACGGTCCTCGGGGACTGTAGAGCGAGTAGCCGAGGGCTTCTGCGGGTATCGCTGTCCTTGAACAGCAATTCGATCGGGGGCAATTCCCCACGTCGTCACCAAGTATTGCCTAATTGCCTCGGCACGGCTACGGGGCAGTTCAGTATCTCGAGCCTCCTGGCGACCATCGGTCGTCCCTGTGAGTGTCAAACGCGCCGTCGGGTACTCCGTGAGCCGCTTGCCGAGGACGTCCAGCACGGAGCGATTGACCTCAAGCGCGTCCATCGGCAGTTGGGCCAGGGAGAACTCCGCTTTGGATGCTGTCAACCGGTAGCCTGTGTTGGCTAGGGATGCTTGCCCTTGGGGGAAGAAGATGTACGGCAACAGCGGGAAGTATTCCGTCAGCCGCACCTCTTCGATGGTCAGGCGCCGAACCTGTGACGTGAGAGCAACCGCCGGAGCAGAAGGCGCGGGGGCTGGAGGTTTCGGCTCCGCATCTGTAGGGGCAATCCCAAAATGGAGGCCGACAGTCAGCCGTAGCTGCGTCACCTTCCACGGACTCCATGCATCCGCACTGGAGACATCCGTCAACGGTACCCGGAGCCCAACCTCTGGAGCCAGCGTTACCGAACGGCTCAAGGGTAGTGCCCATCCAACACCAGCCCCGAGAGCAAACCGAAAGGCCTGGTCAGGGATATCCTGCCACGCTGTCTGCCCTTGTCGCTGGTAAGAAGCCCCTGCCCCAATTCCGAGTTCAACTCCCACAGGGATGTAGAACTGCCCTAACCAGATCAAGGCATGCGGAAAGAGCTCTACAGCGCCGATTCGAGTCCCCAGCGCAGTGTCGGCTGTGGACTTCAGCTCCGCACCCAACGCCTCGTAGCCGACACGCGCTCCCAACCCCACTGCAGAACTCAGAGGGAAGGTCACCGAGCCTCCAATTCCCCATCCTACCCCTGTTGCACTCCGATTGTAGACTCCACCGCCCACCTGAAGGTCTGGCGCATGGAAGTTCGCCCCTATAGCTCCCCAGAGTCCGAGAGAGGTCCACTGCCGCAGAGCCGGCTGCTGCGCCGCCGCGGCGGTGATTGCTGCCCCGACAGAGACGATCAGCACAAGTCTCCACATCACCCACACCTGCATGAAAGGCCAACGTAGCACAAAATTACGGAGCCGGGCCTGGCCGGCCCAGGTTTAGGACCATTTGAACAAAGTTGCCGAGTTTTGTAGCGTCTTCCCAGCACGTCATTGCAGCCTCATGGAACGCTTTGGTATCGCCGTCGTCGGAGTAGGACACATTGCCCAAACCGTGCATCTCCCTCTTTTGACTCGCCTCCCGGGAGTTCGAGCTGTAGCCGTCTACGACCGGGTCCTCTCGAAGGCACGGTTTGTCGCTGAACGCTTCGGCGTCCCTTACGTTGCCAGTCGCTTAGACGAACTCTGGCAGTTGGACGGAGTTGACATCGTGGATATCTGCACGACCACCGACGCACATCCTGAGATCGCTTGTGCTGCTCTGGAACACGGTAAGCACGTCTTCGTTGAAAGGCCGCTTGCTCGCACGCTCGCTGAGGCACGGACGGTATCCCAGACAGCAGCCCGGAGCCGAGGTCACCTCATGGTGGGGATGAACCACCGCTTCCGCCCAGATGTGATGTTGCTGCGGTCCTACGTCGGGCGCGGCGAGCTGGGCAAGATCTACTACATCAAAGCCGGATGGCTCCAGCCTCGGCAGAAGGAGCGGCGCTGGCTTACCCGCACGGACATCTCCGGCGGAGGCGTGCTCATAGACCTGGGCATCGTGCTGATAGACCTGGTGCTGTGGATGTATGACTTCGCCCCCGTACGTTCTGTCCACGCAGCCCTCTTCCGCCAGCAGACGCGCGTAGTCGAGGACCTCGCAGTGGCGACCCTCTACTTCGCGAGTGGCAGCATCGCCACCATAGAGTGCTCTTGGTCCCTGATGCGGCCAGAGAACCTGTACTACTGCAACCTGTTCGGCACAAGGGGCAGCGGCTACATCAATCCATTCCGTGTCGTCCGGCAGACTGAGGGCGGGGAGTTCCTGACTATCCATGCCGAAGGGCAGGCCTGTCTGCCCTCGGCTCAGCAGTATACCCAGTCGTACGCCGCTGAGTGGCAGTACTTCCTCAACACGCTCCGCGGGCATGTTCCACCACTCTCTACAGCCCAAGAAGCCGTCCACCGAATGCAGGTCCTGGAAGCACTCTATCGCTCCGGTGAGGAGCAACGCGAGGTCCTTCTCAGCGCCGAAGCCTCCACTGAGCCAACCTCATAGCAGCAAATCGTGGGGTAGCTCCGCGCAGGTAGGTACGCAGTCTACCAGGCTCCCCAAGGCGTGTACCATAAATCCGCAGAAAGCCCACAGGCACTGTGCGTCAGCGTTATTAGGGCGCTGCCTTACTACGGCCACCTACGTCGTATTGGCAGGCTCCCTCGGCCCACGCCGACGGCAACACATAGGGAGGACACAGTACCCTACCGCGTCCGCAGCGAAAACAGTAGCACCAAAATAACCCCACCAGCTGCAAGGGCAAGGGCCGGTTCCAAAAGGTCGCGCCAGAACGAACGGTGCTCGGGTACACGGGCAGTAGCGAAGGGATAGGCAGGCTGTTCAACCGCCGCAACGACAGCAACCGAGAGCGTGTCTGCATGTACAGCTCGCCACGTGGGCAGTGCAACAAGCTGCCGATTGGGTAAGCGGAGCGTCGCTGTGACCCCCAAACGCACCGTCCTCCGCACTTGCTCCTCGGAGAGCCGCTCATAGACAACCCCAATGTCCGTGACTGCCACCTTGAGACGAGGCACCGTATCAGCAGCCTCTAGGATCACTACACCACAGCGTGCGAGACCTGCTGCAAAGGCGTGCTCCAACAGCCACTGAGCAGGGTGGGGCTCCACTTCAAGGGCAACATACTTCCCCCCAGGCAAGTATTGACAGACAGCCTGGGCGCAGGAATCGGCCAGCTTCTGCAACTGCTCTACGTTGCTCGGGGGGAGGAGCTGTGCCGCTGCTACTAAGGTAGCGCCCACAAACCCGAGCAACTTCATACAGTACCCCGCAGCATACGGCCCAGCCGAACGAACTCCTGCAGCAACTCCTGTGAGCGCTCGTAAGCAGCAGGACGCACCAGAATCACTTTCCGGGGCTGACGCAGCCAGATCCGCACCAATCGTCCCCAGCCGCGCTGCCGCCGCGGCAGAACGATCCGCTCTACCTCTCCCAACCGCACGACTCGCTCCCGGAAACGGGTGCTCAAGCGGATGTAGTCCTCCCCTACCCCAATCCAGGGCCCCCGATACCATGCCCATACGAGCACCACCCCAGTCCATACCACGAAGAGCAACAGCAGCAGGACGACAGGGTCGAAAAGGGCTACCGTAAAGTGCCCGTTTGCTATCCCACCTCGGACGAAGCCGTAGCCGAGCAGCGCCAAGAGGTACAATGCCAACGCCCGCCAGTAGATGTCCAGGCGGTAGCGGTAAACCCTCTCAGCCGACAGCGAGCTCATGGCGAATCCGGCACTGCAGCGTCATACAACTGCGGATACCGTAGGCCAACTGCTAACTCTGCCACAGCCTTGCCAACACCCGCACAAAATTAGTCTTGGGGAACCCGTCCACCCAACACGGAAGGCGTTTAGCTACACCTCACTATGGCCGCGCGAGGAAAGCCTTCCCCTTGCTGCTGTGGAGCTCCCACAGCACTGCGGCAATTCGCTCGGCAGCATCAGGTCGCGCCAACTGACGTGCCCTTGCCGCCATCTGCTGGCGCGCGGCAGTGTTGCTGAGGAGCTGCTGAACGATTGCAGGGACTTCTTGCTCCGCTCGCGTATCCGCCACACACACGGCTGCATCATTCCGTTCCATCCAGCGGGCATTGGCCTCCTGATGCTGCTCTACTGCCCCCGGATAGGGCACCAGCACGGCCGCACGGCCAACACTACAGAGCTCAGCAACCGTCATTCCTCCTGCACGCGCAATGATACAATCAGCAGCGGCCAGCACCACAGCAGGCTCCGAGAAGAACGGCTGTGCAACGACACCGGCTGGCAACTTCCTCGGGACCGTCCACCGTTCCCCGTGCTGCCATATTAGCTGGAACTGCCCGCTCTCGACGGCCGGCAGCAGTCGCTGTGCAACAGCATTGAGACGGGCTGCTCCCAGACTCCCTCCGAGCACTGCTACGACCGGCCGTTCCGGCTCCAACCCCAGACGGCGGCGCGCTTCCTCTGCTGACGGAGGATTCCTGAACTCCTGCCGAACCGGCACTCCATAGAGCTGAATCCGTGAATGCACCGACTTTGGCAGCCACTGTGCCGTCTCCTCATAAGCCGTCACGATAACCCGCGCTCCACGCGCCAACAGCCGGACTGCCCTCCCCGGTAGGACGTTCACCTCCACCAGAACCAAGGGAATGCGACGCAGCCCCGCAACGACGCCAGCAGGCAGCCCAATGTAGGCTCCTGTCGTCAGCACAACATCGGGGCGTAGCTGTCGTACAAGCTGGGTCAGCAACCGTAGGCTTTTGGCCATTCCTGCTATAAACCGAAGCGCATGACCCTTGCTGAACGGGGCAACAGGGAGCGCGACAAATCTCCAGCCCAACATCGGCGCAAACCGGCCTTCAATCCGGTCCTGCCGGCCAGCGAAGTAGACCTCTACCGGTCCGATTCGCTCGGCCGCCTGGACGACCGCCACTGCGGGAAAGAAGTGTCCACCCGTCCCTCCCGCAGCTACCAAGAGTCGCAGAGGCATCCGTTCTCTGTCGGCCTGTCTCCCCTCCACCCTTGAGGTTCGTCGTGGCGTATTTTCGCGGACGTTCCGGCTCCTATAGACGTAGCTACCCCCATGTTCTATCGCTGCCTTGGAATCGCCTGTTGCCTGGTCTGGGCTGTTGGAGCACAGCAATCTCCGACAGAATACGCCCGTCAGGCCTTGCTCCGGATTGCCTATGGGAAGCTGGACTCCGTCCGTCAAGAGCTGCCCGAATGGCTCGCCCGGTATCCCAACAATCCCGCCATTCTCTTCCTCCATGCTGCAACGCTCTCCGACGCTCATCAGGCCGTTGCCCTCTATGAGCGCATCGTCCGCGAGTTTCCAAAGAGCGAATGGAGCGACGATGCTCTCTGTCGCCTGGTCCAGTACCACGCACTCCGCCGCGACACTGCGCAGGCATGGCAGCTCTTCGAGCAGCTGCGAAAAGAGTATCCCACATCAGACTTCCTCCCATACGCCTGGGAGACGCTGCGAGCAACCGTAGGACCTCCCCCTAACTCTGGCATTCGCTCCACACCGACCTCACAGCCGACGCGGTATACCCTCCAAGTCGCGGCCTTCCGTACACGGGAATTGGCCGAACAAGAGGTTGCCCGCTTGCGCCGTCTCCGCCTCCGAGCAACGATTACGGAAAGATCTCGCCAAGGACAATTGTACTACGCCGTCACCGTTGGAGATTACCCCACGCGGGAAGCCGCCGAGAAGGCTCGGAGTAGCGTTGCCGCGCTGTGCCAGTGCCAGCCGATAGTTGTTGACAAATCTCCCTGAGGATTGCGTCCCCTCGTGCCCCCGCATGATGGGGTAGCTCCAATAATTTTGTGCAGTCCTCGCGCGAAACAATAGCACGCGGCCAATGGCAGTACCAATCGAGACGTTCCCAAACCCGAAACCGGGACGGCGGTATGTCATCACGCACATCAATCCGGAGTTCACCTCTGTCTGTCCCCGGACTGGACTGCCTGACTTCGGGACCGTCACAGTGCGCTATGTCCCGGACCAGCTCTGTCTGGAGCTGAAGTCCCTGAAGTACTACTTCCTGCAGTACCGCAACCAGGGCATCTACTACGAGGACGTTACCAACCGCATCCTGGACGACTTGGTGGCAGCCTGCGATCCGCTGGAGATGGAGGTCATCACCGAGTGGAACACCCGCGGCGGTATGCGCTCAGTCATTCAAGCCCGGTACGAGCGCCCGAAGGAACGAGGATGAGCATCCGGATCGCGAAAGAGTTCCGCTGGGAGATGGCGCACCGACTCCCCTTTCACACCTGCGGCTGCCAGAATGTGCACGGGCACTCCTACCGTGCTGTTGTTACTCTGGAAGGGGAACCCGACGCCCGCGGAATGGTGCTGGACTACTTAGAGCTGGCTCGCTTAGTAGAGCCAATCCTCCAGCGCCTCGACCACGCCTTCCTCTGCTCCGAGGACGATGAGCCGATGGTGCGCTTCTTCCAGCAGCACCCTGAGCTCAAGGTTGTCTTCGTTCCCTTCCCGACGACGGCGGAGAACATAGCCCAGTGGCTTCTGGAGCAACTTGCTTCTGAACTGCGAAGCTATCCGAATCTGTACCGACTCAGCGTGCGCGTGCACGAAACTGAACGCACGTTCGCTGAAGCTAGCCTCCAGCTCCACGCTGGCCCCGTTCCCCACCATGAAGGTCTCACGGTCTCCACCAGTACATGAGCGTTCGAGTCCGCTTTGCTCCCTCACCGACAGGCTTTCTCCACATCGGTGGATTGCGCACGGCATTGTACAACTTCCTCTTTGCCCGCCACCACGGCGGTTCTTTCATCCTGCGCATTGAAGACACCGACCAAGAGCGCACTGTCCCCGGCGCCGTAGAGAACATCATCGAAATGCTGCGGTGGGTGGGGCTGGAGTTCGACGAAGGCCCCCACGTTGGCGGGCCCTATGGACCGTACGTGCAGTCCCAACGGTTGGAGCTCTACCGACAACAAGTCCAGGTCCTCATCGAGCGCGGCGCTGCATACTACGCCTTCGACACCCCGGAAGAGCTCGAGCGCATGCGCGAACGGCAGCGCCGTGCTGGGGTCGCTCCGAAGTACGACCGCTTCTCGATGCGCAACGCCTTCACACTTCCACCTGACGAAGTCCAGCGCCTCCTGGCAGACGGAGCTCCCGCAGTCATCCGGCTTCTGGTGCCGCTGGATGAAGAGATTCGCTTCCGCGACATCATTCGCGGAGACATTGTTGTCCACAGCCGTGACATCGACGACCAGGTGCTACTCAAATCTGACGGCTTCCCCACTTACCACCTGGCCAACGTGGTCGACGACCACTTCATGCGAATCACCCACGTCATCCGCGGCGAGGAGTGGATCCCCTCAACACCGAAGCACATCCTCCTCTACAGGGCCTTTGGGTGGGAACCGCCACAGTTTGCCCACCTGCCGCTGCTCTTGAACCCCGACCGCAGCAAGCTCAGCAAGCGCCATGGCGACGTTGCGGTAGAGGATTTCCGTCAACAGGGCTACTTCCCGGAAGCCCTACTCAACTTCGTCGCCCTCCTGGGCTGGAACCCTACGGCAGACCGAGAGATCTTCACCTTGGAGGAGCTCATCGCCAGCTTTGAGCTGAGCAAGGTCAATCGCGCCCCTGCAATCGTGGACCGTAAGAAGCTGGATTGGATGAACGCCCAGTACTTGAGGATGCTCTCTGTAGAGCGATTGGCTCGGGAGCTACAGCCGATCCTGCGTTCGTTCAACTACCCAGAGTTCCCGCTGGAGTACGTCGCCCGTGTCGTTGCTCTCCTCCGCGAACGTGTCGACCGGCTGCCTGAGATCGCAACGTTTGGGGATTACATGTTCGTTCCGCCCCAGCAGTACGACTGGACATACTTCCGCAAGTACTGGCGCGAGGAGATCCCCGGCTGGCTGGAGGAACTTCTGGCACTTTTGGAGGAGCTGGAGCCCTTCACTACAGAACAGCTCCAGCAGCAAATCCAGCAGTTCGTGGAAGAGCGTGGGCAGCCGCTACGAGCCATCGTCCATCCTCTTCGGCTCATCCTGACGGGGAAATCCGTCGGTGC
Source organism: Chlorobiota bacterium (assembly GCA_039630485.1). Taxonomy (GTDB): domain Bacteria; phylum Bacteroidota; class Ignavibacteria; order Kapaibacteriales; family HRBIN21; genus HRBIN21. The sequence goes on along the minus strand of JBCNUX010000028.1, from coordinate 4,342 downwards.
TGGCATCTTCGAGACGATGGAAGTGCTGGGGAAGGCAGAGTGCATCCGCCGAATCCGCTCGTTCCTCGCAGAGCAGCTCCCCGCTGTTGCTGAGCAGATGCGGACAGCATGAAGTGGTGGGTGCTGGGACTCCTCGTCTGTTGGGCAGCCTGTCGCAGTCTCCCACCCTGCGTTACTCCAGCCCTGCAGGAGGTCCGCCTCCGATGGGGCGTGCAGGACAGTCTAGGCAAGACCATCCGCGGCTATGAACTGACAGCCCATGCCGAGCTATTCCAGTATGAGGCTACAGAAGACTCCCTCCTCTGGCGACGCCGTCTCGGACGCATCGACGGCTCCCTCTACTGCCGACTCTTGGTCCAAACTCACCGGGCCTTCCAAGCAGTGCCCGCCTTCTACGTACCTGCCGACTCCCAGCACTTCGTTGAGTACCGGGCCCCTACTGCCTTCATGCGTGCTGTCTGGAACCCGCGCTACCGCACGCACGGCAACGAACCGTTGTGGGTTCTCTACGACTCCCTGGAGGCTGCCCGCCGAGCTCTCCACAGGCCGTTATAAATTTGTGCCTGCCAAGTACCACGGCCACCACGCACCCCCATGCTGGAGAAGCGCTACACGATCGTAATGATTGACGACGAGCATGAGTGGCTCTCCGAAGTAGAGCGCCTACTCAAGCAGCAGGGCTACTCCTTCCGTGGCTACACCGACCCGGAGGAAGGCCTGCGCTCTCTGCAGCAATCTTCCGAGGACATCCTTGCCATCCTCCTGGACGTCATGTTCGACGGGGAGTCTAAGGGCTTGCAGCTACTGCCCAAGGTTCTGCAGCTCCAAAACGCACCAGTCGTAATGCTTTCGAGCTACGAGCAGGCAGTGCTCGTGGAGAGGGCCATCAAGCAAGGGGCAGAAACGTATGTCCCCAAGAACCAACTGGAGACACTGCCTGAGCGTCTCGCCAGTTTCGCGCGCCAGCGCCAGCAAGTCCTCCAAAAACCACTGGAATACCTCCGCTCCCTTGGCATCCTGACCCAGAGCCAGAAAATGGCAGAGATTGCCCGTAAAGTCCAGCGTATCGCCCCGACACGGCTATCGGTTCTCCTCTTAGGAGAGACAGGAACGGGCAAAACTCTCCTGGCAAAGGCCATCCACAATGAAAGCCCTCGCAGAGATAAGCCATTCGTCGTCGTCGATGTCCCCAACGTAGCCCGCTCCCAAGAGCTTTTCCCTTCAAGGCTCTTCGGAACTGTGCCGGGAGCATTCACTGGGGCTCCCCCCAAACCTACGGAGGGCTTCTTCCATGAAGCTGACGGCGGCACACTCTTCCTGGATGAAATCGGAGAACTGTCGCTTGAGCAACAGTCGGACCTCCTCAAACCGATCGAGGAGAGGCGCTTCTATCGCGTTGGCTCCACGAAGCCGGAAGAGGTGAACATTCGCTTCATTGCTGCTACCAACCGCGACCTCGCTCGCCTTGTGGACGAAGGGCTCTTCCGACGGGACCTCTACGAGCGGCTACGGCAAGAGAGCATCTATCTCCCTCCTCTGCGAGAGCGCCTGGAGGATATTCCACTCCTGGCCCGTCACTTCGCCGACGAGTTACCGAAAGAGATCTGGGACCGTCCTCCCGCGACAACCTTCGAGTTCTCCACTGCTTCCGTGGAAGCGCTCCAATCCTACGACTGGCTGGGAAACATCCGAGAACTCAGGAACGTGGTCCAGAGATGCCTGCTCATCGCACACGAAGAGGGTACTGACAGCATCACCCCTCGCATCGTTTGGAAGGGAATAGAAGAGGCCAAACAGACTCGACGGCAGAGTGGGAACTCCGACTACAGCACAACAACCACAACAGCCCGGCAAGCACGAGAGCAGGCTGAGAAGGAGCAAATAGAAAGGGCCCTCAGGAAACACCGAGGAAATGTCACAAAGGCAGCACAAGAACTAGGCTGGACACGAGAGCACTTGTACCGGAAACTCAAGTACTACGGGATTGACCCCGACAGGTTCCGCGCTTCCGATGCTTAAGATCGAGCTCTTCAACACCCTCTCTCGCCAGCTCGAGCCCTTCGAGCCGCTCCGGCCAGGCATGGTGCGAATGTACACGTGCGGTCCCACGGTCTACGACTACGCCCACATCGGAAACATGCGGGCCTTCCTCTGCGCCGACCTCCTCCAGCGGGTGCTGCGCGTCGTCGGAGGCTACGAAGTCCGATGGGTGATGAACATCACCGACATCGACGACAAGACCATTCGTGGGAGCGCTCCGGGCAGTCCCTCTTGGCTTCCGGAAATGGGAGAGCAGACAGATGACCCCCACGAGAACCTACGCCGATACACGAGCTTCTACGAACGGGCCTTCCTGGAGGACATCGAGCAACTTCATATCCGACGCAGCGATCTCTTCGCCATGCCGAGAGCCACCGATTACATCGCTCCCATGCAGGACCTGGTGCGCCGCATCGTAGAGCGCGGTTTCGGATACATCGCTGGCGGGAGCGTCTACTTCGACCTCTCGGCTTGGCGGCGAGTTGCTCAATACGGGCGCCTCTTCACCGTGGACCCCGAGGCCATCAAGCTCGGTGCGCGGATTGACACAGACCAGTACGAGCGCGATGAGGTCAGCGACTTCGTGCTCTGGAAAGGCCGCAAGTCTGGGGAGCCATACTGGGAGTTTGAACTCCATGGCCACTCCCTCCCTGGGCGTCCCGGATGGCACTTAGAGTGTTCCGTCATGGAGCACGAGCTCTTGGGACTCCCGTTCGATATCCACACCGGCGGCATAGACCTACGCTTCCCCCACCACGAGAACGAAATTGCCCAAAGCATGGCCGGCTATGGCGTGGACCCCACCCGCTTCTGGGTCCACAACGAGTTCTTGGAAGTGGAGGGCCAGAAGATGAGCAAATCGCTAGGCAACTTCTACACCCTCCGCGATCTGCTCTCTCGCGGGATCGATCCGCTGGACATGCGCTTCGCGATGTTAGGAGCCCACTACCGCTCCCCCTTCAACTTCGCCTTCTCCGGCATAGAAGCCGCCCGCCGAGCTCGAGAACGCGTCCAGGAGTACATCTACGCCCTGCACGACGAGCCAGCGGCTGCCGACGGGATGACGGTGAACGTCGCTGCCGTCCGAGAGAGCATCTTCCGCCACCTGGCCAATGACCTCCATACTCCAAAAGCCTTCGCCGAGTTCTTCAGCTTCATCAATGCCACTCCACCCAGTGCCCTCTCTGCAGAGAGCCGTCGCGAGGTCCTCCATTTCCTCTCGGAGCTCAACCTAATTGTGGACGTCTGGGATATCACGCCTCGACCGCAGGAGGAAATCCCAGAAGAGATCCGCCGGCTAGCAGAGCTGCGATGGCAGTTGCGGCTCCAGCGCCGGTACGCCGAGTCCGATGCCATCCGAGAGCAGATTCAGCGGGCTGGCTACACGATCAAAGACCTGCGCGACGGGTACGTGATTGAGCGGCGATGAACGAACTGCCTACCTGCGGCGTCGTCGGCCCTGGGCGCCTGGGGACTACGTTGGCTTTAGCATTCCACCGACTCGGATGCCTCCGGTGGCTCAAGGGACGCTCTCCCCAACATGCTGCGTGGGCTCAAGCTCAAGGGATACCGTACAGAGAGAGCTGGGACGACCTGCCTCCTGTAGACCTCCTCTGGTATACCGTCCCTGACCAGGCTATCACAGCAGTCGTGGAGGAATCCATCCAAGCACTTGGCACGGAGCGTCTACGGCAGACCGCTCTCATCCACACTGCCGGCAGCTTCGGGGGAGAGGTCTTCCAGGGAGTGCCATCAGGCGTAGAATGGGGCTGCGCCCATCCCTTCCAGACCCTCCCTTGGCCGCCGCAGCCCCATCTCCTTCGCTGCGTCGGGTGGTTGGTGGAATCGCCCCACGCCCGAGTGCGCCAGCAGCTAACGCTGCTCATCCGTGCTCTGGAAGGTATCCCTGTTGTCGTTTCGCATTTCCCCGCTGAGCATCGCGCTCGCTACCACATTGCCGCCGTGGCTGCCTCTAATGTGCTCGCAGCGCTCTTGCAGTTCGCTCTCGACACGGCCTCCTCCGCAGGCATCCCAGCCTCCGTGTTCCTCCGCCCGATTGTGGAGGCAAGCGTCCGAAACTCCTTCTCTGCGATTGGCTCTTTCCCGTTGACCGGCCCCATCACACGCGCCGATTGGCCTACGCTCCAGCACCACCTGGAGTGCCTCCAAGGCAGCGAACGGACGGTCTACAAGAGTCTCCTCCTGGCCACTGCATCGGTGGCCCACTCCCGCGGACTCCTCTCCGAGGAGCAATGGAACTACCTACAGCAGCTACTTCCGCCGGAGTCCGTCTGAAAAAAAA
>JBCNUX010000027.1:0-22741 GCA_039630485.1 Chlorobiota bacterium | reverse complement strand
GTTGGTGGGATTCTCAATGTGCTGCTCCAGGGCAATGAGCCCTTCGCGCTTTGCCAACTGCAAGATTTCGTAGAGGAACTGCAGCAGCTCAACGTAGGATGCCTTAGAGGTCCGATTGCCTCGTAAGGTCGCTAATGTTCCCTGAATGATGCGCCGAAGTAGGTCGGGGGGATTGGCAATCAACAGGGCGCCGAGAGCTGATCCGCCGATGATGATGAACTCGCTGATCTGGAACAGTACCAGTAGCTGCCCGCCATGCATCGTGTATCCGGCGATGATGCTGGCGAAGACAATGGCTAAACCTACGAGGACGAACATGCTCTCTCCAGCTCTCTGGGTCCCACTTGCCGAGTTCTAGGGCGTGGACTTGGTAGAGGATGCCGTAGCCGTCGCCGGCAAGCTGCCAAATGTATCGGCCGTCGGGACTCGTTCTTGAGCTGGTTGGGAGGGGCCTACCGAAGGGTGGTGCAAAACCTCCACACACGAAGCAGAAGCTCGGCTCCACGGGTGGGATTCGAACCCACAGCCCCCTGGTTAACAGCCAGGTGCTCTACCGTTGAGCTACCGTGGAATGCTGTACGTCAATTCGCTCACAAAAATACGGTGGTAGGCGGATTCCAGAATGTCAAGGGCCCCGCGGCAGCTGTTGAGGTCAGTAGCCTCATTTTTGATCGCTGACGGACTGGGAGTTGTCGGGGCTGTGCTCTTCTCCATCCTCTTAGGGCGGCTTCGGGGGGCAGAGGAGCTGGGGCTATACTCGTTCAGCATGGCGCAGGGGCTGCTCTTGCAGTTGTTCGTGGAGGCAAACTTTGTTGTGACACTGCCGCAGGAGGTGGCCCGCGCTGGCACGATAGCCTCTCCACTACGCCAAGCACAGCTTGCGAAGTGGTACCTGGCGCTGATAGGGTTCCCGCTCGGGGTCGGACTCACGATTGGGCTGGGAAGGGCTGATGCGCTTGCGCCAACAGTGGCAGCGTTCGTCGTCTCGCTCCTCCATAGCTTCGTGAGTAGCTACGCGGCTCTCCTCCAGGGGCTTGGGGCGCTACAGCTCTTGGGGACCGTGATTGCCGTCAGCAGCACGGCGGGGGCTTTGGCAGGGATTGCTGCGGTAGTGGCTGGGTGGCCGCTTGTGCCTGTGATTCTCGTCCAAGGAGGCGTTGGTGCGCTCTCTGCATGGGTGTGGTTTGGGATTGCTCTTCGACGTTGGCAACCAGGGTGGCCTCTGTGGCGGACGTATGCAGTGGAGTTCCTCCGCGATGTCTTTGCTCGGGGAGTGCGTGGCACATGGGAGGCTGTCCTCGATGTGCTTCGGGAGCGGTGGTATTGGATTGCCTTCGGCTTTGTGACGAATGGCTACATGCGCTTTGGGGTCCTCTTCCTCGGTTGGATAGGGGCTGAGGCAGCCGCTATCGGGGCTTACTCCGCGGCACAGCGATTCATGATGGTCCTGCGGATGATCCCGAACGCTTTCTTCCGGGTCCTACTCCCGCAGTTCGCGAAGCTACCCGGACAGTTCTCGGAGCCGTGGGCTGTAGGCATGAGTGCTGCCGTAGGAGTTCCGATCGCCGCTGGCATCTACGGTGCTGCACCGTGGCTCATAGAGTGGACCTTCCGGATACCGGAAGCGGTGCCGATGCTGCAAGTATTGGCGTGGGCATTCCCAGGGGTGATGCTCTCGCATCTTACGGAGGCTTACGGTCTGACCCTCCAAGAGCGACAGCGCCAAATCGTGCTGTGGGCAGCGGTAGTCTTGGGGCTGGGCTTCCTGTCGGCAGCGTCGTTGCTGCCTCCGTGGGGGAGTATCGCCGTTGCATACGTCTACGTCGGCATGGAGACGCTCTATGCTCTCGGGGTCATGCTCATGGTCTGGGGACAGCGTCGCAAGGTGCGGCATGGGGCAGCGGTGGAGCTGTAGAACATGGGCCGTGTCGGGACTCTGCTGTGCGGTGGGGGTATTCCTTGCGAGCTGTGCCAATCCGTTGCCGCCTCCTGGGGGACCTCCGGATCGAGAGCCGCCGCAGGTGGTCTCTACTGAGCCTGCCTCTGGGACGACGCACTTCCGCGGCAATACCGTCGTGCTCCGCTTCAGCGAATTCGTGGACAAGGCCTCCGTGTTGACCTCCCTTTCGCTACAGCCGCAGAAACCCTGGAGAGCAACGTGGGATTGGCTCGGGAAGACGCTCTCGTTGCGCTTCACTGAGCCGCTAGACTCCAACACAACGTACGTGCTCACGCTCGGCACTGACTATCGGGATATCGCCGGCAACACAGCGGCGGCTGCTGTGAGTGTTGTCTTCTCCACAGGCGAGCGCATCGATCGCGGCCAGATCGAGGGACGGCTCCTGGATGCACAGCCTGCCGGGGTCTTCGTGTTGGCATATCCTCTGGCCAATCTGCAGCCCGATACCCTCAATCCAGCCCATACGCGCGCCCGATACTGGACGCAGGTTGGGACTGCGGGGACCTTTCGGCTCCAAGGGCTGCCAGATGGGGAGTATCGGCTCTTCGCCCTGCGGGACACAGACCGCGATGGCCTCTACACGGAGGGCCGAGACGCTATTGGGACGACGGTTGAGTCAGTGTTCGTCCGAGGGGATACTGCAGCCGTAGCACTCCTCCGACTCAATCCTGTCGTTGACCAAGCCCCGCCGGAGCTTATGGACGTTCGCCCACAGAGTCAGCAGCGCGTGCGCCTGCTTTTCAGCGAGCCGCTGGACACGGCGTCGGTGCAGGCATCGGCTGTTGCTGTGGAGGACAGCGCTGGTTCAGTGCGGTTGCCCATCGTAGCGGCATACGTGGTGCCAGGGAGCTCCGCAATGGTGGAGCTCATGATGGCTCAGCCTATCATGGACACCTTGGGCTCGTGGTTTCTCCACCTGTTGCCAGGCGGGATTCGGGACACGGCTGGGAATGTCGTTGCACCGCAGCGACGACGTTTCCGCTTCCGCCGAGGGCTTGATACTGCATGGGTTCGCTGGGCTACTGTTCCGCCCGACAGCTTCCAGTCCCTTCTCCCGTGGCAGCCTCTTGATCTCGTTGCTGAGGCACCGTTGGATAGCACAACCGCAGAAGTCTCCGTTCGGGATGAACGCGGCCGGGCAGTGCCGTACCGGTGGGAGGTGGTGGCTCCGAACCACTGGCGGCTGTGGCCTCAAGGGCGATGGGACAGCGAGCAATGGCAGCAACTCCGAGTCCATTTCCGCTCCCGTCGGCTGCCTGGCGGACGCGTGCTTGCCGATACGCTCTTGGTTCGCTCCTTCCGGAGCGTGGATACTCGCCAGTATGCGGACCTGGCCGGAGAGCTCCAGGACAGCCTCCGGTGTCGCGGTCCTTACATCCTCGAGGTGCGGGCTACACGCGGGGCTTCTGGAGTCTGGCGTCAGGATCTCCCCCAACCTGGCCCATGGCGCTTTCGGGAGCTTCCACCGGGCTTCTACGAGTTGGAGGCCTTCTGCGATGAGGACCGTAACGGGCGCTACAGCGCTGGGCAGAGCTTCCCCTACCGCTTCGCCGAACGATTTGTGCGAGTAGGGCCAATAGAGCTGAAGCCACGCTGGAGTACGGAGGGCGTCCTTGTCAAGATGCCGTAGTCATAGGCAACGGGTGCGGCCGCCGTCGACAGGGAGGCTGACGCCGGTGATGTACGCTGCTGCCGGAGAGGCTAAGAAAAGAGCGGCGGCGGCGATCTCCTCGGGCTGGCCTATCCGTCCAGCAGGGATGGAGGCTATGGTGCGCTGGACGACCTCGCCGATGGGAATCCCCAGTTGCTGCGCCAGATACTCCCAGAGGGCTTGTAGACGCTGGGTGAGAATACTTCCGGGCAGGATGGCGTTGACGGTAATCCCCCAGGGAGCCACTTCGGCCGACAGGGTCTTCATCCAACTTGCCAATGCAGCGCGGACGGTGTTGGAGACTCCCAGCCCTTCGATCGGCTGACGCACTGAGGTGGAGAGCACAAGCAGGATCCGACCGTATCCTTCGGCCCGCATGCCCGGCAGTAGGGCTTGCATAAGAAGATGGGCTGTCCAGAGGTGCTGGCGGAAAGCGGCCTCAAAGGCGGTCAGCGGTGCCTCTATCAGCTTCCCTGGTGGAGGTCCCCCGGTGTTGTGCACCAGGATGTGGTAGACGAGGCCCGATTGGTCCAGGTGTTCGCGCATGACTCGATCTAGCTCTTCGGGGTAGCTGAAGTCGGCAGCGATAGCATGGTGGCGCTGTCCGGCAGGGGTAGGGAGAGCTGCTCGGACGGCCTCCAGGCGTTCTGGGGAGCGTGCCAGCAGTGTCACGGAGGCGCCGGCGCGTGCAAAGGCTTCAGCGATGGCTTTTCCAATTCCTTGTGTGCTGCCGCAGACGAGCGTCCGCCTCCCCTCAAGGCTCAGTTCCATCCGGCAGGCTACTCCTCGGGCTGGAACCGCTCTAGCTCTTCCAAGATGGCCGAGACGATCGCTTCCTCTCGCACACGGCGGACGACTTCGCCCTTTCTGTATAGGATTGCCACGCCGCGGCCTGCCGCAATGCCAATGTCCGCCTCACTGGCCTCCCCAGGACCGTTGACGACACAGCCTAAGAGGGCAATCTTGACGGGCTTGCGGATTCCTGAGCGCCGCACGGCCTCCTCTAGCTCTCGGGAGATGCGGAACAGGTCCACCTCGATCCGCCCACAGGTCGGGCAGGCGATGATCTCTACGCTACGCTGCGCCAAGCCGAGCGAGCGGAGGATCTCCTTGCCGACTTCGACCTCCCGTTCCGGCTCGTCCGTGAGGGACACACGGATGGTGTCTCCAATTCCTTCGGCCAGCAGGGTGCCAATTCCGACGGCTGACTTGATGATCCCTGGACCAGGCAGTCCTGCTTCGGTCACGCCCAAGTGGAGCGGGAAATCGACTCGGTCTGCCAGAAGGCGGTAAGCCTCGATCATCAGCCGCACGTCGGTGGACTTCACAGAGATGACGATGTCATCGAAGCCGAAGTCCTGGGCAATCTCCACATGCCGGAGAGCGCTCTCCACTAGTGCCTCAGGGGTGGGGTAGCCGTACTTCTCCAGGATATCCTTCTCCAGCGAGCCCGAGTTGACACCGATCCGGATAGGGAGGCCCCGCTCCTTGGCAGCCGTGAGGACTTGGCGGATGCGCTCCCGAGAGCCGATATTCCCGGGATTGATGCGCACCTTGGCAACTCCGGCCTCTATGGCCTTGAGGGCAAAGACGTGGTTGAAGTGGATGTCAGCGACGATGGGGATGTCTACGCGGCGAACGATCTCCCGAATGGCTTCGGCGGCTTCCCAATCGTTGACAGTGACACGCACGATGTCGGCACCAGCCTCTTTGCAGCGTAGGATTTGGGCTACCGTAGCTTCTACGTCGGCGGTCTTGGTTTTGGTCATCGTCTGCACCGAGATCGGAGCATTCCCTCCGATGGGAACATTCCCCACCCAGACGCGCCGAGTCCAGCGGCGCCGGTACGGTCGAGTCGCGTAGGGCTGCTCAGTGACAGCTGGAGAGGTTTCGGCAGCAACAGGTAGCTGGATGAGTTCGCTCATGGCTCTGCTTGGAGACGGCGACTTGCTTCGTAGAGAATGCGACGTTCGCGTTCCGACAAGCTTTCGTACCCGAAGGCCGCAATCTTGTCCAGGATGGCGTCAATGTCGCTCTGGGTGATAGGCTGCCCTTCAAAGTAGAGGAGGACCTCCTCAGCAGGGACAAGGCGCACCGTTTGAGGCTGCGAAACACCTCTCCTGCCCCTACGCCGTGGTGGAGCGGAGAGCCGGAAACGTGCTCGACGTGCCCAGAACCACGCTCGGTCGAGAGCTGAGAAGAGTCCCACGCGGTCTCCGAAGCGCAGCAGGAGGAAGCCGGTGAGAGCGCCTCCCAGGTGGGCAAAGTGCGCAATTGGCGAGCCAGCACTGCTAATGCCGGAGATGAACTCGATGCCTGCCATGAGGATGACGAGAATGCGGGCTGGAATGGGGATGAAGAAGGGGAACATGAAGACGGGGCGGTCAGGGAAGGTCAGGCCGAAGGCGAGTAGCACGCCGTAGATGGCTCCCGATGCGCCGACCGTTGGGGCAGGATAGGTCCAGAAGAGCTGGACGAGTAGGTGGAGGAGGCCAGCTCCAATCCCGCAGAGTAGGTAGTACCACGTGAAGCGCCGGCTCCCCCAGAGCTGCTCCAGCTCCATCCCGAACATCCAGAGGATGAAGAGGTTGAAGACGATGTGCCAGATGTTCTCCAAACCAGCGTGCATGAACTGGTAAGTCAGGAGCTGCCAGGGGAAGAAGGAGCCGCTCAGCAGAGGCTGGAGGGCGAAGTACTCTACGAAGAACACCTCCAGCGGTGTGCCGTGGTATCGGAAGAGGGCCAAGAAGAGATGCTGAACGACGAAGACGGCAATGTTGAGGAGGATGATTGCTCGCAGGGCGGGATTATCGGCCAGGAAGCGGCGCCGGCGCCAGGTGTCGTAGTAGGTCATTGCCTGGGGTACTTCCGTACCTGGCGCTGTAAGACGTAGCCCATCGGCTAAGATTGCCCCTCTAAGGCCTCTAGGCCGGGCAGAGTACGGCCTGCCAAGAATTCCAGCGATGCGCCACCGCCAGTGGAGAGGTGGCTTACAGCATTCTCCATCCCTAACTGCCGTAGTGCTGCAACGGAATCGCCGCCACCGACCAGACTGAAAGCCCCCCGGCGGGTGGCCTCAGCAATAGCTCGGGCTAGTTCAAGGGTCCCAGCGCGGAATGTAGGGATTTCATAGACACCAAGCGGGCCATTCCAGAAGATGGTGCGGACAGACTCCAGCTGGCGTGCGAAGAGCGCCACTGTCTGTGGCCCGATATCGGCTCCTTTCCAGCCCTCGGGGATGCCTCCCTCCGAGAGCGAGACGAGCTGCGCGGGAGCTCCATCACGCAGTTCCGGAGCGCAGTAGACATCGACGGGAAGTAGGATCTGCTTGCCGAGAGCATCGGCCTGCTGGAGGAGTTGATGAGCTGTGGGGATGAGGTCAGGCTCTACGAGGGAGTTGCCGATTTGGACTCCACGGGCTGCCAAGAACGTGAAGGCCATGCCGCCGCCGAGCAAGAGCACGTCGCAGCGCTGGAGCAGGGCCTGCAGCACATCCAACTTGTCGGATACCTTTGCCCCACCCAAGATGGCAACGTACGGGTGCTCGGCAGTATCTCGAAGCCGTCGGAGTGCCATGATTTCACGCTCCATCAGCAACCCCATGCCCTTCCACCGCATCCGACGCGGGAGCGCTACAACGCTTGCGTGTGCTCGGTGAATGGTCCCGAAGGCGTCGTTGACGTAGACTTCGGCCCCGTGAACCAACTGCGCGGCAAAGGCTTCGTCGTTGCCCTCCTCACCTGGGTAGAAGCGGAGGTTCTCTAAGACGACGACATCCCCCGGTCGGGCATCGGCAATGCTTCGCTGGGCAGGCTCGCCGATGCAGTCAGGAGCGAAATGTACGGTGCAATCCAGCAGTATTGCCAGATGGCGGGCGACAGGAGCTAACGACAGATGCGGCACGGGCTTACCCTTCGGGCGTCCGAGGTGGGAGAGGAGGATCGGTATCGCTCCGGCTGAGCGAAGCTCTTGGAGTGTTGGTAGCGCCTCTCGAATGCGGGTGTCGTCAACGATAGCCCCGTCCTCAGAGAGCGGGACGTTGAAGTCGGCGCGTACCAGGACACGGCGTCCAGCAATCGGCAGCTCGTGCAGGCGGAGTATCATTAGGATGGCTGCTCAATCCCCTAAGCGGAGCACCAAGTCTACGAGCCGCTGGACGTAGCCCCACTCGTTGTCGTACCAGCCTACGACCTTGACCAGCGTCCCATTGGCCATCGTGGAGAGGCCGTCAATGATGCACGAGTGCGGATTGCCGATGATGTCGCTGGAGACCAGCGGCTCTTCGCTGTACTCCAAGATGCCGCGGAGTCTTCCTACGGCTGCTTCGCGGAAGGCAGCATTCACCTCTTCGCGGCTTACCGAACGCTTCAGTACGGCGGTTAGGTCCGTAACGGACCCGTCCGGTACAGGGACTCGGAGAGCGTAGCCGTCAATGCGGCCTTTAAGCTCTGGAATGACAGCTCCGACGGCTCGAGCTGCCCCGGTCGTCGTCGGGATGATATTCAGCGCTGCTGCTCGGGCCCGCCGGAGGTCTTTGTGGGGGAGGTCCAAGATGCGCTGGTCGTTCGTGTAGGCATGGACGGTTACCATGAAGCCACTCTCGACCCCGAAGGCATCGTGGAGGACCTTCACCATCGGGGCAATGCAGTTGGTTGTGCAGGAGGCATTGGAGATGATGCGCTCCTGCCCTGTGAGGGAGTCCTCGTTGACCCCAAGGACGATGATTGCGTCAGCGCTGTCCTTGGGAGGGGCTGTGAGGAGTACCTTATGCGCACCCCGCTGGAGGTGCTTTTCAGCATCAGCGCGGCGGGTGAATTTGCCCGTAGCTTCTACAACGATGTCTACCTCGCCCCATGGGATGTTCTCGATAGTAGGGCTAGCGCTGACTGGGATCCAATGCCCATCTACGATGAGGGCGCCGTCTTCGGCTTTGACCTCTCCCGGAAAGCGCCCATGGACAGAGTCGTACTTGAACAAGTGGGCCAGCGTGGGAGCATCAGTCAGGTCGTTGATGCCGACGAACGTTATCGGGACGCGGCGCTGGAGAGCAGCCCGGAGGAAGAGGCGCCCGATGCGTCCGAATCCATTGATGGCAACCCGAAGTGCCATGACACGGTACCGGATATGCTACACCACTGCTTGTGCACCGGCCTCTTGGAGAGCTTCCCGAACCTGGGCTGTAGCTTCCTCCAGGCTCCGGGCAATACGGAATCGCAACCCCGAAGCGTGGAGGATCTGGGCTGCCTCTTCGGCATTCGTCCCTTCCAGCCGGACGACAATCGGAACGGTCGGTTCTATCTGCTGGAGGGCCTGAACGATTCCCTGAGCGACGCGGTCACAGCGCACGATTCCCCCGAAGATGTTGACCAGGGCTACCCGGACGTCGGGATCGGAGAGCATAATCCGGAAGGCATGGGCGATCCGCTCTACGTTGGCTGCACCCCCGACGTCCAGGAAGTTCGCTGGCCGGCCTCCCGCGAGTTGGATCATGTCCATCGTTGCCATCGCCAGACCGGCTCCGTTGACCATGCAGCCAACGTTCCCGTCGAGTTTGATGTAGCTGAGATGGTATCGAGAGGCTTCCACCTCTCGCGGGTCTTCCTCTTCGGTGTCCCTTAATGCGGCCAGGTCCGGATGGCGGAAGAGGGCGTTGTCATCCAAGCTCACTTTGGCGTCCAGGGCGATGAAGCGTCCGTCCTGGGTACGGACCAGCGGGTTCAACTCCAGCAGACTACACTCAAGCTCGTCGTAAGCATGGGCAAGCCTCTGGAGCAGCTCCGTAAAGGCAGAGATCGACTCACCCTCCAGTCCGAGCCGGAAGGCAATGCGGCGTGCTTGGAAGGCTTGGAGGCCCAAGAAAGGATGAATGTGCTCGCGTAGCAATGCCGAAGGGCGTTCGGCCGCGATCGTTTCGATCTCCACACCTCCCTCGCCGGAGACCATAAGCAGGGGCCGGCGACGGCTGCGGTCTAATGTGATGCTTACGTAGAGCTCCTGAGCAATTGGGAGCGCCTCTTCGAGGAGCAGATAGCGGACACGGCGTCCTGTGGGACCTGTTTGCGCCGTGACTAGCCGATTCCCCAGCATCAACAGGCCTACCCGGTAGGCTTTGTCGGCGATGTTGCCCTCCCGTAGGAGCACCACGCCCCGCAGCGGTTCCCCGTTCCAAGTGAGGGGTTCGCCGGTCTCGGCATGGACGAACTGACCTTTTCCTCGCCCACCGGCGTGGATCTGTGCCTTCACAACGATGGCATTGATGTTCCGCAGCACGAAGTCTCGGTACGTGATAGCTCCAGCCTCTTCAGCAGTCCGGACGACCTGTCCCAGTGGTACGGGAACGCCGTATCGGTGGAGGAGCTCCTTCGCTTGGAACTCGTGCAGGTTCATGGTAGCTTCTACACCCTCGCCTTCAGGAGCGACTTTACGGATTGCGCGGCTTCTTCTCGGTTCGGATCTGCAGGCCGCCCTCTTCAGCACCACTCTGCTGCTGTTGAGGAGCTTGCTGCTGGGGGGTTTGTTGCTGAGTAGCGCCGTCGCGTGGCTTCTTCTCTGTGCGGATTTGAATCCCCTCCTCAGGAGGCGTTACCGTCTGCGGAGCCAGCGGCAGCCGACGAGGCTGTTGCTGCTGAGCTTTTTGCTGCTGGGCTTTCTGCTCGGTCTTCTGTGGAGTTGCCGTCTGCTTCGCTGTGTCGGCACTCTGCTGGGGAACCGCAGTCGGCTGCGCAGCGGCTGTATCCGCGGCTGGTTTGGGAGCCGTGTCTAACCGGAGCTCCTGCGGCTCGGCTGCTGGTTCGGGCTGACGGCTTGGAGCACACGAAAGAAGTAGCAGAAGGGCTAACAGCGCAGGTAGGTGCATGGCGTTGTAATTTGGTGTGGCACAGGCCCTCTTTTGACGCGCAAACCTATGGAATTCGGGCAACACAGACGGCGATTGCTGCGCCTACTGTTGGGCTATGGCATTGTGTTGCTGGCCGGTATTACGAAGCTTTCGCTCCAGCCGTTGTTTGTCTCCCAGGCCCTGGGCACGCCGGGGCGGCCTATACGGCTGTTGCTGGTGCCGGCCGTGGACGCCCAGAAGGTAACAGAGAGCGCCGAAGCGCTCGTGAGGTTCCTCCGGCAAGCCACAGGCTACTATGTTGAGGCTTCGGTGCCGACGAGCTACATAGCCGTCGTAGAAGCCTTCGGAGCAGGGAAGGCTGATATCGCTGCGATGAATGCCTTCAGCTACCTATTGGCCCACGAACGCTATGGGGTCCGAGCCGTACTCCGAGTCGTCCGGCGACACGGGGAGTTGAGCTACCGCGGCCAGATCATCACCCACACGAATACTGGCATCCGAGGACTGGAGCAGCTCTCCGGAAAACGCATCGCTTACGTTGACCCGGCCTCTACCTCTGGCTACATCTTGCCCAAAGCACTCCTGGAACGGGCAGGTGTCCGTCCTGCGGAGGAGGTCTTCGCGATGCGCCACGACAACGTGGTGACGATGGTCTACCAGCGCCAGGTGGATGCCGGAGCAACGTACTACTCGCCGCCAGACCCCGTTACGGGGGAAATCCGTGATGCTCGAGCTCGCGTCCTGAAGCAGTTTCCAGATGTCGTGGAGAAGGTGCGGATCATCGCACTGACGGACTCCATTCCAAACGACCCGATTGTCGTGCGGGCGGATTTGCCCGAGCCTGTCGTAGAGCGGCTCGTGCGTGGTCTTTTGGCGTTCCAGTCTACGCCGGAGGGGCGGCGGGCTCTGTTTGAGATCTACAGCGTGGAAGGGTTCGCACCCGTGCGGGACCAGGACTACGACGGACTCCGGCAACTCCTGAGCCGATATGTTGGCGATGTAGAGAGGTTGCTGCGCTGATGGCACTCATCGAGCTCCACGACGTCAGCAAGGTCTTCCCGAACGGTGTTAGGGCTTTGGATGGCATCTCGCTGCAAGTGCAGCAGGGAGAGTTCCTGGCTGTCATTGGGCTGAGTGGCTCTGGGAAGTCTACACTGCTGCGCTGTATCAATCGACTCACCGAGCCAACGACAGGGCGAGTCCTCTTCGATGGGCAGGACGTGACCCATCTCCAGGGGCGGGAGCTGCGCCACTTCCGTCAGCGGATTGGGATGATCTTCCAGCAGTTCAATGTCGTTGAGCGTCGGACGGTTTTGGAGAACGTGCTCGTAGGTGCTCTGGGGCGTGTCAGCGTCTGGCGTTCGCTCGTGGGGAGTTTCCCGCAAGAGCTCCTCGAAGAGGCGTTGCGCAACTTAGAAGTAGTCGGGCTTGCTGAGAAGGCCTACGACCGCGTCCGGATGCTCTCCGGTGGACAGAAACAACGGGTAGCGATTGCCCGAGCCCTCATGCAGCGCCCCCAGGCCCTTTTGGCAGACGAGCCCGTGGCCAGCCTGGATCCGGCGACTTCCCACTCAGTCATGCGGTACTTGGAGGAGGTCAACCAGCGCTTCGGCGTCACAGTCGTCTGCAGCCTCCACTTCTTGAGCCTCGTGCGGCGCTATGCTCAACGCGTCGTCGCGCTCCGTGCAGGGCGCATAGTGTTTGAGGGGGCTCCAGCGGAAATCACCGACGAGTGGTTCCGCCACATCTACGGCGAGGAAGCACAGGAGGTGGAGATCCGATGACACGCCGCCATTGGCAGGGTATCGTGGTGGACTTCCTGTTGGGCACGTATGCGGCCGTTGTTCTCCACCGGGTTGTGTGGCAGCACATGGTGGTGGGGAGCGGTTCAGAGACTATCTCTGCCGTTGAGCTCGCAGCGTACGTGGGAGGCGGAGCTTTGACGGTAGCGATTGGGCTGGGATGCCGTTGCACACTCGGCGCATGGATTAGTGCTGGTGGGCATGTGCTCCGTCCGTGGCAGCAAGCTGGAGCTCTTCACTGGGGACTGTCGCTGTTAGTGCTGACGGTTTGGGCAGGCTGGGTGGTGACGAAGATCTCGCCGCTGGAGCTCTTCTCGCCACAGGGCTTGGAGAGCGCGGGCCGCCTCTTCCGGGCGCTGTTGATCCCCGAGTTCTCCATCTTGGATAAAGCCCTCGCCGCGATGGTGCAGACCATCTACATTGCGCTGATGGCCACCTTAGCCGGCTTACCGCCAGCGTTGCTCCTTGGATTCCTTGCAGCGCGGAACGTAATGCGACGCCATCCTTTGACGTTTGCGCTCTACGCCGTCCTTCGGGTGCTCATCAACTTCACGCGCTCGGTTGAGCCACTCATCTGGGCTGTCATCTTCTCCGTCTGGGTTGGAATTGGCCCCTTTGCTGGGATGTTGGCGATGACGGTACATACGGTGGCCGCGTTAGCGAAGCTGTACTCGGAGCAGGTGGAATCCGTAGACCCCGGACTCATTGAGGCGGTAGAGTCGACGGGGGCGCATCCGATCCAGGTCGTCTGGTTCGGGATCGTGCCGCAGGTGGTGTTGCCCTTCTTGGCGTTCACGATCTACCGCTGGGATACGAACGTCCGGATGGCGACGGTAATCGGCCTGGTAGGGGGTGGCGGCATTGGGACGCTTCTGATGCAGTACCAGGGGCTAGCTCGCTGGCATGAGGTTGGCCTTATCGTGCTAGTCATTGCTGCTGTAGTCTGGGTGTTGGACTACGCCTCGGCGCGCTTACGGGAGGTCTTGGCGTAGGGCTTCCTTCCCGGGGCGTGTCTGCGTGCGGTTCTGTTGCTGGCGCTGCTGGAGCACTTCTTCAACAAGTTCGTCCAAGGTTGTGACGACGTTGTCCCAACTCCACCGCTGGGCAGCAACTTGGAGAAAGGGGGCAAACGACTCTCCTCGACGCTGCACGAAGAAGTCCGTGAGAGCTGCTGCAATGGCCTCTGGAGTAGGTGGGACAACGTAGCCAGTCTTCCCAGGCTCAACGTACTCGGCAAGCCCACCGACGTTGGTAACCACAACAGGACGTTGGTAGCGGAGTGCCAAGGGAGTAACCCCGCTCTGAGTCGCGCTGCGATATGGTTGCACGACGATATCGGCTGCACTGAAGAGGAGAGGCGCTTCTTCACGCCGGATGAAGCGGTTGAAGACGACAAGTCGCTCGCTCACTCCGAGTTCGTAGGCACGGCGCAGGAACGGGGTGGGGTCTATGTACCATTCGCCGGCAATGACGGTATAGACGGGTAGGGGTATTCGCGGCAGGGCTTCTAAGAGAAGGTCAACTCCCTTGTACGGGCGGACCAAGCCGAAGAAGAGCACGACTGGAGCGTTCAGTGGTAGGCCCAACTGCTGGCGTGCTTCTTCTTGCGGAACCGGCTCGCCATACTCAAATGGCGGATGAAGCGACACGCGCCGCGGCTTGGAGACATCAAAGCGCTGGAGCTCGTGGGCTACGGCTTCGGAAAGGACCAGGAAGGCGTCGAGTGGCCGCAGGACGTAGCGAGTTAGGGCATCTGCAGCCGGGAAGTGCTCATGGGGTGTTACGTTGTGAATGATGCCAACCGAAACGACCGTCGGTCGCCATCGGCGTACAGCGCGTACGATCGTGCCTAAGCAGGGGGCAAAGAAGGGGAGCCAAACGTTGACGAGTAGTACCTCAGGACCCCACGCTGCTATGCGCTGAGCGGCTTTGAACCAGTTGGCTGGCCAAAGTGAGTGGAGAATGGGGTGGATCTCCAACCCCACAGGTGGCGGTTCCGAACTGAGCTGCGTCTTGCCCGGGAAGAGCCACTGCGGGTACTGGTAGCGGAACGTAACGATAGCAGCTCGCCGTCCCAAGCGCTGGTATGTCGCCGCTAAAGTCTCTGTGTACGTTGCAATCCCGCCGCCACGTAAGGGGTATGCTGGGCCAATGAGGATGACCGAGCCTGTAGCCATATCCCGCTGGGTGTGCTCGATAGCTAAGCGTAGGTAGACGTATGACCGGGGTGTCCCACTGGAGAGGTGACGAAGGTCAACGAGGGGAAACTCAGGTGAGGTTGTAAGTTTGCGCGCAGGTACTCAGAGAGATGCCAGGTAGACCCATGCAGCTCCAGGTAAAGATCCTGCGGTATAACCCTGAGACGGACGCTCGTCCGCACTACCAGCTCTTTACCGTCGAAGATGCCCATCCGACCGACCGTGTCTTGGACATTCTCCACCGTATCAAAGAGGAGCAGGATGGTACGCTGACCTTCCGTCGCTCGTGCGCCCATGGGATGTGTGGCTCCGATGCGATGAAGATCAACGGCAAGAACGCACTTGCCTGCACTGTGCTGCTCAAAGACTTGGACCTTCGCCGACCGATCACGATCGAGCCGCTGCCGTTCTTCCCGATCATCAAGGACCTCGTGGTTGATATGGAGCCTTTCTTCCGCAAGTACGAGGCTATCAAGCCTTACCTGATTCCAAGGGAAGAGCCTCCAGAGGATGGGCGAGAGTACCGTGTCTTTCCGGAGCAGATGGAGCGGATTATGGAATCTACGAAGTGCATTCTCTGCGGATGCTGCTCTGCATCGTGCCCATCCCTCTGGTCACACCCTGATTATTTGGCTCCGGCAGCCCTCTTGAAGGCATACCGTTTCATCTTTGACCCGCGCGATGGTGCGACGGAAGAGCGGTTGTCCATTGTCGGTACAGAGAACGGCGTCTGGCGCTGTCACACAATCTTCAACTGCGTAGAGGCCTGCCCGAAGGATATCAACATCACTTGGCACATCTCCCAGCTGAAGAAGCTCTCAGTAGAGCGCTGAAGGGGATTTGCTTAGTTTTGCAGGCCTTGGACGGTTGAGAACAACTGCTACACAACAGCGATGAACGAGGGCTACATCGTACAGGTGATCGGGCCGGTGGTAGATGTCGAGTTCCCGAACGGGGAGCTCCCAGCAGTCTTGAACGCACTCAAAATCCCACGGAGGCTGCCTGGGTCGGACAAGGAGGACATCCTCATCTGTGAAGTACAGCAGCACCTCGGGGAAGATCGTGTCCGTTCTATCGCCATGGACTCGACAGACGGCCTAGTCCGTGGAATGAAGGTCTACGACACTGGAGGACCGATCAAGGTCCCTGTGGGACCTGGAGTGTTAGGGCGCATTCTCAACGTTGTGGGGGAGCCCATAGACGAGAAAGGGCCGATTCAGGCGAAGGCATACTATCCCATTCACCGGCCAGCTCCGGCCTTCGTAGAGCTGAATACCCGCAAAGAGATGTTCGAGACGGGCATCAAAGTCATCGACCTCATTGAGCCCTTTACCCGTGGTGGGAAGACAGGGCTGTTCGGCGGGGCCGGAGTGGGCAAGACTGTGATCATCCAGGAGCTCATCCACAATATCGCCAAGTATCATCAGGGCTATTCGGTCTTCGGCGGAGTAGGCGAGAGGACTCGTGAAGGGAATGACCTCTGGCTGGAGATGAAGGCCTCGGGTGTCTTGGATAAGGCCGTGCTCGTCTTCGGCCAGATGAACGAGCCTCCGGGAGCAAGGGCTCGCGTGGGGCTAACGGCACTGACGATTGCTGAGTACTTCCGTGACGAGGAAGGCCGTGACGTGCTCCTGTTCATTGACAATATCTTCCGCTTCGTGCAAGCTGGCTCGGAGGTGTCGGCTCTCTTAGGTCGTATGCCCTCAGCAGTTGGTTACCAGCCCACGCTGGCAACAGAGCTAGGGGCACTGGAAGAGCGGATTGTCTCGACACTACGTGGTTCGATTACCTCTGTACAGGCCGTCTATGTCCCAGCTGACGATCTTACCGATCCAGCACCGGCCAACACTTTCACGCATCTGGATGCCATGACAGTGCTCTCGCGCCAGATTGCGGAGCTTGGTATCTATCCGGCTGTGGATCCGCTGGAGTCTACTTCCCGCATTCTGGATCCTTTGGTCATCGGACGGGAGCACTACGAGACAGCAATGCGGGTCAAGCAGGTACTGCAGCGCTACAAGGACCTGCAGGACATCATCAACATTCTGGGGATGGACGAGCTTTCCGACGAGGACAAGCTCATCGTTTACCGGGCTCGGAAGATCCAGAAGTTCTTCTCCCAGCCATTTCACGTCGCTGAGCAGTTCACGGGATTGCCGGGCCGGTACGTCAAGATAGAAGATACCGTCGCGGGCTTCAAGGCGATCCTGGATGGCGAAGTTGACGATGTTCCCGAGGTGGCCTTCAGCTACGTTGGTACTTTGGATGAGGCCCTGGAGAAGGCCAAGAAGCTGAAGGCTTCTGAAATCAAGGCAGCGGCGTAATGGACAGGGCTCTCGACGTTGATATCATCACTCCTCGAGGGACGGTCTTCCAGGGCAAGGCGGTTGCTGTGACTGTCCCGGGGACGGTGGCTCCATTCCAAGTGCTCTACCAGCATGCTCCCATTCTTTCGACTCTGGAGCCAGGGGTGCTCAAAATCCTGCTGTCTGATCTGACGCCGGTCTACTACGCTATCGGCAGTGGATTCGTCGAAGTCCTCCACAACCGCGTTACGGTGCTTGTAGAGAGCATCGTTGCAGGGGAGGAGATAGATCTCCAGCAGGCGGCTCAGCGGCTCCAGTCAGCACGGGCCCAACTCAACGCTGCCCAGACGCGGGACGAACTCCGGCGGGCCCGCCAAGAGCTTCGGAAAGCTGAGATCAACTTCCGAGCCGCTCAGTTGGCGCGGGCCCGGAGGCAGATTTCTGAGGGTTGATTCGGGGGCGAGTAAAGGAGCCAATTCTCGGCAGGTAGTTCGGGCAGCTTGTTGACTTATGAGCCGTAGACTTGGCTCTACTTCGTAATTTTGTAAGCAGTAGTTAGCACTCCTCGCAAGAGAGTGCTAACAATACCCTCAGTTCGGTAATCGTCGTAAGTCTCGCGGTTGATGTGCAACAAGCAGAGAGGACGCCAATGAAGCTCACCCCGTTGTATGATCGAGTGGTCGTCAAGCCAGCCCCGCCAGAGGAAGTGACGAAGGGCGGTATTATCATCCCGGACACCGCAAAAGAGAAGCCACAGCAGGGTGAGGTCGTTGCTGTTGGGAAAGGAAAGCTGACGGAAGATGGGAAACTCATTCCACTGCAGGTCAAAGTCGGTGACCAGGTCCTGTTCGGCAAGTATGCCGGTACAGAGATCACCATTGATGGGGAGGAATACCTCATCATGCGCGAGAGCGACATCTACGCAATCGTTAACACAGAAGCAAAGTAGGCAGTAAGTCCAACAAGTGAGGAGGAGCAAACGATGGCTGCGAAGATCATCTTGTATGATGCTGAGGCGCGCACAGCTCTCAAGGAAGGGGTTGACAAGCTGGCAAATGCTGTGAAGGTAACTCTGGGACCGAAGGGCCGGAATGTCATCATCGATAAGAAGTTTGGACCACCGGTCGTTACGAAGGATGGTGTCACCGTTGCGAAGGAGATCGAGTTGGAAGACCCTATCGAGAACTTAGGTGCACAGATGGTTCGCGAGGTTGCCTCGAAGACCAGCGATGTTGCTGGTGATGGCACGACGACGGCAACGGTGTTAGCACAGGCCATCTTCCGCGAGGGGCTCAAGAACGTGACTGCCGGCGCGAACCCAATGGACCTGAAGCGGGGCATTGACATGGCTGTTGACGCTATCGTTCAGGAGCTGCGCCGGATCAGCCGTGAAGTGCAAGGCCGGAAGGAGATGGAGCAGGTTGCAACTATCTCGGCGAACAATGATTCCTCGATTGGCAAGCTGGTAGCAGATGCGATCGAGAAGGTCGGCAAGGACGGGGTTGTCACTGTCGAGGAGGCAAAGGGAATCGAGACAACGCTGGAAGTCGTAGAGGGGATGCAATTTGACCGGGGGTATCTGTCGCCGTATTTTGTCACCGACCCTGAGACTATGGAGGCTGTGCTAGAGAACCCGTACATCCTCATCCACGACAAGAAGGTCTCGGCTGTGAAGGACCTGCTGCCGATCCTGGAGAAGGTAGCTCAGTCTGGTCGGTCGCTCTTGATCATCGCGGAGGACGTCGAGGGGGAGGCTTTGGCAACCCTAGTCGTTAACAAGTTGCGTGGGACACTTCGGGTATGCGCCGTCAAGGCTCCCGGCTTTGGAGATCGTCGGAAGGCAATGCTGGAGGATATTGCCATCCTGACAGGAGGTACCGTGATCAGCGAAGAGAAGGGGTTCAGGCTGGAGAACGCAACGCTTGCCTATTTGGGTACGGCGAAGAAAGTCGTCGTCGACAAGGATACGACGACCATCGTTGAGGGAGCTGGGAAGTCAGAAGATATCAAGCGGCGCATCAACGAAATCAAAGCGCAGATCGAGAAGACCACCTCGGACTACGACCGCGAGAAGCTTCAGGAGCGCCTGGCGAAGCTCAGCGGCGGTGTTGCCGTCATCAAGATCGGTGCGGCAACAGAGGTGGAGATGAAGGAGAGAAAGGCGCGCGTAGAGGATGCGCTCCACGCTACTCGGGCTGCGATTGAGGAGGGGATCATCCCAGGTGGTGGTGTGGCGTATCTGCGGGCCATGGCGGTGCTGGATGGCCTGAACCCAGAGAATGAAGATCAGCGGACGGGTATCAACATCGTCCGTCGTGCTCTGGAGGAGCCCATCCGGCAGATTGTCGCGAATGCTGGACTTGAGCCCTCTGTGATCGTTGCCAAGGTCAAGGAGGGGCAGGATGGCTTCGGCTTCAACGCCGCAACGGAGCAGTTTGAGAACCTCCTTGAAAGCGGGGTCATCGACCCGACGAAAGTTGCTCGGGTCGCTTTGGAGAACGCTGCTTCCGTTGCTAGCCTGCTCATTACGACCGAGGCAACGGTCGTAGAGAAGCCGGAGAAAGAGAAGTCCACCACCAACACACCACCGGTGGACTACTAAACGTCTGTAGCCCTGGAACTTGCCCCAAGTTCCCTCCACACACATACCGCCCCCCTTAATACCCCTGTGCTCCACGTCCCGCCCCGTGGGCACAGGGGTAGCTTTTTCACAGTTGCTCTGCGGATGGCGGAATCCAAAGGTGCTGCCGGAGGTCTACACGGTCGTTGACAACGCACACCCCCTCGCTCTCAAGGAGCTCACGCATGAGTGTTGGGGTAGCGAAATGCATCTTGCCGGAGAGCTCTCCTCGGCGATTCACAATGCGATGGCAAGGGATTTCAGGTGAGCCTCGGGCTGCATAGAGTGCCCAGCCCACCAATCGTGCTCCAGCGCGGATTCCTAGGGCTCGGGCGATATGCCCATACGTTGTAACTTTGCCGCGCGGGATCTGCTGGACGAGGGCGTAGACGCGTTTGTAGAAATCCTGATGGGGCTCCATCTCCAGCCGCGGCTGCCGAGAAGGATCGTGTGCCTTACTGAAGAGACGACCGAGACCCTCTACGCCTTAGGCGCCGGCGAGCTCGTCGTAGGAATTTCAGGATTCGTCACACGGCCGCGTGAAGCGCGCCAGAAGCCGAAGGTCTCCACATTCCTGGATGCGAAGATTGACGCCATTCTGGCTTTGGAACCCGATGTAGTCTTAGCATGGTCGGACCTGCAGGCATCTATATGTGCCGAGCTCATCCGGCAGGGGGTAGAGGTCATCTGTTTCAACCATCGCTCTGTTGAAGGAATCCTCTCCATGATTCTACGCCTGGGGACATTGATCGGCAAGAGTGCAGAAGCTGAGAGGTACGTCGAGCAGCTGATTGCTGGTCTTCAACGTGCTGCTGAGCGTGGGGCTCAGCGTCAGCGTCGACCTCGGGTGTACTTCGAGGAGTGGTACGATCCCCTCATTAGCGGGATTCGCTGGGTAAGCGAGCTCATTACGATATGCGGTGGTGAGGATGTCTTTGAGGAGCTGAGCCGCTATCCTGATGCGAAGCGGCGGATTATCGCAGATCCAGATGAGGTCGTACGCCGCAGTCCTGAGGTCATCATCGCGTCGTGGTGTGGGAAGATGTTCAAGCCTGAGCGCCTGCGACAGCGGCCGGGGTGGGATGCTATTCCCGCTGTGCGTACGAACCAGCTCTACGAGATCCCTTCGTCCATCATCCTGCAGCCTGGCCCGGCGGCCTTAACGGACGGCGTGGAGCGCCTCCTTGCTATCTTCGACCAGTGGGAGCGCACATGCTGCGGGTGAGCTTCACAAACGACTTCGATGCTGTCGTCTGCCTTGATGGAACGATACCAGAACGGAGCGTATTTGGGCAATGCTCGTATGCTCCGCTCATCGCCGCTGACGGAGCGGCTGTCAAGCTCTACCGCCACTATCGGCTTCTGCCGTCGTACATCGTTGGGGACCTAGATGCCCTGCTCGTGTCTCCTGAGCGGGAGCTGCTCAACGACGTTCGGCTAGTGCAGGTTGTGGACCAAGACACGAATGACTTCGAGAAAGTGCTCTGCTTTGCGCAGCAGCAGGGCTGGAAGCGTCTCTTAGTAGTTGGCTTCCAGGGGGAGGAGCCCGACCATACGCTCATCAACTGGAGCGTTGCCGTGCGCTATGCGACAACCCTGGAACTGTGCTTCTACGACAGCCATCGCTACGGGATACCGCTGACCACCTCCGCGGTCGTAGGGTTGGAGGTCGGGGAGACCGTCTCATTGGTCCCACAGCCAGAGGCAAGCGTTACGACAACAGGATTCGTCTGGGAGCTACGTGGCGAGCTGCTGCGATGGGGAGTGCGGGAGAGTGCACGGAACGTCGTCCGGCGAGCCCCCGTGCACGTAGAGGTCCACAGTGGGCAGCTCCTGCTGTTCTGTCGCGATCGGTTGCCAAAGGCTCCGTCATTTGAGCCGCTCTGAATTGGCAGGAAGTAAAAGAGGCCGGTAAAGTTGGCGCAGCGGCTGCGGCGAGCGAAAGAGCTGGTGGATATAGTCCACTATGGCCGGAGGGGCTGGGAGCACGGAGACATTGGGGCGAGAGCGGAAACACTGGAGGGCAAGGAGCTCGCTCGTATAGCCAGTGTAGGCAATGGAGAGGTGTCCTGAGAGGATACGGAGGTAGTCTTCCAGGGCTGGATCTCGCTTTGGTTTGTGCCGTGGGAGTCGGTCGATGAGTACGACCACGGTTGTGTCCGGTGCTGTTGGCAGAAATGCTGCGACGAGTCGCTCGCGAGGGGCAAGCTGTGGCTGTATGCTCGGTCGGAGCCAGTAACTTCCTAAAGCGATTCCAGCGACAACGACACAGAACCGCAGGAGGACATGCAGCCAGCGCTGAGCCTTCAAGAGCCACAGAAGGCCAGCACTGGCTCCGACGGCTGCAACGGCTGCACTGTGTCCCTCCAGAGCGGCAAACGGGAGCTGAGCAGCATGGTGGGTTAGCCATGTCAGTCCGCGCAAGCATGCAATGGCAGCGCTCGTGTAGAGTTCGCCAACAGGCGGTACTGCGCCGTGGAAGAGCATTCCCAAGAGCCCAGCTATCAGCGCCGCCCCGCTCATTGGCACAGCGGCTACGTTGATCGGAATCGAGAGCAGGGAGAAGATTCCGAAAGCTAGTGCAGCAACTGATGCACTCCCGCACGTTGCTGCCAGTGTCAGCGCTACCATGTCTCGTAAGAACTGGGGCAACGCAGGCGCAAGTTGCTGGAGCCACTGAGCAAATGGCCCGAAGAGACCAACAATCCCAAGGGTAGCCAGGACCGAGAGCTGAAAGGAGCGGGAGAAGAGCAGTTCGGGCTGGAGGAGCAGTAACCCAAAAGCCACGGCAGCGACGACGTTGACTGGGTGTGGCTGCCGCTGGAGCAAGTACAGGGCACTTCCGAGGATTGCCATCCCGGCGGCTCGGAGTGCTGAGGGTTGGGCTCCGGTGAGGCCGACGAAGAGTACAATCAGGAGACTTGCGCAGAGCCATCGCAGCCAGCGGTAAGGGAGGAAGCCGAGCACGATGAAGACTATCCCAGCCACGACTCCGACGTGGAGTCCGCTGATGGCGAGTACATGGGCAGCTCCCGTAAGGGCAAACTCGCGGCGTTGCTGCGGGGCAAGCTCTGAGCGGTCTCCGACCAGCAACGCTAATGCCAGCGGGCGGATGTCCGAGGGATAGAGCTCCGCAATCCATTCGCGGAGGCGTTGTCGTTGATGTGCCAGGAACTCCAGAAGGTCTATGTGAGAGCGAGATTGTTCCTCCCAGAGGCTGACGTCCGACGCACGTGCAAAGCCCATCCACTGGACATCGAGGTGCGCACAGTAGTCCCACTCGGGGAAATCGGTCGGTAGCGTAGCTAATCGTGGGGGACGTAAGCGGATAGTTGCTCGGATCGTCCGACCGGGTTGCGCCCAGGG
>JBCNUX010000026.1:3331-22744 GCA_039630485.1 Chlorobiota bacterium | reverse complement strand
AGCACAGCAGGAGTGCGAGATGAGAGCTACCGCCGCGATGATGACTCTCGGCGATGGCAGGCTCTGGGCAAGGTGCGCTGGACTCTGTCTACGGCGTCAGTGTTGACTCTGCTGGGGTACTACACCGGCACTGAGAGTGGGAACTGGATCTACTGGAAGGACCTACGGGAGGCGACACGGCCAGGCAATCCCGACAGTGCCCAGCGTGTGCGCTCGGACAAGGCTGTGCTCGCAGTGCAGTGGCAGCAGGTATGGCAGAGGGATCTGTCGAGCGTGCTGCGGGTCGGGCTCTATCGGACAGACTTCGCCAACCGGAACCCAGCAGGAGGAGCAGATACGGGATTGCCACAATCGCTGGCGTATTCCCTTTCGGCAGAGTGGCAGTGGACGAAGGAACTGCAGCCGCAGGTACTTATCACGGCAGGGCTCCACGGGATTGCGAACGTGGTGGAGTCCGGACTCTACGGTGATCGGCGCCAGGCGGTTGGAGCCCTGTATGGCCAGCTGGAGCTTGGGTCACAACGTCCGCTTGGGGTGACCATTGGCGTGCGAGCGGACTGGGAGCGTACGCACGGAGCGGCACGGCAACACCTCGAGCTTAGTCCTCGCGTAGGGCTGACGTATGCCAGTTGGTTCGGTCCACAGTTTCGAGCAACGCTGGGACGAGCATTTCGAGCACCGACGGTTGCGGAACGCTTCGCGACCGTGCGGGCTGCGGGGTTTGTCGTTCGGCCGAACCCAGAGCTTAGACCTGAGCGGGCTTGGACCGCTGAGGTTGGAGCTATGGATACCCTCTGGTTCGCGGTAGCAGGCTGGCGCTCTCCGCTCTTCGTTGATGTTGCGCTGTTCCAGTCGGAGTACTACGACCTCATCGAGCCCCAGCTCGGCGCAACTGAGGGAGAGGTTGCAGTACGGTTCCTCAATGTGACTCGGGCTCGGGTGCAGGGTGCTGAGTGGGTTGTGAGGGCATGGCTGGGTCCACGTACGTCGTGGTCCGCTTTGGGTCTGGTGGGGGTGGAGAGTGGATTGACGTTGTTGAACCCACGGGATCTATCGCGCAACGATTGGCTCCGGTATCGCTCGCGGCGACTCTGGCGCGCGCAGTGGACTCTACCGCTGCCATGGGGGGAGCTGCAACTTGAGTACCGCTACCAGAGCCGGGCAGACCGGATTGATGATGAGCTGGAGAACTTACGGCTCATTCGAAATGCTTCTGCTCGTGTGCCGGTCCATGTTGTAGACCTTCGCTTTACAGTGGCGGGGCAGCGCACAGTTGGGCTTCCGCTAGATCTGACGGTTAACCTGCGGAATGCGCTGGACTACTACTACACGGAGGTGCCCGGAAACCTAGCTCCGCCCCGCCATGTCGTCGTCCAGTTGTCGGGCAGTTGGTAGGAATGGCACTACGGCCCTTAGGGCAGATTGCTCTGTGGGAGTGGCGGAACCAGATACGCCATTGGGGGTTTCTCCTCAGCACTGGCTTGCCGGTCTTACTATTCATAGTGCTCAGCCTTGGTGGGCAGCGTAGGGAGCCTGCTACAGCAGCAACACTCGCTGTCTGGGACGAGACAGGGCGATGGATGCGTCAACTTCAGGACGTCGTAGCCCAGCGGACTTCAGAGTCCACGCTGCTTGTGTACCCGTTAGTGCCGGAGGACACGGTCCGGTGGACTTCCCTACTACAGCGGGTTGCAACAGGGGAGTGGCTCGGAGTTCTCCGATTGCGGCCGGTACCTGAAGGGCTGGAGGCGGAGGTATGGACGACCGAGAGAGCAGCCGAGAGGGTCCGCTACGTGGTGACACTTTTTCAGGAACGGCTGCGGGCTGCCCTCTTGGGGTGGTGGGGTATACCAGAGGCGGCACAGCAGCAGCTACTCCAGCCGTTGAGAATCCAGGAGCACCTTCTACCCAGTGCTGCTAGAGCACCATCGGATGTCGCAGTCGTCGTAGGGCTCTTCCTTCTCAGCCATGCCCTACTGTGGGCTACTCGGGCAATTACGGAGGAGCGGTTCTCGCGGGTTGCTGAGCTCCTCCTCAGCATCGTTCCAGCGCAGAGCATCGTCAACGGCAAGTTCGTCGGGTTGGTTGGAATTGGGTTTCTGCAGATTGCTATGCTGACAGCGGCACGCTCGGCCCTAGAGAGCCCCACCGGCGAACAGCTCTGGGATGCTGCCTCCCTGCTTCTGGGATACGGCTTCATGGCATCCTTTGGACTGTGGCTGGCGAGTTGGATTCGAAGCGAGGCACAGCTCTACGGGGTCGCAACACTCGTGCTCTTCGGCCTCTTAGCGGGTGCGGTGTTCGTGCTGCAGTCTCCAGAGCCCCTCTTGCCCGTCATGCTGGCCGTTCCACTGTGGATGCCGGTCGTACTGCTAGAGACGTCTCCTGAAATGTCGGGAAAGGTCATCCTCGGCGGAATTGTGTTGCTGTTGATGAGTGCTGCTCTCCTGCGGCATGCTGCGCGGGGCTTGCCATGTGGGTGGGGAGTGAGTAGCAGCTCAGTACGGTGACAATGGAGCGAGAGGCACGATCGTTAGCCGAGGTCTTGCAGCAGTTTCTCCAGGAGCAAGGACTCCAGGAAGTGCTGTACATGGCTCGCCTACCGAAGGTCTGGGCTGAAGTCGTCGGGACCCCTGCGGCGCGCAGCAGCACTATCCGGAGCTTCGCTAATGGAGAGCTCGTTGTGGAGGTTGCTGTCCCGGCATGGAGAATGGAGCTCCACATGCGGGCAGAGGAGCTCAGAAAACGGCTCAACGAGCGGCTTGGACAGGAGCTCGTGCGTCGGCTTGTTATCCGATAAGGCATTCACGGACGTCTATACTACCGGTTGGTAACGGATGCGGATGGGAAGCCTGGAATGAGCGAGCTCAGTGAGCAACACAGCACGACTTCGCTTCTGACGGACGGCTATACCGAAGAGAGCATCCGTGTTCTGGAAGGGCTGGAGGCGGTGCGCCGACGTCCGGCAATGTACATCGGGGATGTCGGCGAGCGGGGCTTACACCACCTCATCTACGAAGTCGTGGACAACTCCATTGATGAGGCATTAGCGGGCTTCTGCCGGAACATCGTGGTCACCCTCCATGCGGACGGGGGGTGCTCCATAGAGGATGATGGGCGTGGCATCCCCGTTGGCATCCATCCCGAGAAGGGGATCTCCACGCTGGAGCTAGTCATGTGCACGCTGCACGCTGGAGGGAAGTTCGACAAGGTTGCCTATAAGGTCTCCGGCGGGCTCCATGGCGTGGGGGTATCCTGTGTCAACGCCCTTTCCGAATACATGCGCGTCCGTGTCTGGCGCGATGGCGGCGTATGGGAGCAGGAGTACAGCCGGGGTGTTCCTCTGACGCCTGTACAGCGTGTCGGGGACACGGACCGGACTGGGACGTTGGTTTACTTCCGACCGGACCCAACGATCTTCAAAACGACGGTCTTCCGCTACGAGCGCGTGGCTGACCGACTCCGGGAGCTGGCCTTCCTGAATCCCGAAGTCACCATTCGCCTCCGCGATGAGCGAGAGGGCACGGAGGAGGTCTTCCACTATACAGGCGGCCTGCGCGATTTCGTTCGCTACCTGGACGAAGGGGAGACGCCGCTGACACCAGTCATCCTCCTCTCCGGGCGGCTACCTGGGGAGTCGGGGAGTGACGTGTACGTGGACATTGCCCTAGAGTACAACACCGGCTACGAGGAGCGAGTGCTCTCGTATGCCAACAACATCAACACGGCCGAGGGGGGCACGCATGTAACGGGCTTCCGCTCAGGACTGACGCGGACGCTCAATGCCTACGCGCAGGCAAACAATCTGGCGAAGGTCCAGTTGATTGGGGATGATTTCCGTGAGGGGCTCACAGCCGTTATCTCCGTCAAGGTTGCCGAGCCGCAGTTCGAGGGTCAGACGAAGACCAAGCTGGGCAACAGCGAAGTGGAGGGTATTGTCCGCTCGTTGGTCAATGAGCAGTTAGGGCGCTACTTAGAGGAGAACCCTAGCGTTGCACGCAAGATCATCGAGAAGGCCGTGCTGGCAGCTGAGGCCCGCATCGCTGCTCGGAAATCCCGGGAGCTGGTGCGGCGGAAGAGTGCTTTGGAGAGCGCTTCGCTGCCGGGGAAATTGGCAGATTGCTCTTCCCGGAACCCTGAGGAGACGGAGCTTTTCCTCGTCGAGGGCGACTCGGCTGGAGGGTCTGCGAAACAGGCCCGTGATCGGCGTTTCCAGGCGGTGCTGCCGCTCAAGGGCAAGATCCTCAACGTACAGAAGGCGCGGCTGTCCAAGATTCTGGAAAACGACGAGATCAACACCATCATCACCGCTATCGGTGGCGGCTTCGACGAGAGCTTCGACGTCTCCAAGGCACGCTACGGCAAAATCATCCTGATGGCTGATGCCGACGTTGACGGCTCCCACATCCGTACGCTGCTGCTGACACTCTTCTTCCGCTACATGCGGGAGCTCATCTACCAGGGTCGGCTCTACATTGCACAGCCGCCGCTGTACAAGATCGCTCACGGCCGGCAGGAGTTCTATGCTTACTCAGACCCGGAGCGAGACGCCATCTTGGAACGCCTACGCTCCGATGGGGTGCGGCCGGAGTCCATCACCATCACGCGCTTCAAGGGGTTGGGTGAGATGAACCCGGAGCAACTATGGACGACCACGATGAACCCAGAGACGCGGACGCTCTTGCAGGTTACGATAGAGAATGCTGCTGAGGCTACCCACATCTTCGACATGCTCATGGGCGACAAGGTGGAGCCTCGGCGGGAGTTCATCGAGCGGAATGCTCTCTTCGTCAAGCACTTGGACATTTAGCCCATGGCGGCAGGGGTAGAGGCGCTGCTAGCCCAGCTACGGCAGTGGGCACAGTTGCGGCGGCAGCTCTTAGGGGCTCGAGCATACGCGGAGCTGCTACCCTTTCAGTCACCAGCTTCCCAAATGCCAGTAGCCACTCCGTCGGAGACCAAACCCTCGGGCGCCATGTTAGTAGATGAGCAACTCCCTGCACTCCATCTCCCGCGCTTTCGCATGCCAGAGGTAGGCAGTGGAGATCTCTTCCACTCTGCTCCTGTATGGCAACAGAGCCAGAGCTTGGACGAGCTGTATGCGCATATCCACACCTGTACGGCCTGCCCATTGGGGCTGACGCGCACGAACTTCGTCTTCGGGGTGGGAAACCCGAAGGCGGAGATTGTGGTCATTGGGGAGGCGCCGGGGGCCGAAGAGGATGCCCGTGGGGAGCCATTCGTTGGCGCTGCTGGGCAGTTGCTCAACCGTATGCTGCAGGCAATTGGCTTCCGCCGCGAGGAGGTCTACATCTGCAACATCCTCAAATGCCGTCCGCCGAACAACCGGCGTCCGACGCCGCAGGAGATTGAGACGTGCCGCCCTTACCTGTGGAAGCAGTTGGAGCTCATCCAGCCCCCGTTCATCTTGGCTCTTGGAGCGACAGCTGCAACGGCGCTGCTCCAGAAGGAGTACAAGATCGCTGAACTCCGCGGACGGCCAATCCCCTTCCACGGGATGGCGATGATCGTCACGTACCACCCTGCAGCACTCCTTCGGAACCCGCAGTGGAAGCGCCCTGCGTGGGAGGATTTGCAGTTGCTCCGACGCCTCTACGATGCCTATCGGCAGCGGCTCCAAGCGGCGCAGCGCTGAGTTCTCCATACGCCACTTTGGGACTCGATTTGTGCAGCATGGTCTCGTGAGCCTGCTACGGGCTGTTGGAGCAGTACTGCGGTTCGTGCCGTGGCACTGGTACCGCTCTGTCGGATGGGTGCTGGGACGGCTCTGGTGGTGGGCAAGCCCTCTGCGCCGACATGTCACGGTGGAGAATCTGCAGCGGGCCTTCCCTGAACGTCCTCGTTCCTGGCACATGCAGGTCGCGCGGCAGTGCTATACCAATGCCGGTATCGTGCTGGCGGAGATTCTCTCTCTGGCATGGCTCCGAGCGGAGGAGCTGGAGGGGCGTGTTCGGTTCGTGAACCCTGAGCTCTTTGCGCAGTGTGCGCAGCGGGGGCGCGGGCTGCTGCTGCTATCGGGGCACTATGGGAATTGGGAGTGGCTGGCGTGCGCTGCGGGACTGGCACTACGTCGGTTGGGAATCCCCGTCACGGTCATCGTTCAGCGGCAGGCAAATGCTGTAGCAGACCGGTGGCTTAATCGCTACCGGACACGCTGGGGGAACCGTACCGTTGAGTTGGACCATGCTGCTTGGGCCCTAGCGAGGGCACTTCAGAAGCGGGAGGCTGTTGCCCTTCTGGCAGATCAGCGAGCAAAGCCCGAAACCGCTCTGTGGCTACCCTTCTTCGGGGCAGCCGTCCCAGTCCACACGATGCCGGCTGCCGTTGCTCTCCGCTTCCGAGTGCCTATCATCTTGGGCTTTGCGTTCCGCCAGTCTGATGGCAGGTACGTTGTGCCGCTGGAGGAGTTGCCTTCGTGGGACCTGCCTGATACCCCAGAAGGGGTTCGAGAGCTAACCCGGCGCTACCTCCAGCGGCTGGAGTCCGTCATCCGCCAGCGTCCGGAGCTGTGGCTGTGGCAGCATCGGCGGTGGAAGTACGTGTGCCCTGCAGCAGATGCCCCGAGCACTGCCACGGCTCCGTGACTTCTCGCACATCGCCGTCGTGCAGATGGCATACCTGGGCGATGTGGCGCTCGTCCTCCCTCTACTGCAGGCTCTACGAGAGCTCCATCCTACGGCACGGCGGATGCTGGTGGTGACGCCGGCGGCGGTGCCTTTGGCAGAGTGTGCTGAAGCCGTCGATGAAGTTCTGGTCTACGACAAGCGGGGTGCTGATGCCGGCATAGCGGGACTGCGCCGGTGTGCACAGCGCATATGTCGCTGGGGAGCAGAATTGCTGTTGGTCCCTCATCGGTCGCTTCGGACGGCATTGCTGACGCTCTTGAGCTCCCCGCGGTATTCCGTGGGAAGCTACCGCAGTGCGTTGCCATGGGTCTTCAATGCTCGCGTGCCCTATGGCTGGCATCTGCACGAAGTAGAACGGAACCTCTCACTCCTGGCCCCGTTTGCCGATGTCGGACCGAGATGGCGGGAGCTGCGAGATATCCCTATTGCTCTTCGCTTTCCAGAGGGAGCTGTCGAGCAACTACAGCACCGGTTACGGCAGGTCGGCATAGCACCGACGTCGCCTGTGGTCGTGCTATCTCCCGGTTCTGCGTGGGCAACGAAGCGCTGGAGTCCCCACCACTACGCTAGTCTCGCATGGCTGTTGCGTCAGCGGGGCTATGCTGTTGTCATTACGGGCAGTGCGGCTGAGGCAGCGCTCTGTGCCAGCATTGCCGAGCGTGGCGGAGCACTCTCGCTAGCCGGAGAGCTCAGCATTCCAGAGCTCTTGCTCTTACTCCAGCGCGCACGTTGCGTGGTGGGGAACGACAGTGCTTCAATCCACCTTGCCGAGTTGGTTGGGACGCCGGTCGTTGCCATCTTTGGCCCTACGGTCCCGGAATTCGGCTTCGCACCGCGCCTGCCACACTCACGCCTCATAGCCCGGCAGCTTCCCTGCCGTCCCTGTTCGGTCCATGGTGGACATCGGTGCCCAATTGGTACCCATGCGTGCATGGAGAGCATCTCGCCGCTAGAGGTGCTGCAGCAGGTGTTGGAAGTGGCTGCTGAATAATTCGAGTTGCAGTGTGTGCGTCTCTTTTATGCAGCGCTCCCTTCGAGCTGGAGGCACGAGATGGCAGAGCGACGTCGGGAGACGTTGTCGCAGTCCCAAGGCGTTCGGCTGAACAAGTTCCTTGCGGATGCGGGAATTGCTTCCCGCCGCAAGGCTGACGAACTCATCCGTCAGGGTCGCGTCAAGGTCAACGGCAAGCCCGCTGTCATCGGGATGCGGGTCTTTCCGTGGGACGAAGTGACGGTGGATGGTAACCAGGTGCGCTCGCAGCGGAGACTGGTATACCTTCTGCTCCATAAGCCGAAGGATTACCTCTGCACGCTCCACGATGAAGAGGGGCGCAAGACAGTAGTGCAGCTTGTGCGGACAAAGGAGCGGGTCTACCCTGTCGGGCGTTTGGAGCGCAACACCACCGGAGCACTTCTACTGACGAACGATGGCGAACTGGCCAATCGGCTACTCCATCCACGGTATCGAGTGCCCAGGGTCTACACAGTGACGTTGGATCGCACTGTGCGGAGGACGGATCTGCAGCGTCTGCTGGAAGGTGTAAAGCTGCGGGCTGGTACCCTAAAGGCAACAGCCGTGGAGCAAGAACCCGGAGATCAGCGACGGGTGTACGTTGAGATTTTGGGGCAGGATCGCTTGCTCCACCGTGCATTTGCAAAGCTGGGCTATCGAGTCGTGAAACTCCACCGCCGCTCTTTTGCCTTCTTGACATGCCAGGGGCTTGCTCGAGGGCAGGCACGGCATCTAACTCCACAGGAGGTCGCTGCATTGCGTCGCTTGGTGGGATTGGAGGCTTGATGGGGCGGCGAATCTTCCTCGTTGCTGGGGATCCTTCGGGCGAGCGGTATGCTGCCCGGCTCATGGCCGCGTGGCGGCAGTTGGACCCTGCAGTGGAGTTCTTTGGGATCGGCGGGCCTCAAATGGAAGCCCAAGGGTTGCGCTCGCTCGTCCCACTTCACCGCATTAGCGTTGTCGGGTTTTGGGAGGTAGTGCGCCGCTACGGCTTCTTTCGGCACTTGCTGAGGCTGTCTGAAGCCACAATTCGGAGCCATTCTGTAGATGCCGTCGTGCTGGTGGACTATCCCGGCTTCAACCTGCGGTTGGCCGAACGTGCTCGCCGGGCGGGGGTTCCAGTCTACTACTACATCGCTCCGCAGGTATGGGCCTGGGGACGGTGGCGGCTGCGGGCATTGGCGCGGACAGTTAGCCTCTTGGTGGTCGCCTTTCCGTTTGAGGTAGAGCTCTTTCGGCGTGCGGGGATTCGCTGCGCATTCGTTGGACATCCCCTGATGGATGAGCCACAACTGGCTGCACTTCCGCCCGACCCAGAGCACCGACCTCTTCAGGTCGCACTGCTTCCGGGAAGCCGGCCGCAGGAGCTGAGGTATCACCTCCCTCTGCTGCGCCAGGTAGTCCGGCTCCTGGAGCGAGAGCTGTCGCAAGCGCGGTTCTGTGCTCTGCTTCCTCCGACACTGCCTCGGGAGCGCTTCCCTAACGTGGAGGAGCCATGGGAGTGGCAACAAGACGCATATGCTCTCCTCCTCCACAGCCGCATGGGGCTAGTGAAGCTGGGCACTTCGACGCTGGAGGCAGCGCTGTGCGGGATGCCATTCGTGGCATTCTACCGGACGTCGTGGGTGTCGTATACAATTGCCCGGGCTCTCGTGCAGATCCCTTCAGCGGTGATGGTCAATCTCCTGGTCGGTGACACTGTGGTACCGGAGTTGTTGCAGTCTCGCGCCCAACCAGCAGCATTGGCGCGGGCAGTGATGCAACTGCTGGAGCCCACGGCTGCTCAGCGGCAATGGGAGCACTTCTTGCGACTCCGCACGTTGTTGGGCGAGCCGGGGGTTGCGCAGCGTGCCGCAGCCCTAATCGCCGAGCACCTCTCCAGCAGAGGGATTGCCTGACTCTCCGCCCTCAGAAATCCTTGCGCAGGAAGCTACGTACTGCAAGGGCAGTTGGCAGAAGCAGCCACCCTACGAGCACGACGGTACAGAAGAGGAGCCCGCCAAGACTTCCCAGGAAGTGACGTAACAAAGCCCCAGTATACCCCAGCAAGGCAGCAGCATCCAGCTGGAGCAGCGTGGCAACCCTCACCAGGTCTATGGGATTCAGTACCATGAGTACCAGCAAGGCACGCTCAATGGGGTACTCGTGCAGGAGCAATCCCAAAAGCAGGGCAATGCTGTCGTAGAGTACTGCCTGAGCAAACCATAGAGCAAAGGCAGTCCCAACAGCGTGCAGGCGCTCTTCCCACCAGAGGGCGAAGGCAACCCCAAAAGCGGTATTCATGAGGGTCAGTGCCATGGCGCCGGCTGCCAATGTGGCAAACAGCTCCCAACGTTCGCGTACCAGCACAATCCATGGAATGCCGATACTGATGGGTGCGGCCAACATCAGCGGGAGTACCATTCCAGCAAACGTTCCCCAGAAGAGCTCATGACGGTGAAGGGGCTGTGCCAACATCAGCTCCAGAAACTCCCGGGCTTGACTCATGCCGAGCACACCGTAGAGCAACGAAATCAAGGGAACGAGGAGGAGGATGACGTTGAGCAAGCTGATGACAATCTGTTCGGCCGTACCTCCGAAGCGGAACAACAAGGTTGTCAGCAGGAAGAGACCGGCACTGTAGAAGAGGAGCCACCGACTCCGTAGGGCATGTCGAAGCTGGAATTCCCACAGGGTCCGGATGGTCGGTGTCATGTCCGCTGGAGCCGGTATAAGAGTGCTTCGTCAAAGTGCTGGCTATTAGCAGAGGCCATCAGCGCCGCCACGCTCTCCCGGAAAGCAAGCCGTCCCTCCAGGAGGAAGACAACCTCGTCTACCAGCTCTGGGACTTCGCTGAGGACATGGGTGGTCAGGAGAACGGTGGAGCCACGGGCTCGGTGCTGCGACAGTTCCGTCTTGAAGGCCCGGGTGGCGGCTGGGTCCAGACCAGCGGTGGGTTCGTCTAGCACAAGGATGTCGGGAGCTGTCATAAGGGCCAGGACGGCGCTCAGTTTCTGCCGGGTCCCACCAGAAAGGGCTCGGACTGGCTTCTGGAGCTCTGTCTCTAAGTGGAAACGCTCAATGTAGGGGAGTTCTATGCCGGTCGTGATACCCCGTACTCGCTTGACTAGCTCGATGACTTCAATCACGCGTAGATTCTCCGGAAAGTGTGGCTGCTGAGGCATGTAGCCAATTCGGCGTCGGTAATCCGGAGAGCGGGCGATGGAGAGCCCGTCAACTCGGATTTCCCCAGTATCTGGGCGTACCAGCCCTAATAGGCATTTCAGTAAAGTTGTTTTGCCCGAGGCGTTGGGCCCCAGGACGGCAACGGCCTTGCCAGGTTCGATGGTGAGCGAAATCCCCTGCAATACGGGGAGTTTCCCAAAGCGCTTGGCGACATTGCGGAACTCTATCATACGGGCGGCTTCAGGAGTGGAGTGGGATCCACAATTGCCATGGGCGTCAACACTGGGAAGACCTGTTCGGCCAGCTCCCACAGCTCAGCGATGAAGCTCCGCAGGAAGAGGAGGAGCGCAGGGAAGCGTTCGGTCAGGATTCCAAAGGCACTCACAGGGTGGAAAGGGACATCGCCGTAGCCGTTGCGATCAATGTCATAGCCTCGGTAGCGATCCCAGTAGTTTGCTCGGAAGGTGTTGAAGGAGAATGTGCTGTTGGTAGTAGCGTCAATTGTGTTAGCGACGAAGCTGTTGGCAATGAAGGTGTTTCCCGTGGCGCTTGCCATCAAGCGGAGTGCTCGGCCATTAGCATGGAAACGGTTGCTGTCCACAAGGTTGTGGTTAGACCCTTCCAAGTACAGCGCCGTGGTGTTGCTGAGGAAGACATTGCGCCGCACGTGGCTTTGGCTAATGTCCTTCAGCAGGAGTCCGAAAGCGGATTCTCCCCAGTTGTGCTCAAAGCGGTTGTTCTCCATCAGGATGAACCGTGAGTACATTACCGCAACCCCAGCACTGTTGCGCTGGAAGAGGTTGAAACGGTATGAGCAACTGTCCGAAAACATGAAGTGGATGCCGTATCGGAGGTTGCCTTCCGAGACATTATGCTCTACCGTGCTGTGGCGGACAAACTCGAGGTAGATGCCATCGCGGTGTCGTACGACGTGGTTGCCACGGACAAGGATGTCCCGGCAGTACCAGAGATGAATCCCGTTGCCGGAGGTAGCTTCCCGCTCAGCGCTTCCCAGGATCACGTTGTACTGGACGACACAGCGGGCGGACTTTGAGAGGTAGATCCCGAAGAAGCACCCTTCCAGCCGGTTGCGCTCTATGCGACAGTCATGGGCTCCCTCTACACGGATCGCTGCGTTCTCGCGAAGGAAGCTTACTCCGGAACGGCGGAAGGTCAAGCCTTGGATAACGGTACCGGAAGCTCGGACACGGAGGATTTCTCCTGCACCTTCACCATCCAAGGTGGCTCCGGGAGAGCCTTCTATGACGAGGGGGAGCCAAATGTCTATTTCTCGCTCCCTGTACACTCCCGGCAGAATGTGCACGGTGTCGCCAGCCCGAGCCTTTGCCAGAGCTGCCTGCAGGGTAGGGAAGCCGCCGTGACCAACCAGCAAGCGTTCCGATACTGCGGAGGTGTGTGACACCAGTACGAAAGCAAGGCAGCTCGAGAAGTACCAAGCTGAACCATACCTGCCGCGCACCATCCTACTGTAGTGGAGAGCCCTGCAGGGGACCTTGCCGCCATTGGGTCTGGACCAACTCCACAACTTCCTGCCAGGAGATCTTCCGCCCCCGTGGAAGGAGGGAGTCAGCCTCGTAACGTCCCCGTAAGACTGCGTAGACGTTGAGTCCCATAGGGCTATGGACGGCTGGAGTAAAGACGAACTCCGCCGACTCCAGAGCTATCAACTCGCCCGGCTGGCCGAAGTCTACAACCCACCGAGAGTGAATGCGCTCAGTAGGAACTTGGCCGGAACGCTCAAACTCTACCATGCACTCCAAGGCGTCAAACTTATAAGCACGCCCCTGCTGTGTCAGTAGCTCAGCGCCGAAGCGTGGATCGGAGATGCCCATCTGGCAATACACGCACACGTCCTCCCCGAAGCGGATGGGCTCAGGTCGCGGCTGGCAAGCAGCTAGCAGTGCCAGTATGGAAACGACAACACGCTGTTTGCTCATGCAACAGTGGGGAATTGTGGCCTACGTTCTATGCACGGCAGGCGCTCTCGCCGTGCTCGCACACACTCTGTACCGAAGACGGTTGCTCCGAGCAGGAAAGCAGCAAAGGCAACCAGACCACCGGCATCCGGATAGGAGTAAGCCGTGAAGTTCAGAAGCTGCTTGTGTCCGATCAATGGGGGCTGATATGACATTCCCGGTACCTTGATGGGAGCTTGTGGATCTAAGTTGTGCCCGTACTCGTAGCCCCACCGATAGAAGTCTGCCAAGCCAATCGCGGTCACGAGGGCGAAGAGGACGACCCACAGCCCCAGAGCCCACCGCTTGTTCAGAGCCACGGCGGCCAGGCCAGCGACCATGAGCCCTGCAATGAGCCATGGCATGATGAGGAACTCAGGGAAGTCCTCCTGCCGAATAGGGCGCATGCCGATGTAATGGTTGAGGCCATTGATGAGGTCCACTTGTCCACTGAGTTTGTGCAGCCAGATGTACATCACAACACCTTCAGGGTATTGTGGGGCTTTCAGCGTGATACGCCACAAGGGGAGCACATAGAGCAAACCCAGGGCAAGGACGGAGACGAGAGCGAGCACTCGTGCATTCGGTCGCATGGAGCTTGCTTCCTCTTCCTAATGAACGACGAGGGAGTGGGTGCAGAGGAATTTCCGCAGCGTCCCACCCCCTGTTCTTTCCTTACTGGCTACTGCCCAGTTCCGTAGGATAGCGGCACATTGGTACCGCGTGGAGAGACTCGTACATATCCCTGCATCTCCTGGTGCAGTGCCGAGCAGAAGTCCGTACAGTAGAAGGGATAGACGCCCGGCCTCTTCGGCTCCCAGACTAAGGTCTTTGTCTGGCCTGGCATGATGAGGATCTCTGCCGTCGTAGCCCCCATAATCGCGAAACCGTGCGGAAGGTCCCAATCCTGCTCCAGATTGGTTACGTGGAAGTAGACCTTATCGCCGACCTGGATGCCTTCAATGTTGTCGGGACGGAAGTGGGAACGAACTGCCGCCATGTACACATGGACCTCGTTGCCCTTGCGTTCAACACGAACCTGCTCCACTGACTTGATGCCATGGGGATGCTCGTTCTCCTCCAATGGATAGACTTTGAGTGAGTTCTTCATGAGGATATCTGCTGGGATAGCTTGGGCGTAATGTGGTTCACCCACCGTTGGGAAGTCGAGCAGCAGTTTCATCTTATCGCCGCTGATATCGATGAGCTGTGCTGATTGTACCAGCTCCGGACCCGTCGGCAGATAGCGGTCCTTCGTGATTTTGTTCATAGCAAGCAGATACTTGCCCCATGGCTTGCGGCTGTCCCCGCCGGGGATCATGATGTGCCCAAGGCTGTAATAGGTCGGGATGCGGTCCACGATCTCCCATGTCCCTAACTTCCACTTGACAACTTCGGAGGAAATGAAATGAGATGTGTAAGCATAGCCCTTGCCGTCAAACTCCGTATGCAATGGTCCCAGACCGGGGTTTTTGACTTCTCCGGCTAAGACGGCATCGTATTTGAGTACAGGGATGCCGTCAATGATGGTATCAAACTCCCGGTTCTCGATTGCCTTGAGCATCTTGGAGAAAGAGTGCACAGGGATTACCGTTGCCAGCTTGCCACCGGCGACGATGTACTCGCCTGATGGGTCTACATCTACCCCATGTGGGGACTTGGGGGTGGGAAGATAGTAGATGAGACCGGGGCACTCCGACGGGATGAGCACTTTGACCTTGGTGTATACTCGCGAGGTCGCCATGTGCTTGCGCTCGTCGTAGACATTGTGGTAGTACTCGGTGGGTATCTCGCGATACTTGCCCTGAGTGATGTACTCTTCTGCTTTCTTCCAGTTGACAGCGGCGATGAAGTCCTTGTCACGCTGAGAAGCATTGACTTCCAGTAAGGTGTGGGCTTGTTCAGTATTGTATGCGGTGAAGAATGCCCAACCATGCGAGGGGCCTTTGCCGGCATGAGAGAGATCGTAGTTGTAGCCTGGCACCAGTATCTGGAAAGCCAACTCCATCCGCCCTGTCTTGGGATCTACTTTGATGAAGCTGATCGTCCCGTTGAAATTCTGCTGGTAGGAGGCTATAGGAACATCCTTCTGGGGTACGGGAACGCTGAACCGGGTGGCTGCAACCACGTATTCGGTGTTCTGGGTGACGAAGGGGGAAGCATGGTTCCCGGCGGAGTTCGGGATTTCTATGGTTTCAACAGTCTCAAACG
The DNA here is from genome assembly GCA_039630485.1 of Chlorobiota bacterium. Taxonomy (GTDB): domain Bacteria; phylum Bacteroidota; class Ignavibacteria; order Kapaibacteriales; family HRBIN21; genus HRBIN21. The sequence continues at coordinate 7,733 of JBCNUX010000026.1, read as the reverse complement.
TGCGTAGGTCAACCCGGGCAATTCGGGGTGTGTTGTTGGCGTTGACGAAGAGCCAACGGCCGTCGGGGACCCCGTCCGTTTGCGATAGCTCTGGATGATGGGTGTCATCCCAGGGGATGAAACCGTGAGATGTCATCAACAGCGGCTGCGTCTCTGGTGTGTACCCGTATCCATTCTCTGGATGGACTGAGAAGACAGGAATAATCTTGAAGAGCCGGCCACTGGGAAGGCCGTATACGGTAACCTGCCCGCTAAAGCCGCCCGAGATAAAAGCGTAGAACTCATCATACTGTCCTGGTGGCACGTACACCCGAGAAGCCGCGTCGTCGGTAGCTACTGCTTGTTTCGGACCTGGACAGCCTCCGACGAACAAGATGAACAAGCCAGCAATTGCAGGGACCAACCACATGACCGGTCGGAGAACACGCCCCGCTGCCATAGCAATCGCCTTATGTTGTGGTACTGCAGACACAAATCTAAATGGTGTCCTCGAGGAAGTCAATGAGGCTATTCACCCTTTCACCTGATAAAAATCAGGTTCTGCGGATACCTACCTGGGATTAGGCAATACGGCGCCCAGCGGGCGGAGTAGAGTTGCTTGCTATGGCACGGCAGCGGGGCCTTTTGGGTTTAATTTTGCGTAGAGGCTATCCCGAAAGGACTTTTTGCTATGTCACGCCCGGCAGAGACGCCGTTGATGCGGCAGTACCGGCAGATCAAGCAGCAGTATCCAGACACGATCGTGCTCTTTCGGCTGGGGGACTTCTACGAGACGTTCGAGGAGGATGCCGCTATCACCGCCCGGGTCTGCGGGATCACGCTAACACGCCGAAACAACGGTGCTGCGGGGGATGTCCCTATGGCGGGCTTCCCGCATCACCAATTGGACACCTACTTGCCGAAGCTCGTGCGGGCAGGCTACCGGGTGGCGGTCTGCGAGCAGTTGGAGGACCCCAAGCTCGCTCGCGGTATCGTTCGGCGCGGGGTGATAGAGGTGGTGACCCCAGGCGTGGCGCTCTACGACAAGCTGCTGGAGGCTAAGCAGAGCCGCTATGTAGCTGCGCTAGCATTGCCATCACGGGTTGGACGGGCCGTCGGGATTGCAATCGCCGATGCTTCGACGGGTGAGTTCTTCGTCGCGGAAGTTCCTGCCGAGAGTGCTTTGGGGGTGCTGGAAGGATTTGCTCCAGCGGAGATCCTGGTTGCCCGGCGCGACTACGGTACGGTTCGCGAGTGGGAGCAGCAGCTCATCTGGCGGCCTACTCTGACCCGGCTGGAGGACTGGCTCGTAGAGGAGGGATTTGCGCGGCAGCTGCTGCAGCGCCACTTTGGGGTCGGGAGCCTGAAGGGGTTCGGCGTGGAGCATCTCTCAGGAGGGCTTGCGGCGGCGGGAGCGGTGCTGCACTACATCCGGGAGACCCAACAGGAGCAGGCCGTACACCTCCGCAGCATCCGCTACTACGCCGCCTCCGAGTACATGGAGCTGGATGCGGCAACACGCCGAAACTTGGAACTCTTGGCGACGGTTGCCGAGGGGCGTGCTGACGGAAGTCTATGGCGTGTGCTGGATAAGACACTCACCCCCATGGGGGGACGGCTCCTCAAGTTTTGGCTCCACCATCCACTGCGCCGTCCGGAGGCCATCCGTCCGCGGTTAGCAGCAGTGCGAGTGCTGTGCGAGCATGCAACTCTGCGGCAACAGCTCCGACAGCTTCTGCCGCAGCTTGGCGACATTGAGCGTCTGCTCTCGCGGATTGCGACGAAGCGGGCGCTCCCGCGGGAGTATCTCTGGCTTGGGCAGAGCATTGCGGTGTGCCAGCAGATTGTGGCGCTCCTTCGGCAGCTTCCACTCGAGGGCCTTTTCGGTGAGTTTGCTTGGGAAGAGCTCGTGTCGCCCGTACTCCCGCTGGGGCAGCGGCTGCGAGGGGCATTCCAGGAGTCTCCAGCGTCGGAGTTCGGTCGCGGTGCCATTTTCCGTCCCGGCTTCTCGCCCGAGCTGGACGAGCTGCAGCAGCTCCTCCGGTCCAGTAAGGAATGGCTTGCACGATACCAGGAGAGCGAGCGCCAGAGGACGGGAATCCCTTCGCTCAAAGTCGGATACAACGCTGTCTTCGGCTACTACATCGAGGTGACCCACGCACACCGCTCCAAAGTGCCGCTCGACTACGAGCGGAAGCAGACGCTGACGAATGCTGAGCGCTACACGACGCCTGTGCTCAAGGAGATGGAGCTGAAGCTGCTCAATGCCGAGCAGCGTATCGCCGCGCTGGAGCAAGAGCTCCTCGAAGAACTACGGCAAGAGGTCCTCCAGAGCGCTGAGCAGTTGCAAGCCGTTGCAAAAGCGCTGGCGACCCTTGACTGCTTGCAGAGCCTGGCGGAGGTGGCGCAGGAGTACGGCTACACAGAACCCGAGGTGGACGAGTCCGAAGTCATTGAGATTCGAGCTGGCCGGCATCCTGTCGTTGAGCGGCTCTTGCCGGCGGGCGAACAGTATGTACCAAATGACACCTACCTGGACACCGAGCGGGAACAGCTCCATGTCGTCACTGGCCCGAATATGTCGGGCAAGTCGTGCTATCTCCGGCAGGTCGGACTGATTGTCCTGCTGGCTCAAATCGGGAGCTTTGTCCCTGCACAGCGAGCCCGGATTGGGGTTGTGGATCGCATCTTCACCCGTGTAGGAGCTCACGACAACATCACCGGCGGCGAGAGTACCTTCCTCGTGGAGATGCACGAAGCAGCAGCGATTCTCCACAATGCGACTCGTCGGAGCCTCATCCTGCTGGATGAGGTCGGTCGCGGGACGGCGACCTTTGACGGAATCTCCATCGCGTGGGCAATTGCCGAGTACATCCACGAGTTCATCCGGGCGCGAACGCTGTTTGCTACACACTACCACGAGCTCAACGTCCTGGCAGAGCGGTATCCTCGCATACGGGCCTACCATGCGGAGGTCCGGGAGGTAGAGGGGAAGTTAGTGTTCACGCACCGGATTGTCCCCGGCGGAACGGACCATTCCTTCGGCATCCATGTCGCCCAAATGGCGGGGATTCCGGAGTGGGTCATCCGCCGTGCCGAAGAGATTATGGCCGTCCTCGAAGCAGAGCATGGCCGTTCAGCGGCATCAGCGTTGCGAGCCAACGTGACTGCCGCGCCACAGCCGGTGCAGCTCAGCATCTTTACCCTCATGGACGACCCGCTGCGGGAGCAGCTCCGACGGATTGACCCCAACACTCTGACACCGCTCCAGGCGTTGCAGGTCCTGGCCGAGTTGTGTCAGCAAGCCCGACAGGGATCTTAAGGGTGTTGAGCGTGTAGAAGCCGCAGACGACGGGCTACGGGCTCGGGGACCAAGTCAGTGGGGACATGCCCGAAGCGGACCAGTTCCCGGACGATGCTGGAGTTGACGTAGATGTAGCGCTCGTTCGGGGCCATGAAGACGGTGCATATGCTTGGTGCCAGTTGGCGATTGATGAGCGCCATCTGCAGCTCATACTCGAAGTCCGAAATCGCTCGCAGACCGCGGATGATTGCCACGGCCCCACATTGACGGGCGTAGTCCACGATGAGCCCATGGTACACGTCTACGCTGACGTTCGGTAGGTGCGCCACGGATTCCTCTACCATCTGCCGGCGCTCCGTTTCACCGAAGAGCGGCTGCTTGGCGGGATTTTGCCCGATTAGTACGATGACGTGGTCGAAGAGCTGAGCTGCACGCTCGATGACATCCACGTGGCCGTTCGTTATGGGGTCAAAGGTGCCTGGGTAGATGGCGCGTCGTAGAGGTCGTTCCATGCCATATCCACCATTGAACAGACGTTTCACCGAACGAACGCTCAGCAGAGAGTTGCCAGCCTTCTGGGACATGGGCGACACGGTCCCAACGGCTGAGCTCCAGGCAGAGAATGCCACCAGGACAAAGCCAATCAGCGTCAGCGAGTGCTTGGAGGAGGCGTTCGGGTAGCCCTTGTCGGTACGGAGGGTCGGCAAAAACTAGATGGAGTTGCGGTAGCCCAAGTGCGCGCCAGCGCTGCGAGACCCGGAAGACGTCGTCTGCTAGAATACGGTAGCGCTCTGCTTCGGCTCCCAGCGCGTGGAGGGTCTGCCGAAGGGAGTGGAGCAGCCGGCGGTCCCGCTCTACGAAGACGCAGAACGAGGCCCCGCGGCTCAACGCCTCCAATCCCAGGGCTCCCGTGCCGGCGAAGAGATCGGCGACATAGCTTCCCTCGAGAGGCAGTACGGATTGCAGGCGATCGAAGATCGCCTTTCGAACGCGGTCCATTGTGGGACGTATGGGGACAGCAACCGTCGGCAGACGGCGACTTCGCCATATGCCACCCGTGATGCGCATCACAGTGCAATCACCTCCTCTTCTCCCTGTGGTAGGAGGGCTGCAACACAC
>JBCNUX010000026.1:0-3232 GCA_039630485.1 Chlorobiota bacterium | reverse complement strand
CCCCAGAAGAGATGAGCCGTTCGGATGGCATACTCTCGCAGTCGCTGTGCCGAGGGTGGGAGCCACATCCGAAAGGCATTGAGCCGGCGACATTCTGGGGCTTGGTCCGAATAGGTCTCCGCCAGCGCCTGCTGGAGGGCTGTGATGAGCTCAGGCCTAACCGCGCTTCCGCAGACAACGAGGCTGTGAGGTGGTTGAGACAGCGGGAGCTCAGCGATGAGATGAGCGCTGTCGATCGCTAAAGTTTCGGGTGCTGCTGTTTCTACCGAACGGCTCCGTAGCGCTGCAAACTGTCCGGCGGTAAGCAGCACTGCGTCGAGGTACGGAGGCTCTGCGTGGAGTATGACCACGTGCTGATGGTCCCACTCCGGGTAGCTGTACCGCCACAGAGCCGGGAGTCCGAATAGGTCGGGCACAATGGTAGCCGCGTGAACTTCGGCCGGGAGGCCGGCTCGGAGCACTTCAATCTCGGACCGGCTGTAAGTCGCCGCTACGGCGTAACGGGGCTCAGGAGCCGTCGGAGCCGAGGGAAGGACGAAGGTGGAGAAGCGGTGGCGGTCGTAGTCTGTGAGGAAATGCTGAAGCTCGGCGTCAACGGCGGCATCTCGAGCCTCTGACTGCAACATGCTCAGCGGGAATGCATGGACGAGCGCTGCCAGCTCTACCGAGAGAGCAATATTGAGCACCTTGGGTGGGGATGGAAGACGCTCCAGCCAGGAGCGGAGAAGGTGCTGGAAAGATGCTATCGAGGCCTCTTGGTCTCCGTGGTCTTGGGGGGGTTGGCACTCAGCGCTGAGTAGGCGCGGCCCTCGAGGGGTGAGCTCTGCCAATAAGAACCAGAGGGCTCTGGGAGTAATGTGTGCGGCGGCAACGACCATGGGCCTACTCTACGCGGATGTACGGGCGGAGGCGCTCGTACTTCTTCGGCCCGATTCCTTTGATCTCTAAGAGCTCCTCTGGGCTCTCGAACCGCTTCTGCCGCCGGTACTCAAGGATACGCTCGGCGATGACTTCGCCAACCCCGGGAAGGCTCATGAGCTCCGCCTTCGTTGCCGTGTTGAGGTTGATGGGTGTGCTGGGAGCGCTCTTCGTTCGCTCAGCAACACGCGGGGTAGACGGGAGCGAATCTGACGCTGCCGACGATGCAGAGGGGGAAGATAGCTCCGAGATGGCCGCATACTGTGCCTGCGCTATACTGTCCAGCCAGTGGTGGAGCTGAGCCGGAAGAATGACCTGTTGGGGCTGGAAGAGCCAGCGGTAGAGAGCCCCTAAGGCAAGCAGACCGAGAAGGACGGTAACAGCGATGGCTTCCCGCCGGTTGATGCCGAAGAGCCGCTGGAGTTTCTCCTGCCTCTCCTCGTCACTACTGCTCACACCTTGCTCCAGCGGTTCTTGGGACGTGTAGCCTGCGGTCGGTCGGGAGGCTGAAAGCGGGGGCTTTGGGCTAGGCGCTCAATTAGCTTCCGCTCTTCGCGGTCTAGCGTCTTGGGGACATAGAGGGAGACGTGGACGTACAGGTCTCCCCGCCGGGAGCTTTCCGGGATTGGCAGTCCTTGGCCAGCCAGGCGTATGGTAGTCCCGGGCTGGGTGCCGGGTTCCACTCGTAGCTTAACCGTCCCCCAGAGGCCGGGGATCTCTAAAGTCGTTCCTAGAAGAGCTTCTGGGATGCTGAGAGTCACAGTAGCGTGGATATCTGCACCGTCGCGCTGGAAGAACGGGTGAGTAAGCTCCTCTATAAGCACCACTAAGTCCCCCGCTGGAGCATTCCGTCGGCCAGCATTCCCCTCCCCGCGGAGGAGGAGGGAGTCGCCCCCGCGGACGCCTGGCGGGATATGGATCCGGACAGTTGCCGTCCCACGGACCCTTCCCTCACCTCTGCACTGTGGGCAAGGATCACGAATTGTCTCCCCACTCCCACCGCAAGTAGGACACGTGACGATCTGGATGACGTGCCCGAACACGGATCGGGTTACGTGTTGGACCTCACCTCGGCCATGGCACTGCGGACAGGTGCTTACGGCACTCGTTCGACTTCCTGTCCCTCCGCACGTGGGGCAGCGGTTCCAGCGTTCTAGTTCTATCGTCTTCTCCACGCCGTGAGCAATCTCGTCCAGCGTCAGCCGGATCCGAACACGAAGGTCTGTGCTAGGTTCGCCATAGCGCTGATGCTGTCGCTGCCGGCTTCGGAAAGTAGTACCGCCGAAGATATCGCTGAAGAAGTCGTCCCCGAAGAAGTTGGCAAAGTAGTTCAGCACGTCGTCTAGTGTTGTGAAGTGTGGAGCTGATACACCAGAGTGCTGCTGGAAGCCGGCGTGTCCGTATCGGTCGTAAAGAGCGCGTTTCTCTGGGTCGCTCAGCACGGCATAGGCTTCGGCAATCTCTTTGAAGCGCTCCTCGGCCTCTGGATTGCCAGGATTGCGGTCGGGGTGGTACTGAAGCGCCAACTTGCGATAGGCTGACTTAATCTCCTCTAGCGTCGCAGTGCGCGGTACCCCCAGGATTTCGTAGTAGTCCCGCATAGCTTACGATGCTTCGGGCGGTGTCGATGGGTCAGCTGAAGGTTGGGCACGGTCGTCTTGGGGACGCCCAGCAGAGACAGCAACACGGGCATGCCGGAGGATACGATCCCGAAAGAGATATCCACGCTGAAGCTCTTCAACAATGCTCCCCTCAGGCAGTTCCGAGGGCACATGGAGGACAGCCTCGTGGTAGTAGACGTCGAACGGTTGGCCCGGACTGACGACTATCGGCTTGACCCCAAGTTGCTCTAAGAGCCGCTCCAGGTTACGGTAGACGAGCTCCACACCGCGGCGGAGGCTTTCTGTGGATGAACTCTCTGCCTGCAGGGCCATCTGGAGTTGGTCGACGATGGGCAGGAGTTGCTGTAAGAGGTGTACAGTGGCTGCTTCAGCCCATGCTTCGCGCTCACGTAACACACGCTTGCGGTAGTTGTCGAAGTCTGCTACCAGGTGCACATATCGGTTGTACAGCTCCTCGTACTGCTGCCGGAGCGTTGCAGCCTCTACCTCGGGCTGCGGCTCTACACTTGGAGACTCAGCCTCTGCAGTCGCAGGAGGCGTTGCCATCGAATCCTCGGGGTGCGAGGTGAGGGATGTCTCAGCGTCGACTTCTTCGTGCTGAGGGTACGTTTGATGAACCTTTGAGGGTACGTTTGACGTTTGATGAACCTTGTCGGCCATCTCAGAAGGCACTCGAGAGTCTGGCGACGGCT
>JBCNUX010000025.1:0-23857 GCA_039630485.1 Chlorobiota bacterium | reverse complement strand
CGCATCATCACCTTGCAGGCGTACTTCATGGCGGGAATGGACCTACCGTCCATCCCGCCGATTCCCCAGGAGGTTCTTGACCTCACTGGACCAGTCCCGGCCCCAGTGCGTCCTGAGGCCCTGGGACGCGGGAACGGCTTCGCCTTCGGCGCAATGGCAGACTTCAACCCTGGGGAGCTCCGCTTCCTCATCTTCTACGCCTCCATGCGATTCCTCGTAGGGTTCGACATGGCGCTGCTGGACTACGGAGCCACAGCTCGGTGCTCCGATGGTCGGCCAATGGGTGCCAACGGATGGTATGCCACCGGGCAGATGTACGCTCGGCTGGACGCCTCAATTGGCCTCTACGTTGACCTCTGGTTCGTGTCGGGCAGGTTTGAGATTCTCGGGATGAGGGTGGGCAGCGTGCTGCAGGCAGGGCTGCCGAATCCAACCTGGATTGCTGGTGCCGTTGGCGGTCACTACAGCATCCTCGGCGGGGCCATCAGTGGATACTGTAACTTCCAGTTCACGCTTGGCGAACGCTGTGTCCCTCCGACGGAATCGGCACTGGCAAGCCTAGAGATGATCAGCGATATTGCCCCGAGCGACGGCGAGGAGGATGTCTCCGTCTTCGCCGAACCGACGGCGTTCTTCAACCTGAAACCGGACCGCCCGTTCGCGCTGGAGGAGATGCGCGACGACGGCAGCCGAGTCACGAAGGTGTACCGGATCCGCGTCGGGACCTTCCGGCTGCTCCGGCAGGACGCGCGAGAGAACTTCACCATCACTGTGCCCGCAACCCAAGTAGACCGCTCGACAGGGGAAGCCCCGGCGATTGCGCTCATCCCGAACGAGCCGCTGCTGGGGTTGACCCGCTACCGAGTTGAGGTCTCCGCCTACGGGCAGGAGTACACGGGCGGCGGTTTTGCACGCCGGGAAGGCGAGACGGTCGAGCAGGCAAGCGAGCGGGCTGCAAGCGAGCTGGCAAGCTCTACCTCGTGGAGAGACGTACGGTACAGAACAGGCAATCGTGCAGGGCAGCGGATAGAACAACGGGTTACTGTAACCTTCACCACCCAGCCACGGCCAGATACGATCATGCCCCAGTGGGTCTACATGGGCTATCCGCGCCCACGGCAGCGCTTCTTCCTACAGGATGAGTGCCGTGAGGGCTCGATTACCCTGCTGACGAACCCGAACTGGCTCTTCCCCACCAGAGGGAGTGAGGTGCGAGTAGGAGACACTATCCGCCTCTACCGCGTACGCTTCGTCAACCTCCGCACGGGCGAACACACGGAGGTGCCGCTGACCTACGGTCCACGTCCACGTCCCCAGGCAGTTGGAGAGACGACCGCCCCAACCGCCCTCGGCGGAAGTATCCAGTTCCCCATCCCACGGCTGGAGAACAACACCATCTACGCCGTCCAAGTCATCCGGCGCGACTCCGTCGTACGGCGGGGTACAGCGGGCGGCTCCAGAGACGGGATGCCGCGCATAGACGAGCGATATACCCGCGGTATGGGCATTGGAGGCCCAGCCGACCGGTATACAGGCATCGTCCAGCAGCGGGCACTGGATCGCCTTGGGGCTACTCTGTTCATTCGGCGGGTCTACCGTCCCTCGGGCTTCGACGTTGGGCGCGCCGTCGCCAGCAACGAGAAGCTCCTCTACGTCTACTTCTTCCGAACGAGCCAGTACAATCGCTTGCAGGAGAAGCTGCGCGAACTCAGGGTCGAGCGGGTGGACTCGGTCAGCGTAGTTGCAGTCTTCGTTCCCATCGTCGCTCTGGCCTGCCATGTCTCTTCTCCCGAGGGGTTTGACCCCTACGATCTCCAGAAGCAGACCATCACTGCAGCACCGGACGGCAGGACGGCACGGGAGTACCTCATCCCGCCGCTCATCGAGGTCTCCGGCACCGACCGGAGTGGACTCTGGCACCGACTCTTCGTCAATCCGAGCGTGTACGATGAGCTGAGGTGGGTGTCCGGGCTCCCGGGGCGCAGTCCAAGCGTAGACTACCCCAACTGGGACTGGAACCGTGCGGTAGCACGGCAAAACTACATGGTCTCTGCTACGACCAGTCACCAGCCGCTCAGCGACATAGAGATTGGAGCAGCGTCTGGCGATCCGACGTACACCCGCCTGCTTGCTCTCCGGGACATAGCAGGAATGCTGCGCATTTGGCGCGACGATGGCGGTATCAGAATTGACCTCCGGACCCCATCGGCTGCAACGACGAGCTTCCTCTATGCGCAGCCGACTTACGTACTCTTTGACCTCGGGCGGCTCACCCGCGAGGCCTCCAGACTGCTGTCGGCAGAGGGCATTTGCAGCCGAAACAGCTTAGGGTTCGGTCCCGTCCTCAACAGAGCGCAATGCAACCGTCTGCGGAGCATTGCCGCACAGCAGTTCGTCTTCCCATTCCGTGCCGGCGACTACCTCATGCACTTCACGTACTCAGCATGCGTGGATCCCAACCGTGTCGTTAGCCATCCGCTCCGCATTCCGTACTGAGCGAGGAGGGAACGGCCATGAAGGGCATACTGCTCTGGCTTGTGTGGTTGCTGACCGTAGCAGCCCCAAGCATTGCCCAGCAGAGGACGGCCAGGACGCCAGCGGAGACAGCGCCGCCGGACACAGCAAACCTCCAGGCGTACCGCGAGCTCTTTGCGCCGAAGCTGCATCTTCTGGCGCAGTCGTACGGGGATTCGGTCGTGCTGCGCTGGGCACCCTCTAACGCCCCGGCATGGCGCGCGTACAACCGCATCGGGTACATCGTGGAGCGGGCACTTGTGGACACTACCGAGAGCGGTCCGCTCCGCTACGAACGGCTCACCCCGGAGCCTTTGAAGCCCTGGACGCTGGAGGAGTGGAGACGCCGCAGCCGGCCCGAGCAACAGTTCGCTGCCATCGCGGTGCAGTGCCTCTACGGGGCGCTCTCCATCCCGAACCCGAACACGGTGCAGAACTTCATTGACGCGGCCAGCGAGCTGGAGAACCGCTTCGGGTTTGCCCTCTTCGCCGCCGACTGCGATGCGCACACAGCCAATGGCTTGGGACTCCGGTGGGTGGACCGTGCCGTCCGTCAGGGGCAGGTGTGGGCGTACCGCGTCTTCCCGGCGGAGTTGGACTCCGTGTTCCTGCTGGACACCGCCTACGTAGTGGTCCACGTCACTCCGTACCGACCCTGGCCGCCTGTGCTGGAGCTGACCGCCGAGGGCCAAGACCGCGAGATCACGCTCCGCTGGAAGAACTTCCCCGAAGGGGGCTACACGGGCTTCAACGTGTACCGCACCGAACCGGGCGGTCGCCGCACGAAGCTCAACACCATGCCCATCGTGCCGGCCACTCCCCGCGGATGGGTCCAACGCATCGAGCCTTGGTTCAACGACACGACAGCCCGCTGGGGCGTGGAGTACACCTACGAAGTCCGCGGCATCAACCCCTTCGGCGAAGAGGGTGAGCCTGCCACTGTCCGTGCCAGTCTGCGCGACCGCACGCCGCCCCCAATGCCCGTGCTGAAGAAGCCCATCCTCTACGGCATGACGATGGTGCGCCTGGAGTGGGAGATCAAGGAGACCCCCGACCTCAAGGGCTTCTTCGTGCTCAAGAGCGACAAGCCAGACCAAAACTGGCGCCTACTCCACGACGAGCCTCTGCCGCGCACGCAGCGCAGTTTCCTGGACACCCTTGCAGACCCCGACTTCCCGCACTACACCGTCATCGCCATTGACACGGCCAACAACTCCAGCGACTACCTACCCATCTACGTGGACATCTACGACACCATCCCGCCAGCGCCTCCCACGGGCGTTCGCGGCACGATTGACACCAACGGCGTCGTCCGGCTGGAGTGGAACCTGGGCACAGAGCGTGACCTCCTGGGGTACCGCGTCCTCTGGGCTAACGACACCACGCACGAGTTCACGCAGCGCACGAACCTCGTCTGGACCGACACCGTCTTCTACGACACGGTCGCCATCAACACGCTGACGGAGTACGTGTACTACCGCGTTGTGGCGGTGGACAACCGGTACTTCCACTCCGACCCATCGCCCATCATTGCGCTGAAGCGGCCAGACGTCGTCCCACCAGTAGCACCCATCTTCACGGATGTGCGTGTCTTCCCAGACCGCGTCGTCCTGACGTGGAATCCCTCTACCAGCACGGACGTTGTCAAGCACGTCCTCTACCGCCGTGTCCGAGGCGACACAGGCTGGACCGTCCGTGTCGAGCTCCCTGCCACGGCACAGCAGTTTACCGACACCGCCGTCGTTGAACGGGTCATGTACGACTACACCCTAGAGGCGGTAGACCGCTCCGGACTCCGCTCGGAACGGGCACTGCCGGTCCAGGCACGCCCCTACGGCATTGTGGAGCGGCCGCCTGTGGAAAGCGTCCGCACAGTGTACGATAGCGTCCGAGGGGTTGTTGTCGTAGAATGGAGCTACACCCTACGTCCCACTGAGCGCTACTGGTACGTCCTCTACCGCGCCGTTGACGACAACCCGCTGCAGATGTACCGTACCATCGAGCCTCCGGCGCAGCGCTTCGTGGACGCCGAATTGGTCGGGCGCGGACGCTACCGGTATGCCGTCCGCGTCATGACGGTGAATGGGCAGTCCCCGCTGTCGGAGGAACAAGAGGTCGAAGTGCGGTAGCAACACGCACGCATTCCTTTTGGGGCCTTGCCCCTACGGTCTCAGCAGGACCCCATAGCCACCGAAGGATGCCTGCCCTTTGCAGCGGGTCCTCGTAGCCTTCTGCAGCCCTCACCGCACGACTACGAACCGTTCAGCGGCCACCATCTCCCCGGCACGGGCGACGACCATGTACACCCCCGCAGGTAACGCCGGCAGCAGCAGCGACGCTGTGCCGAAGGCTGGGACGTCACGTCCTACCACAGCAACACAACGCCCCAGCGCGTCCACGACTTCTACTCGCTCCAAGGTCCCCTCGTGCTGGACACGCACCCACCCCTGCCCCTCCACGGGTTGTGGTTCCACCCGCAGCAGGAGCGATACCGTAGGGCTATCCTCAACGGAGGTACCGCCTCCTGTATCCAGCAGGTAGGCCTCTAACCGCCTAGCCCTGGCGTTGTAGCCAGCACCGACGATGAAGCGACCATTCGGGGAGATCCCCTCAGCCGATATCAACCTGGAGCCATCCTGCAACAGACCGGCATAGAGGACGTTCAGGTCCTGTATCCCCGTCCCTTGCGTCCAGCGGAAGGCGCGGGATTCATCTGATGTCACTTCCACCGCTCCCACAACGACGCTGCCATCACCCGAGACATCGAGGGCACGACTATTCCCACCCCCAAGGCTGCCCAAATCTTGCATAGTCCCATTCCGCCAACGAAAGGCACGCCAGCGTGATCCCGTTGCATCCATGGCCTCTCCAACGATGACCGAACCGTCCTGCGAGATACCGTTCGCCCGACTCATCCCATACCCCGGCAGTGAGCCGAGCGTTTGCATACCCGCCTCTGTCCATCGGAAGGCGGTGATGGAGAAACTGGTCGGGTCGAGCATATGGCCTGCAACGACAGCTCCATTCCCAGAAACCCCCCGGGCTTCGCCTACCCTATCGCCTGAGATACTTCGCATCTCCCCAGCCCGCCACCGAAAGGCCCGCTGCATTGGGACGGAGGTCCCCCCCGTTGATACACCCACGACAACCGAGCCGTCGTCAGAAACATCGTACGCCACACTGGGGCTTACACCGAGCGTCCCCAAGTCTACCATCCCCGTCTGTGCTGTCCAACGAAAGGCCCGGATGGCACCATTAGCGCTGTCGGCCTCGCCGACGATGACCAGGCCGTTTGCCGAAACCGCGCGGGCGACGCTACCCCGTCCCCCGAAAGTCCCCAGCTCCTGAATGCCCGTTGCCGCAGTCCAGCGAAATGCCCTTGTAAGTTCAGTGCCATCCGTCAGGAATCCGACGACCACCGAGCCATCAGCTGAGACATCCAAAGCAACGCTGTACGGCTGGTTGCCTGTCCCCAGCCACACTAAGCGCTGCCCTACTGCCTCAGCGCAGAGCACCAAGACAGCTACTCCAAGCCCTGCCGCATACCTCATTGGACCCTCCACGAGTTTGGTGGAACACCTCACGACGCCGTAAAATTATTGTTGAGCGCGAAGCCCGTGGGGCAAATCTGCGCTTTCTCCTCCAGGACAACGCTGCGGACCCGTTCCGCAGGAGCCTCACTCCACGGGATGACGCCCACTGAGGGCACGCGACAGGGTAGCCTCGTCCATGAACTCCAGCGCACTCCCCATCGGCACCCCCTGCGCAATCCGCGTGACGCGCACGCCCAGCGGCTTTAGCAGCCGCGCCAAGTACTGCGCCGTCACATCCCCTTCCACCGTCGGACTGAGCGCCAAGATGACCTCGGCCACCCCGGAAGAGATGCGCGCCACAAGTTCCCGAACCTTCAGCTCCTCCGGCCCTACTCCGTTGAGCGGATTGAGCACTCCGTGGAGCACATGGTACAGCCCGCGGTACTCCCCCGTGCGCTCGATGGCCAGTACATCCATTGGCTCTTCCACAACGCAGAGGAGTGAGCGGTCACGCTGTGGCGAGGCGCAGATTGGGCAGGGATCCGTCTCGGTGAACGTGAAGCACTGCGAGCAGTAGCGGACCTGCTGCTTTAGGTTCCGAAGAGCCTCAGCGAAGCTCTCCACGAACTCCGGCGGTTGCCGAAGGAGGAAGAACGTCAGCCGTAGGGCCGTACGGCGCCCGATGCCAGGGAGACTGGTGAAGAGCTCTACGACCCTCTGGACCGCCGCTGACGGATACTGCATCACCTACAGCCGTGCCAGGTGGTCTACGCCCGCTGGAAACAGATGTTCCAGCGGCTTCAGCGTCTGCTGCACCATCTCCTGCGCTGCTTCTAGGGCCTTGTTGATGCCGGTAACGAGGAGGTGTTCCAGCGTCTGGGGGTCTTCCAGCGCATTAGGTGCAATGACGATATGGCGGACGCGCATGTCTCCCCCAACGGTGACACGCACCGCCCCTGCTCCGACATCAATCGTAACCGTCTTACGCGCCACTTCTGCCCTCAAGCGGGCAGCTTCCTGCTGCAGGCGCTGAATCTGTCCTAAGAGATGTCCCGGCGGGAAGATCATTGCAGCAGCGGACCTCACATGCTGACCACACCAAAATAGCACGCCTCTCTAGCTCACCGCCGTGACGCAGCTCAGTCTTCTGACTCCCGTTCATCCAGCCGCCGGTCCACGAGGTAGAGCCCCAGGCCGGTATCTCCTGCCAGTCGGAGCTCCTCCAGCACCTGCCGAGCCTGGTTTTCCTCCTCCACCTGCTCTTCCACGAACCACTGCAAGAAGACCTGCGCCGAATAGTCCTGGAGCTCGACAGCCTTCCGATACAGCTCGTGGATGCTCCTGCTCACCCTCTGCTCATGGGCAAGAGCGTGCTCAAACAGCTTTCGAGGGGACTCCCACTCGGCTGGGGGTTGCTCTAAGGCCATTAGACGTGGAGCAACTCCGCGCTCCAGCAGGAAGTCAAAGATTTTGAGCGCGTGCTTAAGCTCCTCCTCCCACTGCAGCCGGAGCCAATGCGCCATTCCTTGGAGTCCCTGTGAGGCACAGTACCCGGCCATTGCGAGGTAAGTATAGGCCGAGGTGAACTCCAACTGCATCTGCTGCTGGAAGCCCTCTTGAAGCTCAGGATGCATGCCGAATTCCCCTCGCATTCTCACCACAGCGGTAGAAACGCAGACGGCTACTCGTTATTGGTGGCATGTCCGAAAAGCCGCTATGGGCGTGTAATTTCGCACATGGTGCCACAGAAAAGCTGCGCAGCGATGTTCGAGCCCTTCAAGCAGCGCCTCCAGGAGCTGTCCGAGCGCGTAGAGGCACTACGAGGCTATCTTTGACCCGGCAGCGTTGGCAGACCGTGAAGCCGCTTACGAAGCTGAACTCCATTCACCCGAGGTGTGGGAGAATCCCCGCCGTCTGCAGGAGCTCCAACGCCAACTCCGAGTCCTCCGCGACGAGCGACAGCAGTGGGAACGCGTCCAACGCCTCCTCAGCGACGTTGCAGCGCTCATTGAGCTGGCCGAAGAAGCGCAGGACTTGAGCCTCAGCGCGGAGTTGGAGCAGGAGCTCGGCGAGCTGGGACAAGCCGTCGAAGCATTGGAGCTCCGCTACCTCCTCTCGGATCCCGATGACTCCCGCGACGCTCTACTGACGATCCACGCCGGAGCTGGCGGGACGGAAGCCCAAGACTGGGCCGAGATGCTGTTACGGATGTACACCCGCTGGGCAGAACGCCACGGCTATACGGTAGAGCTGGTGGACCTGCTGGAAGGAGAGGAGGCGGGGATTAAGTCAGCCACTCTGGAGATCCGTGGACCCTACGCCTACGGCTACCTGAAGGCCGAAAGTGGCGTCCATCGGCTCGTACGTATCTCACCCTTCGATGCCAATGCACGTCGGCACACTTCCTTTGCCTCCGTCTTTGTCTATCCAGTGGTGGAGACCGACGACACCATCGTCATTCGCCCGGAGGAGCTGGAGATTGAGACCTTCCGTGCTAGCGGGCACGGTGGACAGAACGTCAACAAAGTAGAGACAGCCGTCCGCATCCGCCACATCCCCACGGGTATTGTCGTCACCTGCCAGCAGGAACGTTCCCAACACCAGAACCGCGAACGAGCGCTGAAGATTCTGCGGGCGAAGCTGTACCAGAAGAAGTTGGAAGAGCAGGCTGCTGCACGGGCAGCGCTGGAGAAGACGAAGCGGAAGATTGAGTGGGGAAGCCAAATCCGTTCCTACGTCCTCCACCCATACCTGATGGTGGCAGACCACCGGACAGACTTCAAGACCAGCGATGCCTATGCCGTTCTCGACGGGGAGCTGGACGAGCTTATCAAGGCGTATCTCCTGGCCCAGGCAGCCGAGCGCTCTCAAGCCAATCCTCCAGACACTGAGTCAGCACGCTAGTCCCTGCTCAGTCAACGAGCTTCCGCAAGAACGCAGGCTGCTCTAACATACTGCTACTGGCCGAGACGGCCCGTACGTTACCGCGCCGTAGGAAGGCAGGCTCGTCGTACATCTGAAGCTCCTGCGCGCCAATGGGGCTGGAAGTAGGGATGGTCTGACGAGGATAGCCTCCGCTAGCAGCGACAGCAGCAGCCTCTTGCACCACGGGAAGTGCTTCCTGGGTGCGCAGCTCAGAGGCCGATGTAGCAGATGTCGTAAAGCCCGTCGCCACTAAGGTGATGCTAATCTCCTCGCAGGGCTCATCCTTCATGACGATGCCGTGGATGATGTTAGCTTCGCTGCCGGCAGCTTCTTCAATGAGCCGCATAGCCTCCGCGACTTCGTACATGCTCAGGTCTGGACCACCAGTAATGTTGACGAGCACTCCACGCGCCCCTGCAATGGAGATTCCCTCCAGGAGCGGTGAATTGAGTGCGGCCTGAACTGCCTCAATAGCCCGGTGTTCACCGCGTCCCCATCCCATCCCCATGAGGGCGTCCCCCATACCCTTCATGATCGTGCGCACATCAGCGAAATCGACATTGATGTACCCGCATCCCGTGACGATATCCGCAATTCCACGGGTTGCATTGTAGAGCACTTCATCAACCCGCTGGAAGGCTTCCCGGACGCTGGTATGCCGGTCAATGATGCCGAGGAGACGCTGGTTGGGCACGACGATGAGAGCATCTACGTGCTTCCGCAGCTCAGCGATCCCGGCTTCTGCAACTCGCATCCGATGCCGTGCTTCCCACTCGAAGGGCTTTGTCACGATGGCCACCACTAACGCACCCAGCTCCCGCGCGATACGAGCCACAACTGGCGCTCCTCCCGTCCCTGTACCACCTCCCATACCGGCTGTGATGAAGACCATATCGCTGCCGCCCAAGGCATCACGAAGCTCGTCAGCACTTTCCTCAGTTGCCTGCTGCCCTACAGCAGGATCGGAGCCCGATCCCAGGCCCCGCGTCAACTCCTTGCCTAGCTGGATTTTGACTGGCGCCCGATTGAGTGCCAACGCTTGGACATCCGTATTCGCCGCGATGAAATCAACGCTCCGAAGGCCACGCTCAATCATCGTATTGATGGCGTTCCCGCCGGCGCCCCCAACACCGATCACTCGAAGGCAGGCACCGTGCCGTATCGTTGGCTCCAAAGCGATCATGGCGCCCTCGGTTTGTAGGTTGGACATACTGCTACCACTCCGTGAAGAGTGCTTTCAGACGCTGGAGGAGCGAGCGCTTCCGGGGCTGTGGCTGGTTTCGCTGCTCTAAAGCAAACAAGACCAGCCCAACGGCGGTTGAGTACATTGGATGAGCCACCTCCGAGGCTAGGCCGCCACAGGCCGTCGGGAAGCCAATCTTGACCGGCATCTGGAGGACCCGTTGCGCTAACTCGTCGATGCCTCGCAGGAGAGCTGTCCCGCCCGTCAGTACCACCCCAGCCGGCAGCCGGTTAAGATACCCGGCACGATGTATCTCTCCGAGCACGAACTCCAGGATCTCCTCCACGCGCGGCTGGATGATCTGGCAGAGGAGGCTCTTGCTAATCTCCATCGGCTTCCGTCCCCCGATGCCGGGGATAGGGAAGAGCTCGTCGTGGAGGATGCTCTCCGACAGAGCGTGACCGTAGCGCTGCTTGATCTCCTCGGCCTGCGCCGAAATAATCCCGAGGCCACGTCGGATGTCATCGGTAATCTGCCGCCCGGCAATCCCAAACATTGCGGTATACCGCAGCACCCCCTCCTCGAAAATGGCGATGTCGGTCGTGCCTCCACCAATGTCCACAAGCGCCACTCCAACCTCGCGCTCCTCAGGCTCTAAGACAGCATAACTGCTGGCAAGGGGCTGGAGCACGACGTGCTCCACGTGGAGCCCAGCACGCTCAACACACCGGAAGAGGTTCTGGAGCGCTGTGGACAATGCCGTAACGACGCAGACTCGCGCTTCCATACGGACTCCGCTCATTCCAACCGGATCGGAGATGCCGTCCTGGCCGTCCACGATGTACTCTTGGGGGATGAGGTGGAGAATCACCCGATCCGGTGGCAATGCAACACTCCGGGCCTCCTCCAAGAGCCGGGCAACGTCATCGGCTGTGATGACCCGATGGGGATTGGAGATGGCAACGACGCTGTGCGTCTGCTGAGCCCGCACATGGTCTCCGGCAATCCCAACGGTGACGCGCTCAATTCGAATACCCGAGCGCTGCTCGGCCTGTTCTACCGCCCGCGTAATCGAGTGGATGGTCTTCTCGATGTTGACGACCACACCGCGGTTCAGACCTTCGCTGGGAGCAGTACCGATTCCAAGCACCTGTAGCTCCTTGCTCTCTGGCTGGCGCTGGGCAACCAAGGCGCAGACCTTTGTGGTGCCGATATCCAAGCCGACAACGATATCCTGCGTCTGCTGTTGGCGGTTCATCTCGCGCCTCATTGCAATGCTGTCTCCTGTTGGACTAGCGGCCGTACGACAACAACCCCACGCCAGCGCAGGTCCACCCACAGCGGCGGATCAGAGGCAGCGAACCGTCGAAAGTGCAACCACTGGCGCCATTTGCCGAGTACCTGCTCAGTGTCGCCGATGCAGAGGACGGTCCCGTTGCGCAGCCGGATACTCCAGCCGCAGAACCCATCCCAACGGATAGCGGCAACGGAGTCACGCGGAACGTGACGGAGGAGGTGTAGGACAGCATCCTTTGCTGCTGACTCCTCTGAAGGGAGCTCAGCCTTCGGAACCTCAGTCAGAAGCCGCCGGGACAGCGCAGGTAACACTGCTCCTGTTGCATCCAGCAGCTGAACGCTGTTGGTCCCCTGAAGTGCAGCTACGATGTTCCGCTCCTGGACAGTCACATGGACTACCCCGGGAGCACGCCAGTAAACATCAGCGGAAGCGATCAACGGGTGTTGGTGGAGCGCTGCACGCCACCGTTCCAAGTCTACCTGCCCGTGGAGATGCTGTGCCGTTGGTAGCAGCGCCTGTAGCTCCGCTGTGTCTAGGTAGTGAACACCCTCGAAGGAAACCCGCTGGATGGGCTGCCGCTGCCACCAGGCAACGGCTACGACAATAGCTACTGCTGTCAGCCCCGCCGCTGCCCCTGCGTAAGGTAGTACTGCCCTCTTCCGGGCCTTCCGCCCAGCCAGGGCCACCCTCGAACGGGATGCGCCCTCCACCCCTCGCAGACGCGAGCTGTATTCTCGCCACTCCCTCATCCGCTGCATACCTACAGGAGTGCTGCAGCTCCTGCAGGCATTGAAGAAGCCATCACAAATTTAGCACAACCAGCACAAACCGTCAAGGCTCTGGCACCCCAAGAAAAGAACAAGGGGACCAAGCCGACCGCGTCGCGCCGCCTCCAGGCCTACCGTTGCTTCCTTCCGGACCTGGCGGGGTTGAGCCTGTAGCAGCCGCGCGGGACTCGGTCCCAGCGCGAAATTAGTCCATCCGCGCCACTCGCGACTCCATTGCCTTCGGCGGCTTTGCTAATTTCGCCGCTAACAGTAAGCTCAGACCATGCGACCTGAGGTTGCTGCCCTCTTGGGCAAAGAATTCCGCTGCCTCGACAAGGGCTTCGTGCGACTCGTGGATGTCATGGGAGATGATGCCGCTGTAGTCCAGGCTGCTCGCGTCTCGTACGGTGAAGGAACGCGTACCGTCAGCGATGACCGCAAGCTCATTCGCTACCTCATGCGTCACCGCCACACCTCCCCGTTTGAGATGGTGGAGTTCAAGTTCCACGTTAAGCTCCCCATCTTCGTAGCACGGCAGTGGATTCGGCACCGGACTGCGAACGTCAACGAGTACAGTGGCCGCTACTCCGTCATGCGGGAGGAGTTCTACGTGCCAGAGCTCTCCCAGCTCCGTCCACAACATCCTCTCAACAAGCAAGGCCGTGCCGAAGAACCCCTTCCCCCAGAGATTGCCCAAGCACTGCAGGAACGGATTCGGCAAACACAGGACCAGCTATATGCCGAGTACCAGTTCCTACTGCAGCAGAATCTCGCCCGAGAACTTGCCCGAATCACACTACCCCTGTCAGTGTACACGGAGTGGTACTGGAAGATTGACCTGCACAACCTCTTCCACTTCCTGCGCCTGCGGTTGGATGACCATGCCCAGTACGAGCTCCGCGTCTACGCACAGGCAATTGCCGAGATCGTCAAGGTCGTCGTCCCCCTCTGTTGGGAGGCTTTCGAGGACTACGTCCTCAACGCCCTCACCTTCTCCCGACTCGAGCAGCAGGCGTTAGCCCGCCTACTCCGCGGAGAACCTCTCACGGAACAGCTTCTGGAGGAATCCGGCCTGCAGGGGCGTGAAGCCCGGGAATTCTGGACAAAGGTACACCGAATCCTCAGCATGAACGATGAGGGTAGCACTCTGTAGTGGCTCCGTCCTGCTTGCTGCGGTCCTCGGACTCCACTGCTCGTATCCCTCCTCACCTTCCACAGAAGCCCCGGAATTCCCAGAAGTTCGCCCTCCCGCAGGCTTCCCTCCCATCCCGCTACCACCAGACAACCCGCTAACACCCGAACGGATCGCCCTCGGACGCCTTCTCTTCTACGACTCAGCCCTATCGCCGACCGGGACTGTGGCCTGTGCCTCATGCCATCGACAACAGTATGCCTTTGCTGACTCCAGACCCCTTAGCTCCGGCACCCACAGCCGTAAGCACTGGCGGAACACCCCCTCGCTGGCAAACGCTGCTTACGTCCCCACGCTCTTACGGGACGGGGCATCCAACAGCTTGGAGCAGGAAATCCTTGCGGTCCTCACCTCACCCCTCGGGTTTGGCTGGACAGACACCACCGCGCTATCGAATCGGCTACAGCAGCACCCAAGCTACAGAGAAGCCTTCCGCCGTGCCTTCGGGGCCGTACCTTCAGCAATGCTAACGGCAAAAGCATTAGCAGCTTTCGTCCGAGCGCTTTTGAGTGGAAGTTCGCCCTATGACCGCTTCCGCGCTGGGGACTCTTCCGCGCTGAGTCCTCAGCAACGTCAGGGCATGCAGCTCTTCTTCCGCGTGGGTTGTGCTGAGTGCCATCCCCCACCCCTCTTTACTGACCACCGCTTTCACTGCAATGGGCTGCTGGCCCACTACTGGGACGCGGGCCGCGCTGCCGTCACAGGTCGACCGGCTGACTACGCTCGCTTCCGCACCCCCAGCCTCCGCAACGTCGCAGCCACTGCTCCGTACCTGCACGATGGCTCTCTCGGCACTCTCCACGAGGTCCTACAGCGCTACAACCGTGGCGGCTACCCTGTTGCCTCCAAGGACCCACGTATTCGTCCCCTGGGACTCTCAGCGGAAGAAGTAGAGGCTCTCGCGGCGTTTCTGCACAGCCTCACGGATTCCTCGCTCCTCCACAATCCCCTCTATGGCCCACCACGGTAGGCCGTCAGTCGTAGAGCTCTGCCACGTGTGCCAAGCCTGCTGGGTCCAGTACCCGAATGTGGCGATGATCAACCGATACCAGCTTCTTCCGCTGGAAGTCGCTCAGCAAACGGATGACCGTCTCGGGGGCGGTACCGACCAATTCTGCCAACTCACGGCGCGTCATAGTGGTCTTGAGCGCCCCAGACTCGTCTTCGCCGAAGAGCTCCCGAAGGTAGAGGAGGATTTCGGCCAGACGCTGCGGTACTGTCTTCTGGGCCAACGAGGCCAGCCGGCTTTCAGCCGTGCGTAGGTCACGTGCTAACAGCTCCGTTATGGCGGCCATCAGGTCTGCATTGCGGCGAAGTAGCTCGAAGAAGGTTGGCCGTGGGATGAAGCAGAGGACACAGTCCTCCAGTGCTTCGGCCGTAGCTGTGTAATGCTCGTTACTGAGCAGAGCACGGTAGCCTAAGAGGTCCCCTTGCTTGGCAAGGCGTACAATGACCAGGTTCCCAAGTGCGTCGCTCCGGTAGAGCTTCACAGCACCTTGGTGGACGCAGTAGATTCCAGCCGGATAGCTCCCCTCGCGAAAGATAATCTCACCACGCCGGTAGAAGTAACACCCCTTGACCTCGTCCAGTGCAGCAACCTCACCTTGCTCAAGCGTCCGGAGAGCATTGTGGGCCCGCAGGGGGCAGCACTCACATATCGGGACAGCAACCTGCCGTGCCATAGGCCGGCTTCTGTAAATGCTCTCCACAAAAATACGTGGTAGCCACCGAAATGATCCTTGCACTTAGCCCTGCAGCCTCCTGTCACCATTGGTACACGACCCCGAAGCTGAGTAGCGGGAACTTGCTGAGACTGCCATCTACCGCCACGGTGACCGGTCCTATAGGCTGCGCAACGCCGAGAGTCAGTTTCCAGTTGGTATCCGTCAGCAGAGGACGCACTACTTGGGGCTTCGTATCACCGGGCTGTTCAGGCGTAGGGCGCTTATCCTCCGGCAGTAATCCCAGCCGGAGCTGCACCTCTATAGGCAATACGAAGGTGTACTCCGACTCAATCCGTATCTGCTCCCAGGCAGCACCAAGGTAGAGCAGCGTTCCCACCCGGGAAAGGGCATATATAGCCTGCACGTTCGCGCTCCATATGGCTGCCCAAGCACGGAGGCGGGCCCCTGTCTCCCCGATGGTATTCCGCAGTGCCGTACCCTGGTACACGACCTGAACTGCCACTTGCACTGGCACTCCAGCGGCCTCCCAGTACTGGGACAGCGAGTGCGTCACCCCAATCCCCCAGAAGGCAAAGTGCCCGACGTTACGGTCCCACTGCACAGGCGGGATGAAACGGAGTAACAGCTCTGTCCCCCACAGAGCGCCGAGCTCGACTTGCGGCACAGCAGCAAAGATAGTGCGCATATCCTGGCCGGGCGGAAGCTCAAACCGGACAGCAGGGACACGTGCCAACGCTGAATCCAACGTTGCTCGCGCCGCTGGAGAAAGCATCTGATACAGCGGATCACGCTGAATTCGCCGGATGAGGTAATCCCGGGGAATCACAATCCCCGCCGGCAGGTACCCGAAGACTGTCGCTGCCCGCTCTGGGAGTCTGATGCTATCCTCCCGAATGCCCTCGTAGAAGAGATACCGCAGGATGCTAGCGATGAGCCCAGCCGTATCCACGATCACCAGCACGGGCTGGTTGTTGACAAATCGTAGCTGGGCATAGGGCTCCAGCCGTAGCACGCTGTCGGTTGGTGCCCGTGGAACGTAGGTACGCTGGCTTTCGCGAACCAGTCCCACCATGGAGTGGAAACCGAAGCGCCAGTAGAAGCCCTGCTTGCTGGATGGAAGCGGCGCATGTCGGAAGAAGCGCGAGTTAGAGATGGCATTCACTGTCGTCACAAGTGGCTGCATGAATGGAATGGCATTCAGCTCCATGAGGTCACGGGCAAACCACCGCGCTACCTCCACAGTCAACGAATCAGCGCGCTGCTGTGCCGTCCCACTCCCTACCACTACGGCGAGGAGAACTACAGCACACCACCACATCGTAGCCTCAGAACACCTTCTTGCGAAGCACCAAGTAGATAGGCAATGCAACGATTCCAAGGAGGACGAGGAAGGCAAGATTCAGGGTGAACTCTACGACGAAGCCCAGTACCCAGCCTACCAGGCGGAGGACACCATACGCCAAGAACAGCGAGAGCGCTATCGCCGCAGCCGTCCTGAGAAACTCCCACACTGCTGCAGCTCCCAGTTCAACAAAAAGAGGAGGTGGGCTTCGCAGCCCAACCTCCTCGTCATTGTAGCGGGGGCAGGACTTGAACCTGCAACCTCCAGGTTATGAGCCTGGCGAGCTACCCATTGCTCCACCCCGCGATCATCCGGGGCACAAAATTACAAACTGGCAGCGACACAATGGTAGCTCCCTTCACAAGCCACGTGTATAGTCCAAGGCTGCTGCAACGTGCCGCCGGAAGAGCTCGCGAAATACCGGAGCGGCCGGAGTTGGATGTTCCGGACTGAGCCACCAGAACCAATCGGAGCCTTCAGCGACAAGGAGGTGCTCGTATGCCCTCTGCCACGCCTCTGGTGGCAGACGATGGCGAGCTGCTTCCAGCTCCTCACGTGCGGTGCGTAGCAGCTCCCAAGCCTCATTGTGCTGCTCTGTCCCTATCCAGATGCGTAGAGACCCCTCTACCCAGGAACCAGTGTGGAACCACGGTAGCTGCGGCAATTCTCCCTCCTCGGACTCCATCAGGACATCCCGGCAAGTCGCTGTTGTCGCCCACGGCTCCGTTCTGAACCGCTCGGCAAGAGCCCGCAAGAAGGACACCCCATCGTCTGGGTAGCTATCCCAGCAGTTCTCTCCGTCCACAGCGATCACGACGCTTGCAACCCCCAGGATGCCTTCTCCGTACGTCCGCAGCAACTCGCTGCGAATGTCCCAAAGGTGTTGGAAGAGGTCTTCAACAGCCCTCTCGGGTACCCACTCCCAGTACCGGAAGCTAATTGCATCCGAGAGCTCACGATCGCGGAAGAATACAACGAGTGGCCCTGCTGGGGTCAGTATGCGATGCGGCAGGTACTTCTGCAGCGTCGGCGCAGAAGGCAGCGAACAGAAGAGCTGCGCCTCGTCCGTGGCCGTCCACCGAACCCCGGAGGCCACTATCCACTGGAGTGCCTCTGCGCTGAGTGCGCCCTCTGGAGGCCACATTCCCTCAGGGACCCTGCCGAGCAGCGTCCAACAGAGCTGCCGTGCCCGGACGCAGTGCATCCACGCGTCAGCCGGAAAGCGGAAAGGAGGATGCGGAAGAGGCAAATCGGGATCGCTCTCCCTAGCAGCGTCAGTATTGCACACCAGAGGCAGCACCGGATGGTAGAACGGCGAGCAGCTCAGTTCAATACCGCCGTCCTCGATTGCTCGACGCAAGGCTGACAATGCTTCTCCCGCCAGTGCCCGCTGCAGACGGATGAGCATGCGGAGATCATCTCCACGAAAGCCTCGGGCCCGCCGAAACCATTCGTCCACGGCGGGCATAGCAGAGCGGTGCGGAGCCATCCACACCAACTGAAGCCACATCTGGAGATCGCGCCACTCCTGCTCCTCAAGCAGCTCGCCTGCCCGCCAGCGCTGCCACACGGCTTCCAGCTCTGGAAAGCGCCGAAGGAGCAGACGTGGCAGTTCAACCATTGTCCAGTACGGCTGGCGCTGTTGCTCAGGTCCACCCACATCCCCCCGGAGGCTCTGTTCTTCCATCGTGTCCACGGGATGCCCAACGGCGTAGTCCACCAGTTGCTGCAGCAGGGAAGGCACGACGTTGAAGACACAGCGGAAATCCGCAAGTTCAGCGAAGAAGCGGAACAGTGGCAGGTAGTCCTTCACCGCCCGCAGCCGTACCCATGGCAGCAGTGCTCGCCCCTGCCAGCGGTAGTCCGGCTGGTGGTAGTGCCACAGGAAGACAACACGCAATGGCAACATCAGTGTCAGCGCAGCGTCACGATCGTCACCCCCGCTCTTCCCTCGGCGGCGTCGGCTAAGCGATATTCTGCCACGGCCGGGTGGGTTGCCAGAAACTGGTGGAGCGCTTGGCGGAGAGCTCCTGTACCCTTGCCGTGGATGATTCGTACCTGGAGAGCATTGCCTTGGAGCGCCTTGGCCAGAAAGCGGTC
Source organism: Chlorobiota bacterium (assembly GCA_039630485.1). Lineage (GTDB taxonomy): Bacteria > Bacteroidota > Ignavibacteria > Kapaibacteriales > HRBIN21 > HRBIN21. The sequence continues at coordinate 5,319 of JBCNUX010000025.1, read as the reverse complement.
AACGGTTGAAATCGCCTCAATCACCCGCATCCCGCGGACATCGACGCTGGTAGGGGCAATGACGAGTGGGACATCGTTCGTCGGACGGGCCGTTCCTTCGCGCGGAGGCTTTGCTGGCTGGAGCTTTTCAACACTAACGTGCAGCTTCAGGCCATCGAACTCCACAACCGCCATCCGACGGTGCTCATCAAGTTCCAAGATGCACCCTGGTGTCTGCATCCCCTCCATTCGCACCCACATCCCAGGAGCAAGTGAAGCCGCTACCTCCGAAGCCGCCCCTGAAGGCTCCTCTTCTGGAACACTCAGAGCTCGAAGGATGGCCTCTCGCTTCTGGAGGAACTCCTGCCGGATTTCGTTCAAGGGGCGCTGCTGCTCCCGAATCTCACGGATCGTCTGCTCAATGAGGCTCTGAGCTTGCTGGAAGAGCTGGCGTACCTCTTGCCGGGTCTGGCTGAGGAGCTCTGTTCGGCGCTGCTGGAGATAGCGGAGCTGCTCTTCGTAGCGCTGGAGGAGCTGCTGAGCCTGCTCTGCTCGCTCCCGCGCCTCCCGCTCCAACTGCTGCCACTGCTGGCGAAGGGCCTGTACGGCAGCAATCCCTTCCTCCAGCTCCCGATGGCGACTGCCTAAGAAGGCTTCGGCTTGACGGATCAACGCCTCCGGGAGACCAAAGTTTGCGGCAATCGCAAAAGCATAGCTGTTGCCCGGGACTCCAGGCAGGAAGCGGTACGTAGGCTGCAACCGTGCTTGGTCGAACTCCAGCGAATCGTTCTGAATCCCCTCACGATGGAGCGCGAAGACTTTGAGGGACGATTGGTGCGTGGTCACCACAAAGTAAGCCCGGCGGTGGAGAAGCTCTTCGATAATGGCTGAGGCCAGCGCTGCGCCCTCGGTCGGATCCGTGCCAGCACAGATTTCGTCAACCAGGACTAACGTTCGGGGGCCACTACACTGGAGGATGTCGCGAATCCGCACTATCTGCCAGCTAAACGTGCTTAGGTTCTGCTCGATGGACTGCTGGTCCCCAATGGCCGTCAGCACCGTGAGAACGGGTGTTCGACAGTAGCCTAAGGGGAAGATGCCGCTGAGCGCCAGCAAGATGTTGAGTCCAACGCTCTTCAGCGCTACCGTCTTCCCACCGGCGTTTGGGCCAGAGATGAGATGTCCACGAACGATGCTCCGGAACTCTATGTCCAAAGGGACTACGGCGCTACGCCCACGAGCTGCCGCCAACAGGGGGTGGACAATCTGCTGCAGCACAATCTCACCATCTTCGGCGATCGTTGGCTTCTGTCCCCCGTAGAGCACGGCATAGCGGGCACGGGCGTAGAGGCTGTCCAAAAGGGCTAGCACCTCCAGGGAGTGCAAAAGCTCAGCCGCGCATGAACCAACCTCCGCCGTCAAGACGCGGAGAATCCGCTCTATTTCTCGCCGTTCCGCATCGGCCAAGAGTGCCAGCTCATTGTTGAGTTCAAAGATTTCCGCCGGTTCGAGGAAAACGGTTGCTCCCGTCTGGGAAACACCGTGGATGATGCCGGGGATGTGGTTCTTGTGCTCCACGCGGATGGGCACGACGAAACGGCCCTCACGCTGTGTGATGAACTCGTCCATCGCCAGCTCGTCTTCAACGAAGCGGCGTAGGATACGCCGCAGGCGTGTCCGCAAGGACGCCGCTACACGCTGTATCTCGGCGCGAATCCGTGCCAGCTCCCGGGAAGCGGTATCCCGAACGCCGCCGGTTTCATCAACCGTATCGCTGATGTGTCGCTCCAGCAAGCGGTTCTGGTACAACTGCTCACCGAGTGCCCGCAGCAGAGGTAGCTCTGCCTGCCGGATGAGCTCCTGGCGCACAGCGCGCGAGAGCTGCAGTAACTCCCGAATATCCACCAGCTCCGTTGGCAGTAGCATCGCGTTCTCGATAGTTGACTTCCGGAGCTGCCGCTGTACGTCGGGCACAGGAGTCCATGGGAACGGCACCCCCTGCTGGAGGAGCCTTACCATCTCCTCCAGCATCCCATGCTCCCGCTGCAACCACTCGAGGTCTGTCGTTGGACGGAGCTCTAAGACCTTCTCTCGTCCCAGCTCCGACAGGCAGAGCGAGGCAATCTGCTGGATGACCTTCGGGAACTCAAGCTCCGTCAGCGCTGCTTGGAGCAACTCCTGCTCGATTTGCTTCATCCCTTCCGCGAATCCCGCAGTAGCGAACGAACTACACGCTCCCAATAGGTCTCAACGCTGCGGCCCTGCCCTCCTGTCCCTTCCCTGGTGACCCTGCAGAGGTTGGACGATGGGAGTGCCACAGCAGCCGACGGCGCACGCCACTGAACCGCCACAGCTCCCCCCTCATGCCCGACGCAGTATCAACAGGGCAATCTCCGGTGGAATGCCCATCCGTACGGCGGGTCCAACGAAGCCGAGCCCCCGGTTGACGTAGAGCCACTGCTGGCCCGTCTGATAGAGCCCTGCCCAATACCGATAGACCAACTGAGCCACGCTCCACTCCTGTCCCAAGAGCTGTAAGCCTACCTGTCCCCCATGGGTATGCCCACAGAGGCCTAACGCCACAGGGGCTTTGCCCTCCACTTCCCGCTCCCAGAACCGGGGATCATGGAAGAGCAGAATTGTCGGCGCTTCCGAGCTCAACCCCGCTAACGCCCGGTCTAAGTCACCAAACCGCTGCCCAGAACCTGTGTTGTCCGTACCAGCAAGCTGTAGCTTCACACCCCGCACGGTGAGTGTCTGCCCTTCGTTGACCAGCAGCTCGATCCCCAGCCGTTCCAGACGGTTCCGCAACCGGCGGTGCTCAGTATCGGTCATGTAGTGGTCATGGTTCCCAAGGCAGCCATAGACCCCGAACGGAGCCGAGAGTTGGCGCAGTGGGGCTTCTGCTCGCCGGAGTTCGTCGGGATGGAAGTTGACGTAGTCACCCGTAAACACGATGAGCTCTGCTCCAAGCTGCTGGACCTGCTCGACGACCTGCCAGAAGAAGTCTTCTCGCGAGAAGGAGCCGGCATGGATGTCAGAGAGATGGACGATACGGAGTCCATCCAGCTCTGGCGCAAGTCCCGGGATGGGGATCTCCGTAGTGAAGAGCCGAGGACGGTAGGTTGTACGGGCCATCCCCTCAGCAACGGCCAAGAAGGGAAGCGTTGCGATCCCCAGACCTGCTAGCGATAGAACTTGTCGGCGCTGCGGATCAACGGCTGAAGCTACCGACTGTGGCCACCAGCGGCTCCATCGACGGCGTACCCAGCCAACGAAGCTGCCAAAGAGTAGTACGGGGAAGAGCAGCATCTTGGGCAGATACCACAGCGTCAACAGCGCGTAGACAACCGCCCCTTCTGGCGTCAAGGTAGGTCCAGCCCATCGCCGGTAGGCAAAGAAGGCAATCGCTGTAATGAACATTACGGCCGCTATCCCCCAGGCAATTCGGTAGAGCCAGGATGGTGCCCTCTGCTTCTGCACCCAGCGCATCCAGTGCCAGAGGACGTACGCATCAATCACCCCCTGGAGGAGGGCCAGCACGACGATGAAGAGCGCCCAACGCATCTGCGCTACGGAATCCTTCCGCGCGATGCTTCACAGACTACCACGTAGGCTACGGCAGCATCACGAAGGAACCCGTCTGGACCGTGGGCCCAACGCGCAGGCGATAGAAGTAGACCCCACTGCCGAATGAATGCGTTGGCAACCAGAACTCATGCTCACCCGCTGGGAGTGCTTCCTGTCGTAGCGAGGCCACCGACCGACCCATAGCGGTAAAGAGCTCCAACTCCACGGTCGCTGGCTCAGTGAGCCAGGCAACGACACGGATTGGTGTCCCACGCTCCACTGGGTTCGGCTCCACTTGGAGCATGCCCGCTGTGCCCGAGAGGCGTACCTGCCGCCCATTCATGAAGCAGACATTCGCCAGGCGAACTCTGGGAGCGCGAACGACCGGTACCAAGCACCGTGGGAGCAGCGAGCTTGGACATAACTCCACTTCCAACGCACGTTCCATCGGCAGGGTCAGATATGCCAGGAAGGTCAGCCCTAACCTCATCGGCGGCACGTTCGGACTAGTTCTGCCCTGACCACGAAGCAGCAGCTCACCTTCAGCGATTGGCTGTACCTGCCACACCCACGAGGGATGCCCCTCCAGCATGCTCCATTGGCGGAACTGGAGGAAGTCTGGGGCATACCGCACCCGCAAGCATAGGTCCTGCGTCTCCTGTGGCGTCCCCGTAATCTGAGGCTCAACCCGCAGCGCCAGCGGGACCGTCACCTCGGTCCCCGGCAGCACGCGGTCCACCACTGTCCCGTCACCAATCAGAAGTGACACCACCATCCCCTCACCTCGTAAGGAGAACTCTACCGGCACGCCCTGCTCGTTCTCTACCTGTACCGTCGCTGTGTAGGAGCGGGCTTCCGTTGGAGAAAAGCGAACCCGAAGTTCCTGCACCCCACCAGCTGGCACCTCAAACGGCGGCTGTGGGGCAATCGAGAAGGCTGCGGCATCCCCAGCGATGCGGTACGCTATCACCCGCAGCGGAGCCGTGGCGGAGCCGTTGACAAGGGTGAGCGCCGTATCCCGCGAGAAGCAGGTCAAGACCCGGCCGAAGTCCGTTGTTGCCGGAGTAACAGTAACGCCGATGCCATCGCCCAGGAGCTCGACGGTATCGGCAACTCGAGGATTCAGCTCGGGCCCAGGTGCAGCGTCGGTAACCACCAGGACACGCGCACTCCGACGCCCTGCCACCTGAGGCTGGAAGGCCACGGGAATGCGCAGCACCTCGCCGACTGCTAAGACGCGGTTCTGCGCTTCCGCCAGGGCTGCGGCATCGGGTGGGAACTCTGTAGTCCCGTCCAAGTATCGCACCTCCGCGATGAATAGCGGTGCGAGCGTGTCAACGTTCCGGATCTCAATGTTACCGAGTTCGGCCGAACGCTGCCCCACGGGGGTAGGCTGGAAGCGGTACCCTCGGGCTTCGACCTTCGGAAGTACTCCCACCCCCTGCAACTCCCCGGTGAGTCGCTCCTGGGCACCTTCTACCTCTACCTCCACCTGCGCCCTCAGCGACCCCTCGCGCTGCGGCTGGAACTCGACCGGTATAGAGAGGACCTCACCCGGCGCCAAGACCCGAGGCAACGCTGGCGGCTGCAGACTGAAGGAAGTAGCATCTACTCCGGCCAAAGCTACCCGCAGAATGCGGGCCGACAGGCTATCGTCACTGTTGCGGATGTCTACTGTGGCAGGCGTGACTGTCCGAAGGCGGCGGTAGCCCCAATCAACTGAGCGGATCTGTACTGTTGCCGTAGCCCCTTCACCCTGCAACTGAGAGG
>JBCNUX010000024.1:0-25314 GCA_039630485.1 Chlorobiota bacterium | reverse complement strand
GAAGTGGCCCAGCGGTTCCTAAGGGCTGGTCTTCGACCGAACACTCGATCTGGAGTCCCCAACGGCTACCGTCTCCCAGAAAGGCCTTGAAGAGCTCTGACTGGTAGTTGAGCGCCACGAAGATCCGCCGGACGCCGCTACGCTTAAGCCCCAGAAGGGTAATCTCCAGCACAGAGCGTTCACCGACTGGCAGCAGCGGCTTCGGGATAATCTTCGTCAACGGGCGTAGACGTTCGCCCAATCCTCCCGCAAGAATGACTGCATCCATCACTAGAGCCAACTATCTGCCCATAACGGCCCGTAAGTTCTGCTCTACCTGTGCCCAGTTCACAACGTTCCACCAAGCGTCAATGTAGTCTCTGCGGCGGTTTTGATACTTGAGGTAGTAGGCGTGCTCCCAGACATCAATCCCCATCAACGGTATGGCTCCCCATGGAGTGAGTTTGTGTTGGTTTTCGGCTTGGAGGACGATGAGGCGTCCGTCTGCAGGCCGATAGTGTAGTAGCGCCCATCCACTCCCCTCGACGGCTAAAGCAGCAGCGGAGAAATGCCGCTTGAAGGCCTCGAAGCTCCCGAAGCTTTGCTCTATTAGCTGCCGCAATAGTCCTGTCGGCTCACCCCCACCTCCCTTGCCCGGAGGCGCCATGATGTTCCAGAAGAGCGTATGGAGGAAGTGCCCTCCACCGTTGAAGGCAGCCTTCTTGGACCAGTACTCTACGTAGGTAAAGTCTCCCGAAGCCCGAGCTTTCGCCAACTCCCGCTCAGCACGATTGAGTCCATCCACGTACGCCTGATGGTGCTTGGTGTGGTGAATCTCCATCGTCTTGGCGTCAATGTAGGGCTCCAGAGCATCGTAAGGATAGGGAAGCGGCGGGAGCGTGTGCTCTGTAAGCTGCCCTGCAAACTGTTGCCCTTGTGCTTCCTTCTGCCCTAGAGGCCCAACCGCCCCTGTGGCTCCCAACAACCCTAGCAACCCGAGGAATTCGCGGCGCTCCATCCTGCAGCTCTCTCCGAGTTCCACTAGCCAAGTCACAGCCGCCCTGCTGCCCGGAGGCAGCCACAAACTTAGCGACACTCCTGGAGAAAACACACGGAACAACAGCGTGGTTCGTAGTTTTGCCGTGGTTCAAGCTGCGAGTAGAAGAAAAGCATGGTCGCCGTAGAACTGCGCCGGAAGCGATGGCAACAGGTCGAGGCTGACGCAGTCGTGCTCTTCGTCACAGAAGAGGGCGCGCAGAGCTTGGAACAGGAGATCGGCAGTTACGTGCCAACAGTGCGAGTAGCTCTCCAGTCAGGCGACATCAGCGGGAAGGCGAAGAGCGTAGTGCTGCTGTACACAGACACAGCTCTCCTCCAAGCTCCTCGCGTACTGATAGCAGGACTGGGTTCGGAAGCAACGTTGAGCGCGGAGACTGTCCGTCGAGCCGCAGCAGCAGCTGCGAAACGCGCTGCCTCTGCAAAGCTGCGCCATGTAGCTATCCCCGTACCGCAGGGCTCTATAGGGAGCCTCTCAGCGGAGGAATTCCTCCAGGCGGCAATCGAGGGAATCGTCCTGAGCCAGTATCGCTTCGCCAAGTACATCACAACCCAACAAAACAACGGACTCCTAGAGCGCCTCACGGTCTGCGCCGCTAACGCTGCCGAACAACAGCGCTTTCGTTCCGTGGTGGATTATACCCGTATCCTCTGCGAAGGGGTCTTCCTGACACGTGACCTAGCAAACGCTCCGCCAAATGAGATTTACCCAGAGACGCTGGCGGAACGTGCTCGCGAGGTCGGCAATCAGGCCGGTTTCAATGTTCGGGTACTCAACAAGGCTCAGATTGAGCGCTTGGGAATGGGGGGGCTCCTAGGAGTCAACCGCGGGAGTGCCCGTCCTCCGGTCTTCATCATCATGGAGTACTGGGGCACTCGGCGAAGTCAGCCACCGATCGTGCTCGTCGGGAAAGGCATCACCTTCGATACAGGTGGCATCTCGCTAAAGCCGGCAGCCAACATGAGCGAGATGAAGGCCGACATGCACGGTGCCGCCTCTGTTATCGGGGCACTCTCCGTCGTTGCCCGGCTCCGACTCCCACTCAACGTCGTCGGACTGGTGCCGGCAACCGAGAACATGCCCAGCGGCTCAGCCATGGTCCCAGGTGACATCCTGCGCTTCCTCAACGGTAAGACGGCTGAGATCGAGAATACCGACGCCGAAGGCCGACTGATCCTCGCGGACGCCTTGGTCTATGCGGAACGCTACAAACCCCAGGCCGTCATTGACTTAGCAACACTCACTGGTGCCTGCGTCGTCGCTCTCGGGAATGTCGCTGCCGGGCTCTTCGGGAACCATCGGGAACTGCTAGAACGCATCAAGCAGGCCGCCGAGAGAACGTACGAGCGTGTCTGGGAGCTGCCACTCTACGAGGAGTACGGAGAGCTCATCCGCAGCGATGTGGCTGATGTGAAGAACTCCGGTGGCCGCAATGCTGGAGCCATCACGGCAGCCCTCTTCTTGAAGCACTTCGTCGGAGACTACCCTTGGGCACACCTGGACATCGCCGGGACAGCAATCGCACCCAAAGAGACGGACTATATGCCAAAGGGCGGTACGGGCTTTGGGGTTCGGCTGCTGGTAGACTTGCTCCGAACTTGGCCCCCCCTCTCTTCGGAGGGCCCTACTGACAAGACTTCCAAAACTCAGCGCAGCGAACGTGTACTCCAGTAAGCAGCAACAAGAGTTTGAGCGGGAGGCTTTCCCCCACTGGGAGGCACTGTACTCCTTCGCCACATACCTCTGCCGCGACCGCGAGCTAGCGAAGGACTTAGTCCAGGACACTTTCACACGAGCCTGGGAGAACTGGAAGAGCTTCCAGCCAGGTACGAACTGCAAGGCATGGCTGTTCAAGATTCTGCGGAACCTCTACATCAACCACTACCGCAGACTCCGTCGCAGCCCGGAGCTCCTCAGCTACGACGAGCATCCAGACGACGAAGAACTTTCCCTGGAGCTACCGGCAAGCCCTTCAGTCGAAACCGAGTTCTACAAGACTGTGCTGGACGAGGAAGTCGTGGAAGCGCTCTATGCGTTGCCCGAATCATTCCGGACAATCGTCATTCTCTGCGACCTTGAGGAGTTCTCGTACGAGGACGTCGCCAACATGCTGGGAATCCCAATCGGGACCGTGCGCTCACGACTCCATCGAGCGCGGATCCGATTAGCAGCACTCCTTCTCCACTACGCTCAGCAGCGAGGCTGGGTATCGCCAGAACATCCTTCAGCGAACCATGGCGATTGAGGACCGCTCGTTTCTACAGCAGCACCTTTCCGCTTACGTAGACGGGGTTCCGTTGGAGCCATCAGTACGTGCCCGCTTGGAGGAAGCACTCGCCACTAACCCAGAGTACGCTCGCCTCTACCAGACAGAGCGGGCTATTGCTGCTCTACTACGGCAACGGCAGGCTCGGCTACGGCAGACTGCTCCCCCAGAGCTTCTAGGCACTCTTCGTCTAGCGGTACACTTACGCCAGCGAAAGGCCCGTCGGCGGCGACGCTTTCTCGTGACTGCTGGAGCACTGCTTGTCACTGGAGCGGGCTTATGGCTCTGGATGAATCTGCCAATACGCCCCAGCCCAGCATGCTTCGCAACAGCTCTCCGGACAAGTCTTCACGAGTTTCAACAGCAGAGACTAGTCGTTGCTAAGGTCGGAAACATTGCGGATCTCCATTCCCTCCTCCGCCGGAACGGGATCCCCTATCCACTGACCCCTGTCCCCCAGGGCTTGTCGAGAGCGGAGCTTGTTGGAGTCTCTATCCGGCAGGTCAACGGCTACTCGCTTCCCATAGCAATCTACCATGCGCCCGAGGGTTGGTTGATGTTTGCGAAAGCACCACGACAAGCATTTGACCAACAGCGACTGTGGCTGGATTCGTCTATTTGGGAAGCCCTCCACCGACACGAGTGGAAGTGGCAATCATGTGATAGCACCGTTACATGCGCCTTCTGGGAGCAGGACTCCTTCGTCTGTGGGATTGCGACAACTCTGCCTCCGCAGAAGGCCAAGCTATTGCTCCATGTAGAATGGCAAGAGTGAACTGCTAATGTTGCACGTCGGATTGTAAAGGCAGATGAGCTTCTCCAAAGCCGCTGGACTCTTAGTGAGCATCCTCATCCTTGTGAACGCCTGCGTCGCACAGAGGTCACCGCAGCCAACTTCCCAAGGCCCTACCCCCATCCGAGTACCGGTCATAGAGGAGGTCTTCCCCGCATCAGGAAACCGAGCTCCTGACTTCGCCTGGCGTGATAGCGATGGTCGTCGGGTCCGCTTCTCGGAAATAGCCCGAAATCGGGTCGTTCTGCTGAATTTCTGGGCAACTTGGTGTGGTCCTTGCCGTAGGGAAATCCCGGACTTGATCGAGCTCCACCGCGAGCTGTCGCCAGAGAAGTTCCTGTTGATCGGCATCAGCTTAGATCAGGGTGCACAAGCCCAGGAGAAGGTCCGAAGCTTCCTCGAAGCCCGGGGTGTTCCGTACTTGAATTTGCTTGGGGATGTTCGTGTAGCGGACGCCTACGGCAACATCGTAGCTATTCCGACCACTTTCATCATTGACGCCAACGGCAGGATCGTGGAGCGCATCGTAGGGGCACGAACGCGCGACCAATTCCTCCAAAGCCTGCGTCGAGTCTTGAAATAATGCTGCCCCGATGAACGGCATACGGACCTGCACTGCCGTAGGAATCTTGCTTGGGTTCTTTCTGCTATCACCGACAGGGCACTCCAGGCCTCTGGAAGACTGGCGACCGGCTTACGAGTATCCTCACCCAGATGGGATTCCCCCATCGGTCTACCAGCAGCGCCGGCAGCGAGCGCTGCAGCACCTGGGCCCACGGTCAGCACTCCTCGTCTTCGCCGCTGAGCCCCGTCTCCGGAACGGCGACGTCTATTACCCCTACCGCCAAAGTAGCTGGTTATGGTACCTCACTGGCGTCCTCGAGCCGAATTCGGTCTTGGTACTCAGCCCTCAGGGCATTCCATGGGGGGAACGCCGCCTGCAAGAGCTGCTCTTCCTTCCAGAGCGGGCCGCCGCACGCGAACGCTGGGAGGGAGCCCAAATGGGTCCAATGGAAGCAGAGAGGCTGCTCGACATCCCGGCACTCCCGCGGGCACACTACGATTCGCTCCTTTACTTGCTCCTGAGCCAAACGGATACCCTCTACGTACTCGCCTTTCCTACCCCTTCACTCCGACTCCCGATCTCTGGAGAGGTCATTTCCACTGAACAGCTGGAGCGAGAACGGCTCCGTAACCGCTTCTCTCAGCTCATCCTACGGCAGGGCTTTCCGCCACTACGCCGAATGCGGGCAGAGAAGGACACCGCCGAGCTCAGACTGCTGCGACGGGCAATTGCGATTACAACGGCTGCATTCCAGCGCCTCTGGAGGGAAGCCGGTCCCGGCATAAAGGAAGCAGAACTCCAGGCACTCCTGGAAGCTGAGTTCCGACGCCATGGTGCTGATGGACCCGCTTTCCCAACAATCGTTGCTGCTGGGGGCAATGCGTGCATCCTCCACTATACCCGCGGTTCGCGTCGCATTCGCGACGGTGAGCTCGTCTTAGTAGACTGCGGTGCCGAGTATGCAGGCTATGCAGCCGATCTCACCCGCACGTTTCCCATCAACGGGCGCTTTTCCCCAGAGCAGCGCCTCGTCTACGAAGCTGTGCTGGAAGCCCAGGATTCTGCACTAGCAGCCTGTCGTCCGGGCGTACCATTCTCCACTCCACACCAGCGTGCGGTGGCCGTTCTCAAACGCCGTCTGTCGGAGCTGGGAATCCTCCGAACCCCAGAGGAGTTGCACCGCTACTTTCCACACTCCACTTCGCACCACTTAGGCTTGGACGTCCACGACGTCGGACCGATAGACACGCTACGGCCAGGCTTCGTCATCACGGTAGAGCCGGGAGTTTACATCCCCCCTGGCAGTCCCTGCGACCAACGGTGGTGGAACATCGGTGTGCGGATTGAAGACGTCGTCCTCATCACACCGACGGGCAGTGAAGTCCTCTCTTCAGCCCTGCCGCGGAGGGTAGAAGAGTTGGAGAAGCTCCTGCGCTCTTCTCGCTAACGCTATTCGGCGGAGACTTCCATGGCGCTCATGTGCTCCGTTTCCGGACTACGCTTCACAGCTGACGACTTCTCGCCCGAACTCATCGAGAGAATGCTCCACTCCTTCTCGCAGCGCCTCCCGGAAGGTCCCATAGCAATAGGCCGTGATGGACGCAGTGGAAGCGAGCTCCTGGAGGAGTTAGTCGTAACGACCCTGAGGGCGTATGGGCACCGCATCCATCGGCTGGGGATTGTCCCTACGCCGACGACCCAAGTATGGATTGCACATCGCCGCCTCCCTGGAGGCATCTCGATTACGGCCTCCCACAACCCCGCCGAATGGCATGGGCTGAAGTTCTTAGGGCCAGAAGGGCTGACACTGGACGCCACGCTCTTCTATCGGGAGGCACGTTCCACCAGCAGCATCTCCTCGAACGGGTACCGCTACACCCTTCATCCTGCTCGTTGGATGCACGAGCGTGCCATCTGGGAGCACATCCGAAGCCTCGAGCGCCCTCGATGGCTGCGACGCCTCAGCGAAATGATTGCCCATGAGCGCTTCCACGTCGTAGTAGACGCCGTCAACGCCAGCGGCTCATTCCTCCTACCTCCGTTCCTTCAGCACCTCCGCTGCAGAATTACGCTCCTCCATGCCGATGGCAGCGGAGTCTTCCCGCATCCTCCGGAACCCCTTCCCCAGCACCTCCAGGAACTATCGGAGTGGGTGCGTCGCACTGGGGCCGACATCGGTATCGCTGTTGACCCCGACGGTGACCGCTTGGTACTGGTTGACGAAACCGGAACATGCCTCTGGGAGGAGTTGACAATCGCGCTAGCGGTGCAGGCGGTCCTGGAGCAAAAGGAACGAGCATGCGGACGGCAATACGAGCCAACGGTAGTGGTCAACTACTCCACTACTTCCGTCGTGGAGGCCATAGCCCAGCAGTATGGCGCAAGTATCCTGCGGTCCCCTGTCGGAGAGCTCAACGTTGTGCAGGCACTCCGCAGAGCTCGTGGAGTGGTCGGAGGCGAAGGGAGCGGAGGGGTCATTCTACCGCACGTCCACTATGGCCGGGATGCCCTCGTGGGCTGCATGCTCATCCTAGGGCTCATGGCCCGTTCACAACGACGCCTCTCGGAGCTCGCTACGGCCCTCCCACGGCCGATTATGCACAAATATGCCTTGACTCACCCCGAGCCTGCATCCACCGTCATAGAGCGGATTGCTGCTAGCATTGTCAACCAGGCAGAAGAGATCCGCCACGACGACGGCCTCTATGCTCGGTTTGGAAAGGGCTGGTTCCACCTGCGCCCCTCGAACACGGAGCCGATCATTCGCTTCGTCGTGGAGGCGCCTACGCACGGGGAACTAGAGCAATTGGAGGCGTTAGTCCTGCCATTGTTCCAGCGCCAGCGATCCGACTCCGAGCTCGGGAGGTCCCTCTAAGACTGAGAGCAGAGAGCCGCCGATGTCATGGCACATCGCTGCCCCTGGTTGCTTCGTCTTCGACTGCTGCAGACGGCTGGCAACTTCGGAATGGAAGTCCGCTACCTCGTGATTGCAACCGTCCCACAGCCCCATGCAGCAAGGTGGGAGCAGTGGATGTGTCAGGAGCATATCCCCGCTGTGCTCTCCACCGGCTGCTTTGAGCGTGCAACGTTGTGGAAGTCGGTAGGAGCAGACATCGACGAGGTAACCTTCGTGGTAGACTACGCTTGTCCCGGTCCGGAGGCCTTTCGACGGTACGAGATGGAGTATGCCCCAGCACTGCGCCGTGAGCATGCTGAGCAGTTCGGACCGATTGTCCGCCTCCAGCGCTACGTGCTCTACGTCCACCATGTTTTCGAGCCTAACGAACCGCATCATCACTCTGAGCCCTGATGTGGACCGGTGACATCGTGGGATATGGCCTACGAGCGGCTGCAATCATCGGCTACACAATCGTAGCCTCAACATGGGCCTTCCTACTGCCTCCACGTATCGCCCACCGGCGTCTGCTAGAAGCCGTCCCCGGATGGGCCCAAACGATGCTGCGGCTGTGTGGCGTACGAGTCGTGGTAGAAGGAGCGGAGCATCTCCGACAGTTGCGAGGACCCGTTGTCTACGTCTGCAACCATGCCAGCCTCCTGGACATACCTGTGCTGATTGCTGCACTCCCCGATCGCCTGTGCTTCCTCTACAAAAAGAGCCTGCAGCGTGTCCCCTTCTTTGGGTGGGTATTGCGCCGAATGCCGTACGTGCCAATTACCCGTCGGAGCACAGATGCTCTGCAGCAACTCAGCTTAGCCGTTGCTTATTCTCGGTGGTACGGACTGTCACCGGTTGTCTTCCCCGAAGGCGGTCGCTCCTTTGATGGCACTGTTCGCCCATTCAAACGTGGGGCTCTCATCCTGGCCCAGCGGCTTCGATGTCCCATCGTTCCTGTAGCAATCGCTGGTACCCACGCCCTCCTACCACCTCACACCCTTCGCTTCCGACCTGGAACCGCTCGCGTACGGATCGGAGCTCCCATTGAAACCCCGCCAGCAACAGACCGTGCGGCACAGCAGGAATTCCTCCAGTCCCTACGACATCGCATTGCAACATGGCTCGAGGAGATGTCCAATACAGTGGGCCACACATGGAATCCCGCATAGCCCTAGTGAAGCATATTGCTGAGCTGGCTCGGCTCCGATTCTCTGAGGAAGAGCTCAGCGAATTTGTTGAGCAGTTCGAGCGCATTGTTCATTTCATCGGCGCCATCGAGAAGCTGGAGCTGGAAGGTGTTGAACCACTTGTGCACATCATCCCCGTGGAAAACGCCTTCCGTGAGGACATACCTCAGCCCTCGCTACCACGTGAAGAAGCCCTTCGGAATGCCCCTAAGCACAACGGGGTCTTCTTCCGCGTGCTGAAAGTCATTGAATGACATGGCGGCCGTGGGCATCATCCCTGCCCGCTATGCTTCGCAGCGCCTCCCTGGCAAACCGTTGCGGCGTCTCTGTGGGAAGCCCCTCCTCCAATGGGTATGGGAAGCAGCACGGCAAGCCCGAAGCCTCCGACACGTCTACGTAGCTACCGATGACGAGCGGATCGTCGCTACATGCCGCCGTCTTGGAGCTGACGTCATTCTCACCCCCAACACACTCCCGAGCGGGACGGATCGGCTTGCCGTAGCGTACGAACTCCTTGGTCTCCACGACCCAATCGTCGTGAACCTCCAGGCCGATGAGCCCCTCGTCCAGCCAGCCCATATTGACGCCCTAGTCTCCGCCCTCCAGAGCAATACGCACTGGGACGTGGCTACACTCATCCAGCCCCTGAAGTCGGCTTTGGAGCTCTTCTCCCCCGATGTTGTGAAAGTGGTACTCCGAGCTGATGGGTGCGCGCTGTACTTTTCTCGTTCCCCGATTCCATATGTCCGCGATTACCAACCCCAGGAGTGGCCTCACCGTGTCTATTTCTGGAAGCACATTGGGCTATATGCCTATCGTGCCCCTGTTCTCCAGCGTTTCCGCACACTTACGCCCAGCCCGCTGGAAGAGGCAGAACGGCTGGAGCAGTTACGCCTCTTGGAAGCTGGCTTCCAGATCGGTTGTATGCCCGCTGAGGGAGTTCTCCTAGGCGTTGACACACCCCAACAGCTAGAAGCGCTACGCCGCCGACTGCGGCGGTCCCGGAAGCCATCCCAAACTCCGTAATTTTAAGCGCTAGTCAGCTCCTTCGAAACCCCGTGCAACGGCCGACAGAACATACCACACTCCCCCTATGGGAAACCCTTGGGCGAGAGCGGCTCTCCGAGCACAGCATCTTCACTGTGTGGCGCGTTCGGCGCCGCCACCCGCTACGGCAGCAGGTGGGCGAGTTCGTCGTCCTGGAGGCCCCTACGTGGGTCAACATTGTCCCCGTCACCTCGGATGGCGAAGTCGTGCTCATTGAGCAGTACCGCCATGGGATCGATGCTGTGACGTTGGAGATTCCCGGGGGGATGGTCGCACCAGGCGAAGACCCTCGGATGGCGGCGGAGCGGGAGTGTCGAGAAGAGACCGGGTATGCCTCGGACACCGACGCCACCCTGCTAGCCACAGTGTATCCTAACCCTGCCTTCCTGACGAATGTCTGCTACATGTACCTCTGGCGCGACTGCCGCCAGGCAGATGAGCAGCGATGGGATAAGCATGAAGAAATTGCGGTTCGCTTGACCCCTATAGAAGCACTCCCTCACCTCATCCATTCTGGTCGGATTCGCCACTCTCTGGTACTGGTAGCCCTCTATGCCTTCCTGTGCAACGAGGGGATAGTGCTACAGCCTATGGAACAGTATGGGCAAAGTCATCGCGATCGCTAACCAGAAGGGTGGGGTTGGGAAGACGACAACAGCCGTCAACCTAGCCGCCTCTTTAGCAGTCGCAGAATACCCCGTGCTCCTGGTTGACGTCGATCCGCAAGCAAACGCCTCCAACGGTCTAGGAATCGACACTCGACGGTCAGAGAAGACCACGTACGAAGTCCTCATTGGCGGTGTGCCGATCCACGAGGCGATAGTGTCTACAGAGCTTCCCTTTCTCTGGGTGTTGCCATCCCACATCAATCTGGTGGGCGCAGAGATTGAAATGGTAGACCTTCCACGGCGAGAGCGAATCCTACGGGAGGTCCTGGAAGATGTCCGACGCAAGTACTCCTTCACGCTCATCGATTGTCCCCCATCCCTCGGTCTGCTTACCCTCAACGCCTTAACTGCCGCCGATTCCGTGCTCATTCCCGTGCAGTGTGAGTACTACGCTCTGGAGGGCTTAGGCCAGCTTCTCAACACAATCGCGATTGTCCGGCGACACCTCAATCCCACGCTGGACATCGAGGGCGTCTTGCTGACGATGTACGACAGTCGCCTCCGACTCTCCAACCAAGTCTTGGAGGAAGTCCGACGTCACTTTGGGACAAAGACGTTCCGAACCGTCATCGCCCGCAATGTGCGCCTCTCTGAAGCCCCGAGTCATGGCAAGCCTGTCTTGCTCTACGATGCTCTCTGCCAAGGGGCACGGAACTACTTGGAACTGGCGCAGGAGATCCTAGAACGTAACCCCGAGATTGCCCGAGGATCACACTTACCAGAGCAGGCGACACCAACAGCTGTAGGGAAGGTAGGATGAGCTCTAAGGCCCGTCCAGCTCTCGGATTAGGACGTGGACTCGAGGCTCTGATCCCCTCAACACCCCTGTCCCCCGAACGGGCCCGGGAACTACCGTTGGATGACGGCGTTTCAGTTGGCGTCGTCATGCTGATTGAGCTCCGGAAGATTCGTCCGAATCCCTACCAGCCTCGCCAAGACTTCGATCCGAAAGCATTGGAAGAGCTGGCCCGGTCGATCAAAGAGCGAGGGCTTATCCAACCAATCACCGTCCGCCGCGCTGGCAACGAGTTTGAGCTGATCGCTGGAGAGCGCCGTGTGCGCGCCTGCATAGAAGCAGGACTAGAGCGTGTCCCAGCGTACATCTTGGATATTGAGCGCGACATCGAGCTCCTCGAGCTGGCGCTCATCGAGAATGTTCAGCGAGAGAACCTAAACCCCATAGAGGTTGCCCGAGGCTACCAGCGGCTCATTGAGGAATGTCACCTGACGCAAGAAGAGGTAGCTGCTAAAGTCGGCAAAGACCGGACGACCGTAGCGAACTTCCTTCGGCTCCTCCGCCTACCAGAACCCATCCAGGAGGCTCTCCGCCGGCGTGAGCTCACGATGGGACATGCACGCGCTCTGTTGGCGCTACCGACAGAGGAGCTACAGCGTGCCGCCTTTGAACTCGTCCTTGCAAAGGGTCTCTCCGTCCGCCAGACGGAGACGCTGGTGAAGGAGATCGAATTAGGGCGGCTGCGCTTGACCCCCGAAGGAGCGTTGGAACGACCTCCCAAAACTAGCGAAGCGCCCGTTTCCTCGGTAGCTACTTCCTCGCCTGTTCAGACCACCCTGAAGGAGATCGAAGAGCACCTCCAGCGGCTCTTCAGCACACGTGTCCGTCTCCATGCGAACGCTCGCGGGCAAGGTCGGCTAGAGATTGAGTTCTACTCCTTTGAAGAACTGGAGCGGCTCCTGGAGCTCTTCGCAACGCTGGAGAAGATCCACCCTCTCCCCCGCCGATGAGATTAGCAGAGCTGGAAACGCTGCCGCCGCTCCTGCATACCACTACTATACGGGTTCGCTATGCCGACACCGACCGAATGGGAGTCGTGTACTACGCCACGTATCTGCTCTACTTCGAGATAGGGCGCACAGAGCTGCTCCGTGCCTGCGGGATTCCCTACGTTGTCCTAGAGGCGCATGGGTATCTCCTGCCGGTTTTAGAAGCTCATGCTCACTACCATGCTCCCGCGCACTATGACGACGTGCTTTCTATTCGGACTCGGTACCTTCCTCGATATACCCCATCACTTCGGCTGGAGTACGAAATCTTCCGTGAGACCGAGCTGATCGCCACTGGTTACACGCTCCACATCTTCATGGATGCCCGTCGGTGGCGGCCTGTCCGCCCCCCGGCAATCTTCTGGGAAGCCATCCAGCGTCACGTTGTGCAGCAGGCCGATAGCGGATGTACCGCATAGCACTGCTCAGCCTGTTTACCGTCGTGCCTACGATTGCCGGCTCTACGGCGGCATTCCAGTTCCTGCGGACTGTGGTTGCCCCTCGTTCAGCCGCTCTAGCTGCGGCGACTGTTGCCCTCCCAGAGGATGCCCCTAGCATCCTATTGAATCCTGCCCTGAATCCCACGCTCCCCCGGCGCTCTTTCAGCTCAGTGTTCCTGAAGCACGTACTGGACATCAATGCGGGAGCCCTTTTAGCAGCCGGTATTCCCCTAATGGCCGGCGTAGTCAGTGCTAGCATCGTCTACATGGACTACGGTGCCTTCGAACGGCGCGACGCCCAAGGGCGCCCTTTGGGAGAGTTCTCGGCCCATGACATCGCTCTCTCCGTCTCCTACGGCGACACGCTGGAGCCACGCCTTTTCTATGGGCTCGGAGCTAAGCTCGTGTGGGAGCGCTTAGAGAGCCGCCATGCCTGGGTTATTGCCGTAGATGCTGGACTACTCTACCGTTTCCCGGACGAGCGAACAAGCGTTGGACTATCCCTTCTCCACGCCGGTACAGCCTTTCGCCGCTTTTCCCAGGAGCCGCTGTCCCTACCTACCGACCTGCGGATTGGGCTGACACACTTCCTGCAGGGTCTACCAGCCATCTTCAACTTAAGCTTCACGCGCCTGACCGAACCAAGCGCCTCCATATGGCAAAAATTCGAGAATTTCGCGGCTGGCCTGGAGTTGCGCTTTAGTCCTGCGCTCCGGCTTCGCATCGGCTACGATAATGCATTGCGTCGTGCCGCCGCGCCAGGATACAGGGGTATGACGGGGGCAACAGCCGGCGTAGGGATTACCGTACCGGAGGTGAGTGTTGACTATAGCGCAACGCTGGTGAGCGCTGCCTTGCTTCACCGGCTGGGTGTACAGATGGGTATGTAGAACTAAGTAGCTCGCGAGGTGTTCCAATGTCCAGATCCGTGGTGCAATGGCTCATGGTTAGTCTCGCTGCAAGTACCTTCGTAATGGCACAGCAAGGGGCTGGCCAACTCCAGACGCCACCCCCGCCTCAAATTATCAAGCCGAAGCTGACGGCTGCAGGGCTAGTCTTCACCATCAACCTCATCAACAGCGTGGAGATCCAGGGTCGTGAGGTAGATGCATTCCTCGAGGTTCGCAAAGCCCTCTCCGATGCGCTGGAGAACGCACAGAAGGCCAACCGTGCCAATCCGAATGACGAGATTACCTTGGAGCTCCAGCTGCCGATTGCACAGAATCTGGTAACGCTCATGCAGCGTGCCCGTATTACGGGTGCTGATGCTGACCGATACAAACAAGTCATGGATGCCATCACGGCAGCAGCTCAGCAGCAGGCTAGCGAGCAACAGCAGCGGGGCGGCAGACGCTAAGGTAGTGCCTCCAATAGGCCGCGGGCATGCCTGCCGAGTAGATTGGCATGTATCCGCGGCCCACGCTTTTGCCTACATTACAAGGCAAGTAGAATGCTGAGCAGCATGACCGGCTTTGGCCGGGCAGAAATCCGCGATAGGCATGTCCACATAGCTGCTGAGATTACCAGCCTCAACGGCCGCTTCCTCGACATTTCATGCCGCCTACCGCGGATCCTAGCTGCACGTGAGTGGCACATCCGGGAGCTAGTCCGGAATCACATCTCGCGGGGGACCGTTACCATTGCCATCACGCTGCAATGGCAGGAACCTCCGGCCCGCCTTCTCTCCCCCGAACTCGTCCAGGCATACCAGCGCATGCTACAGCAACTCATCCAGCTGACGGGCATAGAAGACACACTGCGGCTAGAGCACTTCCTGCGCTTCCCCGAACTCTTTGAAGGGACAACGACCTCCGAGACTGACGAGCACCTTTGGAAGCTGACACAGCGAGTCTTGCGGCAAGCACTTCGCCAACTTCAGCGTATGAGGGCTGCTGAGGGCCGTACTCTCGTTGCTGACATTCGTCGGCGCCTCCGAGCCATAGAACGCATCGTCAGGGCAATCGAACACCGAAGCACTCAGCGTGTCCCCGAAGCCCAACAGCGGCTCCGCGAGCGGATCGCCACACTCCTCCAAGAGCTTCCCGATCCCCAGCGCCTCTACCAAGAGTTCGCCATACTAGCGGATCGGCTGGACGTAACGGAAGAATGTACCCGACTCCGTAGCCACCTTCAGCTAATGCGGCAGCTCCTACGCGAACGCGAGCCTGTAGGACGTCGACTTTTCTTCTTGCTGCAGGAGATGCAGAGGGAAGCGAATACAATTGGAGCAAAAGCGGACGACGCCCAAATCTCGCAGTGGGTCATTCAGCTGAAGGAAGAACTGGAACGCATCCGCGAACAAGTCCAGAACATTGAATAGTGGCATGAGCGGCGCGGCTGATCAGCGCAAGCACCTCATCGTCATCTCTGCTCCAAGCGGTGCTGGGAAGACCACCGTTGCCCGATACCTGCTATCGCGTTTCCCACAGCTCCGATTCTCTGTTTCCGCAACAACACGTCCGCGACGCACCGGAGAGGTGCATGGAAGAGACTACTTCTTCCTCTCACCTGAAGAATTCCAAGCTGCTGCTCGCGCCGGAGAGCTGGTAGAGTACGAGGAAATCTTCGGACACCTCTATGGTACCCCTCGGCGGCAGATAGAGGAAGCACTCCGCAAGGGTGAGTTCGTGCTCTTCGATGTTGACGTCAAAGGTGCGCTTTCCCTACGCAGAGCGTATCCGGAAGAGACCTTTCTGCTCTACGTCGCCCCCCCGAGCATTGAAGAGCTGGAGCGCCGTCTCCGGCAACGAGGGACAGAAACGGAAGAGCAGATCCAACGGCGCCTCCAGCGGGCATCACTCGAGCTGAGCTACCAGGCCCAATTCGACCTCGTCATCTGCAACGACCGCCTGGAGGAGACTCTCCAGAGAGCGGAGCAAGTAGTGGCACAACTCCTTGGCGCGGAGCCTCCGTCGCCTGACGCGCAGCACGTAGCTCATCTAGCACAGCCTGCATATCAGAAGGGAGCGGACTCTGGCACTCAATCCACTGCCGAGTGACGGGATGGAAGAATCCCAAGACCTGGGCATGGAGTGCCTGCCGGCGGATGAGCTGCAAGCATCTCTCCGCGCATTGCCGCCATACTGGGTGTTCGATCTTCGCCCGAATAGCTGCGCCACCGTAGAGGGCATCTCCAACCAAGGGGTGCCCCATCCAGGCACAATGGACCCGCACTTGATGCGTGCGGCCCGTGTAGAGGCGCAGTCGCAGCAACGAAGCGATCGGGAACTCTTCTACAACCCAGTACCCCGTCTGTGCGGCCTTCCCCGAAGGCACTACCGCAAACGCCTTTCGGTTCTTCGGAGATCGCCCAATCGGAGCGTCAATCACGCCGTGCTTCTGCGGGAGCTGTCCCCACACGATTGCCCAGTACTCCCGGTAGATCCGGCGCTGCGCAAATTGCTCAGCCAGCTCAGCGTGGAGCGAGGAATCCTTCGTGACCAATAGCAGTCCTGAGGTGTCCTTGTCCAGACGATGGACGATGCCGGGACGCACAGCTTCGCTAGCAAAGATTGCACCTTCGTCCTCTTCTTCCTCCAACTCTGCCTGAACGCGCACAGGCTCCCGTAGGCCAAGGTAGTAGAGGACGGCATTGACGAGCGTCCCACGGCGATGCCCGATCCCTGGGTGCGTCGGGATACCCGCAGGCTTGTTGATGACCATCAAGTACTCGTCTTCGTAGACGATGTCTAGCGGCATCGGCTCAGGGACAAGCTCGAGCGGCGGAAGTCGGTAAACGACGCAGTCGATCTCATCGCCAGGGCGGACCTTGTAGCTTGCCTTCGGGATACGTCCATTCACATGGACGAGCCCGGCCTCAATCGCTCGCTGTACCTTCGTGCGGCTAGCGTGCGGCAGCACCCGAGCCAACCACACATCAATGCGTTCAGCCCTCTGCCCCTCAGGTACACGAAACGTATAGTGCACCGGGATGCGCTCTTCCCGGGCAGCCTCCATGGATACTATGCGTTCCGCCCGTGGCAGTGCTTGTACTTCTTCCCAGAGCCGCAGGGACACGGATCGTTACGGCCAACGCGAGGCATAGTATTGACAACAGGACTCGGCTTCGTTACCACACCTGCAGTAACGGCTTGCGCTGCTCCAACCCCAGCCGGCACAACACTACTTGTCACCTCAGGGTGAGAAAACCGCAATGCCGACGAAGGAATGCGCTGCTGAAGCCGAAGTGATGGCGGCGCTACAGTGGGTTGTTGATACGCCACTCCTGGAGCCTGCTCGAGGACAGGTGGGAAGTACTTGAAGGCAAAGTGCACTGCCTCCCGGTTGATCTCCTTGATGAGCTGCACGAAGAGCCGATATGCCTCCGCCTTATACTCCAACAGCGGGTCCTTCTGCCCATAAGCCCGTAGGTGGATCGCCTCTCGCAGCTCATCCATCGCTCGGAGATGCTCTCGCCACTTCTCGTCGATCGTAGCCAGAATGGCAAACCGCTCCAGCTGGGCCATGAACTCTGGTCCTAGCAGAGCCTCCTTGCGCTGGTAGAACTGCTGAGCCGCCTGGAGAATCCGCTCTACGCATTCCTCTTTGGACATCTCGCGGAACTCTTCTGACCGGATTGCAGGCTCGCAGAGTAGGGTGGCACGGACGGCGTTCTTCAGCCCTTCGAGGTCGCCCTCTGGGTGGTACGTGGCATACCAATCCTCGGCTAGCTCCCGGATGTACTGGAAGATCTCACCCTTGAGGCGCTCACCCAGGAGGGCATGGCGCCGACGGTCGTAGATGATCTCGCGCTGCTGGTTCATCACATTGTCGTACTCCAGCAGCCGCTTGCGGATTGCGAAGTTCTGCTCCTCCACCTTCTTCTGCGCCCGCTCTATTGCCCTCGTGATCATCGGATGCTGAATTGGCTCACCCTCGGGCACTTTGAGCTTCTGCATAATCGCCGCAATCCTCGGTCCACCGAAGAGGCGGAGCAGGTCGTCCTCGAGGGACACGAAGAACTGTGACGTTCCCGGGTCGCCCTGGCGACCTGAACGCCCACGCAATTGCCGGTCTATTCGCCGTGCCTCATGCCGCTCTGTGCCGATAACGGCCAAGCCCCCAGCGGCACGCACCTCTGGGTCTAGCTTGATATCTGTGCCGCGACCGGCCATGTTCGTAGCAATCGTCACAGCCCCCTTCCGTCCTGCCTGTGCGATGATCTCCGCCTCGCGCTGGTGGTGCTTTGCGTTGAGCACGTTGTGGGGAATGCCGAGCCGTCGCAGCATACGGCTCAGCGTCTCGGAGACTTCCACACTCGTGGTCCCTACCAGAACAGCCCGTCCTCGGTCCAACTGTCGCTGAATCTCCTGGATAACGGCATTGTACTTCTCACGCTTCGTCCGGAAGACGAGGTCATCCAAGTCCTGGCGTATCACGGGTTTGTTCGTCGGGATGACCACGACGTCTAGTCCGTAGATTTTGTCGAACTCAGCAGCCTCTGTCTCGGCCGTGCCGGTCATGCCAGCCAGCTTGCGGTAGAGGCGGAAGTAGTTCTGGATGGTAATCGTTGCCAATGTCTGGGTATCCTGCTCTACCCTCACGCCCTCTTTGGCCTCAATCGCCTGATGCAGACCATCAGAGTATCGACGTCCCTCCAGAATACGCCCCGTGAACTCGTCTACGATTTTGACCTTGCCATCTTGGACGACGTAGTCCACGTCGCGCTCGTAGAGCGAGTAGGCCCGCAGAAGCTGGTTGACAACGTGGACACGCTCGCTGCGCTCGGCGTAGAGGCGGAAGACCTCGTCCTTGCGACGCTGCTTCTCTTCGGCTGTAAGATCCGGGTCTTGCTCGATGAGGCTGATCTCCGTGCCAACGTCCGGGATGAGGAACATGTCGGGATCTTCTCCCGCTTGGGCTAGCAGTTGGCGACCCTTTTCGGAGATGTCCACCTGGTGGGTCTTCTCGTCTATGGTGTAGTAGAGCTCTTCGTCCAGCTCATGGAGATGGATGCCTTGGTCACGGAGGTAGTAGAGCTCCGTTTGATGCAGAAGTTCTTTAATCTCACCATCAGCAAGGAGCTTGAGCAGACGTTTGTGTTTCGGTAGGCCTCGATGTGCCTGTAGCAGAAGCCTCCCTGCGCGCTCGCGTGCTTCCTTAGAGGAATTCTGCTGGAGCAGCCGCTCGGCCTCTGCAACGATCTGGTTGATAAGCCGGGTCTGCGCCTCTACCAGTCGACGAACGCGCGGATTCATCCGCACGAACTCCTCGTTGCTGGAGATGACGGGACCGGAGATGATCAGCGGTGTACGGGCTTCGTCAATCAAGATAGAGTCTACCTCATCGACGATCGCATACCAGTGTCCTCGCTGGACGATGTCGTTGGGGTCCAGCACCATGTTGTCGCGGAGGTAGTCGAAGCCGAACTCTGAGTTCGTTCCGTAGGTGACATCGCACTCGTATTGCCTCTTCCGTTCTGGGATGGACATCCCTGTCTGGATACAACCGACTGTCACCCCCAGCATTCGGAAGACGGGTCCCATCCACTCTGCATCTCGCCGGGCCAAATAGTCATTGACGGTGACCAGATGAACTCCACGCCCTGCTAGCGCATTGAGGTACAACGGCATTACGGCCACAAGGGTTTTCCCCTCGCCAGTTGCCATCTCAGCAATCTTGCCCTGATGCAGGACTATTGCCCCCATGAGCTGAACGTCGAACGGAATCATGTCCCAGACAACCTGGTGCCCCACAACCTCGTAGGTATACTGGGACTCCGCCAGGCGCCGACATGCTTCCTTGACGACAGCGTACGCTTGTGGCAATAGCTCGTCCAACGTAGACTGGATCACGCTGTACTCCTCTTCGTCCAGCTTCGCTAGACGGTCGTAGACCTGCAGCCGTTCTTCGTACGACAGGTCTTGAGTCCGTAGTTGCTCCCGCAGGCTCTCTATCTCCTGCCGGTAGCGCTCCGTACGCTCGCGAATAATTGAGCGGAAGAGGTCCGTCTTAGCCCGCAACTCGGCATCAGTGATATCGTGGAGCTGCTCATACTCACGGTTGATCGCTTCCACTATCGGCAACAGCTGCCGAATGTCTCGCTCACGCTTTGTCGGGAAGATGCGCTGCAGTAGCTTGAGTAGCATTGGGACAGAGCATCGAGCTTCCTTGTGGAACAGCTTGCCTATAGACGCAGGAAGCAAGGGGGTTTGTGCGTCTTACCTTGCGGAGTTAGCTGAAGGACAGGGCTCCACTATGGACCCGCAGCTCTACATCTTCTCTCCAGAGAACGTGCTACGCCAGATGGAGACAGCTGAGTACAAGCAGGGATACTACATCCTCCACTTCTACGTTGACGAACGCGGCATGCCAGCTCGTTATCCAACAGGGCGCACAGCGATCTTCTATCTCTCGCCCTCTGGTGGGATCCTTCGGGATAGCTCCTTTAACATCGTGCTGTACAGCCCAAAGTTTGACGCCCACAAAGGCTATGGTCGGCTCAACGAAGCGGAAGAATGAAACAGCATAGCGTCTACCTCGACCATAGTGCTACCACTCCGTTAGACCCTGAGGTCCTGGAGGCTATGCTCCCTTGGCTACGGGAGCACTTTGGAAATGCCTCTTCGCTCCACACGTGGGGCCGTCGCGCCCGGGTTGCCGTAGAAGAAGCCCGGGAGGAGATCGCCACTCTGATTGGAGCCCACCCAGCGGAGCTCGTATTCACCAGCGGCGGCACTGAATCCAACAACGCTATTCTGAAGAGCTGCTGTGTAGAGTCAAGGTTGGCCGACACGGTTGTGTACAGCGCTGTAGAGCACCATGCTGTCATTCATCCTGCGGAGGCTCTGGCGGCCCAAGGATTCCGAACAGCCGTGCTTCCTGTGGACTCTTGGGGCAGAGTGGTCTCAGAAGAGGTTGCCCGTTGGAACCATCCCCGTACCCTCATCTCCGTCATGCATGCAAACAACGAGACAGGGGTCATCCAGCCCTTGGAGGAGATCCGGAGATTAGCACCAGATGCGCTGCTGCACACAGATGCCGTACAGTCCCTTGGCAAGATTCCCTTCAATGTTCGCCAGTTGGGCATCGACTTCGCTAGCCTCTCTGCTCACAAGCTTCACGGTCCCAAGGGGATCGGGGCGATGTACATCCGGCGTGGGATCGAGTTTAAAGCCCATCAACATGGTGGCTCACAGGAACGGAGCCGCCGAGCCGGAACTGAACCCGTTGCTCTCATTGTCGGTTTCCAAGTAGCTGTCCGGAAGGCTATCCGAGAGCTTGAATCTCGGGCACAGCGCATGCGCCAGTTAAGCAACCTTCTCCGTCGACTCCTATGCGAGCGCATTCCGGACCTTGTCTTCAATACCCCGGAGAAAGGCTCCCTACCCAACATCGTGAACATTACCTTCGCTGATGCCCAAAAGCTCGATGGTGATGCCCTCATCCTCGGGATGGACTTGCACGGCGTTGCCGTCTCCAACGGCTCAGCTTGTACTGCCGGGAGCATGCAACCTTCCCATGTGCTCTTAGCCATGGGGCGCAGCCCAGCTCAGGCGCGAGCAGCGATCCGGTTTTCCTTGTCTCACGAAACTGCAGAGGAGGAGCTCTACTACGCCGTCGAAGCTTTAGAAAAGGTTCTGTCCCCAATGAGGGCAACCTCGTGAGACTCCGCTACCTTCCGCACTCTGCCACAAACAGCTCTTCCGAACATTCAGCGGCATTTCGTCTACCGTTCCTCACCCTGGAGTTCCCCCAGAATCACCGAGGGAACCCAACAGCGAAACATCCCACCCGTTTGGAGCGAAAGGGGTTCAAATGCTGCTGCTTCGCCCACGGTCCGCAGGGCTACTGAGCACTACTGCTGTCGCCCCCAACCCAACTGAGCCCACAAGCGAATGCTGCGACCTGGTTCATAGACTGTTGTGCCCGCCGCATACGGATTGCGTATGTAGGATAAGTGACGGCGGTACTGGCGATTGAAAATGTTCGTCACCTCAATGCCAAGGCGAAGCCATGGATGCTGCCAGTACATGCCACCATCCAATCGGAACCAATCGGGTGTAGGCTGCTCCTGCAGGCTGGCGTCGACGCGCTTCTGCTTCCCCGCGTAGACAGCACGTGCCCAAAGTTGTAGGTTCCATATCCGTGGGCTCTTCCCGGTGAGCCCAATCGTTATCGGAGCAATCTCCGCCAATGGACTCTTGTCCGCCACTCGTTCTCCCCACGTGTACTCGGCATGCGCATCGACGTACTCCGATTGATGGACCAGAGAGACCGACGCCATGAGAGCACGGATACCCTCATAGGTTTGATAGCGTCGGTTGTCTCGTTGTTGGTTGACCACATACGGGTAATTCCACACATACGAGGTCACCGCATGCAGCTCCACTGAGTATGGAATCCATCCGAGGGTTGCCCGAAGGCCGAGCCGAATCGGTTGAGGTAGCGTAGGGTTCCCCAACACGAACGGTCGCCCCATCGGGCGCTCTAAGGCAAAAAACAGCTGCTCCTCAGTAGGTGCATCGCTACTCAGCTCTGCTTGAGCTGCCGCGGTCCAATCCTGAGGGTGCTGCCAACGATACCCTACCGCTACTCCGAAGGGAACATACCAACGCACGCGCTTTGCTTCCGGGTATAAGCCTCGGTAAAGCCCCATGCGCGTTGTATCTCCAAGCCACATTAGGGCAAGTCCGAGGCGCGCTCGAACATCGATGAGCAAGCCCGTAAGTCGATGGCTCGCGGTAGCACGCACCGTGTGAACCGAAGGAATAACGTCCTGCTGCATATGCGACATACCGCTGTGCATCGTATTACGGGCCTTCCAGAAGCGGTAAAAGCCTTCGTACACTGACCCTGTGAGACCGAGAATGAGCGTCCGGGCATCGGTCCCCATCACCATAGAGGAAGCCTCTCTCCGCAACTCGTTATTCATCCGGTGCCATGTGTACACACCGTAGAGCCGATGCTCGCCCAGGGCAATGCTTGCCATGCCAGTGACATTACGCCGTTCGTCCATCATAAGGGCAGGGAAGGGAATGTCGTGGGCTACGTTGAGCCGGGCATCGTACTCTACGGCAGCGAGCCTCCCACGTGTCATCACGTCAACCCAGCGAGAAGTGATATGGTCGGCGGTATATCCATACCGTTCTCCGAAGGTCTTCCCTTGACCATCCGTATATGAACGTAGTTGCAGCCATCGCACAGCAAGCCGCTGTTGATGTGCCTGGGCAAGCAAGCTGGCATCTACGAACGGCTCCGCCCCGATTTGTCCCACGAGTTCTGTCTGTATGTGCAGCGGTCTCTGTACTGGCTGTCGCTGATACACTACTGTTCCACCCAGCCCACCGGGCAAAGCAACGCCAGAGTAATCTACGACAACCCTGTCGACGTCCACCGGCTCTACGCGCGCTAGTGGGACATCCATCCGATTGGGACAGGCGTTGGGAAAGCGTACTCCATCAATGGCAACCCCGATCTCGCCGCGCTTGAAACCACGCAAGTAAATGTCTGAGCCGAGAAAGCTCCCACGCCGAATCAACTGCACGATGCCCTGCGATTCCATCACATCGTACACGCCTGCTTTTGCGGCAACGATTTCATGAGCCCCAATGAACAGCGCTCGCCCGATCACCGTCAAGCTCGGGAAGCGGTACAACGTTGTATCCTGCTTCTCTTCGCTCGCCCTACCAAGGTAGCTCACGCTGAGCACCGCCGCTAGGAAGGCAATCGCATACCGCATAGGAAGAGACCCCTTATGTTTGACTTACCGCGCCAGCAGACTGCTCATGAGCTTCATGCTCTTTTCTATCGCCCGCCAGGGCAGTCCCATGTGGAAGGGATTGCCAGCCCTAAAGCGGAAAGGAAGGTACTTGCCCAAGAACTTCTTCCCCAAGCGCCAAAGCGGAGAAACCCCAACCTTGTAGAGCTCCTCCGCCCCAGGACGGACCTGCGCAACAGGGCTATCCAACACGAGCGGTACCTGGGCAAAGGTAGCAGTATCCAGCATCTCCATAATGCACATAGAAACGGGCTCAAAGCCACGGAAGGCATTCTTGCCAGCAATCTGAAGCGCGAGGTGCTCGGCCGCTGCATCTGCTTGGAGAAAAGCCAGAAAAGCCTGCTTGACGGGAAAATCACCGGCATCTCCGACAGCGTAGATCATGGGATAACCCCGCACCTGCCGCGTCCTCGCCTCCGTCAGGAGGAAGCCTCGCTCGTCACTAGGCAAGCCAGCAAAGCGCACTCCTGCCTCGTAGGGCGGGAAGGCAATGAGCAGGTCGTACAGCTCTTTCTTCCCATTCTCGTACTCTACTCGCCCCGGATGGACCGTTTTCACAACGTACTGCGTGTGACCCACAATCCCCCGCCGCTCAAATTCCCGAGCCACTACTTCATGGAGCCGTGGACCGAACGACTGGATGAAGCCGCTCTCGTAGGTGGTATAAGTTATCTGGACTTGCTCCCTGACCCCCTGGCGGCGCAGATAGGTATCCAGCATGAAGACAATCTCGTATAGCGGACCAGAACACTTATTGTTCGGCGGTACCAAGAAGAGCACCCTCACAGGCTTGCCCGACCGCGCTGTACGCAACAACTCCTGGAAGGCCTGCCGTAACCGGAGCATATCCTGTGGGGTCCAGATACTGTAGGCGTGCTCCCGAAGTCCCGGAACCTCCTCGGGGTGCATGCCAGCACCAGTGGCAATCACCAAAAAGTCGTAGCGAATCGCGTTTCCGTTCACTACAACAGTCCGGTCCTCCGGATGCACTTCCGTAACCCGAGCTTGGAGGAAGGCAATATCGCGACGCCGAAGCGGTCGCTCTAACCCTATCAGGAGCCGCTCCGGCTCCATCCCAAAGGGGATGTAAATCGTATTGGGCTTGAACAGGAAGTGCGGACTGTCTGACACTAGCGTTATTCGCACCCGATCCCTGAGTAGGTAACGCAGGGCAAAAGCAGCCTCTAACCCGCCGAAACCACCGCCGACCACAAGAACATGAGGGCGTGCCATGGGAGCACCCTGATGTTGTTGATTACAATTACAAAAGTGAGCCGTTGCCTCGTCACCTAAGCTTATCCAATCTCAGCTAACCTCATGACTTTTGTCAACTTCAGCACGGCCGCTGGAGGGCAGCGCGCATCTCGGACAGCAGCTTCTCGACGAAGTGTGTAGGTGAGCGGTGAATCAGAGGGCGCAATAACGGGCGCGGAGAGAATTCAACTGTATAGTGAACTACTGTCCTCGTTGGACCTAATGGTACAACCTCCCACCGTCCTCGGTACGACGTGAAATAAGCCTTGCGAGTCTCCTCAAATTCTATGCGCGAGTAGGGGAATTCACGCACCCGCAGCTCCAGATGGACACGAACTGGAATCAATGATAACACATGCAAGCGCAGCCGCTGGAAGAGCCGCTTACTGCCATCGAGAGTGTGCTCCAGAAGGCGACTCTCTTCGACGCTGGGGATATTTTGCGCCAGGCGGTCATACGACGTCAGGCACTCCCATACTGTCGGTGACGGCATTGGGACAACGAAACTCGCCGACACCTGGTACACATTCGGTGCAGGCTGGGTAAGGACAACGCTTGGTTCTTCCTCAGCAGCAGCCCAAAGGAGGGACGAACACACAAAAAGCCCGGGGCAGAGGAGGCAGCTCCACAACCTCTGCCCCGGGTTTATCCGCTCAA
>JBCNUX010000023.1:0-29027 GCA_039630485.1 Chlorobiota bacterium | reverse complement strand
GGTTCTCGGCACCTCGGCATGGAACTTTAGGCGATCTTTTCGCTGACGCTCTTTCCCTGGAGGAAGAGGAGCAGGTAGTCGGGACCGCCTGCTTTGGAATCAGTTCCGCTCATGTTGAAACCTCCGAAGGGGTGGCCACCAACCAGGGCACCAGTACACTTGCGGTTGAAGTAGAGGTTGCCAACGTGGAACTCTTCCCGCGCCTGCCGCAGCTTCTCTGGATTGCGGGAGTAGACGGAGCCTGTCAGGCCATAGATAGTGCCGTTAGCGATCCTGAGAGCATCTTCAAAGCCATTTGCTTTGATGACTGACAGCACGGGTCCGAAGATTTCTTCCTGTGCAATCCGTGCCCTCGGTGGGACGTCGACAAAGACAGTTGGCTCGATGTAATAACCATCCAAGTCCCCAATCGGGTTCCCGCCAACGAGGAGTTTTCCTTCGGTACGTCCGACGTTGATGTAGTAGAGGATGCTCTCTTTGGCACGGGCGGAGATAACAGGTCCTACGTCGTAGTTCTCGGCGGGGTCACCAATAGAGAGCTCCCTGACAGCCTGCTTGAGCTTAGTCAAGAAGGCGGAGTAGACTGTCTTGTCAACAATAGCTCGGGAGCATGCAGAGCACTTCTGTCCTTGGTAGCCGTAAGCCGAGATGACGACCCCAGCGACGGCCGCATCTAAATCGGCCTCGGAGTCGACGATGATAGCATCTTTCCCGCCCATCTCCAAGATGGTGCGCTTAATCCAGATCTGGCCTGGCTGCGGTTTGGAAGCTAGCTCATGGATACGGAGGCCTACCTCCATCGAGCCAGTGAAAGCGATGAAGCGAGTGCGAGGGTGCGAGACAAGAAAGTCCCCGATTTCACTGCCACTGCCAACAACGAGGTTGAGCACACCGTCTGGGAGGCCGACACTTCGGAAGATGTCCGCCAGAAGCCATCCCATCATCGGAGACTCCGAGGAGGGCTTGACGACAACAGTGTTGCCAGTGACGATAGCTGCTGCTGTCATCCCGGTCAGAATTGCCAGCGGGAAGTTCCATGGAGGGATGATGACACCGGCTCCAAGCGGGATGTAGAAGTACTCGTTCCGCTCGCCAGGGACAGGGGTTACAGGCTGTAGTCGCGCGTACCGGAGAGCTTCACGAGCATAGTACTCCAGGAAGTCGATCGCTTCGCAGGTATCGGCATCTGCTTCAGCGTAGTTTTTACCGACCTCACAGATCATCCAGGCATTCAGCTCGAGGCGGCGGCGCCGCATCTCCTTCGCAGCTTGCAGTAGGTAGCGGGCGCGCTCTTCGGCAGGAACTCGTTTCCACTCCTCGAAGGCACGCCAGGCAGCGTTGAGCGCATTCTCGGCATCGCGTTGGGTGGCCCGTTGGAAAAGCCCGACAGCTTCGTCAGGATGGGCCGGATTGATAGAGCGCAGCTTCTCGCGGTTGTTGTAGACCTCTTTGCCACCGATGAGGTTCGGGTACTCCTGCCCGAACTGCTTCCGGACTTGCTCAATTGCCTGCCGCTGTTTGCGAGCAACTTCCGGATTGCTGAAGTCTAGACGGGGTTCGTTCCGGAAGCGTTTCAACCGGAGTGCCATGGGGTCTTCCGAAGCTTACTATGAGACATCTGCCCAAGATGTATCAGTTCGGCTGTATAGCCATGGCGCTGCAGCACGGCGATGACGGCATGGCGGACGTCACTTTCCGCGTCCACGACAAGGTGCTTCTCCGGATGGGCAAGGTCTACCTGCCACTGCCGAACTCCTGCGATTCCGTCTAATTCCGGCGCAACGGTAGCGACACAGCCGCCGCAGTGGAGCGTTGTCCGGAAGACATATCGGCGCATCCCAGAACGGTAACGCGGCGTGAACCTGCCGAGGCGCAAACTACTGAAAACAACCGAGATAGAGCTGAGCGCCATAGCAATCCCAGCGACCATTGGGGTCAGGAGTAGCCCAGTGAAAGGATAGAAGACCCCGGCCGCCATAGGGAGGGCTGTGAGGTTGTAAATCGAGGCTCCCACCAAGTTCTGGACGACGACACGACGGAGCGCACGCGATAGCTGCCAAGCAAAAGCAATCCGGCTAATATCTCCACCCGCCAAGACGATCGAAGCTGTCTCCAAGGCAACGTCCATCCCCGTACCAACTGCTATACCGACATCGGCGGCCGCCAGGGCGGGAGCGTCGTTGATACCATCTCCAACGACAGCCACGCGATGCCCTTGGGTCTGGAGGTAACGGACGTAAGCAGCCTTCTGCTCCGGCTGTGTTCGGGCTTGAACATGCTCAATTCCTGTGGCACGAGCTACGCGCTCGGCGGCCTCTGCATGGTCACCGGTGACTAAATGCACCTCGACCCCACTCTGCTTCAGGAAGTGGACGGCCTCAGCAGCACCGTCTCGCAGAGAGTCAGCAAGGGCAAAGATAGCGATAACGCGCTCCTCTGCTGCAGCGCAGACTATGGTGTAGCCTGCCCGATGCCACTCTTCTAGGACATCCTGCAAAGCAGGAGGGAAGTCGAGTGCACGCTCTCGAAGAAGTTCGGGGCTGCCAATTGTATAGGTCGTTCCTTGAACTCGTCCAGCGATTCCTTGGGCGGGGATGCTCACGAAAGCCTCTACAGGCAGTAGTGCTGTGACTCCGAGGAAGCGATGGAGCGCTGTAGCCAGAGGGTGCTCAGAACGGGCGGCAATTGCAGCGAGGGCAGCACGGTGTCGTGTGGATTCCTGTAGCCAGCGATCGGATACCACACGAGGCTTTCCTTCAGTGAGGGTTCCTGTTTTGTCCAGTACGATGGCGGTGCACTGTGCGAGACGTTCGAGGGCTGTAGCATCCTTAACCAGCACCCCCTCCTCGGCAGCACGCCCTACCCCAAAGAGGAACGCCAGTGGGGTTGCCAGTCCGAGGGCACAGGGACAAGCGACGAGGAGCACAGAGATGCTCGTCAAGAGGGCGTAAGCTATGCGTGGCTCCGGTCCGAGGAGGAGCCACGATGCTGCTGTAGCGACGGAGAGAGCCAGGACTGTCGGGACGAAGATAGCCGCGATTCGGTCAACAGTCCGCTGGATCGGCGCTTTGTGGCTCTGGGCCGAACGAACGAGTTCAATGATGCGGGCCAGGACGGTGGCTTCACCAACCTGTTCGGCACGTATCAGCAGGCTTCCGGTAGTGTTCAGTGTGCCAGCCCAGACCTGCGTTCCAGGGCGCTTCTCCACAGGGAGCGGCTCGCCTGTGAGGGTGCTCTCGTCTATGGCAGAGATTCCCTCAACAACGGTCCCATCAACAGGAACCCGCTCGCCCGGACGGATCCGGAGGAGGTCGCCAACGCGAAGGGCTTCCAGTGGTACCTCCTCGTCATGGCCATCTTGTATCCGACAGGCCGTTCGGGGCTGGAGGGTCATGAGCCGTTCAATCGCGCGTGAGCCTCGAAAGCGGGCTCGTTCCTCAAGTAGTCGTCCGAAGAGTACAGCGGCGAGGACTGCGGCAGCGGCTTCATAGTACAGAGGGGGAGCAAGCCCGAGAGATGAGAAGCTTTGGGGGGAAACTGTTGCCCAGATGCTGAGGGAAAGAGCCGCTCCTGTGCCTAGAGCTACCAGCGTCTCCATGGTTGCCCGACCTCGGCGGGCTTGTGTCCATGCTGTGATGAAGATGTCTCGGGCAACCCACACCACAGGGAGTGTCAGCACCAAGAGGAGCGCAGCAGGGATACGCCCGTGGAATCCCATCGAGAGCACGATGACGGGGATGGCGAAGCTGAGAGCTATCCATGTCTGGCGAAAGTGGCGCGTAAGCTGCTTCTGCTGCTCTTGTCTCCAGCAGTGCGGGTCTATCAAGTCATAGCCAAGCTGCTGGACGAGACGCCGAAGGTCCTCTGGTCGGTACTGTTGGGGGTCATAGACGACGGTTAATGTCTGTGCTGCGAAATTGACGTCAGCAGCGCTGATCCCTGGCTGAGCTCGGAGGTAACTCTCTATGTTCCCGGCACAAGCAGCACAGTGCATGCCGCTGACGGCGTAGACAGCAGTGTGTAGGGATGAGCCTGTGTTCCGCGGCTCAGCATTCGATGGGGACTGGAGAATTAGCATGCCATCAGAGGTGCTGCTCATCTTCGCTGCGCGAGGTCAAGGGAAACCACCTCCTTCGAGATTCTCGACTGCTGGCGGTCGGGACGACGCTCCTGGGGGGGTTAGTGTGGTACGTATGCCAGATGGCAAGAGGTGCTTTGTCCTAATTTTGCCGCCGTCGTTGGCGTAGTGTCTGCAGCGACTCAAGGGGCCATGGCACTCTTTGATACATTAGCCGCTGAAGGGCACGAGCAGGTCATCTTCTGTTGGGAACCCACGGTGCAGCTGCGAGCTATCATTGCGGTCCATGACACAACGCTGGGGCCGGCGTTGGGTGGTGTACGGATGTGGCCGTATGCGAGCGAAGAGGAGGCACTTCAGGATGTACTACGTCTC
The DNA here is from genome assembly GCA_039630485.1 of Chlorobiota bacterium. Taxonomy (GTDB): domain Bacteria; phylum Bacteroidota; class Ignavibacteria; order Kapaibacteriales; family HRBIN21; genus HRBIN21. The sequence goes on along the minus strand of JBCNUX010000023.1, from coordinate 24,574 downwards.
TCTCGGGCTATGACCTACAAGGCAGCCGTTGCTGGGCTGAATCTCGGAGGAGGAAAGGCTGTCATCCTAGGAGACCACCGCACGCAGAAGACCGAAGCCCTCTTCCGTGCCTTCGGCCGCTTTGTTGAGGCGTTGGGTGGGCGCTACATCACTGCTGAGGATGTCGGCACCACTGTGGCTGACATGGAATGGATACGGATGGAAACACGCTACGTTACGGGGGTATTGGGCAAGAGCGGGGATCCTTCGCCGGTGACCGCACACGGTGTCTACTACGGAATGAAGGCTTGCGCTAAGGTTGTCTTTGGATCGGATACATTGGCCAATCGAACGATTGCAGTCCAGGGTGCAGGGAATGTTGCACGCCACTTGGTGGAGTACTTGGTGCGTGAAGGGGCTCAGGTTTTCGTTGCGGACATCTACCCAGAGAAGGCGCGTCGGCTCTGCGATGAAATAGGGGGAACTCCGGTTGGGGCAGAGGAGATCTACGATCTACCGTGCGATATCTTCTCGCCGAACGCACTGGGAGGCGTACTGAACTCCGCTTCGATTCCACGCTTGCGGTGCGCGATCGTGGCGGGGGGAGCCAACAATCCCTTGGCTGATGAGTCTGCAGATGCTCAGCGGCTCCATGAGCGCGGCATTCTGTATGCCCCAGATTACGTCATCAATGCAGGTGGCCTGATGAATGTGGCAGCGGAGCTGACGGGGCATTACGATCGCAAGCGTGTTCTGGCGCAGGCTGCCGGGATTTATGATACCCTCTCGCGGGTCTTCCGGATGGCGCAAGAGCAGAATATCCTGCCCACAGAAGCAGCAGCGAGGATGGCCGGGGAGCGAATTGCTGCTGTAAGAGCGCTCCGTGCTCTCAACGCAGTACGTTCCCGAGAGTCGTGCTGCGCTTGATACCTATGGGGAGGGGGCGGAAAACGCAGGCGGTTGAGCAAGCGTTGTTCCCACTACGACGCACGCGCGTTTGTCGGGGAACTCGAAGGATGGCGAGGGAGAAGGTCTTGCAGGTCTTCGCTGCCGCTGTCGGCGCACGGGTACCCTGGCAGACTGTCTTCGAGCACATCTTCTATCGGGACTTCACCGTGGACGTCCCTACCCCTGATCGCCCGTTGCTGAGTGTAGAAGAGGTGCAGGAGCTGGAGGCTGATACGCCCATTCGATGGGAGGAGAAGGACGTAGAGTTTGCCCGGCAGCTCCTGCAGGCGGCAGAGCAATCGTGGGAACTGGGCACGGATATTCTGCGTCAGGTCTTGCAGAATTGGGATGTTGGGCGATTGGTGCCGATCGACCGGCTCATCCTCCAGTTGGGTATTGCCGAGATGTTGGCCTTCCCTCAGACGCCGGTTCCTATTGTCATCGACGAGGCCGTGGAACTGGCGAAGAAGTACTCCACAGCCCATAGCGGGCAGTTCGTCAACGGGGTCCTAGAAGCAGCCTACTACTGGATGGTGCAGCACGGGCTGCGTCCCCCTTCACCTGAGATGGCGGCTCCGACAGCGGATAGGCCGTTCCTCTCGGTGGAGGTTCCGGAGGAGTATTCCAGCATCGTTGGGTACACGGCAAGTAGCCAGGAGCGGGGAGCCAACTAAGGGCTACGAAGGCTGCCAGGCCGTTGGTGGGACGATCAAGACTTCTGGCTCCAGCGCAATCCCGAAACGCTCGTAGACAGAGCGCCAGACGAGAGTTGCGAAGTATAGAATGTCAGCGCCAGTTGCTGGGCTGTAGGCAACCACAACGAGGGCGTGGGAACCCCAGGTGCCGACAGGGCCGCATCGCTTTCCTTTCCAGCCACACTGTTCAATGAGCCAGCCTGCTGGTACTTTGTAGCTTCCGTCGGGATTCTGGAAGAGTGGAACTGTCGGAAAGCGGGTTCGCAGCTCTTCGGCCTGCTCGGTGGAGAGCTGGGGGTTCTTGAAGAAGCTACCCGCGTTCGGGAAGACGGCAGGGTCGGGCAGCTTCCGTTGCCGTAGCTGGCAGATGGCTCGGAAGATATCGTGCGGTGTAGGATTGGAGATTTCGTGGGTTCGGAGAAACTCTCGGAGCTCGGCGTACTCGTACCGAGAGGTAGGCCTTCTGTGTAGTCGGAAGCGGACGTGAGTGATCACAACGCGGCCGAGCAAGGAGTCGCGAAGAACACTACCACGGTACCGCAAGCCGAGCTGGTGGGCAGGAAGCCACCGATAATCGCCCGCTGCCATGTCCCACACTTGGACTCCCTCCAGCACTTCGGCGAGCTCTACTCCGTAAGCACCAATGTTGTGGACTGGAGCGGCTCCTACGGTACCTGGGATGAGGGCTAAGTTCTCCACCCCGTACCATCCCTGCTGCAAGCAGTAGGCGACGAAATCATGCCACGGTTCGCCAGCAGCTACTTCCACGCAGACGGTATCTCCATCATCCTCGAGGCAGCGGATGCCACGAAATTCCACTCGGCAGACGATTCCGGGGAAGTCCTCCACGAAGAGGACATTCGTACCTCTCCCAAGCACGAGCAGCGCGAGCTCTTGCAGGAGTACGTGTTGACCAAGCTGCTCTAGCTCCTCAGGGTGATGGCAGCGAACTCTGTATGCGGCTGTTGCCGGGACGCGAAAGCTGTTCCAACCCTCCAGGGAGGCTCCCCGCTGCCATTCCATAGGATCTCAGGAGGGGGATTCTGCAGAGGGATTAGTACTGTGGCGATGATGTGCAAGTCGTTCACGTAGCTGCTGCTCCATTGCCGACAGTAGTCGGCGCCAACTGCTGGCAGTGGAGTCTAGCGGGATTCCAAGCTGCTGTGCTGCTTCTTCTGCGCTGCGGTAGCCGAGCCAATGGCTGAGGTTGCGGACTGCCTCTTGGAGTTCTGGCAGCGACATCCTCGTGTTTCGCTCAGAGGAAGTAGATAGCCACTGCTCGTGGAGGCGCTTGACAGCACCAAACCAGAATGAGCGCAGCACTTGCTCTCGCAGGCGCTCGTGGAGCTGATGCCAGAGCTCCGTTGGGATGTGATCATCGCGAAGGGGAAGTGCAAAGGAGGTTGCTGCTTGCTCTGCGCTACCATAGCCGCCGAGCTCGGCGAGTCGCTGGACGACTGTCGGGAGTTCCTCTGCCGAGGGTTCCAAATTGCACAGCTCTAACGGCGATAGGTCGTACTGCATGCTCCGGAGGAGTGCCACGGCACCAGGGGAGCCTATGTGGTGGGCAAGCTGCTCTGCAAGGTTCTGCAGCTCCGACGCAGAAAGTTCTGTGTCCCCTGGGAGTTTCCAGGTGCCAATCTGGGCGAGATGGCCGTTGAGTAGACCATCGGAGGATTGGGGCTCTGCTGTAGGCAGCGAGCTTTGGTTGGACAGCGCTGTGGAGGCCCCGACCTCTTGGAGTATGTGGTCAATGTCCTCACCAGTGAGGGTTTCGTGCTCCAGCAGAGCACGTGCAATCTTGTGGAGCGCCTCGATGTTGTCATGTAGGAGGCGCTCGGCTTTCTCTAGGGCTTCCGTGATGATACGTCGGACTTCAGCGTCAATCAGGCGGGCCGTCTCTTCGCTGTACTCACGTGGCTGTACAATCTCCCTCCCCAGAAAGACCTCCTCGTGCCGGTTGCTGAAAGCAACGGGGCCCAGCACTTCGCTCATTCCCCACTCGCAGACCATCTTGCGGGCAAGGCGGGTAGCCTGTTCTAAGTCGTTCGCTGCGCCTGTGGTGAGGCGGCTAAAGATGACCTTCTCGGCTGCTCGCCCGCCGAGGATGGTGACGATACGGTCTTCGATATACTCTTTCGTGAGCGTGTGGCGATCCTCTTCGGGGAGTTGTGCTGTCACGCCGAGCGCGCGTCCTCGGGGAATGATGGTGACCTTGTGGATAGGGTCTGCGTTCGGTAAGAGTTTGGCAACGAGGGCATGTCCGGCCTCGTGGTAGGCCGTCACACGCCGCTCCTCCTCGGAGAGCACAATGCTACGGCGCTCTATCCCCATGAGGATTTTGTCCTTGGCATCCTCCAGGTCGCGCATCGTGACGTAGCGGCTATTGCGGCGAGCTGCAAGGAGTGCAGCTTCATTGATGAGGTTCGCTAGGTCTGCGCCTGAGAAGCCCGGGGTGCTCTTGGCCAGCTTCGCTAAGTCTACGTCGGGCGCCAATGGGATACGGCGGGCATGGACTCGCAGGATTTGTTCCCGTCCTCGAACGTCCGGGAGGTCAACAACGATACGCCGGTCGAAGCGTCCGGGACGCAGGAGCGCGGGATCGAGGATGTCCGGTCGGTTCGTCGCGGCAATGACTACAATCCCACTGTTCTGCTCGAATCCGTCCATCTCCACGAGGAGCTGGTTCAGGGTCTGCTCCCGTTCGTCGTGGCCACCACCCAACCCAGCACCCCGCTGGCGGCCTACGGCGTCCAGCTCGTCAATGAAGATGATGCAGGGAGCGTGGCGCTTGGCCTGCTCAAAGAGGTCGCGCACGCGCGCTGCTCCGACGCCAACGAACATCTCAACGAAGTCGGCGCCCGAGATTGAGAAGAACGGTACCCCCGCCTCTCCAGCCACGGCGCGGGCTAAGAGAGTCTTCCCAGTGCCCGGAGGACCTACCAGGAGCACACCCTTGGGTACCTTTGCCCCCAGGCTCCGGAAACGCTCTGGGTTGCGCAGGAAGTCAATGATTTCGCGGAGCTCTTCCTTTGCCTCCTCAGCTCCAGCTACGTCGTCAAATGTGACGCGTGGTTGGGAAGGGTCATGGAGGCGTACCCGTGCCTTGCTGAAGGAGAAGATGTTGCGGGTCGTGCCGACCTGCATGCGCTGTAGTAGGAGGAAGTAAATCGCGATGAGGGCCACCCACGGTAGGACCGAAATCAGGCTGTCCCACCAGGGGTTATCGCCCGACTCATAAGTCCACGTAATCCCCTTCTCGGCCCAGAGCTTCTCCGTTTCGGCATCGAGGAAGCCGAGCCGTGTAACAATGTATTGGACCTTGCGGGGACGGCCATCGCGGATGAGCGTGATAGGCTCCTTGAGGACGCCGCGGAACTCGTAATCGTTGAAGCGGGACTTGACGACTGTAGCCGAGGCAATCTTCCCCTCTTCCAGCAGTTGTCGGTACTCCGTGTAGGTCACGGGCCACTCCGGCCGGTCGGTGCCACGGAGTAGCACGTAGACCATCAGGATGCCCATCAGCAGAAGCATCCAGCCAAAGACGACCCGAAGGAGTCGTCCGAACGGTGGTTGTTGGCTGCCAGTCGGAGGCTGCGGTGGGCGTGTCGGTTGCTGCATGAGCTGACAGAACCTTGCCGATTGGTGGACTGCCCCAAAGGACGTACGTCTGCGGTAGGGATTGCTCTGCAACGTATGACGCGCTACGGGGTGTCGACAGCGGCGTAGATATCTGCTAACCCACGCCCCGCTTCGGCGTAGTCCATTCCATAGCCGACGACGAAGACGGGCGGGATGTCCTTGCCGATGTACGCTAAAGGTACGTCAAGTGTCCGGGCTGGTGGTTTTGCCAAGAGCGTAGCTATCCGCAGCGATGCGGGCTGCTGCTCTTCGATGAAGTCAACCAGAGCTCGAAGTGTCAACCCCGTATCAACGATGTCCTCCAGGAGGAGCACATCCTTGCCACGGAGCTCTATTGCAGGGGGATCGATCTGCACAGAGCCTGACGAGGTCATTCCCATTCCGTAGCTGCGTGCGCGAATGGTCTCTACGCTGCAAGGTAAGGACAGGCATCGGAGGAGATCGGCAGCGAAGACGAAGGCCCCTTTGAGGACAATCAAGCACACGGGCGCCTTGCCTGCATAGTCACGTTCGATCTGAGTGGCCACCTGGCGGACAATTTCTGTAATCTCCTCACGGTGCAGGAAGAGACGGAAGCGATGGCCGTGGAGCTCAATGGTCTCTGGTGGCATCGTCCTCGGCGATTGTTGGTCCAACACGGCGGAGGCGGACTCGGGTGACCCGACGGGTCGTTGGGGTGATTTTGACATCTTCGCTCAAGCGGACACCGCAGACCCAGAGGATGCGGTGGCCATCGGCCAAGACCGTTAATGAGAGCCGACGCCAGTGGGGAAGACGCTGGTTGGTGAGGAAATCTCCCAGCTTCATCGCTTTTGGCATTCCCAGGGGATGGAAGCGGTCACCAGGCTTCGGCGCGCGCCACTGGAGTCGTGGTGGGAGCCGGTCGGCATCCATGTACTCAACCCACGGGTCCTCTGTCTTCTGGAAGTCGCCAATGCCAACGGGCTGGAACTCCAATTCCCAACTGTCGAAGCGGACCACTCCTTGGGGTTCTACGGTGAGCTCGGGCCAGGGCGGCGGAAGCTGAACCAGACTCAGGCCTGAATGCTCTCGGATGAGCACGGTTGTCGGCGCTAACGAGTACCGTTTGCCGGTCGTAGCAGTTCTCAGAGCAAGGGCGGCCTCTATGCGGTGTGCTGGGGGACTGTAGGGGTGACCTAACCGTTGCAGGGCATGGCGGAGGAGCTCGCCGCGGAAGAAGGTAGGGAGGGCATCCCATTCGGTGTCGGGAAAGAAGAAGCCTCCATCGGGGAGCGTAGAGCGCAGGAGGAGTGGTTCCAAGAGTTGGCCAATCCCCTCTGCAGCACGCCGGATGAGTGTACTACAGCGATTGATGTTTTCTACGCTCTTGGGCACGATCTGTTCGGCCGTTGGCAGAAGTTCCCAGCGAATTCGGTTGCGCCGAAAGCAGCGGTCGCGGTTGCTGGAATCTTCACGCCAACTGAGTCCTCGGGCCCGTGCGTATGCAGTTAGGACAGCCTTGCGGAGCTGTAGGAGCGGGCGGATGAGCCAACATCCGGGGAAGAGTTCCCGCCGAGGAGGAATGCCGGCAAGCCCTTCTAACCCGGTTCCTCGAAGCAGATGGAGGAGTACAGTCTCAGCGTTGTCATCAGCGGTGTGTGCCGTGGCTACGTGGGTTGCTCTAAAAGCGATGGCGCAGCGCTGGAGAAACTCGTAGCGGAGCTGCCGGGCAGCCTCTTCGATGCCACAGCGGTGACGGCGTGCATACTGCTGGACGGGGATGGACTCTATGAACGCCGGTAGCCTGCGCTCGTTGGCGAGAGTCTGGACGAAGAGAGCATCATGACGGGATTCATCCCCACGAAGGCCATGGTCTGCGTGGGCAATTCCAAGAGTAAGCCCAAGCTGCGGAGCGACTGCTTCGGCGACATCCAACAGCACGATAGAGTCCACCCCTCCGCTGACGGCACAGAGGAGCCGGCTTCCAGGCTGGACCCCAAGTTCGGTAAAGCGTTCGGAGACGTGGCGTTGGACCTCCTCTACGACACACATGAGAGGCAGGACTCTTCGGATGTGTCAGGAGCAATTACCAGGATATCGCGCTCCGCTAAGCGCTCGGCGTATGCTAAGAGGGTGTCTTCCACAGCTGTGTAGGTAGTCAGCCGCATGAGTTGGTTCCGAACAGCAGCCGAATGAGGAAGCCCGCGGAGGTATCCAGCGTAGAAGATGCGGAAATCGCGGATGGCCCGTTCTTCGCCTTTGAATGCAATTGCAGTCTGCAGATGCTGGAGACAGACGTGGATACGCTCGGCTGAGGTAGGCTGAGAGTACGTTCCTGTTGCCAAGAACTCCTTGGCCTGGCGGAAGATGAAAGGATTGCCAATGGTGGCCCGGCCAATCATGACCGCGTCGCAGCCCGTCTCTCGGAAGGCTCGAAGGACATCCTCCGGGGTCTTGACGTCGCCGTTGAGGATGACGGGGATGGAGACAGCGGCCTTTATCCGCGGAATCCAGCTCCAATCGGCCTGTCCAGAATGGCCTTGATCTCGGGTTCGGCAGTGGACACAGAGTGCGGCAATACCAGCTTCCTGCTCCAGGCGTTGGGAAATCGTCACGATGTTGATGGAGTCTCGTGACCATCCCAGTCGGGTCTTAACCGTTACGGGGAGTGGGACTGCCCGCACCATTGCTGCTGCCATGGCAACCATCCTGTCAGGGTCCTTCAGGAGGGCAGCCCCAGCATTCCGAGCAACGACGTTCTGCACCCAGCAGCCGCAGTTGAGGTCCAGGAAGTCAGGGTTAGCGGTGACGGCCCTACAGGCTGCTTCTACGACGGTGGGGATGTCTCCACCGAAGATCTGGATTGCAACCGGATGCTCTTCAGGATGGAGCTGGATTTTCTGGTATGCCTTCCACGCGTTCCGGACAAGGGCATCGGAGGAGACGAACTCGGTGTAAACAATGTCCGCTCCCATCTGCCGACAGAGGAGCCGGAAAGCGCTGTCGGTGACGTCCTCCATCGGCGCTAGGAGTACGGCGTTGTAGAGCTCGAGGGGCCCGATACGCAGTACAGCCTGCGGACGCTGCATCGTCCATGGGAGAGAATGTAGTCACCGACGGCAAAAGACGCATGAGCTCGTTGGAAGCGTTTGAACCTGATCCAGCAGTGGCATTCCCATGTGAATTCTTTCAACGTCCGACGGTAGAGGTCGCCCGTGCTCTCTTGGGGGCTGTCCTCGTCAAGCAGGAAGAACATGGCTGGTGTGCCGCGCGACTAGTAGAGGTTGAGGCGTACCTTCCAGAGGGCGATCCCGCTAACCATGCTGCTCGGGGATGGAGCCAGCGGACCGCGCCGATGTTCCAACAGGGAGGCATCCTCTACGTGTACGCTATTTACGGGCGGCACCGGTGCGTGAACGTCGTTACAGAGCCGGTGGGGTGTGGGGCGGCAGTGCTGTTGCGGGCAGCTGAGCCCATTGCAGGGATAGCACTGTTGCGTCGTCGCCGCGGGGACGTTCCCGAAGAGATGCTGTGTCGTGGACCTGCAAACTTAGCGTTGGCGTTTGGGTTTGATCTTTGCGACAACTTTCGCTCTGTCTGCTCCGATACCCTCTTCATCCAGCCTCCAGCAGAGCCGCCATCTCCGGAAGAGATCGCCGTAAGTCCGCGAATTGGCGTAACTCGTGGGCGTGACCTCCTCCTCCGCTTCTTCCTCCGTACCTCTGCTGCTGTCTCCAGGCAGTGAATCGGGGCCGTGCGATGCCTCCGCTGACTTTTTCGGATATTTGTGCCCGTCTTGTGCGGGACAGTACTACAACAGAGACGGGGAAGAAGTGGACCTGTTCGAACGGTGCTACGCCTTTACGCGTGCGGACGAGGTCAAAGCCATAGGCCTCTATCCCTACTTCCACCCGATTCAGGAGAACGAGGGCCCCGTAGTAACAATTGGGGGCCGCAAAGTCATCATGGCGGGTTCGAACAACTACCTGGGGGTGACTACTCACCCCAAGGTAAAGGAAGCCGCGATGGCGGCCATCCGTAAGTATGGCACTGGCTGCTCAGGATCGCGGTACCTGACGGGTACGCTGGACCTCCACGTAGAGCTGGAAGAACGACTCGCGCGCTTCCTGGGTTACGAGGCGGTCCTGCTGTTCAGCACTGGTTTCCAGACAGCCCTAGGAACAATTGCTGGCTTAGTGCAAAAGGGAGACTATGTCATCAGCGACCGAGAGAACCATGCCTCTATTATCACCGGTGCTCTCATTGCCAGGGGAATGGGGGCCGAATTCATCCGCTACCGCCACAACGATATGGAGGATCTGGAGCGCATCTTAGCAGGCCTTCCGGAATCGGCTCCGAAGTTGGTGGTCTCCGACGGGGTGTTCTCCGTCACAGGTGAAATCGTGGATTTGCCACGGCTTGTAGAAATTGCTCACCGCTACGGTGCTCGTGTCCTCATCGATGATGCCCACGCTATCGGGGTCATTGGCGTGGGGGGACGAGGGACAGCGAGCATGTTTGGGCTGACGGAGCAGACTGACCTGACGATGGGCACGTTCTCCAAGACGTTTGCTTCGCTCGGCGGCTTCGTGGCGGGTCCAGAGCGGGTCATTAACTACCTGAAGCATCACTCAGCGGCTCTCATCTTCAGTGCTAGCCCGACGCCGGCTTCATGCGCTGCGGCATTAGCTGCATTGGAGATCTTAGAGGAGCAGCCCGAGTTGGTGGACAAGCTCATCCGGAATGCCAATAAGATGCGTCAGGGGTTCAAGGAGCTGGGGTTCCATACCCTTGACGGGCAGACAGCTATCGTACCAGTCATCGTCGGGGATGTCCAGACAGCACTGCTCTTCTGGCGTAAGCTCTTCGATGCTGGCGTCTACGTCAACACCTTCATCCCTCCGGGTGTCCCTCCCACGATGAGCATGATGCGGACAAGCTACATGGCAACCCACGAGGACGAGCACCTGGATCGCATCTTAGAAGTGTTCGAACGCGTGGGAAAGGAACTCGGTCTGCTGACACCTGAGGCGCGTGAACGCATCGCAGAGGGGATTGCGTCTGCCGGTGTAGACCGACGGTCGTCCGCAGGCCAACAAGTACAACGAGCAGATGCAAATCCACCGCTTTGAGCAGGGGCTGCAGGGACGTGTCGCGTTAGTTACGGGAGCGGCGATCGGAAACGGACGTGCCTTTTGTGAACGCCTGGCTGAGGAAGGGGCACGTATCGCTATTGCCGATATTGCAGATGCGAGCGAAACCGCTGAAGCAGTCCACCGCATAGGGGGGGAGGTCCTCACTGTTCAGGCAGACCTCACGCAGCCAGCGGACGTTGAACAAGTCGTGGAGACAATCCGCTCTCGCTGGGGGAGGGTGGATATCTTGGTCCACAACGTCGGCATCTACGAGGAAGAGCCCTTTGAGCTACTGACCTTCCAGCAGTGGAAGCGAATGCTGGAGGTGACGCTCGACAGCCTCTTCCTCACCGTCAAGGCTGTGCTGCCCTTGATGAAGGAACACGGCTTTGGGCGCATCATTACCCTCTCTTCCGACACGGTCTGGCTGGGGACGCCGTATTTGGTCCACTACGTAACGGCCAAGATGGGCATCATCGGCTTCGTCCGCTCACTGGCAGCGGAGGTAGGCCGGTATGGGATTACGGTCAACGCTATCACCGTCGGATTGACAGCAACGCAGCGGCCTAATGCCGCCCCACTTTCGCAGACGATCCTCCAGCATATCCTGCCAACGCAGGCGGTCCACCGAGCTGACGAGCCGGAGGATATTGCCAACGTCGTGGCCTTTTTGGCGATGCCGGCTTCTGGAATTATCACAGGCCAGACCATCAACGTTGACGGAGGGGTAGCGCGGCACTGATGCGGTTCTGGGTATGCTGCTTGGCATCCTTACTGGCTACCGTCGCGGTAGGGCAGGTCTTCCCGCGTTTTGGTGAAGAGCGTGTCGGGATCTCCACGGCTGTGGCCTTGCGACTGCTGGGGAGTGCTCGGAGTGCAGCGTTGGTGGGAGCAACGACGGCACTGCCTGATGGAATCACCGTCAGCCCTAACCCAGCGACGGCCGTGGAGCTCGCAGCTCCGTATGCCGTGGGCGTAGTATTTCAGCGCTTCGTTGCGGACATCGTCCATTCCTCCTTAGCGGTGGGCTTCCGTCCGTGGTCGGCGGGGATGGTTGTGCTGACGGCTTCTGCACTTGGATTGCCACCGATTGAGGAAACGACTGAATACCGTCCTTACGGCACAGGGCGACAGTTCCGCTTCGGCCACTGGAATGCTGGGATTGCCTACGCACATCGGTTCACGGACCAGTTTGCCGCTGGCGCTACCGTGCGGTATGTTCGGGAACAGTGGGCGGAGGCTACGTTGGAAGGACTCGTCTGGGACGCTGGGACGCTGTACTGGACAGGAATTGGGAGCCTGCGGCTCGCAGTTGCGGTCTCGCAGTTCGGGCTCCCTCTACGAGCCCGTGGGAGCATTGCTGCGGTAGAGCCTGTGGGCAACCGTTCAGCCGATTTCCGCGAGTTTGCGCCACCGACGGTCTTTCGGATCGGGATGGCCGGAGAGCTCATCCAGCGAGAGGACCAGCGCTGGACATGGATGCTCTCGCTGGAGCATCCCAGCGACGACGTCGAGAGTTATGCCGTTGCCAGCGAGTACGTGGTGCGCTTCTCGGCTGCCTTCCCTGCCGAGCTCATGGTGCGTGCGGGGCTGCGGGCTCGGGCGGCAGAGTGGTGGGGGGCTGGGATTGGGTTTCGGTTACCAGTGCCTCCAGTCATGTGGCAGCTTGATTATGCTCTCGCCGCGCGAGCCCCGGTTGGCTTGGTCCATCGGTTGGGGCTGAGTATTGAGTCCTTCCGCCTGCCATGACACGATTGCTATGGTGGTGGTCCTTGGTGGTAGTGGTGTCTGTCGGGAACAGGGGGTGTCTCGTAGACCGCCCTTCGTTGCCGACGGTGCCGCCCCTAGATACCGCCAGAGTAGGAGACACAGTCTATGTCCCCTTGGAGCCTGCGTGGACAGGCTTCCGTAACCCGTCGGATGTTCTGGTCGGACGCGAACCCTTCATCTACGTGGCCGATACGGACAACAATCGGGTGGTGATGTTGGACTTGGCAGGGCGTCTCGTGGGAGTCTCTCCGCCTATCCGACGGCCTGTAGCGTTGGCACAGGATGGGCATTTTGACCTGCTCGTCTGCGGTGAGCTCGACACAGTCCTGCCGAGGGGTCGGGTGACGATTGGAGCGGTCTTTCGGATCAAGCTCCGCGAAGCGCGACACGACATCCAGCGAGCACGGGTCTTGGTGGCTTATGCAGAACCGGAGCGGCCGCAGCGACGGTTCAGTGGCATCGCTGTCTTGTCAGACAACAGCTACCTCGTTGCCCGGACAGGCCCGTATAACAGCTCTCCTGTGGACCCAGACGAAGCGGTACTGCATATCGGGGCAGATGACCGGCTGCAGTCGCCGATCCCTGTGCTTCGACCGGTTGGGATTGCCCTCAACGCTATCGAACAGCTCAGCGGATTAGCCCTTTCTGCTAACGGGCGGGAGTTGGTCTTCTGCCAGCGAGGCGAGGCGATGCAGTACCGCGTGCAATGGCTGACATACGTTACCGGCGAGGGAGCTGGATGGACGCAGAAGTTCGATCCCACACGACAGAATCCCACAGTACTGCAGCCTGGGCGGTTCATCGCGCCTGAAGGGGTTGCCTTCGACGCTGCGGGATCGGTGTACGTTGTGGATGTGGAGACCGACAGCCTCTACGTGCTCTCGCCGTCGGGGATGCTCGTGCGCGGGTATCGTGGGGAGGGGGTATTTCGGCTTCGAGCTCCATCGGGGGTGGCAGTGTACAATAGGACTGTCTACATTGCCGATGCGGCCAATGGACGCATTGTTCGGCTCCGGCTGTCGACGGACATATGAAGGAAGGACGATGACACTGCTTGTGCTCTTCGCAGGCTTTGTGATGGGCTGCCGTTCTTCGGCTGTGGATCTGCCCGTGGAAGGGGAGATTCTCGTCGGTCAGGGTGGGGGATTCACAGGGCTCTACTCTGGCTACATTGTGCGCTCCGATGGATTGGTGCTCCGGTGGAGCCAGATGCCTGGGCAGCCTGAACGGACGGAAGAGCTCGGTCGCGTCACAGCTGACAGTCTCCAGCCCTTCTTCCGGCGGCTGGCAGCGCTAGAGCGCCAAGGGGTACGGCTACAAGGAGCTAGCAATATGACTGCCTTCTTAGAGCTCCGTACCCCTAGCGGGCGCTATCGGCTTCAGTGGGGGATGGGTGAAGAGCTTCCCCGGGTCGTTGAGGACCTGTATTCAGAGCTGCTGCAGTTTCTGCGGCGTCGGCTTCCCTGAGAGTAGGGGGCCTGCTATGGTGGTCTGGGATTGGGATGTAGGAGCCGCTGGAGTGAGCTGGAATCGGGGACACGGATTTTCCCTGCGCGAAGCTCCAGGAGCTGCTGGCGAGTCAAGGAGTTTAGTACACGCTGAACTGTAGAGGGAGAGAGCTGGAGGAGTTCTGCTATGGTGTAGGGCGTCGCTGGAAAGAGCAGAAAGCCTTGTTCGTCTATCCCGTAAATGCGAAGGAGGAGTATCAGTAGGCGAAGGATTCGGTCAGGAGCAGAGCGGCGGCGCTGGGCGAGGAGGAGCTGTTCCTCCACTAGCTCAATCTGGTGCGCCAAGGCTTGGGCCACCTGCATCCAAAGCTGGGGATGCTGCTGGACAGAGCGCTGAACGGCTTCGATCGGCAGCGGATAGGCCTGCACCTCTTCTATGGCAATGACAGTCACTGTGTGGTGTCCTGCTCCGAAGAGATCGCGGAGTCCGATGATGTCTCCTGGCTTGAGGAGGCTTACCAACAGTTCGCTCCGGCGCGTGCCTTTGGATCTTAGCAGAATCTCCTTAGCAGTCCCGCGGTTAATGTAGTAGAGCTCTGCTACGGGCTCGCCATGGCGGACGATTGTAGCAGAAGGTGGGAAGCTCTTCGTACGCTGTGTATCAGTGCGACAGATGAGCCGAAGAATCTCCGTACCCAGCCCCTCTATGGGACCATGCTGGCCGTTAGAGTCAGAATTGCGAGGATGAGAGGATTGCTGTCGCAGACTGGATCTCATTTGCAGCGAGCACGCTTCCACTGAAAGCAAAAATACCCCCCTTCGAGAGCCTCGGAGAATGACTTTCATCGGCGGTGGTGATGATTGAAGCTGAGCGGCCGGCGAGAGTAAGGGCTGCTGTGCTGCCTATTTTTGCAGTGTGCGGTAGGACTGCCGTGTCGCGGTGGAATGCGCTCGCTTGTGTTCATTCCGATGTTTGTAGTTGCGGTCGGGATCTTCGCCTACAATGCGTGGCAGCTACTCCGTTTCCTCCGGCTGGCACGCCCGGAGAAGCGGTGGGACAACATAGGCCAGCGGCTGTGGCAGACGCTAGTGGTAGCAATTGGGCAGAAGCGGATTCTCCAAGACCGATCGGCAGGTTGGCTCCATGCAGCAATCTTCTGGGGATTTCTTGTGCTCCTCTCTTCGGCGGTGGAGGCCGTTTTGGAAGGATTCCATCCGCAGTGGTCATTGAGCTTCTTGGGGCCCCTCTACTCGGTCAGCACCATAGCAGTGGACCTCTTCTGCGTGCTGGTACTGGCGGGCGTTGCATGGGCTGCTTGGCGCCGCTGGGTGCGACGTGTCCCTCGCCTCCAGGGGGATCGGTCAGAACAACTTGATGCCGCTCTGGTACTGGGGTTGATCACGGTTATCGTGACAGCACTCTTGCTACAGAACAGCACGCGGATTGCCTTAGGAACTGACCATGACTGGGCTGTACGTCCAGTTGCTGCCCTGCTGGCACACCTCTTTCCGCCGGTCGAGCCTACACCTTTGCTCTTTGAAATTGGCTGGTGGTTCCACATTGGCTTTATTCTCATCTTCCTCAACTACCTGCCGTTCTCCAAGCACCTGCACGTGTTGACCTCCATTCCGGCAGTCTTCTTTGCCCGAATAAGGCCGGCCAGCGCTCTGGAACCGGTTGATTTCACGAAGGAAGATGCCGAGACGTTTGGAGCGACCGATGTGGAGCACTTGTCGTGGAAGAGCATCCTCGACGGCTACTCCTGTACCCACTGTGGGCGCTGTACTAATGTCTGTCCAGCCAACCAGACGGGAAAGGTGCTCGATCCCAGGGCGATCATTATGGCAGTGCGGCAGCGGACGCTCGATCGAATACCGTTGCTGCTGAAGCAGCGACAGGGGAAGCCATTGACAGCAGAGGAGGAGGCCATACTCCACAAGCGCTTCGTCGGGGACTACATTCCGGAGGAGGCACTGTGGCAGTGCACGACGTGCGGAGCCTGCATGGAGGCCTGCCCGATTATGATTGAGCATGTCCCCGTCATCGTGGAGCTGCGACGGGGCTTAGTCATGATGGAAGCCCGCTTCCCGACCGAGCTCCAACCTGCCTACGGAAACTTGGAGACGAATGCAACCCCTTGGGCCTTCTCTGCGGCTGACCGAGCGGCCTGGGCTGCGGATCTGCCGATCAAGACCCTTGCAGAAGACTCCAGTGCATATGACGTGCTCTTCTGGGCTGGGTGTGCGGGTAGCTACGACCAGCGGGCCCAGCGAGTTGCTCGTGCTGTTGTTCGGTTGCTGCTGGCTGCTGGCGTGAGGATCCGCATTCTGGGGAGAGAGGAGCAGTGCACTGGGGATCCTGCTCGCCGAACGGGGAATGAGTACGTGGCCGATATGCTCACTCGAGCCAATGTGGAGACGCTCAACCGCTACGGAGTCCGTACCATCGTAACGATTTGCCCCCACTGCTACAACACCCTGCGGAATGAGTACCCCCGCTACGGTGGAACATACGAGGTGTACCACCACACGCAGTACCTCCGTCAGCTCTTAGAACAAGGGAGGCTGCCGCAAGCAGACCGCGACACCGATGCCCTCCTGCGAACCGTGGTCTACCACGACTCCTGCTACCTTGGACGATACAACGGCGAGTACGAAGCTCCGCGGTATCTCCTGCAAGTACTGCAACCAGGAGGGCTGTGTGAACCGGAGCGAGCTCGTGACCGTGGCTTCTGCTGCGGAGCCGGTGGCGGGAGGATGTTCATGGAAGAGCGTGTAGGCAAGAAGGTGAATCTGGAGCGCACGGAGGAGCTGCTCCGCACCGGTGCTACGACAATTGCTGTCAACTGCCCTTTCTGCATGACGATGCTGTCGGACGGCGTCAAAGCCCTGGGTAAAGCAGACGAGGTACGGGTCTATGATGTCGCAGAGTTACTAGCAGAGCGGCTTCTCCCATCCACGACGGTTGGTACCTCCCGACCCTTTGAGCCAGAACAGGCCTCAGAAGCTTAAGTCCATCGCCGACCAACGGTGCAGACGAACCGTAGTACTACAATAAGGCCAAGCGATGTTGCTCTACCTCATGCGCCATGCCCATGCGGAAGTAGGGCAGGGCGTTGACGAGCTTTCCCGTCCGCTCTCCACAGGAGGGCAGGCGTACGTGCGCCGTCTCTTGCCACTCCTACGAGCTCTCGGGGTGCGTCCTGAGCAGATTGTGAGCAGTCCTTATCAGAGGGCTCTGCAAACGGCGCGGCTGTTAGCGGATGGTTTGGGGTATTCGCAGGAGATCCTCAAGGATGTAGCGCTGTCGCCGACGGCGTCTACGATTGGGATCCAGGCACTTCTGATTGCCTTTGCCAAATGCCAACAGGTCCTCTTCGTGGGGCATGTGCCGAGTATGCCGACCTGGATTGGGGAGCTCTGTGGTAGCTCTGCGTTTCGGATTGCCTTCCCGGCTGGGGCTATCTGCTGTGTAGAGCTCCCAGAACCACACCGGTGGAGCGGCACACTGCGGTGGCTCATTACCCACGTGGAGGCGGAGCCCCGAGGTGGTGTTGCTCTGGAAGGCTGAGGCCTTCGTCTGGACTACTGCTGGGAGACAAGGTCCTGGGAGGCTTGCCGGAGGGCAGCGTCGGGAGAGCGGATGCCGTAAAGTGCTTCTACGACGGCGTTCTCGAAGGCGGCTTCAATGTCCAGCCACCGAGGGTGGACAGGGGTCATTCGGGCGTGTTGGAGCTGTTCGGCAAAGACACGACGGTAGGGGATGCTGAGGAGCGCCGAATCCTGGAGGTAGTGACGGTCGGCAGGGAATCCTGCTTCTGTGACCTTTCGGCAGAATCGGACTGACTGGGCCCCGTCCGTCAGGAAGCGGACAAGTTCGAGTGCCAGCGCTTTGCGTGGCGAGCGGGCGCTAATGGCAAGGTACTCACCGCCGGCGAATGATACCCCCACGCTCGTTGGAGCATTGCCTGGTAGAGGCGCCAGCGAATAGCTCCACGACGGTGGCTGCTGCCGCAGCTTCTCTGCCAACCAGGCTCCAGAGATCCAAAATCCCAGCTTGCCCTGGAGGAAGGCATCGTCGAGCTGGCGCTGCGTCTCTATGAGCCCCACGCGGGCGAGCTGAGTGTAGAAGCGTACGGCAGCAATGACTGCTGGCTTGGTGAAGGTCACTGTGCCAGTCGTGTCCACGATATCGCCTCCGAAGCTCCAGACCAGCGGCAGCACCTTCTTGTAGAGCCGATGAGGGTCTGCCCCATTGACGCCACAGCCGTAGATTTCCGGCAGCCGATGGAGCTGTTGGGCTCGCTCCAGGAGCTCTTGCCATGTCTTGGGCGGGACGCTGGGGAGACCTGCATTCTCAAGGGCTGTGCGATTGAGGAAGAGGACCCGGGTGTCCACAATCCATGGGACGGCATAGAGCTTGCCGTTCCAGAAGCATGGAGGATGAGCGAACGGGACGAACCGGTCCAGCTCTACGCTGTCTGGCGGCAGCTCCCAAAGGACACCAGCGCTGGAGAACTGTGCTACCCAGTCGGAACCCAGCTCCACAACGTCCGGGGGCTTGCCGGCATGGAATGCCGCCAGGAGCTTTGCCTTGCCTTCGTTCCACGTCAGCTCCGTCAGCTCCACGCGGCAGCGATAGCGTTGCTCAAACTCTGTAATGAGTTCCTGCAGGGCAGCCCGGTGTGAGGGTTCACTCCAGAAGTGCCAGAAGCTAAGTCGGCGTTCTTCCGAGCCTCCCGGCGGGCTGCAGGTGCTTAGCAGCACAGGGAGGGCAACGAGGAGAGCTCCCCACCGGCTCATCGTCCGCCTCGGAAGAAGAGCACAAGGGTAACAGCAGCCTGGAGGATGAGCAGAACGTCGCGCACAACCCCTACGACGACCTCCAACGTGCTCAATGCCCCGCCTGGGACGATGACCGTATCGCCGGGATAGAGCAACGGATTCTGGCTGGGATCACCCGTGCGCTGGTAAAGCTCCAAGTTGTACACAAGGACACGCTCGACGATAGTGGTGTCAACGCGGACGTCACGGATGACCCGAACGTCGGTTAGCCGAGCGTACTCCGTCGGTCCCCCGCCGAAAGAGATGAGCTGGACGAGGGTAGTAGAGCTTGGTACGATATAGCGCCCTGGAACTCGGACATAGCCCCAGAGATTGACCGGGATCGTCAGGCCTGTACCGAAGCTGAGGTCGTAGTAGGCTGCGCCGCCCAGGCCAGAGTATGGCAACGGGCGTTGCTGCGTGGGATCGCGCTGCGTACCGAAGGGATCACGCAGTTGCTGAGCAACGAGCACGGATGACGACAGCAGCAGGGTTATCAAGGGCCGGAGGATTCCTATTGCCCTCATTGGTGAACCCAGAATGTGCGCCATGTGGAGCTGGAGCCGCGGTCCGGGCGTCCCGGCGTGATGCGGCTGATGCGCCAACGGTAGAGCTTCCCCGGCTGCAAGGGGAGAGCCCGACCGTCTTGGTTGTAGCGAATCTGCGGTTGGGAGTAGTCCCGGGGTGTTCCCGCGAACACCCATACTGGGTGCAGTAAGATGTCAGGGTTGAGGCTGTCGACTTCGAAGACGCGGAGCACGACGTAGCCGACGTTCCCGCTCCATCGAAAGACGACCGAGTCAAGATGCACCTCGCCGCTCGGTGCCAAGGCAATCGGCGGAGGTTCTAGTGTGAAGTGGACGACTTCGGAAGGAGGTCCCTCGCGGCGCCGCGGAGAGCGGTCTAAGGCATGGACGCGATAGTAGTACGTGCGCCGATGGGTGACGGTGCGGTCCACATACGCTGTGTCTTCGCTCGTGGTGCCGTACTCTATCGTGACCAGCTCCGTAAATCGGATGGGGCGGCCGAGGGAATCTGTCGTGTCGCTCCGGTAGATGCGGTAGCCGCCAACCTCCAAGGGATTGAGGGCATACCATTCCAACCGAATGCCACCGACGCCATCGGCGGCTGCCTCCGGCCAAGGACGAATCCCTGTCTCGAAGGCCGCTGTATCAGGGCTGCGAGGCACCCACTGCGGAGCGGGCAACGTCGGTTCGGGTGGCGTGGTAGCATCGTTACACCCTATCAGCACGAGCCATCCGAGCACAATCCCGATGAAGCTCATTGCAGCCGCTTCAGCAGAGGCTCTAAGCGGAGACATATGCCCAGGCGGTGGACATTGCCCAGTTGTGTGTCTGAGTCTGCCAGGAAGCCGTAGTCAACTGTCAGAAGGCCCGCGTCGACCCCGGCCCCAAAGGTCAGCACTGAGCGGTACGTGCCAGCCCGGAGGGCAAAACTACGGCGATAGAGGACTTCGATGCCGTAGTTATTATGCCCTCCGTAGCGCTCGTCGCGGCTATACCCCAGCGTCAGCTCTAGTTTCCACGCCTCCAGGGGCTGTGTCAGCGCCACTCCCCAGGAGACAGAGGGAGGGATACGGTGCGGTCGCTGGGTGGTCCAAAGCAGCTGTGTTCCGCCAATGTCCCGCACATTGACCCCAAGCGAGAGGCGTGGCCAGCGCTCGTCAAAGGCGATGTCCTTGAGGTTGACGCGCAGCATAGCGCCAACGTCTACCCCGATGCCCGAAGCACGGTGCTCAGCAATCCGCTCGTGGAGGAGCTTAATGTTCAGTCCTACGGGGAACTCAACCGGCACTTGGAAGCGTAGCCAACCGAAGTCCACCGGTACCACGAAGAGTCGGGCGAGCACGATCCAGATGGCATCATCCGCATTCGGGATGAAGTCCCCAGCGCTCGCACGCCGTACGAGCTCCTCCCGTTCCTGGAGAGAGAGGACGCGCGTCAGGTCGGGATACGCTCGTAAGTCAGGGACGGTGAACCGCGCCCAGTGGACCCCAACCCGTAGTCCGGAGACAGGCAGGAGCAGCCCAGTGTGGAAGAAGTGGGCTAGTGGTGATCCAATTGCCCCGTACTGCGAGCTGTACATCCCTGCTACGAGCACTGTTGGGGGTGTCAGCGCTGTGCCTGCTGGATTCCAGTAGAATCCCCAGGCATCATCAGCAATAGCAGTGAAGGCTGCACCGAGGCCGAGGGCGCGGGCTCCTAAAGGGATTTCGAGGAAGGCGGCGGCATACCGCTCCTCTTCAGCCCATAGCTGAATGCCGGCCCCGAGGACCACAATGCACTTAGCGAACCCGCGCCACACTGCCGCGCCGTTCCACAGTGGTGTCACCCGACCGGACACGGAGTCGGTAGAAGTAGATCCCATTTGCCACGGGACGGCCTTCGTCGTCCATGCCGTCCCACCAGATTTCATGGTATCCCGGCATTGTCGGGATTCCAGTCCCGCCGCGCAGGAATCCGAAGGCCTCCGCGGGGGAAGTCGTTGGGAAGACCATCCGGCGGATGCAGCGTCCCGAGGCGGTGTATAACCGGAGCTCTACCTCATCAACGCTACTCGTCCCCAGCAGCTCGTAGGCGATGAACATCTCCTCGCGGAAGGGGTTCGGGTAGGTCCCCAGCAACCGCAGATCGAGCTGCGTGGAGACTTCCATCTGGATGCAGGTGCGCTCGCTGGGATTACCGTTGCAGTCTGCAAGTGTAGCGCACAAGATATGGGTTCCACTCTGGAGCTGGGGGCGGTAGCTGATGCTGGTGGCGGTCGGTGTCTGGGCGCTGTCTACGATGCTGAGCTGCTGGACAGGTACGGGTTGTCCGTTCAGTGTCAGGCGAATGGTGGATGTGTCGGTGGAGACCCCATTTTCATCTACGCCAACGATGCTGATTCGAGGATTCGCCGAGAGGACAGTCCGAGCCGGGAGAGCTCGTCCTTCCGCCGTTATCCGAACTTGGGGAGGACGCCGGTCCGAGCTGGTCGCAACGGCAAAGATGCCAGGAAGCACTACAGAGGCTTGCACAACGCCAGGACCAATCTGCTGGGTGGGGAGGCGTTCCCAGAGGTCTAAGCGGCTGTGTTTGCGGTAGATGGCCGGCAGGCCATGGGCGAGCGCGGTATCCTGTGGCAGATACCACAGCCGCAATATTGCTAAGACCGTGGTTGGAGAAGAGACCGTCACTGCCACAGCAGCAGAACTGTCGGCAAGGCTTACGAGATGGACGTTCGGCTGTACAGTCCGAGTGGAGGGGAGGGTCTCAATCCACAGGAGCGCGGTAGCCGCTGGGGCTTGAGCAGGGAAGACGGCAACAGTCGCTATCCCTTCAATCCCGACAGGGGAGTGCTGCACGCCATTGTCGGTAGTACCAACGGGCGGCAGGAGTGCAAAGCAGCCCAGCAGAAGGCTATCTCCAGCTCGATTGTTGCTCGCTAACCGATCACCCCCAGTAGAGAGACTGTCGCTGATGACTTCGCAGAGGAGGTAAGCCTTCTGTAGAGCCCTGGGTAGGCGCAAGAGCCAGTCCGTGCTACCGTTGCCAGGGATGTTAACGCGCTGCTCAGCCAGCAGTTGCGGGGGACCATTCGGGATGGAGCGCCACAGACGGGCCAAGACGTTGCCTGCAGGGGTTTCCCGCCAGTTGTAGAGGCGGACCTGAAGGTATGCTCCCTGTGCCGTCGGGACACAGCGCAGCCATGGGGTAGCCGTGCGTAAGCTATCCCCTGCTAAGGGCTGCACAACCGCTGGGTCTGCAATCCCTGGGACCGAAAAGAGGGCCATCGGGGAGCTAACGCTCTGCCCTGTGCTCAGAAGGACCGTAAACACTGCCCGAATCTCTGCCCCAGCCCGTATGAGGGCTGCTGGGATAGGAGGCTCGGTCTGGTACATCTCGGCGCCAACGAGCTGACAGGGCATAGGTCCCAAAGAGCTTGCAGTACCGTCCGGGAAGATGATGTTGACAGTGGCAGTCACGCTCTGGATAGCAGTACGGCTGCGGATGGGAATGCGCAGTGCCAAAGGCTGACCGACTACCGGCGGTGAAGGTGAAGTCTGGATTTCACCCAGGATAGCGGCACCCGTACTGACGCGTGCCCCTCCCATGACCGCACGTTGCCGGTTAGACTCCACTGCGTAGAGGCGGATGGAGAGGCGCGTGCCGGTGTAGTTAGCTGGGACTGTTACCGAAAAGCTGAGCTGCGGGCCATTGAGAGAGATAACCTGCTCGCTCCCAGGAAGATCGTTACCATGCTCATCGGCAAGGAGCACTCGGGCAGTCCCTGAGGAGAACGGTAGGGACGCAGTCACTGTAACCATCTCGCCAGCGGTAGCGGCTGTGCGGCTCAGTTGAAGCTCAACTGTGTCCGTTGGAAGCTGCAAGAGCTGGGCTGGATCGCCGATGAGGGTTGCCTGCAGGAGCATAGAGAGCACGATCTCGTTCTGCAGCCCATAGGCACGGGCAGCATAGAGGGCTTTGCCAGCACGGAAAGCATCTCCAAGACGCTGGAGACGTCCCGTGGGGACTGTGAAAGCTTCCAGGAGCGCTAGCGACAGCAAGAAGCTGTTCTCCAGCCAACCGTAGCCGGAGTTCCCCCAAGCGGCGGTGGCCCCACGTCCCGGTGCTATAACGAGGCTGCTCAGCAGACCGCGGCGTCCCGCTTGCTGCTCGAAGGCGCCAGTGAAGCACGTAAGACTGGAGACAACGGGGTAGCGACCACGGTTGGAGAAGAGCTCGACATCTTCATCCCGCAGTAGCCCGGCGTCTTCCCAGATACCCCCGCCACCGTGGCCGAGGAAGTTGACGACAGCGGCTCCATCGGCAAACAGTTGGAGGAGCTCGGCTGTATGTCCAGTGTACGGAGTGCCAGGCTGGACGTAGAGGCGGCGCTGCGACAGTCCCAAGGGGAGCCGCGTTGCCAAGAGTTCTGTCTGCTGAATGAAGCCATTGATGCCAGCTACCAAGAGGGTGCGGGGCTGGAAGTACGTTGTGGTATGTCCTTCCTCCATCTCCCACAGCTTTGCCACTACAGCTTCCAGCTCAGCCAATGATTCCGCAGGAATACGCCCAACGGCCATTTCAGGGATCGGATCGTCAGTCAGGGCGCCTGTGGGAGTTTGGTAAGTGCCTTCTACGCAGCCGTACGTGTAGTCCGTAGGGGTCATTCCCCAGCGGCGTGTCTGCCATAGTTGTGGCGGGATGGCTGTGGCATTTCCTACGAGCACAACATACCGCGGAGCGACTCGCCACTGCGACCATGCAAATCGCAGGAAGCGGTGGATGGCATCCCGCGAGGCGATGCCGTCGTTGAACTCGTCGTAGATGTCGTCAACATCTACAACCGTCGTGCGCAGCCCCTGCTGCTGCCGCAAGCGAAGGAGCCGCTGGACTGGATGGTCTGGTGAATTGGCCTGTGGCTGGCGGCGGTCCCAGAGGCCTTTGTGCGTGATGATCATGTAGTCGGCGGCGTTGTCAGGATGGGACAGTCTGGAGGGGAGGTCACGGACGATTCGCATGGGGCCGGCGACGCTATCTACGGCGATGGCATAGAAGAGCTCTTCCGGTGAGGCAACGTAAGTCTGGAAGCGGATGGTGTATCGCACGGCCCCCCAAGGCAGTCGGACCCGTTCGAGGCCGTAGTTGAGGATACGCGAGATGCCGGCGCGGAAGAGCAGGACATTCGGTGTCTGGAAGCCCTCGAGGACGAAGGTGTAAACCCCTGGAGGGGAGCCGGGAGGAGTGCAGAACCAGAGCTCATCGTTCGTCGCAACGTAGAGTCGTGGATACTCGATCCGCACCCAGTTGACATAGAAGCTGGGAAGTCGGTCGCCGGCTTGGGGACAGTCGAAGATGTTGGCAACCGTAATGGTGCTGCTGTCGGCTTCGGCGAGGACAGAAGCTGGGATGGGACCAATCTGGTGTCGAGGGGATTGGACGATGAACGGACGGGCTCCTGACCAAGAGGCTCGGAGAATTCGCCGACGGTTGAGGTAGATCTCCGCAGTATGCTCGGGGATAGGGCACGGCAAGGGACGTGCTATGGCACCGCACAGCATCACCTCTACCCGTACAGAGTCTGCTGCCAGGAGTGCCGGTGCGGGCAAGGGGACGGGAAGGGTCACACTGGTGTTCGCCGGCACCCGGGCCCAGAAGAGTTGGTCCCC
>JBCNUX010000022.1:0-30499 GCA_039630485.1 Chlorobiota bacterium | reverse complement strand
TCTTGGACAGCAGCGAAGAAACGTTGGAGTAGCGCAGAGACCCCAGTCTCTGACGGCTCGCCCAACACGGCCTCCAGCCGCTGGAGGAGTTGAACCCCCATCTCAGCCCATCCCCAGCGAGCCTGCAGGCTGCGGAGGTGGGCGTCCAGGTGATGGCTACGGAAGCTCTCCACCGAGCTGATGCGGACCCCCGTCCCAACATGCCCAGGCTCCGGAACAATAGGGCTTAGCTGCGCCCGCCGACGAGCATAGCCTGGAGTTGTAGCGTTGGCAATATTGCCACTGGCCACCTCCAGAGCTGCCTGGTGCGCCAGGAGGGCACTCTGAGCAATATGGAGAGCGCGGAAGCTCATCAGTACTACACCTGCCGGTCATAGAGGTAGCCTTCCGGCACCAGTGCCTCCAAAAGCGCCGTTGTGTGGTGCTGGGCCCGCTGCGCCAGGACTCGGTTCAGCTGTAGTAGACGCTGCACCTCTGCTGCCTGAATCCGTAAACGCTCCCACCGCTGTTGGAGGGAAGGCTCTCGCCTCAGTGCCTCTGGTAACGAAGCGATCTGCCGTTGCCAATCCTGGAGCTGCTGCAGGAGAGCGTTCTGCTGAGCTGCCAGGGCCTCAACCACGCCAACACGGAGCGCAACGAGCGCCTCCCGCTGCTGCCATGCCATTTGCTGGAGAGTTGTCAACAGCTCCTCCAGCGTCTGTAGGGCAGCCTCAGTTGCTGACATCGCTCCCTCCATCATGTGGCAGTGGGAAGTATCGGCATCTTCGCTGGAGGCTTGAGCAAGGCTCTCCCCTCCGAAGTAGCGTCTCACTCTGGAAGTCGGCCCAGAAAGCCCCCTAGAAAAGGCTTTGCGTATTTTTGCGATAGCTGTCACTACCCTACAGCATGGCGCACCGACGGTGGTGGTACAACCTCGCCACGCTCCTTTTGGGAGGATTCGTGGCACTTGGTAGCGTGTCGTTAGTCCACCGCTGGACCTTGGCCGCAGGCCCCCTCTCTTTGCGCACAGAGGAGCGGCTGCTACCTGGAGAGACCCTACAGGTTCGCATCCTCAACGCCTGTGGCTATCCTAAAGCCGCCCGCCGGATGATGGAGTACCTGCGGCGCTCCGGCATTGACGTCGTGGAGATTGCAAATGCTGAAGTGGTTATGGCCCATTCAGCCGTCTGGGATCACGTCGGCTCCCAGCGTCTCGCTCGTTATGTCGCAAGGCTTGCCGGACTACCGGAAGCAGCGGTGCTATCGTGTCCGGACTCCAACCTCTACGTTCACTGCTCGCTCGTGCTGGGGTTAGACATCCTCCAGACCATGCCCTTTGCATCCCGATGAAGCGGGCACCGCTCCGAACGTCCAGAGGCATTGCCCAACTATGTGCTCGTGTTGCGTGGGAGAAGAAGGCAGACGACATCTTAGTGCTACGCCTCGAGGTCCTCGAGAACGCACCAGCGGACTACTTCGTCCTTGCCACGTGCGAGACGGAACCCCATATCCAGGCAGTAGCGATGGCGATAGAGGAAGCTACGCACACACGTGGCATCCCCAAGCCACGACGCGAAGGTTGGGAAGCCCTACAATGGGTACTGCTAGACTATGGCAGCGTCGTCGTCCACCTCTTCCGTCCCCAGACGCGCGCATACTATCGTCTGGAGCGCCTGTGGGGTGACGTTCCGCAGCTCCGCTTCTCGGAGCAGAGCCGGCGATTGTATACGGTGAGTGTCCCCACTGTAGAAAGCTCCCAGGATGCTGCTGGAGAGCTACGTTGAGCCCTTTCTACAGCAGGCACTAGAACGCATCGGGGCAGCCGGGCTCGTAACTCCAGAGTTGGAGGTTCCCAAGGTCCCTGAACATGGGGACCTTGCTACGACCGTTGCTCTGCAGCTTGCTCGCCCACTACGGCGTCCACCACGCCAGATTGCAGAGGAACTCCTGCGTCACCTCCAGCTCCCCCCCGAAGACTGTACCGTGGAGCTTGCAGGTCCTGGGTTCATCAACTTCCGCTTTACTCCACACTTCTTCACTCGGTTGCTCCGCACGATCGCCGATGTCGGCGACGAATTCGGGCGGCTCTCAGAAGGAGCAGGCAAGCGAGCAAACGTGGAGTATGTCTCAGCCAACCCCACGGGCCCCCTCCATTTAGGCCATGGCCGCAATGCTGCCCTTGGGGACACGATTGCAAATCTCCTCGAGTGGTGTGGCTACGACGTAACGCGGGAGTACTACTTCAACAATGCCGGCCGGCAGATGGCGCTCCTCGGACAGAGCGTCTATGCCCGCTACCGCCAGCTCTTAGGCGACGACTATCCCTTCCCCGAAGACGGCTACCACGGAGACTACATCTGGGAAATCGCCCGTGAGCTCCTGCACCAGTACGGTGACTCGCTCCGCGAGCCGAACGATGAGCACCTCAACCTCAGCCGTCGCACAGCCGAGGCATGGTGCTTTGGCCGTATCCGAAGGAGCTTAGAGCGTATGGGAATCCGGCATGACGTCTACTTCAACGAGGACTCGCTCTACCACGATGGTAAGGTAGATGCCATCATAGCAGCACTGCGGGAGCGGGGCCTCGTGTACGAGCAAGACGGAGCACTCTGGATAGCCCTCAGCCGCTTTGGACGGCAGGACCGCGTACTCGTAAAATCCAGCGGAGAAGGCACCTACCGCCTCCCTGACATCGCCTACCACCGAGACAAGCTAGAACGTGGCTATGACCTCATCGTCGACGTGCTTGGTGCCGACCACATCGCGACAATAGAGGATGTGCTGACAGCCCTCCGAGCCTTAGGGTACGACACTTCCCGCGTCAAAGTCGTCCTCCACCAGTTCGTCACGCTTGTCGAAGGGGGGCAGCAGGTCAAGATGTCCAAGCGTTCTGGCAAGAGCTACACGCTCGACGAGCTGTTGGAAGAGGTCGGGCCCGACGTTGTCCGCTTCTTCTTCCTCCTCCGGGCACCGAGCACACACCTGGAATTCGACCTGGAGCTGGCCCGTCAGCAGACAGAACTCAATCCCGTGTTCTACCTCCAGTATGCCCACGCTCGCATCTGCTCTATCTTCCGGCATGCGGCAGAACGTGGGATCGTGCCTGATGAAACGGCCGATCTCCGCTGCCTTGTACTCCCAGCTGAGCAAGCCCTCATTAAGCTCCTCGTGCGCTTTCCGGAACGAGTTCGTAAAGCCGCTCGCCTCTACGAGCCCCAGCTTCTGGCAGAGTACCTCCGCGAAGTCGCTCAAGCCTTCCACGCATTCTACCACAGTTACCGCATCGTCGGGGCAGAGACGGCAGAGCAGATGCATGCTCGACTCGTCATGGCCCGCGTCACTCAGCGTGTCCTGCGCAACGGACTTGGAATTCTCGGCGTCAGCGCTCCAGAACGGATGGAACGCCTCCAAGATTGATGGATGCTACCCTACGTTCGTAACTCGGGGAGCACATCCCCGAGGCATCCCGCGGTAGCTTAGGCGACCGCAACCCGAAGCTTAGTGGTCGGCCTGAGCTATGGCATAGACTATACACTGCCGCTACGACGTCTATAGGACTGCCCGAACGGGGATGGACCTGGGTCTCGACAAGATGGGAGAGCTCAGGGGTTGCATGCCGTGCTTCGCCGGTAAGCACGTTAATACAACCGGCGGACAAAAAGTGCCGACGCGGTCTCGTACCGCATGGCTGCCTAATCCGAGGGATTAGGCGCCATCGTCTGGGCAGATGACGTGCCCATCCGTCCTGCACCAGGCGTGGACCTCAGATGGGCAGCGCCTTCGGGGCCATCGCCGGGCACCGAAAGCGCTGAAGCGAGACGGCGATAGCTCTGGACGTCCCGCTACCCGGAGCCGCCAGAGCGAAGTTAGAAAGGGTGGCTGAGCATGGAGAGACTCCTGGGTTCACATCTTGGACGTGGGTTCGACTCCCACCATCTCCACGACATCCCTGCCCTCTCAATTTCACCACCACAACGCCCTGCCGTACATACCTCCACCCACCCAAAAAACCTACGCCCCCGGCAACCCGGGGGCGTAGGCTTTTGTGGGCGCTGCTGCCCCGTATCCCTACGGGGTTAGCGCAAGCGGCAGAGGGGTTGCGTGACGACTCCTTCGGCGGTCTGCAGGCGGACGAAGTACGTTCCAGAACCCAGCAGTCCAATCGGTATTGGCCGTTCGTAGATTCCCTGTGGCAGAAGTTGTGCTGTCTCCTGCCACACGACCTCACCAAGCGCCGTGACGATCTCTAGCCGTACTGGTGAATCCATCGGCACTTCGTAGCGGACCCACGCAATCTCCGACGCTACTGGGTTGGGGAAGACCTCCAATCGCGTGGCCCAGCGGTGCCATGGCTCGTTGACCGAAACGGCATAGTCTGTCCGCACTGGGTCGTAGTTCGCCCATGGAAGATCCCAGCGACGATCGTGAAAAGCCCCGCGGTAGGGGACACGCTGGAACCAGGGATCGTCTATGGCAACGACCCCGCTACGATCAAACGAAGCCGTATTCAAGTACGGAGCCGATGGTCGCGGCCGCGGATCGAAGAGAGCATTGTCATCGTAGGCAAAGGGGTTGTAGAGTGCTGCCAGTAGAGGAGACTCCTTGTAGAGCTCATTCCGGAAGGACGGCGTCGCAATCCAGTCGGTTGTCATGCCTGATGGTGGCGTCCCACCAGCGAAGTTCAGCCATGTCCCCTTGATACCGAAGAAAGAGCAGTGTCGGATCTGTACGGAGTCAACTTGAGCGGCAGCCATCGTGTTCGCGTTCGCAATCTCAACCCCACGTGGCCATCCCAGGATGACAGAGTTGAAGATGCTCGTCCGCGCGTTACGGCGGATCTGGATGGCAGCTCCAAAGAACCGGCTGAAGTTCTGCCCAGCCACCCACGAAGTATCCTGCAGCGGACCAATGACGGTGATGTTGGAGAAGATGGGCGCGGTATATGGCTGGTTGAACGAAGCTGCAGCATCGTTGTCCATCTCGAATGCCTGACTGGTGGAAACGTCTGCTGACTGTGGCCGACGCACCACCAACCCGAACTGCACCCGCCCACGCCAGCCGTTATCACCGTCGAAGTCGTCGTCCAACGCGGCATAGCTAATCAAATTCCGAGCATCTACCGTGCCGCCGAACCACTCGAAGGCGTCATCATTTGCGTATGAGACCTGGACATTCTCAATCACCGTCCGGCGCCCGACGCCGCCCATCGTTAGGCTGTTGAGCTCTTGGTTCGGGAAGGCCGCAATCCCGGCGAATTCAATCCGGACGTAGCGCAGAACTCCAGAGCTGTCGTTGTCATCGTTGCCACCGAACCATCCTCGGACTCGTTGAGCATCGGCAATCCCACCCTCTAAAGCTGCTTGCCCACCGGGGTTATTGATGCGTGCACGGCCGCAGATCAGCACACCACCCCAGTCACCCGGCGCCCGCTGCCCCGGGGGCGCAGAGCTAGTGAAGACGATCGGGGCATCGGGGCGCCCATCAGCGTAGATAATACCGCCGCGATTGATGCACAGCGCAGAGTTCTGCCCAACAGTGTCACCAATGATGACCGTACCCGGCTCAATCCGCAGTACCCCGCCGCTGTCCACGAAGACGTAGCCATCGAGCTGGTAAATCTTACCGCGCGAGAGTGTCACCGTCGTCCGGATGGGATCTCGAAGGACGGAGTCGGCTCGGATCGGCTGCGGCTGGTCGATC
This sequence comes from Chlorobiota bacterium, assembly GCA_039630485.1. Lineage (GTDB taxonomy): Bacteria > Bacteroidota > Ignavibacteria > Kapaibacteriales > HRBIN21 > HRBIN21. Next base: position 24,820 of record JBCNUX010000022.1, on the reverse strand, counting down.
GTAAACGGGGCATCGTTCACGTCGGAGACCGCCTCGTTGAGGGTACCATCTGGATTGACGAGTACAATTCGCACGTAACCCGAGGTCGTTCGCACAGCCGGCACCCGGAATCCACCGGCATACCGGAGACGTGTCCGCCCGCTATCCTTCACCGCCGTTGCCCCAGGCAAATCCTGCCAGGGGCCATTCGGAGACGTCCCGAACTGGAAGCGCCAGACAGGATACACGTTCCCCCTGCCAGTGGTATCCCAGTACCACTCTAGGTCCTGCGACGTCCCAGCACGGTAAGTCTTCCCGCCCTCTGGCTTACGAAGTTGCACACTCGTTGGGAGCTGGGCAAGGAGGAGTGCGCTCCCCGCAATGAACCCGACAAGCACGTGCGCAAGCTGCATCATCTGTCTGCACTGACTTCAAGTCCAACATACCACGACAACCATCCGGCCATCCTACTGCAGCCGGTAGCTTATGCTCACGCTCACAACTCTTGGCTCCACATACCGATGGACTTCGATGCCTCCCTGCTCCCATCGCACAGGGCTCTGCAGCAGATTCTTCACCTTGAGGCTGAGCGAGAGCCCTGCTGGCAAGGACTGCAAGTACACGACATCCACCAAGTTGCGCGGCACCTCGTAGATGTGGGGATCGGGGAAGGAGTACTGTTCAGGCTGGCCTACCTTCACGATTCGCCGCCCAATCCGATTCCACTGTAGGCTCAGCTCCCCCTTCCACGGCGCCTGCCAGAGGATTCCAGCGTTCAAACTGTACGGCGCCTGGCCCCACAGTTGCCGTTCTACGATGAGACCGCCGCTCCGCACCCCGACCCACCCATGGACGTAGCTGTAGTTGCCGAAGAGTACTATGCTCTGCCCCCAAGGACCCAGGAAGCCGAGGTTCTTCCGACCTTCCAGCTCAATTCCCCATAGTTGCGCTGGATTCTCGGAGTTTGCGAACGTGCGTGTTAGCTCGCTCTGCTGCGGGAAGATCGTCTCTTCGATCGCGTTGGTAATCCGCTTACCGAAGACTCCCACGCTGAAGTACTCCGATAGCGTCGGGTACCATTCCATCCGCAGCTCTGCACTCCACGTCTCGGCAGGCTTCAGTAAGGGATTCCCTTGGACGAGTGCCTGTTCCGTCACGTCGAAGAAGGCGAAGGGAGCAATCTCTCGGAATGTCGGACGGGTCACCGAGCGGAAGAACGCACTTCGGATCTGGAATTGGTCGCTGAGGCGGAGCACGGCGTTGACGGTCGGCAGCCAGTTGAGCCACTGACGGCGCTCGTTCAATGGCTGGTCGTTGATGTAGTGAGTTGACAGGTCCTGCTGCGCTAACTCTGCTCGGACCCCAACGGCGAAGCGAAGCGAGAGCTGCAAGAAGTTCGCTGGGATTTCACCAATCGCGTAGGTTGCCCACACCTTTTCACCAGCCCGATAGGAGTCGCTCAGCTTCGTATCCTCAGAAATCCCAAGTCCGTCCTCACGGAAGTTCTCCGGGCGGAGGAGCTCCTCTGGCGGCAGTGTTAGATCAACATCACGCGCTCCTCCTCGGGCCTGGACGAGGGTAATCGAGCGGGCTGTAAAATGCCGCCGACGCTGCTCCCAGGAGAACCCGAGCTGCAGTGAACCGACCGCCAGCGGAAGGCGTCCCCGGACCTTCGCTGCTGAGGTCTTCTCCAACAGGTCTATGAAGTACCGCCCGGCCCGCGTCCCATCGCCCTGCTGGGTCGCCGGGATTTCAGCTACGTAGGGATCGTCGGGATTGCTGTGGATTTGGCGCTGGTACCGGAGACGGCGATAGTCGGGTTGCTGCTGTCGAGCTTCCCCACGGCTGAATTCCCACGCCAGCGCGTAACCATTGAGGGCATGCTCGCCCCCTAGCTGGCTGTTCCAGAACTGGTACTGCGTCAGGTGGTAGACGTAGTGGCGCAGCTGGAGCATCTGGTATTCAAAGTCGGCCCCCTCTAAGAACAGGAAGCGGTCGGAGAGCGAACGGCTAAAGAGGTTACGGAGATGGAAACGATGCGCATCCCCGAGACGATAGCCGACATTGAGCAACGCTGCTAAGCTGGTACCACGACTGGCCTCTCTCCCCGCGTGCTCGAATAGGAGCTGACGGTCTGCCAAGAGCCCACGCCAGAGCCCTTCTCGAACAGCCGCTGAACGCTCGTAGAGTAGGGTTCCTACGAGTCCCACTTCAGACGCAGTCCCAATTGGCGAGCTCCATCCGGCCGCCAACTGGAAGTTGGGCAACACGGAAACTGTTGTCGTATCCCGCCTCCAGAGCTGATTGTTGAAGCCACGCCCAAGATCTACCCACCGCTGCCGTGCCTCCGTCGTGTCGTATGGATTCCACACAGCTCGCAGGAGTTCGCTCATTTCGCGCCGCGAGCTGGGCATCCCAGGTGGCATGTGGCGCCATTCGGTGTCCCATGCCAGCCAGTCCCGGGGTCCCGCAGGGTAGTGCCAGTAACCGTTCTTCCGAAAGCTCGTCCCAGCAATGTATGGACTGCCCAAGCGTAGCTGGATGAAGGGGCGCTCCGGAATGTCTACCGTCCGCAGCTCTACAACCCCGCCTGCGGCAACAGGACTCTCAGCAGTGGCGGCCTTTGCAACAGAGACTTGCTCCAAGAGCTCAGCGGGAAAGAGTTCCAGGGCTATGCCGCGGCGGTCCGGTTCTGACATTGCAATTGGCAGCCCATTGAGCAGGACAGTGCTGTAGCGCTCATTTGTGCCCCGCACGAAGAGATACTTCCCCTCCATGACAGTCACGCTGCTGATCCGCTGGAGGGCTTGCCCTGCATCAGCATCTCCACTGAGGCGCAACTGCTCTGCTCCTACGACCTCCACGACGGCCGTCGCAGACCGCCGAACGCTAATCGCACTCTCCGCGCTTGCCCGGTCGCGACGAGCCTCTACAACAGCCCCCTCCATTTGCCGTACCGTCGGGTAGAGGCGAACACTCAGCCAGACGGAGTCGCCAGCCCGGACTGTGAGCTCGCGCTCCATTGCCGAGTAGCCCACCATGGATACTCGGAGACGGTACTGACCCGGCTTGACCCGCAGCCGAAAGTTCCCTCGGAAGTCTGCAAAGGCCCCTGTTGTATCGCGCCCCATCACTACAATCGTGGCCCTTCCCAGCCCCTCACCCGTCTCAGCATCCTGCACGATCCCTCGTAACAGTCCGTCGCTACTCTGTGCCGTGGCAATGGCATGACCGACCAGCAAGGCAGCAGCGCACACACTCAGAAATCCCATTGGAGCTGCAAATGTTGTGACACGTACCCTCTGCCGAGTGCGAAATTCCCCCAGCACTGCAACCTGGGTGTTACTTACACGTTACGAAAGCGTAACAGGCCCCCTCACCGCCCAGCGTAGCAGCAGTTCGCACACTGCCGGGCCTGCGCAAACTCGGATGACTCAAGCTGCAACGTGCTGTGGTGAATTCCGAAGCGCTCTTGGAGCACTTTGTGTGCTTGCTCGAGCACAGTGGCTGTAGCGGCCGAGGAGTCCACAACCAAATGAGCACTCAGCACTGCCTCTTGCGAGGCAATTCCCCACACGTGCAAATCATGGACATCCAGCACGCCCGGTAGCTGGCGAAGTGCCTCCTCTACCTGAGGGACTGATACCCCGCGTGGAGACGCTTCCAGCACAATCCCCAGCGCCTCCCACAACAGCACAAGCGTATGCCGAAGTAAGAAGCCAATCAGAACGAGCGAGAGTACCGGATCAATCCAAGCAGCACCTGTCCACCACAAAGCTGTGCCAGCAACTACAACAGCCAACGACGATGCCATGTCGCTGAGCGCATGGAGGTACGCTGCCCGGGTGCTAAGGCTATGAGCATGCCGCAGGAAGACAACCACCACAGCATTCCCCACCAACCCCACAAGTGCAGCGATAACCATCGGCAGTGGGAGGACAGAATAGGGGGTCCACAGGCGCTCGAAGGCCTCCCATGCTATCCATCCACAGAGCACCAAGAGGAATGCCGCGCTGACAATTCCCACGACCACTTCTACCCGGTGCAGCCCATAAGTGAAGCGAGAGCCAGGACGCGGTGAGTAGCTGGCGATGGACAGCCCTACGTACGCAGCCAGTTGCGTCAAGAGATCAGTCAACAAATGTCCCGTATCCGACAGCAGGGCAAGGCTGCCTGAGTACCATGCCCCTATAGCCTGGATGACGACGAGTCCACAAGTCAGGAGGAGCGCCCTTCGGAGGCGCCAACCCTCGTCACGATATGTCGCATGCAGCACGGCCACTAATACCTCTCCGCTGCGTACTATTGACGCATCGCAACTTTGTCCAGGGTAGCTCAACCAACGTGCCGTATCATGGCTGCCGATCCCATACTTTTGCGCTTACCCCCAAAGGAACCCTAGGGGAGGGACACAAGTATTATGCGCTGCGAACGCAGGGGAGGGTGTAGTCCAGGTAGGACCAAGAGAGGAACTCCACAATGCACTGGTTGATAGCTCTTGTATGCGCCATCCCTGTGGCGGCCCAGCAGCTCAGTCTCACCGTCCTCCTCCGTGATCCGCTGCCGGCAGCGATCTCAGCATGGCAAGAGGATCCAACGCTCATTCGAGTGCTCATCTCTTCTTCCTCCCCAACGCCAAGCTACCCAAATGCTGTGATTAGCTTTGAGCTGCGGGATGCGCAGACGCGGAGAGTTGTAGCTCGCTCCAAGGATGGCCATCCTCGTCAACCCCGTATTGCAATCCCGGCCGGGCCGATGACGTTGACCCTTACCGGCCCTGAAATTGTCAACTATGAAGCAACAGAGATTGAGGCTGGCATTGAAGAGCAGGTCCTCGTTACCGGCCTCCTGCCTGAAGGTGTGTACGAGTTCTGCGTCCGGCTTCTGGATAGGGACCTCCGCCCAATTGCTGTAACAGGACGGGCCTGTGCCACAGCACGCGTGGTATTACCCGACCCTCCAGTGCTCCTCTCCCCCGAAGACAATGCTCGCCTCTCCTCTTCGACACCTCTCTTTTCATGGACGCCCCCACGGCCCCTCATAGGGCCAGTAGTCTACCGGCTCCGCATCGCCCCACTCTACGCTGGGCAAGACCGCCGCTCCGCTCTGGAGCGGAATACCCCTGTATACGAGCAGCTCCTCCCGACAACGACGCTAATGTATCCCCCAACAGCCCCTAGCTTTTCGCTCTATCCGGACGCTCAGGGCTTTGTCTGGCAGGTGCAAGCATTGACTCCTGACGGGCGCCCTGCCGCTCGGAACGAGGGCAAGAGTTCGATCTTCCTCTTCTATCCGCCCACGGCCGATCCAGCGGCACGAGAAGGTCCCCCGACAACTCCATCCACGCCCTCAGCGAAAGATGCTCCCCAAACGGGCAGAGTTGGTGCTCCACGCACCGGCGTACCTGGAGCTCCCGGAGGTGGGGGCATAGACACAGTCCTTGTCACTCATATCCGGCTGGGTGGAGGCTTTACTATGCGCCTCCATACCCCCGTACGCTGCCGCATGGGGTCATCGTGCACCATCGGACCTGACACCGGCTACATCTATATCCCCTGGCTAGGCGACACCCTGGTAGTTCCTTTCGGGAGCCTGACTATCACGGTGCCAAGTGTTGGCGTACCGAGTCTACAGAGTGGCACTCTCACCTCCTCTGCTGTAAAACAGCGGCTACTCCAGAGCGGGGCGGCGGCTATCCAGCATGTGCTTAAAATCCTAGAGTGGAAGTTCACCGCCACAATGGCCGAGGTACGAGCGCGCCTCGGCATCGATTGGACAGGCTCCGGCCTCACCTGCCGAGGACGCGATTCAGTAGAGCTGAGTTGGCAACCTGTAAAGCTGACCGGCTTGCCACCTCTCCGCATCAAAATTCCCACAGCTTGGGAGTGCAGCGGAACAGGGATGCTCCTTGGACAGTGCTTCAACGTCCGCTTTGATTCTGTCCTGGTCGAGGCCAGCTTCGATACCGTCCCACCCCGCAACTTCACAGGCCATCTCACTGTCGGCGGTACCCTACAGCTCCAGTGTCTCAATCCTCCTGCAAACGCTTACTTCTACCTGCGACTGGACCGTGGGGGCGCAGACTTCCTCGTCACAATCGTGCACCGAATCCGCGCCCAAGTAGTCGGCACACCGCTGCGAATTAGCCTAGACACGCTAGTGCTAGACATTGCGCAGACAGCTAATCCGACAGGTTTCCCGCCTGGAGGCGGGTGCACCTTCCCAGACTGGAGCTCACCTAACTGGCGAGGCCTCTGGCTCCCCAGCCTTCGGCTCTCTGTACCTATTGGGGACAACGACACAGCAAGCCTCTCAGCACAGAACGTCGTTGCAGAAGACGTCGGTGGGCAGCTTAAGCTCAGCCTCAAGGCTGACGTACAGGTCCAAGACACCATCCGCTTTGCTGGCTTCCGTATTCGCCTGGATACCCTCACTGCCCGCTGGTGTCGAGGCACCTTTAGTGAGTTTGCCTTCCGTGGGCTGGTATTGCTCCCTCCTAATCTTAGCAAGCCGGCCAATTGGGCGCAGTTAGATAGCCTCTACATCCGGTTCACGTGCGATGCCAGTTGGAACTGGACGGGCTCACTGGACATCTACGGGAACATCAAGCTAGACTTTGGTACCCATGCTCGACTCGTCCTCCAGAATGCTCGGCTCGTCAAGGTGGGTCCGAGCTCCGGGTACTTAGAGTTCGTCAACATTCGCCTCCATGCACCGGCTAACGGCACGAACTCTGTGGCGTTCAACGGCCTCCGCATCTGGAACGACGGGCGCGTTGAACTGGAGGGAGCCGACGGATGGCTTAACGTCAGCAGTTGGGCAAATCTATCCGTCGGTGGCATTGACATCCAGGTGCAAGAGGTAGGGCTTGGGTACCACCAGCCCACGACGGGCGCTTGCAGTAACTCACAGAAGCGATGGTGGATCGGGCTCAGTGGCGGCATTAGGATTGGCGCCAACTCAGGACTACCTGGCGGAGGGAATGGAGTCCGTGTCCGCCGGCTGCGAATCTACGACAACCTCTGCATGACCAGCGAGGGCGCTGGAGTCGACGTCACCATTTCTGGCTCCTTCTCCATCCGCGGCGAGCTACTCTGGGGGGACATCACCTACGGTTCCGGCTCCGGAGCTGTCCAAGCGAAAGGCCTCAAAGGAACTCTAAGCGGGAGCTTTACATGCCTAGGTGGACTCGAGGCCCAAGTAGATTTCGCTCTGGGTTCAGTTAGCTCGCCATCGCCGTACAAGTTCTGGTTCGTTCAGGGAGCCGTGGTGGTGCCTGGTGGTGTCCCCATCGTACCCGGAGCTTTCCACTTAGTCGGTGGCCTTTTAGGAGCTGGTTGGCATGTCAAACTGGATAACGTCAACCGCAACCAAATCAGTGAGACGAATGGGATCGTACCTCCGCCGCCACTGGTGCCTGATCCTCACACCGACTTGATGCTCCGTGGCGGGCTTATCTTCGCCGACGGTTCGCTGCAGTTCTACCGACTCACTGTCACCGGCACCATCGCCTTTGGGAGCTCCGCACAATTAGCGATAGACGGAGGGGTCGTGATCATCCCCGCGCTGCGGGTCGTGGAAGGCAGTGCTAACGCTACGATGGCAATTAACAGCGGACGCCTTCAGCCTCCAATCTCGCTGAGCGGAGGGGTCAGCGTCCGGTTATCCAAGATCCAGCTCTTCTCTGCGGGTTTCTCCACACAGATACAGCCAGGCAGTCCCTGCTTCCGTGTTGGCCCTTCTCCAGACCGGAACTGGATCTTAGCCGATCTGGATAAGAACATTGGCACAGACATCCTCGGGGCTGAAGTAGTGGCAAAAGCCTACGCCAGCCTATGGGGGCTCTACGTCCGCCTTTGCCCAACCGAGGGCGAGTTCCAGGGCAATTTCCGAGGTGCTGGTGTTGTCGGAGTTAAGCTCAAAGTTGCTGGAGCCTCAGTTCCCTTCCACTTTGGGGTAGACTTCAGTACCGGATTCTGTGGCTACTACTACTTCCGCTTCCAGCGGAGTGGGAACAACTACATTGGCCGGGCAAAGCTCGGTGGTGGGCTAGCACTATCGCTAACCTTCGATCAGTCCGGCTGGCCTAGCTGGAAAGGATGGCGAGGGACTCAGGCAGCTGACCATCTCCAGGGGTACTACTGTGGTTCCGGCAACTGGGTGGACATACACAGACACTGGGCCCACTGCCGCGAAGGCCGCAAATGCAATAAAGCTGTTCAAGATTGCCGCCAAGAATCCATAGAGCTGCGTGCCCGCGGGGTCTTCGATGGGCAGATCAGCATCCCACGGACATGCTTCACCGTTGCGGGACGTCAAGTCTGCCTCCCCAAACTCCACCAGCTGACGATCTCCGCTGACTACGGATACTATGGATACGGACGCTGGAACAACCGGGAGGGAGCCAAGAAAGGTGGACCGCTTGCCAGCCAGGCAGAAGCCCTTTCGTGCTCTGGACTCGCAAACGAGCGCCAGCAATGGGCAAACGACAACGTCAGCGAGCAACAGCCCCCAGCTCTCGTCATCACATCCTCTCCTGGACGAGGCCAAACTGGCGTCAGCATCACTCAACGGCTGTGGGTCAAATTAGGAGCGCCTGCTAACGGCAGTTGGAGCAGTGGAGGCTCAGGACTCCGACAGTGGCAAATCCGTAACCTCGCTGTATCCCTATGGGACTTGGGAGCCGGCACCCCACGCCAGGTCAGCATTCAACAACACCTGCACGTCGATTCTCTTTCCCTTGTTCCGCTCCTCCAGATCAGCGGCTTCTCCTTCGCAACTGTGCTACTACCGAACACACCGTATCGGCTCATCATAGAGGGGGACTTCTGGGCACGGAACCCAAACGGCACGGAAGCATACATTACCCGCTCGCGCGATACGCTGCTATTCACTACTGGCACTCCCAGCGAGATGCAGTTTGAAGTCAGCTCCTCCATAGGCCCCATCCGAAATACCAGAGCCCAGCAAACTCCGGCCTTCGTGGAGCTCTACAACATCACACGGGGACTGGAATTCATGCTCCCACTTCGGTTTGGCCGTGACGTCTGGCTCCGTATCCGCGACGGTGTCGGGCGCACGTACGAATGGCGTGGTACCGCGACTCCTCCCATCCGAGCTGTCCGTCCAGCTAGTTCAGGAGCAGCCCTCGGAGTTCAATTAGAGCTGGACACGCTCCAGTTCCAACCCATAGCAATCGACACGGTCATCACGCTAACCTACGATTTACCAACCGGCGGGTCCATTACCATACCCATCCCTATGCCAATCCGCCCCAACACCTTCCACTTTACGCTCCTCAACGCTAAGAAGGCGGGTTCTACAGCACCGCGTCCTGACACGGCCAACCGACTCCTGGATGGGCTCCCGCCGGAACTCGATCGCTGGACGTGGACCCGCTGGCCTTCGGCAGCAGAGTTGCAGACTCAGCTCTCTACTCGACTCCGCTGGCCTCCCACGCACTCAACCGATATAGCACGGCTCACCGGGCATACAGGTGGATTCATGGACACTTACACGGTTGTACTAGAGAACACAGGGTCTCAGAAACTCTTTGCTGCAACTCCCTTCATTGTTATCGTCCGCAAGAATGTCGGGGGGACGGTGACAGAAACCCGCTCGGTATGGCGTCTGCCTCAGACCCTCCTGCCGGGAGGCAGTGTAACCATTCCCGTTACCATCCTCGCAGAGCCGGACCTCCAAGGGTTGAGCATTCGAGTGCTGCCCCAGCAACCGTTCACGGAGCTCAATAGCGCCGACAACTGTGTGGATACAGGCTCACAAGCCGGTTGCGCACAGTGTCAGCGTCCATCAGATTGCTTGCACATTCCGAGTCCCATTACTGAGGCAGAGTAGTCGGGGAACTTAGGGATGGGGAAGGGAAGGGCCTTCTGGCTCGGCGCCACAGTGGGGGTCTTCCTCTGCAGCGCAATAGCTGCACGGCCGCAGCCCCGACTCTTCTTCTGGGCGAAGGGCGATAGTGTGGGTATCCGCCTGGCGTGGACTCTCCCTCTGGATCGCCCCCTGCCCGCAGAGTACCGAATTCTACGCCGTGAGAGCCGCAAGAATGTCTATGAGCCATTGGCGGTCACACGCCGACTCCCGAGGGCCCAATGGACGCCGTATGCACCAGCCGATGCCTCCCCTGGATGGCTCGACACAGTTGAGCTCATGATCACAGCCGCTGCCGACCCACGAGAGCCTGACTCCGTCCGCCGCGAGCTCCTAGGGCTGCTGCAAGAAATGCTGATTGATGACTTCCCTCGCGTTGCTCCGGTCCTTGGCACTACGTACCACGACACGACTGCCCGGAGCGGACGGCGCTACGATTACGCCCTTGCGATCGGCGACTCTGTCGTTGCGGAGGTCCTGGACGTGCTGGCAGGGTCCCGAGAGCTTCCCGAGCCTCCGAAGAACTTGCAAGGGAAGGCCGCCGATAGCCTCCGTATCCGGCTCCTCTGGGACTTCAAGGGCGGGCAAGCACGAGGCATCTGGGGCTACCATGTCTGGCGCCAAGCACCGGGGGATACAGGATTCATCCGCATGACTGAAGACCCTATCATCACGCTCTGGATAGACGAGAACCTTCCCGCTGAGTACCTCTACGCCGACGTGGAAGGACTGGAGAAAGGCAAACTCTACCGCTACCGGGTTAGCGCCGTAGACGTCTTCGGACACGAGGGGCCCTGGAGCGAACCCGTTGCTGTCGTGGCCCGAGATGCCCGCCCAATCCTAGCCCCTTACGGTGTTGTTGCTCGACCCGAGGGGGACAGCATCATTATCGTCTGGGAGGCTTCACAGGATTACCGCGCTGTCGGCTACCACGTTTACCGATGGCCGTTTGGTATGGATACTGCCCGAGTCCGCTTGACCCCGCAGCCCCTACCAGCAGATGTCCGCAGGATTGTAGACCGGCCAGGAGAATTCCCCACCGAGCACGTCGCGTACGCAGTTACTACCGTCACCGAAGAGGGCGAAGAGAGCGATCTCTCACTCCCTCACATCGTACCAGTGCCTGACATTATCCCGCCGCCCCCTCCACGGTACTTCATGGGCTACGGCGAAGTTGGGAAGGCTCGCCTCGTATGGACCCGCAGCATGGCCCGAGACGTCTGGGGTTATGAGGTTGCACGTGCCCTTTCACCCACAGATGAGTTCACGCTCGTGAGCACCCACATCCTGGAAGACACTACGTTCGTGGACGTCCTCACTCCCGAGGCTGGACGTACGACCTTCTGGTACCGGGTCCGCGCCGTCGACCGCCGCGGAAACCGCAGCGACTGGACGCCTGCAGTACTGGTACTCCTGCCTGACATCGTACCCCCGCCGTCCCCGTACTTCACAGAGGCAGCTGCAGAGGACGGTGCCATCCGACTCCGCTGGCAAATTGGTGCTGCCGGTGACCTCTTAGGCTTTTGGCTCAATCGGTACGAAGACACCCTCAAGTCCCCCATCACGCTCAACGGGGGCGAGCCGATAGAAGGGACGGCCCGAGAGTACCGAGACTCCCTCGTCGAGCCTGGGCGGATATACTGGTACGAGCTCGTTGCAATCGACAGCGCCTTCAACCTCTCGATGCCATCGGGGCGTATTGCCGGGCAAGCATACAGCACCCGCCCCCCTGCGCCCCCCACTCTCGATTCCGTCTACGCGACTCCGGAGGGCATCCTCGTAGTTTGGCGAGAAGTCGCTGCCACAGACGCTGCCATCATCGTAGAACGGAGCACCGACGGAGAGCGCTTCACGCCAATCACGCCCCTACTCCCAATCGCCCAGCGGCGCTTTCTGGACACAGCCGTTCGACGTGGACAGCTCTACTACTACCGCCTCCGACTCCGCAGCTTGACCACCGGCAATTGGAGTGCCCCCTCCACCGCTGCTACTATTACCCCGTAATTTTGCGGGCCTGCGTGTCTAACTGCGCTTCCTGAAGGGCTCTGCCATGGGTCTCCAGTACGGGCTATGGATAGTCGTGGTGGCCACCAGCAGTACCCTCTACATAGCAGCCCAGCAGGCCGTTCCTAAAAAGACCAAAGCCCGGACTATCCACATCTCTCGGATCGAACAGCAAGAGCTTGCTACCGTCGGCCCAGAGAAGATCACATACCGAGAGCTCGAACAAGCATACCGTCGGAATACCGCCCGTCAACACACCCGACTCTACGAGGTCCCGCGCGACAGTGTTGAGTCCTTCCTGCGGCTCTACATCAACTATCGCCTGAAAGTCCTGGATGCTCTCTCCCGCGGACTGGACAAAGATTCCGCATTCCTGCGGGAGTTTGAAAACCACCGTCGTCTGCTGGCCGAGACGTACTTCTTCGACAAGCGCCTCGTCGAACCCGCTGTCGAAGAGCTCCTACGGCGCCGCCAGTCGGAGCTGCGGCTGGCAATCATGCTCTTCTCACAGAACTTTGAGCAGGATACCTCGCCTGCATATGAGAGGGCAAAGCAGGCTATTGCACTACTGCAGCAAGGGGTGCCATTTGAGACACTCGCTCGGGATTCCTCCGACGATCGCGAAACGGCCCAGCAAGGCGGGATCCTCCCTTTCATTACCGGCGGGATGGTGCTCCGGCCAATTGAGGACGTGGCATACCAACTCAAGCCCGGGCAATTCTACCCGACTCCCATTCGTACCCGCCACGGCTACTTTGTCGTCAAGCTCCTGCAGCGAGAGCCCCGGTTTGCCGTGCTGGGACGGCATATCCTTCTGCCTGTCGTCAACGGAGATACGGCTGCAGCTTTAGCCAAAGCCGACTCGCTACTGCAGCTCCTCCGGTCTGGAGCAGACTTTGCTGAGATAGCTCGCCAAAACTCCACCGACAATGTCACGGCTGAGCGCGGCGGGAGCTTCGGAAGTTGGTACACTCGTTCGCTGGGCTTCGAGAATATCCCCAGCCGCCTGCTCCCAGAGTTCGAGAATGCGCTCTTCTCTATCCCCGACGGAGGCCTAACGGTTACCGTCACCAGCTTTGGCGTCCATATCATCCGCCGCGACTCGACGAAGCGCTACACGGCAGAGGAGGAACGCGAGACTCTTCGGCGACTCTACCGCCGGCTCTACTTCGAGGAGGACCGCCAGCGCTTCCTGGACTCAGTCCGCACAGCCTGGGGCTGTCAATGGAACACACCTGTCTACCAAGCCTTCATCAGCTCTATTGACACGACGAAGACCCCTTCTGACACTGCTTGGACTGCCCATATCCCAACAGCACTGCTCGACCAGCCAATCTACCTCTGCCGCCACCTCCAACCCATCACCGTGCGGCATCTCATCGATACCCTCTCACAGCCCCTCTACCGTACCCTTCCTCTGCGCCCCGCAAACCTCCTGCAAACGGTCCAGCGAGCCATGACCCCGGCAATCGTGGATTACCTTAGCCGTGGCCTCGAGCGCCAGGATCCTGAGTTTGCCCGCTTACTCCGGGAGTTCCGGGATGGACTCCTCCTGTTCCGCGTTGAAGACCAGGAGGTCTGGAGCAAGCTCAGCCGCTTCGACACCGCGGCTGCTCGGGCTTACTACGACACCACGAAGCATCGCTACTACACTGAGCCCGTCTACGATCTCAGCGAAATCTACGTCACTTCTGACTCCCTTGCCCGAGCACTTCGGGCTCAGCTCGACGCAGGTGCGGATTTTGCGCAGTTGGCGGAACAGCACACTCAACGCTCTGGCTACCGGGAGAAGAAAGGGCACTGGGGTAAGCTCACACCCAAGCAGAACAAGCTCGCCGCCCTTGCAGAGCAGCAGCAGGCAAAGAAAGGCGACATTGTAGGCCCACTGCCGTATGAGAACGGCTTCGTCCTGCTCCGGATCAACGACTACGAGCCCCCGCGACAGAAGAGCTTCGAAGAAGCTATCCCAGACTTCGCTCCAGCTTTCCAAGAGCTCCAGCAGCAGCGCTTAACGGAGCAGTGGTTGGAGCGCTTACGCCAGCGCTTCCCTGTCAGGGTCAACAACGCAGCGATTGCTGCCATCTGGAGCTCGGCACGCCGACGCTAATTCATGCGTGCCCGAATCCGCTGGAGGACTTCGGCAAAGTCGCTCTCCCGTAGCTGGTAGCGCTCGCCGCAGTACTGGCAGACCAACTCATCCTGCCCCAGGCGTTGCATCTCGCTGACCTCTTCGTAGGTCAGTGTCGCCAAGAGCTCTTTGAAGCGCTCCAGAGAACAGCGGCAGAAGAAGTCAATCGGCGTGTTATTGAGCACCATGAAAGTTGCCGGGAGGACACGGCTAAGGATCTCCTCTGGAGCAACGCCAGCGGCAAGTAGCTCTGCCAGCGGAGGGAGCTCCTGCAGGTGACGCTCTACGGTGAGGATGTCCTGGGCCGCAGCTCCGGGCATCGTCTGCACCAGTAACCCTGCTGAAGCGCTGATTCTGCCATCGGGAGTGAAGGCAACGTCGAACCGAACTGCCGTCGGGATCTGTTCAGACTGCTCGAAGTAGTACCCCAAGTTCGCAGCGATATCCCCTTGCTGGAGCTCCACGACGCTAACAACTGGCTCAACGTGGTTGTAGAGGATGCGCACCACGCGGAAGAGACCGTGGTGTCCTAAGGGATACGGATGTGCCGCCAGTGGCAGGCCATCGGACTGCTCGGCAGCATAGCGAACGTAGCCCCGCGCCTCCCCGACTTGCAATGCTTCGGCCGCAACGGCAGCGACTGGCCCATCCCCCTCGGCCTCCACTATGATACGCTCCTCCCCTTTGAGGAACGAAGCCAAGAGGGAAGCGCTCGCCAGAGCCTGCGCCAGCAGGCGGGCTCCAACGGGTTCCAACCCATGCCGGGACTGTGCCGTCTGGGCTACAACGGTGTTCTTGACTACGACCCCACGGAAAGTTCCATCAACGGTCAGGGCCCGAATGACCCGGTCACGCTGTCGAAACTGCTGTTTAAGCTCGGCCAAGCTTGCCATCGTGAGCTGACGAGTGTGACACAACAGTCACTAAGACGGCTGCGTAAGTCCTACCGTGTCTGCTCGGGGACAGTGTGTCTCGAATGTCACACCCGATGCAGCTTCGTCACACTACTATCTTGGCTTGGACAATCTCAGAGCTGTATATGGCGCGTATTTTTGCGGCAAGTCTTGAGGTGCCCCACCGCCTGCACAAGCTATCCTGCACCACCCAAAGGGTTGGGAGTGTGTGCTGAGCAGTGGTCATTCATCGGGCACCTGCCTCCGCTTAGCATGTCCGCTCAACAATCGATGAGCAGTCCGAATGAAGTGGCTTCTCGTCTGGTTGCTGAGTCTCCCTGCAATTGCCCAGCTCAACTTCACGGGGATTGGTCCTACGGTGTGGGTACCGTACAGGGAGATCAACGATGCAGTCCGAATCGGTTACGGCAGCAGTCTCGTGTTGGGCTCTCGACAGTACTGCCAGTTGTGGGGACTTGTAGGCGTCCACTACTACCGGCTGCAGATGCGCGACACCGGTGAGATCCGGCGTCGCCCGCTCCCTCCGAAGTACGAAGAGGTTGTCAGCCTTGAAGCCGCGCTCCGCTTCTTCCCGTGGCACCCTACCCAAGTACCGCTATATGGCCATGTTGGACTCCTCGGCAACGGTATTAACGCCCGTGACAATGCCTCGCCTGCTGGCCTGGGAACAGCTATCGGGGTTGGGGCTGTCTTCCCCTTCTCTGAGCCTTGCTGCTCGTGGTTCCTGGAAGCCTCGGTGCAGTATGCACTATGGAACGTCCTCCTGCGGGACGAAGCTCGCCCAATCGTTCGCAGTTGGCTTGTCGGACTCCACTTCCGGCTTGGGCTATGAAGCACTGGTACTGGGCTGTCACTGCACTACTCCTTGGATGTGCCCGTCCGCCACAGTACGACGACATCCTCAGAATCCGACCGGAGTTCGTCTCCCAGTGGCGCAATGCACTCCAGGACACGCTCTACGGCGGCTTCTTCGTCCGAGGGACGGCCGTAGAGCTCCAGATCCGCCCAAATCCTCGCGGCGGGCATGACACAATCCTGCTCTTCCGACCTGCTGAGACCGAAGGCGAGCGTCCTCAGTTCTGGCAAGTCCCAGTAGCCCAGCTCCAGAACATCGCCCGCCGCTTCGGGCTAGACACAAGCCGCTACGGTGGCTGGAACATTGTGGAAACTTACGCCGTCACTGAACGGATTCCTAAAATCCGCTCCATCCCTGTGCGCACCAGTGAGTGCGATTGTCTACCGCTAGGCATGGAGTTCCCAGGGTTGACCATTCGCTGTCCGGAGCGGGCTTTTGGATGGTACTTCCTCGAACTCCGAGGTGCAGCGGCTCTCTACAGCGATGCTCCCACCCGCGACAGCCGCATAGGCCGACTCCGCTACCTCGGCGAGGTTGCAGCGGGAGTGCGCTTAGGAGCCTACCGCGAATGGGGGGTTGGGCTCCTCTACAGCTCTGGGATTCCTGTGTACAACTCCTTCCGCAGCGAGCTACTTCGGCGTCCGCTGACGCTCCTCCATGTCCGGTACCAGATCGGCAACCACCGAGTACGGCGGGAGACACAGAAGCGGTTTATCTTCGACCCGATGCATGGCCCCCAAGAGATCTCGGCCCAGATCGAGGAAGCTATCGGTTCCACCGCCTCCGTCAGCGGATGCATACGACCTTACCTCTTCGCACAGCTCGGCGCTAGCCTGGACCGCCTAACGCTTCGGATGGCACGCTTCTGGCTGTCACAGCGACAAGACTGCAGCGAGTGTGTTCGCTTCCTCCGCGACCTGGAGGCTTCCGGACGCTTGCCACAGGTAGATTTCAGCCTACCTATCACCTGGGGTCTGGGGGCCGGGATCGAGATCACACTGGCCCCCTGGATCGACCTCGCTGCAGACGTTACTTGGCGCTCGATTGCGATTGGTGAAGAGACCAACCTGCTCGGCTTCCAGAATGTACCCTCCAACAGGCGGCTCAATGCCTGGCTCTTCCGTGTTGGCGTCACGTTCTGAGGAAGTCTCCCTTGCGGAGTGAGGAGACCATGCGCATCTGCACCATCGCTATGCTGAGCTCTTTGCTCGCGTTGAGCTTCTCCTGTACCTGTCCGGAGCTGCAGCCCGATCCCTTCTCGGATGTCCGAGTTCGGGAGGCCACGATTACGCAGTTCGATCCCCGCTGGGATGCCGCACAAGGTGTGCCCGTGCCGACGTACTCCATCCACACCTTCCTCTTCCCCTCTACACCGGCTAGCTCTGGATCGCTGCCGAACGACGACCGCATTGCCTTAGGACAGCTTTTAGTCTTAGGGCAGCAGAGCTTCGTGGACCAGGGCCAGACGTATACGGCCCAAGCCGTCACGGTCCGCCCTCCAAACTGGACTATGCAGGGGGACTGGATGGTGGTGGAGGTAGACCCCACGACCAATCCTCCAGAGGCATGGATCCGCGTTGCTGGCTGGATTGAGCGCCTCCGTGATCCACTCCTCTCGGCCAGCGCAGAGGACTTCGTCAACTACCTCCGAGCTCGTCTGGAGCAGTTGAACGCAGCGGCCCGTTCGGCCTCGCTCTTCGGGGGAGGGCTACCGACCCAGCGAGCCACGGACGATGTTGTGCTCCGTGTACTGGATGCCCAGGGCAATGATGTCACAGGGACCGTCCCCGTGCCACCGGACATTGTCCAGCTTTTGGGCTCATTCCTCCGGCCCGCTCTAGACATCCGGGTCCGTATCGGCGAGGTCTACTACTACCGGGCAAAGAACGGAGCGGAGTTCGCTGTGCTCATTGAAGACATCCGTCCCGGCACGCTTCCGCCGAACCTGAACCGTGTCACAATCAAGTTCGCGCAAGTACTCACAGTAGAGGGGTGCCGGACGCCATGAGACGCCCGCTCTATTCCGTAGTATTCTTCACCGTGCTATGGTGGGGGTGCTCTACGCCTTCACGCTTTGAGCGTCCACGTGGGAACCTAGAGCCTGTGAACTCCCCCGCGGCAGACTTTGCCCCTAGCTTCCGGCCCATTGCTCCGAACGAGCTCTTCTTCACATCGAGCCGCCGAGGTTCAGAGGACCTCTGGTCTGCCGCTATGTCGCTCAGCACTCCTTCCCTACAGTTCCAACCACCGCTACTGGACTCTTCCGGTTTTGGGCGCTGGCTGACGAGCCTGCCTGCAAACGAGGGGACAGCCGCTTTCATCTCCCCAACGGAGGGCATTGCAGCAGCTCAGCGGGCAATCACGCCTGAAGCTCCCGTCTCCGGCGGGATGGACCTCTTCGGCTTCATCTTCGTTGGCGGGACCTGGCGTGCATTCCCGTTAGGAGATACCATCAACTCACCAGCCTGGGACGCCCAGCCCACGGTCGGAGCCCGCGGAGACACGGTCCTCCTCATCTTCGCCTCCGACCGCATGGTCCCTTCGCCCTCACCAGAACGTGGGTGGAGCAGACCCTTCGCAAATGCCTTCTCCGTGCTTGCGAGTGGGGACACGCTCTGGGGAAACGCGGACCTCTACTATGCTTTCCGCGTTGGCGGGCGCTGGACACCTGCCCGCAACCTTGCAGAAGCCCCTGGAGGCAGCAGTGTCAACACCCCCGCGCAGGAGTACTTCCCATTCCTCTTCTGCCCAGAGTACCGTCCACGCCTCCTCTTCACCAGCAATCGGACGGGGGACTTTGACCTCTACATCGCTGAGCTCGACGTGGACTTTGCTCGCCAACGCCTGGCAGTCCGAACAGTGCGGGCTTTCCCGAAGGGTGATGATACAATCAACTCCCGTGCGGCAGAGCTCTCTCCCGCTATCCCTTACCCGCATGCAACTCCGGACTCCCTGCGCTGGCTCTTCTTCGCTTCAGACCGGGATAGCTCACCACGGCCTAGCCCCCACTCGCCGCAGCGCTCTGTCCGCAACGTTGGCGGCATCGACCTGTACGCTTTCCCCGTCGTCCTCGAGTGCCGGCCGCCTCGAATCACCTACTCCGTCGTCATACTGGATGCTGAGGTCCCCTCTCGTCCAGTCCTCCAGCCTGTCTTGGAGCTACGCGATGGCTCTGGACATGTCACAGAACGGCGCACCGCCCAGCGAGCGACCTTTGAGCTCGTCCCAGGTGAGCCCTATAGCGTTGCTGGCGGCTCCCTCTACGACTCCCTAGCGTGCGAACGCCCAGAGCGAATGCTGACCTTCTACACTGACGCCGATGGGACACCAACGCGGCAGCGCCTCGCACTCTCCCAGCGGAGCCGGAATGGCAGCTTCACGATTGCTGGGATTACTGCTGACACCACCATTTCCGACACCGTCTGGGTCTTCCCTGTCTGGTACACTCCCCCGCAGTGCTCCTGGGTCTTCTCCGAGATGCTCAAAGACCCCTTGCGGCGCAGTGTGCCATACTACCAGACGGCCTTCTGGGAAGTCAATACCCCAGCGAACCTCCGACGCCACTTACTCCTCTTCCGAACCCGAGCGTACGAGGATGCTGGTTTCATCGAGCTCCACCCGGACAACCAGTACTTCGGCTACCAGTACGTCCGGCCGGTCGCCCTCCGGATACAGCGAGAGCGACGCTACGAGCGTCGTGTCTCCGAGTACGCCTTCTTTGCCCGGATTGTTGAGCGAAACCTTCGACTCTTGGCTGATAGTATCACCCGCATCATCATCCCCCGATTCCTGGACTACAACACTCGCCGGAACGGAC
The DNA here is from genome assembly GCA_039630485.1 of Chlorobiota bacterium. GTDB lineage: Bacteria > Bacteroidota > Ignavibacteria > Kapaibacteriales > HRBIN21 > HRBIN21. The sequence continues at coordinate 5,231 of JBCNUX010000022.1, read as the reverse complement.
AGGCAAAGCTCATCATCACGTTAGCCGCTTACAGCGACTTCCGCCCGATCATTCGTGGAGACTACCGTGGCAGCGAGGTAGTAAGCTACATCGGCGGCTCTTACGACTCCGCTTCAGGCCAGATTCGGCTCTACCCAATCGTCGTCCCGCCTGGCGCAAGTCTGGTAGGGCGTGACAACGACACCCTCTCGAAGCTCCGTGCCTTCTTTGGCTTCCGCGAGCTCTTCCAGCGCCTTCAGGAGGACAGTCTCTTCGCTGCCCTCCGAAGGAACGGGCAGATCCTGTTGCCAACGGATACAGAGTCCGTAGAGGAATTCCAGCGCCGCATCCGCCAGACGCCCATCATCTTTCTCGCCGAAGGGCGGCAGTACGATCCCAGCGTGATTCCCAGAAGGCCTGCGTATACAGCCGAGCGGATTGACGACTACTATGAGCTGGACATAGTCCGCCGGATAGACCTCTTTGCAGACGTAGTGGAGTACCAGGGACCACTCCTACGCCGGCCTCCGTGCTGCGCTCCGTAGCAAGGGCGGACTCACGGCATCCAGAGGAAGCGAATCGCCCTCAGCGGGCTGTCGGGCTGGCTAACAACTGCCGTGTAGATTCCAGACGCCATCCGCGGGCATGGGAGCCTAAGCTCCACCCGCTGCCCGGCATGTCCACCGCTAGTATACCACCGAAACACCTCGCGACCCAAGAGGTCTACAACCCATACGTCAGCCCTCTCGTCCGAGCCAAGCAAGAGAACGAGCTGCGGGCAATCGCCATCTCGCTCTACCCAGATTGAGGTCGCTGCTCCGGTGCCGAAGCGACGCTGTTGAGCAAGGCAGAGGCTGTCCACTACTAACATCCCCGCCCGAGTGGAGAGCAGGACCGGCCGAGTAGCACCGACGCTATCGCTGAGCAGCTCCAACGGCGTCTGCATCTGGGGATGCCACAGTGCCTGGCCAACGACACGGAAGGGGATTTCCTGCAGCAGACCTCCGAGAAAGTCTGCCTCTACGAGGAGCTCGCCCGGGCGCTGCTCTCGCCATCGCAGAGCAGAAGCACCCTCCACGCGCTGCACTGCATAGAGCCGCCAGTCATACCGGAGCCGAAGTCTGAGGAAGCTCACGGCTGCTGCGGCCCCGCTGTCCTCTGGGACCGCACTGATAGGAATGGCCACCTGCTCGCCCGGTTTGGCTCGCAAGACCGGCGCCTCCAGCCACAGCCGCGCTGGACGGACTGCCACCTCCGCAGCCTCCCCAACGAAGGTGAGCTGCAGTACTGTATCGCAGGGTTCTGCCCATCGGAGCAGCAGCCGGAGGGTGTCGCGCCGCGGGGCCTGCACAGGAGCATAGAGGAGCCGCAGCCAGCGTTCCTCTCCACCAGCGAGGGTATCGGGGAGCCGAGGAGGGACCTCAAACCCAAACGGTGGGACAACGCCCTCAACAGCGCTCAGTACGACAGGGAAGGGATTCGGATTCCGAATCCGCAGCGTCCGCTGGCCCTGCCGCCCAACGGTAACCTGTCCGAAATCAGCAGCATCAGCGCTGAGCTCATACCCAACGGCCTGTGCAGCTCCCTGCAGCGTCAGGCGCTGGATGAGCACACAGGTGTCCGCCTGCAGCCGATACTCCAGCTCCGCTCGGTATCGTCCCTCTCGCCTGGGATGGAAGCGCAGGGGGATGGACTGCCCATCGGCAAGGAGTGCTCCAGCAGACCACCCCACCGAGAAGGCTTCTGCATCGCCAACGAGTTCGTACCCGACAAGCCTTACGTCGCGCGCGTTGGTGCGGAATTGGACCGTCTGCTCTACAGTATCCAGCGCTCCACACCACACGGCGGTCCCAAAATCAACCCCGCTGACAGTCAAGCCTGCCGTGATCCCCTCGACAAGGACACGGATCGGAACGCGCAGAGTATCCCCACAGGGACTCACGACGAAGGAAGCCTCCGCCTGGAACACTCCCTGTCCAGGAGGCATCACCCGCAGGCGCACTGTCCGGCTCTCAGAGGGCTGTAGTTCCGCCGGCATCCCGAAGACCGATACACCCGGCACAGGCAGCGCTTCTACACGTGCCGGAAGGATGCCTACGTTGCTCACCACCAAGCTCGTCTCCGCCACCACTTGGCAGCCCCGCAGCGCCGGAAGCTCTATCTGGGAGGCCGAGAGACGCACTTGGGGCAGCGCTGCTGTCGCCGTCAGACCTACCCGGACCGTATCCTGGCATTGCCCAGCTCTGACGGCCACAGCCAGCTCCTGCGCATGAGTTCCAATCACTGGGGTGTAGCGAAGCCGCAAAGCGACGCTGTCTCCGGCAGCAAGCTCCACGGGAAAGGCTGGCCCAACGAGCTGGAACGGAGCACCAACCCACGCTGCTTCTGCTGTCAGCCGTGTCCTACCCCGGTTGTACAGCCACACCGTCGTATCCCGCACACGAGCCTGACAGAGGGCCTCTGTACCGAAGGAAAGTTCAGCCACCCCAAGGCTGGCAATCTCTGTCTGCCGCTCTCCGCGCACCGACAGCTCCACAACGGCCGAGCATGGGAGAGCAAGGAATCGAATGGTCCCGCTGTAGCTCCCATCGCGTGGTGGAGCAAAGCGCACGCGAAGAGCCAGCGACTGCCCAACCGCTACTTCTGCCGGAAAGCTCTGCCCAACAATTGCAAAGCCTGGCGGCAGTGAGGGACGGAACAGGATTGCAGGGACATTCCCAGCGTTCGTTAGCCGAACCGTACGCTCTCGGGCACTCTCACATGCCCCCAAGACTCCGAAATCTAGCACAGCAGAATCCGCTGTGAATTCAACCCGCCGTAGCTTCAGCTCAACGACCCCAGATGTCCCCACACAACCAGCCTCGCTCCAGCCCATTACCCAGTATCGTCCCGGCCGGGTTGCCCGCAGGACCGGGCCAGAGTCGACGGGAGTCCCTTCGTAGTACCACCGATACCGCCACGCCCCCGAAGCACGGAGCATTGCCGTGTCTCCCGGACAGAGGAGGGAGTCACCCTCTACCGCTACCCAGGGCCGAGGCCTTGGACTGACTCGCACCTCAACCTCCGGCGAGGTCACCACGCAACCCAGGGCCGTCCGCACCTGCACAGCGTACCGTCCGGCGGTACGGACGACGAGCCGCCGCCCCGTTGCCCCAACGAGCTGCGTCCCATTGTGCGTCCACTGGTACCGATATGCCGCCGTATCAGCGTTCTCCACCCATAGCACAACGCTATCGCCCTCGCAGATTTCCCAGGCAGAGGCGTTCACCTGCGGCACCGGCGGAAGCGGCTTCTCCACTGTAGCCTCGGCATAGCTCTCTTCCGCATACGAACGGCCCCGAGCCAGTGTAGCCCCCGGAGCATTCCCTAGGAGGTTATCGGTCCAGTAGCGAAAGGCGTAGACCCGGTACGTCAAGCGCGCTCCGCAGGGGAAAGGGAATGTATCCACAGCCCGCCGGGTGGCACCCAAGGTCTGTGCCACAACGATCCCTGTGCCGATCCGCTCGCCTACGGCATACGTCCGCCCATCCTCGGGCACACTCCGTCGCCCGACAGTATCACGCACGACGATGTACCCTTGCAGGCTATCCTGCGGATAAGCGTCCTCCGCTGCAGACCATTCCAGCAGTACTCCAGCAGTGGTCAACTCAGCCCGCTGGAATGCCGGAGCATTCCAGCGCGGCTGCCGAACTCGACGCCACAGCAACTGATTGAGGTCTCCGTACCGTGGACTCTGGTTGGGAAGCCCTTTCGTGACACCATCTACCAGTGCTGCCGTGGAGTCTGTCCCCGCGCCGGACGCATAGGCTGCTACGGACAGCCCAGGAACTACTCGAACACTACCGGGATTGGGGCATGTGCCGTTATGGTGAACTTTCGGCGGTGGGAGTGAGTCGAAGAAAGGCCCGGGTACATTCCGATGCCCCAAGGCATGCACGTGCCGCCCCTGTGGGTCTAGCACCTGCAGGATATCCCCCTGCAGCGCTATGTTAAGCGCAACATCCTCCCACGTCAAGCCGGGGTTGTTGTCCAGCCGGATCTGCTCGAAGTACGTCGTGTTCTGGGCTCCTATCTCGATGTAGCCGTCGCGTGGGTCTGCATCCACTACTTGAGAGCCCCGGTGGTTGATGACGATGATAGTACCGGCCCGCAAACGGCTCCAGAGCGGCACGTTCCGGAATCGGACACCCCCCTGCTGCTGGGTCTGAGTCTGGTTGTTGTCGGTCAGCACATAACCGCGCAGGTCTAAGGTGTCGGCAAGCACGAGGAGCTCTGTCCACTCCTCTACGGGTAACGGGCTGGTGTTGAAGTACTCGCTGACAACGATTGGCGGCGTCTGTGGACTCAACGGATGGCTACCCGTTGCAACAGCAGCTACGACGATGGCCAGATACAGCCGCCACTCCATCACTCCTCACATCAGCGCACAATCAGTACCGGCACTCGCCGATACTGCCCCTCCGCCTCAGCGACAAGCCACGCTACACCACTGGCAAGCTGCTGTACGGGGACAACCAGGAGCCGTTCGCCAGCCTGCACGAGCTCGCCATTCCAGAGCGTTTGTCCAAGGTTGGAGAGGAGCGCCAGCCGAATGCGGATGCCGTGAGGATTCCACACTCGGACCATGACCTCCTGCTGCACCGGCTGCGTCACCACCGCAATCCAGAACTCCGTCTCCGCTGTTTCTTCGCTGATCCCAACCGGCTGCACGATCACCCGAGCGGTGTCAGAGAGTGCGATTCCGCATTCGCCGCGAACAGCACAGTAGTAAGCACCAGAGTCTCGGCGCTGCACCGCCGGAATCGTCAGCGTCGCAGAGGTTGCTCCAGGAATTGGCTGTCCGTTGCGATACCACTGGTACTGCAACGTTCCACTCCCTACAGCAGCAACGCTCAGCGTGAGCGGACTTCCCTCTACGACCGTGACTTGCCGCTGGGGCTGTTGGGTAATTCGGGTGTCAGGCTTGAGCGCAACCTCTACTGGTAGCGACGTATCCGAACCACACTCGTTGAAGACGACGTAGCGGTACTCTCCAACGGTGGTGTCAGTGATGAGCACTGCTACTGGCTGTCCAACGGGCCGTGGACCTGCCACAGGGCGTCCATTGCAGAGCAGAACGTACCGGAGCTTCTTCCCCGGCTGTCGGAGCGTGAAGGTCAGAACATCACCTCGGCAGAGGCTGTTCGGCAGTGTCAACTCTGCCTGGGCTGTAGGAGCCTCCAGCACATCCACGAGTGCTGGTGCGGAGAAGG
>JBCNUX010000021.1:0-31191 GCA_039630485.1 Chlorobiota bacterium | reverse complement strand
ACACTCAGAAAGGTGAAGGGGGCCTCGGCCCCAGTCCACCAACGATTCTTCTCGAGTACAAGCTGGAAGCCATTGTCCCCTGGGACAGACTCTCCGACTTCGTTCGCGGCGTAGTGATGCCACTGCGTCAAGCCGGTGCCGAGATTACCTTGCGGATTCAGCTGAACGCCCGAAGCCAAGACGGGATCAAGCAGGAGATCCTCGAGCACAAGGTGCGGGAGACGCTCCGGCAGATCGGAGCGAAGATTGTGAGAGAGGAGACCGTAGAGCGCCCGCAACGTGATGAGGGGAAGAGCACCACGTTGTCCTTTCCAGCCGGGTGAGTACGGTAGCATCGCGGTGTGGTGATGGAGTTTTGTGAGGATTCAGGCGGCGAAGCCCGCAGCAGGCTACTGCGCTGGACGACCCAATCGGCTCGGCCTAGGCGCAAAGGCACTGCACGACCGCAATCCGTTCCATCGTAGCGAGCGGCTGCACACCATTTGCCCTAGAGCCTGCTGTTCAGAGAGGGTGTGGTCACTGGAAAGGCTACGTCCGCGCTGGTTTCGACGTGCAGCCGTGTGCAGGGAATGGCCCCCTCCAGGCCCCTTAAGGCATTGGTGTCCGTTTAGCACAGCGGCGAGAGCAGAGGCGTGATGAGAGAGCAAGGGCCTGCGTATACACTATGTGATGGCCGACGCTGGACCACTGAGCGCGCTTCTGCACGCTGAGTAGACGCGATGTTTCGGCCCGTGGGCAATCTCGTACACCCCGGTCCTGAAGGCTCGGAAGCCGCCGACAGGCAGGTGAGCTTTCTGCGCAAGGTGCTGGCATCTCTACGCACTCGTCGCAGGTTTGCAACACGCGGCTGCGACATCCTTGCAAATCTGTCATCGCGATGCTATTTTTGCAAGGATGGTTCGACGTTGCCTCCACACAAGGGTGCAGCAGGCGCTTGCAGAAGTGCCGGCGGTGTGTTTGGTTGGACCGCGGCAGGCGGGGAAGACCACGCTGGCGCTCGCCATTGCTGTAGAACGAGAGTCGGTGTACCTTGACTTGGAATCGCCACAGGACAGAGCAAAGCTGCAGGACGCAGAAACCTACCTGGAGCGGCACCAGGACAAGCTGGTTATCCTGGATGAACTCCACCGCATGCCGGAGTTGTTGCCGCTGCTGCGCAGTCAGATTGACCGAGGGCGGCGGTCCGGGCGGCCTGTGAGACAGTACCTGCTCTTGGGCTCGGCATCCCTCGGGCTCTTGCGCCACGTGGGAGAAGCTCTGACGGGCCGAGTCCGTATCCTGGAGCTGACTCCGTTCTTCGTGTTGGAGCCGCACGGAGCGCCATTAGAGCAGCTCTGGCTACGAGGTGGCTTCCCTGAAAGCCTACTGGCAGCCAACGATGGACAGAGCTTCCGCTGGCGGTACGACTTCCTCCGAGCCTACCTGGAGCGTGAACTCCCGCTCTTCACCTCCGCACGGCTACCGGTAGAGACACTCTGGCGCCTCTGGACGATGCTTGCACATCGGCAAGGGGCGCCGTACAACGCAGCGGAGCTTGCCCGAAGTCTGGGGCTGGACGTGCGGACCGTCAACCGGTACGTAAATACGTTCGTAGACCTCTTCCTGCTACGTCGGCTGCAACCGTGGTACGAGAACGTCGGCAAGCGCTTAGTCAAGGCTCCTCGGCTCTACCTGCGGGACAGTGGGCTGCTCCATGCACTCCTGGGAATCCGTTCGTTGGAGGACTTGCTGGCACACCCGATCGCTGGTGCGAGCTGGGAAGGATGGGTGATAGAGAACATCGCTGCCAGCGCGCCCAAGGGAACGGGGCTCTACTTCTACCGCACAAGCGCGGGAGCAGAGATTGATCTGTTGCTCCTCCTCCCCACCGGGACGCGCTGGGCTGTGGAGATCAAACGGAGCCTGGCACCGCACCCCTCACGCGGATTTCATCTGGCATGCGACGATGTGAAGGCTGAGCGGCGCTGGCTCATCTACCCAGGGCAGGAGCAGTATCCAACCAGCGGCAGCGTCGAGGTGGTAGCACTCAGACGCTTCTGCGAATACGTTTCACAGGCTGTGAGGTGAAGCTGCGCATACCTTCTGGCTGCGGACCAGGCTGCTGGTGATGCTGGAAGGCCTCCTACGGTGCTGCGCGTCAACCCACTGATCTCCACCCCTTAGTGGGCTCTGCTGGATTCGAACCAGCGACCTCTTCCATGTCAAGGAAGCGCGCTAACCAGCTGCGCCAAGAGCCCATGCTGCAGGGTCAAAATTAGCATTTTTGCGGAACGCTGGAGGGTACGGTCACACAAGGCGTTGTAGGACATGGTTGTTTCGCTCCTCTTGGCGGCTGGGTTGCTGTCGTTGGCGGTGGCCATAGTGTTCCGGCAACGCGTCTTGGCTGTCTCCGTAGAGGCCGGGGCAGCCTCGCCTGAGGAGGCCCGACGCCTCCGGGACATCGCCGATGCGATTGCCGAAGGGGCAATGGCTTTCCTGCTGCGGGAGTACCGCGTCCTAGGGCTCTACATGCTCGGGTTCGCTGTGCTCATTGCCCTCCTCATTGACGACCCCTTAACCCCAGTCCGCGAGGGAGTCTACACGGCGATTGCCTTCCTCTGTGGGGCCTTCTGCTCAGTATTGGCCGGCTTCATTGGAATGCGAATCGCTACGCATGGGAACGTGCGCACAGCTGCTTCTGCTCGTATCTCGCTGGCACATGCCTTTCGCACAGCGTTCCACTCCGGTGCTGTGATGGGCTTCGGGCTAGCGGGGATCGCGATCGTGGGACTGGTTGTCGTCTACCTTGGCTTGGACGCTGTGCTGCATGGTGTAGAGAAGCGCACCGTCATGGAGGTCCTCTCTGGCTTCGCCCTTGGGGGCTCCAGCGTGGCGCTCTTTGCCCGCGTTGGCGGCGGCATCTACACGAAGGCAGCTGACGTCGGGGCAGACCTTGTGGGAAAGGTGGAGACGGGCATTCCGGAGGATGATCCCCGCAACCCGGCTGTGATTGCCGACAACGTCGGCGACAACGTCGGCGACATCGCTGGCATGGGGGCAGACCTCTTCGGCTCGGTGGCGGAGAGCACCTGTGCTGCGCTAGTCATCGGAGCGGTTGCTTTCCCGGACAACCTACCGGCGCTCCTCTTCCCGCTGGCCATCAGCGCCATTGGGGTGCTCTGTAGCCTCATAGCCGTGCTGCTGACCCGCGTTCGGACAGAGGCCGATGTCGAAAATGCGCTGCGTCGAAGTTTGCTTATCGCAACGGTGCTCCTGGGCATTGGAGCCTATGTTGCCTCACAGACCATGCTGCCAGAGACGTTCATCATCTTCGGCCAGCAGTACACGGCGCTGGGGATCTTCTTCTGCGTGCTCGTCGGGCTGGTAGCGGGCCTGCTGACTGGAATCGTGACGGACTACTTCTCCTCCAACCGCTTCCGCCCAGTGCAGCAACTGGCCGACTCTGCCCGAACGGGTGCTGCCACGGTGATCATCGGTGGATTGGCGGTCGGTTACAACAGCGCCGTTGTACCAGCGCTCCTGTTGGCCCTGACAGCCATCACCGGCTACACGCTGGGGGGTATGTATGGGGTAGCCGTTGCCGCGCTCGGCATGCTGGGGACCATCGCGACGGCGCTCACGATAGACGCCTATGGCCCTGTGGCCGACAACGCCGGCGGCATCGCTGAGATGGGTGGCATGGGCTCCGAGATTCGGCAGCGCACGGACGTCCTGGATGCAGCAGGCAACACGACTGCCGCTATCGGTAAGGGCTTCGCCATTGGTTCGGCAGCCTTAACCGCGCTGGCGCTCTTCTCCGCCTTCATTACCCGGGCCCAGGAGTTCGCCCCTGAGCTGGACATCCTCCACACCACCAGCCTGCTCGATCCCTGGGTTCTGGCCGGACTCTTGGTCGGAGGCGTTCTCCCCTTCGCTTTCTCGGCCATGACCATGCGCGCGGTAGGCCGAGCCGCTTTCGACATGATCGAGGAGGTCCGCCGCCAGTTCCGCACCATCCCCGGGCTGCTGGAGGGGAAAGCCAGAGCGGACTACCGACAGTGCGTGGACATCTCCACCAAGGCTTCGCTGCGGGAGATGGTGGCTCCAGGGCTCCTGGTGCTGGGAACCCCGTTGGTGGTAGGCTTCCTCTTCGGGTTGAAGATGCTCGCCGGAGTCCTCATCGGTGCTATCGTCTCTGGCGTCGCGTTGGCAACCAGCATGGCAAATTCCGGTGCTGCTTGGGACAACGCCAAGAAGTACATCGAGAAGGGCCACCTCGGCGGCAAAGGCTCTGAGGCCCACAAAGCTGCCGTCATCGGGGACACCGTTGGTGACCCGTTCAAAGACACCTCGGGGCCCTCGCTGAACATCCTCATCAAGCTCATGGCCATCCTAAGCCTGGTCTTCGTCCCCTTCTTCGTGCGGTTCAGCCTGCAGCTCTTCCAGTGATGGCAATAGAAATCCCGACGCTAAGTGTTGGCGAGCTGACGCGGCAGCTCCAGCTCCTGTTGGAGGAGAGTTTTCCGTTCGTGCGTGTCCGCGGGGAGATTTCCAACTACAAGCTGCACAGCTCGGGGCATCGGTACTTCACGCTCAAGGACGAGACGGCACAGATTGCCTGCGTCCTGTGGCGGAGCCGGGCCTTAAGCTTCGAACCCCAAGATGGCATGCGGGTCATAGCGGAAGGAGCCATCACCGTCCGCCCCCAGCGCGGGCAGTACCAACTGGACTGTTGGAGCCTGCGTCCGGATGGGATTGGGAGCCTCTACGAGGCTTTCGAGCGACTGAAGCAAGAGCTCCAGGCCCAGGGATGGTTTGCAGAGGAGCGGAAGCGACCGCTGCCGCGACTCATCTTCCGGATTGGGATTGCTACCTCACCAAGTGGAGCAGCGCTCCACGATATGCTCACCACGCTCCGCCGCCGCATGCCGGCCGCTACGGTCTACTTCCGCCCAACGCTCGTGCAGGGAGAGGGTGCGCCTGCAGATATTGCACAGGCAATCGCAGACCTCAACCAAACGGATGCGCAGGTCATCATCGTTGGCCGTGGGGGCGGCTCACTGGAGGACTTGTGGGCCTTCAACACGGTAGAGGTGGCGGAAGCCATCTACTCTTCCCGCATCCCGGTTGTGTCCGCTGTCGGGCATGAAGTGGACTACACCATTGCCGACTTCGTTGCAGATGTACGCGCTCCGACACCGACGGCTGCAGCGGAGTTGGTCTCTCAGTTCGGGCAGCAGGCTCTCTTGGAGTGGCTCGACCAATCCGAACAGCGGCTCTGGCAAGCAGCGTCCCGGGCTCTGGAACTGGGACGGACTCGTCTCCAGTGGCTATCGAACCATCCAGCCTTCCGACGCTTCCAGGAGCGCATCCACCTGGCGATGCAGGACGTTGATGAGCTCTCGGAACGCCTTGCCCGTGCGGTTGAACGCAGCCTCCAGCAGGCCCGCCACCGTCTGGCGGCTCTGGAAGCCCACTGCCAAAGCCTCTACCCTTTGGCACCATTGCGGCGGGGCTTCGCCCTTCTGCGGGCCCATGGGCGCTACATTGCGCCTGATACCTCACTGCAGGGTTTGTCACGGGTAGAGATCATCCGCCTCCACGAGCGGGCATTCGCACGCCTCACACACGTGTTACCGGCAGAATCCGACTCTGTCCCCAGCGCCGTTCCTACCGACGGGAACTCCCATGAGCGAGAACAGCTCCCCCTCCTTTGAAAGCCAGCTTGCTCGTCTGGAGGAGATCGTGACCCTGCTGGATCGCGGCACCCTCCCGCTGGAGCAATTGCTCCAGCTCTACGAGGAAGCAATGCAACTCATCGCAAGCTGCCGACAGTACCTGGAGCAGGCAGAGCTCCGGGTCATCCAGATTCGCAGCGCTGCATTTCCCACTGCTGACGAAGAGGGCTTCCCGGAGCCGGATTGAGCATGATCCTCTCGTGCCACGCTCTACACCCTTCCCAAGCAGTCTCTTCGGTAGCTTTTGCAGGGAGTCTCAGGGGCGGGCCTTACCCCGAGAGCGTCCCCCACCTTCCTTGATGTCATCCCGCTTGCTACGCGTTCGAACCGTAACCCCCTCGTCCCCCTTGGTTGCCTTCTCGGCCTTGTCGGATCGAGTCCGTCCTCCACCCTGCTCCGAAGTCTGCTCACTCCGTCTCTGGGACTGAGCCGACGGCTCCTGCACTGGCTGAGCCCGAATGGACTCCTCGCCTCTTGGGCGGCCGCGCAGGGAGGTAGTATCCAAAGATGGCCCTGAGGATGGCGGGAAAGCTGTGTCAGAGGATGTCCTTCCCCGTGAGCGTCCACCACCCCCTTCTCCCACTGGAATTGCCCGGATAGACTCTACAGAGCCCCGCGAGGGACCAAAGGTACGCACTCGCACTGGAGGCTCTGGGACACGGTCTGCGGGCACGACAACCACGACGGGCGGCGCATACCAGTACCAGGGGTAGTAGCGCCAATATCCCCAGCGGTAGTACACAGGACGGCAGTAGTAGACCGATGGTTGCCAGGGAGCATACCAATCAGCGTAAGCCCAATCGGGGACAACGACATAGGTCTCTGGGACGACAACGTACGTTGTCGTCGACCTCTCGCTGGAGTGTACCGGAGAGGCTGCAACCTCTAGCGAGTCACGCTTTTGACGCTCTAGAGGTGTGTTGCGGAAGCCAAAGTAGTCTCGGTACGTTCCGGACGGAGTTGCACATCCAAGAATGAGCACTCCGGCAGCGACACTTACTACCGCCCACATGGCGCCCTCCCTATTTTCTCCACTTTGGGTGGACGAGGTGCTACAGGTTTTCGCGTATGTGGACGCAGGGCTTTTTCGTAATCTTGCACCAGAGCTGAGCCTCCGCTGCCATGCCACTGCTGGCTCTTGTCCTGTCCCTTATGGTCACCCTCTCTACTCAGAGCAGCCAGCCGGTCGTGCTGGTGGGCACGATAGAGGGAGCCATCAACCCAGCGACGGCTGAGTACATCACGATGCTGCTGCGTACGGGCAAAGAGCAAGGGGCTGAGGCGGTCATCCTCCGGCTCAACACCCCTGGAGGTCTGCTGGAGTCTACGCGGAGCATTGTGCAGGAGCTCCTGCAGTCCCCTATCCCCATCGTGGTCTACGTAGCTCCCTCGGGGGCACGGGCTGGGTCTGCTGGGGTCTTCATCACGCTGGCAGCTCACGTGGCGGTGATGGCACCGGGGACGAACATTGGAGCAGCGCACCCTGTAGGCTTGGGCGGAGAGAGCCCAGACTCAGTGATGGCAGACAAAATCACAAACGATGCCGCCGCGTTCGCCCGCAGCATTGCTCAACAGCGCAAGCGCAACGTGCGGTGGGCTGAAGATGCCGTGCGGCGCAGTATCTCCAGCACTGAACGGGAAGCGCTCCGCGAAGGGGTCATAGATCTCGTCACCCCCTCGTTGGACTCCCTGCTGAAAGCCCTGGATGGCCGCTCCGTCGAGCTCCCCTCCGGTGTCCGAAAGCTTCGGACGGCCGAGGCCCGCGTTGAGGAGGTCCCGATGAACTGGCGGCAGCGCCTCTTAGCTCTGCTGAGCAATCCCGACATCGCCTACATCCTACTGATGCTGGGCATCTACGGGCTGCTCTTCGAGCTGTACAACCCCGGGGCTATCGTGCCCGGTGTAGTTGGGGCCATCTGCCTTATCTTGGGCGCGTATGCTCTCCAGATGTTGCCTGTTAATTACGCAGGGTTGGCACTCATTGCCGTATCCATCGTGCTGTTCCTGCTGGAGCTCAAGATCACCAGCTACGGCCTGCTGACCCTGGCAGGGATCATCTCGCTGCTGCTGGGCTCCATCATGCTCATCGATTCTCCGTTGGAGTTCATGCGCATCTCGTGGTCGGTCATTCTCCCAACGGTCCTAGGGAGCGTGGTGTTCTTCGTGTGGATCTTAGGGAAGGGCATCCAGGCACAGCTACGCCGTCCGTATAGCGGTGGCGAAGGGTTAATCGGCCTGACAGCCGTAGTCGTAGACCGCATTACACCGGGTACGCGTGGGCGGGTGCGCCTGATGGGCGAGCTCTGGTGGGCTATAGCCCCACAGCCAATAGAGCCAGGTGCTCAGGTCCGTATCGTCCGGCGTGAGGGATTCGTACTCCATGTCGAACCAATAGATACAGCTCGACAGCCACAGTCTACCACTTCGGATTCGTCGTAACTTGTGCTAGACGGTTCCACTAACGAAGCCTACAGTGCCATGGAACTGCTGATTCTAATCCTGCTCGCGGTGATTTTCCTGAGCTCGGCCTTGCGTGTCTTGAACGAGTATGAACGCGGCGTGGTCTTCCGTCTGGGGCGCCTCATTGGCTCCAAAGGCCCAGGCCTGGTACTGCTGATTCCCTTCATCGACCGCATGATCAAGGTGAGCTTACGGACTGTCGCGATGGAAGTTCCCTCGCAGGACGTCATCACTCGTGACAACGTCTCCATCAAGGTCAATGCCGTCGTCTACTTCCGCGTCGTGGACCCAGAGAGAGCGATCAACGAGGTGGAGAACTACCTCTTTGCCACCAGCCAGATTGCACAGACGACGCTGCGGAGCGTGCTGGGACAGTCGGAGTTGGACGACATCCTGGCAGAACGGGAGAAGATCAATCGGCACCTCCAGGAGATCATTGACAGCCACACCGAGCCCTGGGGCGTCAAAGTGACAGCCGTGGAGCTCAAGCAGATCGACCTGCCGGTGGAGATGCAGCGGGCTATGGCACGGCAGGCAGAGGCTGAGCGTGAACGCCGTTCCAAGATCATCAGCGCCGAAGGCGAATACCAAGCTGCTCAGCGCCTGGCCGAAGCTGCCCAGACGATTCAGCAGTACCCCGTGGCCTTGCAGCTACGCTTCCTGCAGACGCTTACGGAGATTGCCAGCGAGCGAAATTCTACGATCGTCTTCCCAATCCCGATAGACCTCCTACGGCCGCTGATAGCGGGCCGCACAGACCAGCAGAGCTCGTAAGCTTGGTGCCGCAAGGACCTGCCGTAACAATCCCAACAACGCGGCCTGCCCTAGTCTACGACCGGCCCACCCATCACCGGGGTGCCGTGTTGTGCATTCCTGCGTGCACTAAACCTCTTAGCCGGCCAATCCCTCTAACACCGCAGGTACGGCCAATAGAAGGAGTCGCAACAGCAAGGGGAAAGAGCCCTGATGTGGTGGCTAACTCACGGCATCGGTGTCCTCAAGGCAATCGTTGCTCTCCTGAGCACTCCAGAAAACCCTGTGCAGGACTCCTCTTGGTCGCGCTGGCTCCGCATACCTCGGCATCCTGACTCCACCGAGCATTGGGATAAGGCACCTCGCTTCCACTTCTTCAGCATACCGCGGGACTCCCTACGGATCTGGCTATTCCCAAAGGAACGGCAGTCCCCTGGCTCTGAAGACGACGGGCCGTTCCGCCTACTGCCACCCTTCGAGAACGGTGACCCTTTTCGGCTTCTACCACCAGCACCATTGGACTCGCTATTGCAGAAGTACCGACGGCCCTGGAGGACAGTACCCCCAATTCCTCCGCCTCCTCCGAGCCCTCCGGGAGAGATTCGGAAGAGCGCGGCCTATAGCGTGTTCCCACAGGCTATTCCCGTAGCCCTTGCCGGAGGTATCCCGGACACTGCACCACAGCTCCGTTTGCTTCTCCGCTCTCCATTCCACTGCTGGAACGACCAGCTCCAACGCCACTTGCAGGAACTCCAGCGCTCGCTGGAGCAGTGCCAGCAGCGGTTCCAGCAGCAAAGGGATAGATTGCGCTGGGAGTTCCAGGACCGTCTCCGTGCCCTACGACGGGAACTCCAGCGACACCAAGAGGAAGCCCGCCGTTATGGACAGGAACTACAGCGCTACTACCGAGAGCTGCGACGCTACGACCAGGAGCTTCGACGTTACGAACGTGAACTCCGCCGACTCCGACAGCGTACTCAGGAGGAGCCAATCACGCTCTAACGTTGGGCAGCGCTACTTGTAGCGCCGGAGGAACTCCAGCCGGTCTTGCAGCCGCTCGATTGGCACTAAAAGCTGCTCTTTGCCGAGGATGGCGGACTCGCGGTCCTCAAAGACCAGCTCGTAGTCCTTGCTCATCACGATGGCCTCCTCAGGGCAGACTTCCTCGCAGTAGCCGCAGTAGATGCAGCGCAGCATGTTGATTTCAAACTTGACCGGATAACGCTCCTTCTCACGCCCGGTCTCAGCGGCCTGCACTTCGATAGCAAGCGCTGGGCAGACGCGCGAACAGAGCCCACAAGCCACGCACCGCTCCCCGTCCTCGTCCAGCACTAACACCGGATGGCCCCGGTACGAACCCAGTGGTTCCCAGCGCTCCTCCGGATACTGCCGCGTGAACTTCGGCTTGAACATCTGCCGCAACGTGATGCCCAGGCCCTGCACGATGGCCGGCAGGTAGAGCTTCTCCCAGAAGCTCATCCGCTGGGCTTCCGTATTCTCCTTCACGTTCATCGCCGCCTCCGTCAGCTAACGTACAACGTGCTCCAGCGCGAGCAACACGGCACCCGTCAAAACGATGTTCAGCAGCGCGAGGGGCAGGAGAACTCGCCAACCCAAGCGCATGAGCTGATCATACCGAAAGCGCGGCACCGTCCAGCGTACCCAGATGAAGAGGAAGAGCAACGCTGCGGTCTTCGCCAGCGTCACCCCTGCCTGGAAGAGAGCTAGCCCAATCGACCCTTCCTGCAGCCCTAACCACCGCGGGAGTTCCGGTATGAAGGGCACATGCCACCCGCCTAAGAAGAGCACCACCATCATGAGCGAGGCCACCACCATGTTGGAGTACTCCGCTAGGAAGAAGAGCCCAAACTTCATGCCAGAGTACTCCGTGTGGTAGCCTCCAACCAATTCTGGCTCAGCCTCTGGCAGGTCGAACGGTGCACGGTTGGTCTCTGCAAATGAGGCAATGAGGAATAGCAGGAAGCCCAAGGGCTGGTAGACGATATTCCACACGTGCTGCTGGCGGGCAATGATCTCGGCTAAGTCCAATGTCCCCGCCACCATCACGACACCCACGATCGACAGCCCTAGTGCTAACTCGTAGGAGATCATCTGCGCCGAAGAGCGCAGACCCCCGAGGAGAGAGTACTTGTTGTTGGATGCCCAGCCTGCCAGCACAATCCCATAGACGCCGATAGAGGTCATCGCCAGGATGTAGAGCACCCCGACGTTGATGTTCGGCGCTACCGAGAGCGGGATGCGCTGACCACCAATGACGATAGAGTCAGCTACTGGGATGACGGCGTAAAGGCTCAGCGCGACCGTAATGGAAATCCACGGTGCCAGCCGGTGGTATGCCCGATCGGCCAGTGCTGGTACTAGGTCCTCCTTGAAGTACAGCTTGATGACGTCAGCGAATGGCTGCAGGAGGCCAAATGGGCCAACCCGATTAGGGCCGATCCGGTCCTGGATCCATGCCGCAATGCGGCGCTCGGCATACACTAATCCCGCTGCTGCCAAAAGGACAGTGTTGATGACGATGAAGGCCTTGATACCGGCAATCACAAGCTGCACCAGTAGCTCTGTCATCGCTGCCTTATGGCTTCAGGACATGCGACTCGTACTGCATAGCCGGCACGGGCTCTGGGGCTAACCCCTTGCCCAATGCTACTCCTTGATAGGCTTCCAGTAGCTCGTAGGTCATGCCGGAAAAGCTCAGCACTTCCTGAGCCAGCTCTCGGAAGACGTCCTCAGAGCGATGCCACTTCCACGACGCTCCCAGAAGCCGAGCGATCTCCCTAAGATGCTGCCATGTCTGCCGGCAGTTCCGACGGGGCCCATGCGTCCAGCGGTCGTTCCAGGCACCGAACTTGTCCCACCGGCTCACCTGCATTCCCATGTAGCGCTCCCGCTCCTTTGTGGCCACAGCAGGCCGCAAGAGCTGGACATACCGCTGGATGTTCGTGTAAGTCCCTTCGAGCTCGGCGTAGGTGGTCGTTGCCAGCACGATGTGGGCGCGCTCCGTGGTTTCGTTATGGTTCGTCGCATGGACGATGACGACTTCCGCTTCCTCTAGCGCTTGCCGCAGCTCTGGGGAGATGGACGCTATGTCTTCCTCCACAACGTAGAGCACTCGGATGGCGCCGTACCGCACCTTCTGCGGGAGCTCCGCCAGATTCACTCCTCCAGCTCCAGGCTTGAGGCCAATTTCCATAACACCAGTCGTGTTCGGGTTACGGTCACGGCAGCGGAGGAAGTCATCTTCGAAGTAAGGATCCTCCCGCCGCGGGAAGTC
Organism: Chlorobiota bacterium; assembly: GCA_039630485.1. GTDB lineage: Bacteria > Bacteroidota > Ignavibacteria > Kapaibacteriales > HRBIN21 > HRBIN21. The sequence goes on along the minus strand of JBCNUX010000021.1, from coordinate 18,966 downwards.
CATATTGGGGGTCTTCAGCACTGTGCGGGCGAACTTGACCAACGCATAAGCGTCCTCGTTTGTCAGTCGGCCTGAGCCGATGACTGCAATCTCTCTGGGCTTGTAGCGGCGCAGCGCCGAAGCAACGGCTTCGTATGCCTCTTCCCAGGAGACCGATTCTGGCTTCTCTGTACCGACTCGGCGAAGCCATGGTCCATCGACACGATTGTAGTTCACGAAGCCGTACTGTGTCAACCGCCCTTCATCGCACATCCAGTACTGGTTGACACGCAGGTTGCGGCGTGGCTCCAGACGCAGGATTTCGTTGTTCCGAACGCCAATCCGGATGTTGCACCCACGGGCACATCCTGGGCAGATAGAGTCCGTAAAGCTCATCTCCCACACTCGCGCTCGGAAGCGGAAGTCACGGCTAGTTAGCGCTCCTACAGGGCAGAGTTCGATGACGTTCATAGAGTACGGGTTGTCGAACTCCGTGCCGGGATAGAGCTCGATGGTCACATGGTCGTTCCGCTCTACGAAGGTGAGCACCGGCTGCTTAGCAATCTCGTTGGCAAAACGGATGCACCGCGAGCAGAGGATACACCGCTCAGCGTCGAAGACTATCGTTGGTCCCCAGATGATCCGCTTGGGCTTGTGGACCTTCTCCTCCGTAAACCGGCTGACGCCCCGACTGTGGCGAAAAGCGTACTCTTGGAGCTTGCACTGCCCAGCTTCGTCGCAGATAGGGCAGTCCAGCGGATGGTTGATGAGCAAAAACTCCATCACGGCCTCCTGTGCCCGGACAGCGCGCTCGCTCCTCGTGCGCACCACCATCCCATCAGCAATAGGTGTCGCACAAGCAATTTGGAGCTTTGGCAGGAACTCGATGACAGGCTGCCCCTTCTCATCCACTTGAATGGCACCATCGGAGCGCCGCTTGGGAAGTCCAACCTCTACTAGGCACATGCGGCAGTTGCCAGCGACGGACAGCGCCGGATGCCAGCAGAAGTGCGGGATCTGCAGTCCGTTCTCGTACGCGGCTTCGATGATGGTCTTACCGGCTGGAGCCTCTATCCGATAGCCGTCTATCGTGATCACAGGCATTTTGGACCCTCATCGGTACTGTAGTTCCGCACAAAATTACACCGGACCTGTCGACTACCTTTCTGAAGTATCGCAGGGTTCCCAAGCCTCGCCACCACACGGGATGTAGTTGGGGCGGACATGCTCGTCGAGGAGTGTGCAGAGCTGCCCCGTCTCATCGAAGTGGCAGCAAGAACCGCAGAGGAGTTCCTCTCTGAGCTGGCGCACCTCCTGTGTAAACTGACTCCAGCGGCGGTAGGCCGGGTAAAAGACCACTGCCCAGAGTGCCAGCAAGATGATCCACCAATACCGCCACACATCGGGCAGGAAGGAGGCTAGGGTGAGGCTACCCACAATGACAGCGAATGCCCGTACCACTGCGCCATAGACAATTGTTCCAGCCGTTACTTCCACGGCTCCATCTTCTGTGCGGCGCTGGAAAAGCCATGTATCCCGCGCCCGCTCCCACAGCGTCGTCTGCATTGTGACTGCCCTCCTTGCCCAACTGCCGGAGACGAGGAAGCCGCTCCCCTCCTGTGGCTTAGCTCCTATCGGAGTGCTGTAGCCCGGGCGGCTGCACCGGCTCGGGTAGCTGTAAGAGGAATCCCTCCTGTAGCTTCTGCTGGAGTCTATCACGCAGCAGTTGGCGAGCTGCCTCCGAAAGCACCCCTAGTCCTAGGACAGATTGCCGGAACACGTATGCCCGCTCTAGCGAGAAGCTCCGCCCTGAGAGCACCCACAGCAAGAAAATCCCGTCCGAGATGCCTGCCTCTAAGCGCACCAACGATGGGACATCCACGGGTAGGAAGACGCCGCTGGCCACGAGAGCCTCTGTCAGACGATGGCCCTGCTCCTCCAAGAAGGCCTGAAAACGCTGTATTCGGCTCAAGAAGCGCCCATCCGAACTGCGCAGGGCATGGGCCCAGAACTCAAGGAAGATCGGCGCATGGGCTGCATGGCGGCGGTAGAACTGCACCGCTGCTTCCCGTACAATGTCAGCTTGCCGGAGAGGGTCGGACTCTGCCGCCAGGCGCTCGGAGAGCTCGGCCTCAAACTGCGTCAGCCACCCATCCAGCAGGGCATAGAAGAGCTCCTCCTTCGTGGGGAAGTACTCGTAAACGGTGCCCTTCGCTACTCCGGCCCGCTGGGCAATCTCCGCAACTCTTGTAGCATGGTACCCCTTGCGTGCAAAGAGCTCTGCAGCGGCCTGTAAGAGGCGACCGCGCCTTGCCTCCTTATCCCTTCGGGCCATGGGCAGCGCTCGCAACCTCTTCCACTGCGTTGACGATCCATTCAGCACACACCCGCTTTGAGCGTGGGGGAAGCATCCGAATTCGCTCGTCCGGGAAGAGCAAGGCAATCGTATTCTCTTCACGGCCGAAACCGCTACGCCCCCACCGTAGACTGTTGAGGACGAGGAGGTCGACACCCTTCGCCGCGAGCTTCTGACGGGCAGCACTCCATTCCTCCTGCACCTCCAAAGCAAAGCCAACCAAGATCTGTCCCGGGTGCCGCTGTTGCGCCAAGTGGGCTAGGATGTCCGGAGTTGGGCGCAGTCGTAGCAGCCACTCCTCCGCAGCCCGCTTCCGCTTCCCCACCATCGGCTCTGCTGGCGTGTAGTCTGCAACCGCTGCAGTAGCAACGATGACGTCTGCCTCTGCGGTACGACTCCGAACCGCTTCATACATCTGCTCAGCGGTCTCCACCTGATGGAGTTCGACCCCGGGTGGCTCGGGTAGCGCAGTAGGGCCCGTCACCAATGCAACTTCGGCGCCTCGATCCCGGAACGCTTCCGCCAGAGCATACCCCATGTGCCCGCTGGAGGCGTTGCTAAGGTAGCGGACGGCATCGATAGGCTCCCGCGTCGGTCCTGCCGTAACGAGCACGCGTCGTCCAGACCAGAACTGACGATGCCACGGCGAGAGCACCCCTGTTGTCAGCGCCCCTTCCACCGTGCTGAGGATAGATTCCACTTCTGGCAGCCGCCCTACACCTACGCTCCCACTGGCAAGTTCCCCATAGGCCGGTGGTAGTACCCATACCCCCTCTGCCCGCAACTGCGCAACCGCTCGTTGCAGGGCTGGCTGCTCCCACAGCTCTGTATCCATCGCCGGCGCCACCACTAACGGGGTTGTCCGCGGCAGGGAGCGAGCAACCAACGTTGGGGCTGTGTCGCAGAGCCCTATGGCGAGCTTACTCAGTGTCGTGGCCGAACACGGCGCAATCAGCATCACTTCCGCCCACCGGGCCCACTCAACGTGCCAACTCCCTGGGAAGCCTGTAGGGAAGACGTCCACGACCGCCGGCGCGAATGCCGCTATCGCTCCTTCCGCCACAAACTGACGTGCCGAAGGACTCATGACGACCCGCACCTCAGCCCCTTGCCGCAACAGCTCCCGAAGGATCAGAGGTGCCTTGTAGGCTGCAATGCTCCCTGTCACCCCCAGCACGATACGGCGCCCGCGCAACCGCTCCATTAAGCGCTCGCCCCCGTATAGTACCGCAGAGCCCGCAGGAAGAGGAACCGGCTCACCAGCAGCAGGAGTGGTGGAATAACCAGCCCAGCAAGTACAACCTCCTCCGAAGCCCGTCCCAACACAACTTGAGCAGGAACGGAGGCCACAAGTCCCATTGGGAACACGTACAACAGAATGCGCCGCAAGATCGGCGAGTAGATGCTGTCGGGCTTCATCCCGAACTGGTACAGGATGTGAAAGGTCTGCTGAATCCCCTCTGCAGCCAGAATCCGAATCGCCAATGCTCCGATGAGTGCCTGGAAGCTGAGCATGCAGAGGAGCCCATTGACGATGAAGATCGGATATGCCACTGCTGCCAGGACCGACGCCGGAGAGGTAAGGCTGAAGGCGTACCCCAATACCGTCAACGCCACCGCCAGGTTCAGGAACGAGGCCACGCTCGGATACCGCAAGAACACCAGGAAGAAGGGAGACACCGGCTTCAGCAGGAAGAAGTCCAGCTCACCCGTGAGCACGTACTGTGGAATACGCCAGAAGTTCGTGGAGAAGAGCGCCATGTTGAGGGCATCCACCACGAACAGCGTCCCCAAGAAGACAGCCATTTCTGCACGACTCCAGCCCGCAACCGTTGGTGTGTGGAGGTAGATGACCTCGAAGAGCCCCACCTGGACGGCATACCAGACCACATCGATGAGAAAGCTCAGCCACAGGTGGAGCCGATACTCCATCTCTCGGCTGAGCGCTTGGGCCAGGAAGAGTCCCCACAGGCGAAGTCCTATCAGCATCGGCTCAGCCTCCGTATCCGCCAAAGCGGCGGAGCCCGTAGCGCCACACTACTGCTACTCCCCCCATCAGCAGCAGACACCACGCGATCGCACGTAGACCGAAGAGTGGCAGCTCTTCCACTGGAATCAGACCTGCGACAATGCCTGCTGGGACGTACGCAAGGTACTGGAAGGGCAACCACTCCGACACTATCCGAAGTTCGTAGGGCAGCAGCGAAAGCGGCATCAGTTGTCCCGAGAGGAACCATAGGCTGATGTCCTTGATGACATGCAGCGTCCACACCTCATCCATCCAGAAGGCCAGGTACGAGATACCGAGCCCCATGAGGAAGTTCAGCGCCATCCCAATGACCAAAAACGGGGCCGCTAAGAGTACCCGCTCGATACCGACGTGTAGTGGCAACCACGGAAGCGTTATCCCTACGGCCACCAACGCCAGTAGAAGCACCACCGGGAACGTTACGATTCGCTCCGACACCGCCATTGCAAACGTGGCAGGGCCGTGGGCGATCGGCTTCAGCAGGTACCGGACTAATTCGCCCGTGCGAATCTCTTCCGCCACCATCCGCTCCACCCGCCCTCCGCGTGTAATCCCCAGGCTCAAGGTAGCGCAAGCGATGTAGAGCGCCATCTGGGCGAAAGGTACGCCCGCAAATGTCGCTCTCTGTCCCCAACCGTAGACAGCAAGCCAGAGGAAGAGCTGGACCGTGACGCCGACAATGACTGTCAGGCCAGCTGTGAAGAGGAAGTTCGTGCGGTACATGAGGGCAGCGCTGAGCCCCACTCGCGCAATGCTCGCGTACACTTGCAGATAGCTCATCGCAGTGCCACTGCCATCCGGATAACCTCCGGCGGGATGTCCAAATGGCTCGTCCGGGCATCGTCCGCGGCAAGCTCCAAAGGCAGCGGCTCCTGTACATGGCCGATGTAAAAGGCCGTGTAGAAGCCACTGCCACAGCCCTTCAGAGCGTCGCAAACCATTCGATAACCCAGCCAACTAGCCCGCAAGATGTCGGTTACCGAAGCCTTACCGCCGCGCTGGAAGTAGCTCATGTCTACGGCCCGAATCTCCCGCTCAATCCCCCGGCGGCGAAAGATCTCCTCCAACGTCTGCTGGATCTCCCGCAGAGATTTCGGATAAGCTTCCGCGACGACGACGATGGTATCGCGATCGCGCTGTGCCGCGATTTCGGCCAAGCGCTCAAAGTCTACGTCCTCGTGCGGCCGAATGGCGTATTCAGCTCCACCGATGATACCAGCGTAGAAGGCCAAGTACGCCGAATCGCGCCCCATGGAGCGGATGAGGTAGACCCGACGATGCGAGCTGGCCGTGTCCCGAATCCAGCTCAGCATCTCGAGGCTACGCTCCAGGGCGCTGTAGAAGCCGATCGAGGTGCCGTAGTTGTTGCAGACATCGTTGTCAATAGAGCCGGCCGCTACCAGAATCCGAGTCCTCCATCCCTCCCGGCGCAGAATCTGCTCCAGTGTCCACGCCGCTTTCACGCTGCCATTGCCTCCGATGACGAACAGGTAGTCAAACCCCTGCTCTTCCAAGTTCCGTGCTGCTTGCTCCTGGAGGGACCGATCCGTTGCTAGCTCAGGAAAGCGCATTGTCCCCAAAATCGTTCCGCCCAGTGCTGCAATGCCGGAAACATCGCGCTTACTCAGAGGGCGATACTCGTTGTACACTAGCCCTTTCCAGCCATCTAAGATCCCCCAGACGCTACTCTCCGGGCTGAGGTTGAACGTAGTCCGCACCACAGCCCGGACGAATGCATTCATGCCTGGGCAGTCTCCGCCACCAGTGAGAACCGCACACTTCATTGCCCTACTCTCCAGTCACCGTACAGGCTCTCTCCACGCAACCCCTCACCGCACCTTGAACGTCGTCATCGTCAGGATTGCCAAGATGACAGCGATGATGTAGAAACGCACGACCACCTGCGCTTCGTGCCATCCACAGCGCTCAAAGTGGTGGTGGAGTGGTGCCATTCGGAAGAGCCGACGCCCCTCACCGTACCGCCACTTCGTGTACTTGAAGTAGGCCACCTGGAGGATAACGGAGAGTGCCTCTGCCACGAAGATGCCTCCAAGAATTGGCAGCAGCAGCTCCTTTTTGAGCAAGACAGCCAAAGCCCCTAACGCACCTCCAAGCGCCAGTGAGCCTGTATCCCCCATGAAGACCTGTGCCGGGTACGTGTTGAACCAGAGGAAGCCCATTGCAGCTCCTACCATAGCCGCGCAGAAGATGCTCAGCTCATCGGCCCCACGGAGGTGCACAATGTTTAGGTAGTCGGCGAACACCGCATTACCCGATACGTATGCAATGAGTGCCATCGCCAGAGCGGCAATCCCCACGGTCCCCACTGCTAATCCATCCAACCCGTCGGTCAGATTCACAGCATTGGAAGTCGCTGTGACAACCAGCACAACCATCGGGACGTAGAGCAGTCCCCAGTCGAGATTCACATCCTTCGCAAAGGGGACGGTCGTCTGCGTAGCTACTGCCGGGTAGCTGCTGGAGAACCACTCCGGCCAGCACACAATCGCAAGTCCCAACCCCAGTCCAATCGACACTTGCCCCAAGAGCTTGTACCGCCCAATGAGCCCATTCGGCAAGCGCTTGACGACCTTGAGGTAATCGTCTGCGAATCCCACTATCCCCAACCATAGGACGACCACCAGGATAGCTACGACCATCCCATTCGCTATGTTCGCCCACAGCAGGGTGGGGACAACAATCGCCAGTAGGAGGATGAGTCCGCCCATCGTGGGGGTCCCATGCTTCCGGGCATGATTGCCAACTGCTTGGAGTTCGGGCTTACCGTGCTCTTGGAGATGGTAGCGGCGTAGGAAGCGGATGAGGAGTGGTCCCACGACGAACGAAATGAGCAACGCCGTGATCGCTGCCGCTGCCACCCGAAAGGTAACGTACTGGAACACCCCGAACCCCGGGGGATCAAAGGTCTTCCAGATCCACAGCGCCAGATGGTACAGCATTGTCACCCTTCCCTATCCCTACTCTCCGCTGATATAGACCCACTACACGTTCCATCGCCATCCCACGAGAGCCCTTCAAAAGCACTAAGTCACCAGGCCGTGCTTCTCGCCACAACCGCTCCGCCAACTCCTCGTGGGAAGTCGCAACGTAAACGTCGGGGCAATTGGCTGCAACTCGGGCAAAGGCGTCACCAAGTACGCAGACTACCTCAGCACTCTCGAGAGCCTGCTGCAGAACAGCCCTGTGCGCCTCCTCAAGCGCCAGCCCCAGCTCCAGCATATCTCCCAGCACAGCCCATCGGCGCCCGGAACACGGAAGCTGGCGCAGTGTCTCTAGGGCTACCCGCATGGAGAGAGGATTTGCATTGTACGTGTCGTTGAGCACCTGAATTCCGTTCGGCAGCTGCATGAGTACCATCCGAGCATAGCCCTCTTGGGAGGGCTGCGGTTCGTAGGCAGAGAGCCCTTGGGCTATCTCCTCCGCACTCAGCCCAAGCATCCAAGCTGCGGCAGCCGCAGCCATGGCTGACCGTGCTCCTGCAGGACCAAGCAGTCGTAGCTGACACTCACAGTGCTCAGCGCCATACCGCAGACGTAGCAGGGCATGCCCATCAGCATTGAAGGCCACCTCTGCCACCACGTCTGCTTCAGGCGTCATTCCAAACGTCCGCATGCCCGGATATTCTCGCTCTAAACCACTTCCGGCCGGCAGCACCGCCATCCCACTGCGACTCTGCAGATACCGCACCAGCGCTGTCTCCTCCTGCTGGACCCCTCTGAGGGAACCCAACCGTTCCAGATGCTCCTCACCGATCGCTGTGATGACACCGTGCGTCGGCTGTGCGATTTGACACAGGCGAGCAACCTCCCCGAAGGAGCTCGTACCGAGCTCCACGACAGCAACCTCGTGTTCCGAGCGGAGCTGCAATAGGGTCAAGGGCACACCCAAGGCGTTGTTCTCATTCCCAGCGGTCTTCAGAACGCGGAAACGCGTGGCAAGCACGGAGGCCAGTAGCTCTTTCGTTGTCGTCTTGCCAGCAGATCCCGCAATCGCAACCACCGGGAGAGCAAATCTCTGGCGATGGAGCCGCGCTAGCTCCCCTAACACCTTTAGCGGATCCGCTACCGGGAGGCAGCGGTACCGCTGATGCCACTCTGCAGGGAACTGAATCCAGCTCCGCCGTTCAACGATTGCCAATTTGACTCCCCCAGCAAAGGCTTCGGGCAATTTCGTGTGAGCATCTACCGTCCGTCCTCGCAGCGCTACAAAGATGCCTCCCACCGCCGGCTTACGGGAATCTATCGTCAGCCCTCGAAAGCTCTCCTCCTCTGCAACCTCTTCAACAGCCTCCGCAAGTAAGCTTCGGAGCTCCCATCCCCACCACACGACGTCCGGAATGCACGGCTCCATGTCCGCACAACTACGGGCGCCGCAAAATTAGGCCGGTCCCCGGAAGTGCCATAGCTTTCCGCGCGAAACGTCTTTCCTCGACGAGGAAACGACAGTAGTCTACCAGGAAGTACCATGCCCTCTGCCTTGCTTCTCACCTGCCTGTTGGTGCTATCCCCTCTCTCCTCAGAAGGCCAGACACCGAAAGGAGCCTTCAAGATTGCCCGCGTTAAGTACGGCGGTGGAGGGGATTGGTACAACGACCCTTCGGCGGAGGTCAACCTCCTCCGATTCGTTCAGCAGCACACTACGATCCCCGTAGACCCAGTCTTCGAGTACGTGGAGCTCAGTAGCGACGCTATCTTCCAGTACCCGATGCTGTTTCTGACGGGGCACGGCAACGTCGTCTTCACGCCTGAAGAAGCGCGCCGGCTGCGTGCTTACCTGCTCAACGGTGGGTTCCTCTACATAGACGACGACTATGGACTAGACACTGCCATTCGCCGCGAGATGCGCAAGGTCTTTCCCGACAAGGAATTCGTGGAACTCCCCTTCTCGTATGGCCTCTTCCACTGCCACTTCCGATTCCCACACGGTGTCCCGAAAATCCACGAGCACGATGCTAAGCCCGCCCAAGCTTTCGGCATCTTCCATGAGGGGCGGCTCTGCGTGCTCTACACCTACGAGAGCAACCCCAGCGACGGATGGGCAGACCCGGAGGTGCACAACGATCCTCCAGAGAAACGCGAGGCAGCTTTGAAGTTCGGCACCAATATCGTCGTGTGGGTCTTGACACAGTAGCTTCTCAGCCCGCTTCTGGCAGCCTCTAGAGGACTCCTTGTGCCCGCTTCGCTATTTCATAGCATCTCCGGGCGTTATGCTCTTCACACCCGAAGCTGCTCCGGAATTACGAAATCCGCTACCGAACAATCCAGGTTCTGAGCCTGGAGTCTGGTAACAGCAGCTGCTTGCCACGACAGAGCACTATTGCGAGCCGTGAAGCTCACGAAGCAAACTCCACGAGAAGCGAGCTCGGTAGAGCTTTCTGCAGCAGCATAGCCAAGGCGGGTAAGCCTCCAGCGACATCTGCAATCTGCCGGACCTCCTGGAAGCTGGCAGTCGTGTGCAAAGACAAGAGCACCTCCTTGCTTGCCTGAGCCTTTGCGATTGTTACCTTAGAGCTGCACAACCGTCATCACCCCATTCCAGGCCAATCCGAAGCACAAAGCTACTCTGCCTTCACAGCGATTCCTTACGATGGCGGTCACTCAGGGTATGATGTCCTTCCCTACAAGGCAGCATGCAGGCTGAGCAAGCGCGCTAGCTCACCGGTCAGCAGTCGGCGATCAAAGCCCCGTACAAACTCCTTGGAAGGCACTGGGAGTGCTCCCCCTCGCCAGCGCTTGTAGAGTTCGGCAATGTAGTTGGTTGCAGCCTCAACATCGCCTGGCTTCACCCAAAAGGCAGCACCACAAGCCTCCAGCAAGGGCTGAATCGGCGACCCCGGAGGCACGCAGGCCAAGATTGTTCGTCGAGCTCCGAAGTACTCAAAGAGCTTTGCTGGTGACCCCAACGGACGATTCTCCACCCAGAGGACATGGGAGCTAAGCATGTACCGAACTGCCTCTAGATGCGGGACGTAGCCCTGCACCTGTACGATGTCCTCCAATCCCAGACGTCGCACCATCTGCTGATGTTCAGGGCGGATGAGGCCCACAAAGCGGATCTGTAAGTGGCGCCGCGCTTCTGGCCGCTGCCGTACAAACCGAGCGAATGCTTCCAAGATCGTCTTTGGGTTGCCGTGCTTGAGAGTCCCAACGAAACTCACCACCAACCGGTCCGGGGGTGGCTCTACGTTACCGGCCCTTGCAAAGTCCTCACTGTCGTAGCCATGCGGGATGATGACGATGTCCTCGTGGGTCAGCAGTCTAGGGTACTGCCGCAAGAGGTGCTCCTTGAGCCCTCGAGTAACAACAGTAGCGCGTGCCATTCGGGTCAACACACCTCGCTCCAATGTTTGATGGGCTCGTCGGTGCCAAGGCGTAGGATACCACCGCTCTGGATCACCGCACCACGGATCTCGGTAGTCAACAATGTACGGTAGCTCCGATTGCTCCGCTAGCTCGGCCGCAATGAGGAGATCGGTGAAGGGCGGGGCCGTGGCAAAGATGACGGCGGGCTTGTGCTCCCGGATGAGCTCCCACCCCAACGCCAACGCTTGGCGGCGCCATCGGACCGCACGGTCAGGAATCCAGCGTAGCTGATTCCAGCGCAGCCAGAGCCGGTGAACCCACTCCGCAGGTAGCGGAACGGTCGGCCGAGTAGCCGCCCGCCGACGCACCCACCGAGGACTGCCATCATCGGAGGTCCGATAGATCGGGATGCGACGCTCTTCTAACTCCTGCAGCAGGTACTGGTCGAAGGCGAAGTATGTCGTCGGAGTCGCTGTCAATACAATCGGTTCCCATCCGTAGTCTCGCAGGTACTTAACGAACTTCGCTACCCGCAGCACTCCACTCGTCCCAAGCGGTGGGAAATAGTAAGCAATGACCAGCACCCGCTGCCGTGGCTGTTCCATTCAGCACCGGAGCTCAAACGCTGAGGAACTCTCGCGTAGCTGTCGTCAGCAGTACAGCACCGGTGGCTGTGACGTGGACATCATCCTCTACACGGATGCCGAACTTCCCGGGGAGGTAGATACCAGGCTCGACCGTGACGACGGCTCCTTCTGGGATACGTGCCCGGACCGGTGCCCGAGGAGAGAGAGCCGGCGGTTCATGGACGCTACGACCGATTCCATGCCCAAGGCTATGGCGGAAATAAGCTCCAAAGCCAGCTGCCTCAATAACGCGGCGTGCCGTAGCATCGGCCTCACGTGCTCGAATCCCTGCTTGGAGAGCCTCCAGTGCCTGCTCCTGGGCTTCCCAGACAACCTGGTAGACCCGACGTTGCTCGGCATTTGCGCGCCCAAGCACGAAGGTGCGGGTGATATCGGACACGTAACCGCCGACAATACAGCCGAAGTCTACCGTGACGATGTCGTTCTTCCGCAAGCGGCGCGCTGACGCACGTCCGTGCGGGAGGGCGCTTCGTTCACCGCTGGCCACAATGATCGGGAAGGCATCCCCCTCCGAGCCGAATTGGCGAGCACGGTAAGAGATCTCTGCCGCCACTTCATGCTCCGTCATCCCCGGGCGAACACTCTCTAGAACTGCCTCGAAGGTGCGCGAAGCAATGAGCGCAGCTCTCCGCAGCAGCTCTACCTCAGCCGGCGTCTTCACTATGAAGAGCTCATCCAGTTTTCCCCGAAACGGGATGAGCCGTGAAGGGCGCCAGCGCCGCCGAAGCTCCAGGACCGTCCCATAGCCCAGCGACACCTCGAACCCAACCGTAGCAATACCTCGGAGCAGCCCCTGCTGTGCTACGACGGCGACCGGCTCCCGAGTGATGTGGATGGCCAGCCCGGACACCGGGAAGAGCTCGTGGCGAACCTGCTCGTCGTAACGGTCATCAGTAAAGAAGTGCACTGCTTCTGCAGTGATAAGCATAGAGGCTGACGAACCCGAAAAGCCCGTCAGATATCGGATGTGAGACAGGGTTGTCAACCAGAGTGCCTCCAGATGCTGGCGTTGGAGGAGTTCGCGTAGCTGTTCCAAACGCACGAGTGCTGCTTGCACCAACGCAGACCGGAGACGGCTGTCTGCCATCGAGCTCAGAACCCGAAGTAGTTGGGCGCTTCCTTGGTGATGATGACATCGTGCGGGTGAGACTCCCGGAGACCCGCTAGGGTCATTCGGATGAAGCGTGTCTTCTGCTGTAGCTCAGCAATTGTCGCGCACCCACAGTAGCCCATCGCAGCCCGCAGTCCACCAACCAGTTGAAACAGCGTATCGCTCACAGCCCCTTTGAAGGGGACCCTTCCCTCCACCCCCTCTGGGACCAACTTCGCAATGTCCGCCTCAGAGTCCTGGAAGTACCGATCCGCTGAACCATGGTACATCGCTCCTAACGAGCCCATCCCTCGGTAGACCTTGTAGGCACGCCCTTCCAACAGCACCTTCTCCCCTGGGCTCTCCTCATGGCCTGCCAGGAGATTGCCAATCATAACACTATCGGCACCTGCAGCGATTGCTTTCGCAATGTCACCCGTCTGCCGGATACCCCCATCGGCGATGACGGGCACGTCTGCTTCATGGGCAACTCGAGCCACCCAGAAAATCGCCGTCAACTGCGGGACTCCAACCCCCGCAACGACACGAGTAGTGCAGATAGAGCCCGGACCGACCCCCACCTTGACGGCGTCAGCACCTGCCCGGATGAGTGCTGCTGCGGCCTCCGCAGTAGCGATATTACCAGCGATTACCGGCAATTCCGGAAACCGCCGCTTAAGACGGCGTACCGTCTCTATGACCCCCCGACTGTGTCCATGAGCACTGTCCACGACTACCACGTCAACCCCTGCTGCTACCAAGGCAGCAACGCGCTCCTCTACGTCCCGGGCAACACCAACTGCTGCCCCAACACGGAGGCGCCCTTGGCTATCCTTGCAAGCGTTCGGATAGCTACGCTTCTTCTGGATGTCCTTGAAGGTGATGAGCCCATGGAGGACTCCGCGCTCATCAACGATGGGGAGTTTCTCTATTCGATGCCGCTGCAGGATGCGCTCTGCCTCCTCAAGTGTTGTCCCAACCGGAGCAGTGATGAGTCCCTCTGATGTCATCACCACCGACACTGGCTGCTCGGTATCGGTGGCAAACCGAAGGTCCCGGTTCGTCACAATCCCCACCAGCCGGCGCTCCGTGTCTACGATTGGGATACCTGAGATGTGGTACGTGCGCATTAAATGGAGCGCCTCCCGTATGGGGCGATCAGGGGTTAGAGTGATGGGATCCCGAATTAGTCCGCTCTCGGAACGCTTGACGCGTGCCACTTCTTCCGCCTGTTGCTCTATGCTGAGGTTCTTGTGGATGATCCCGATGCCGCCTTCCCGCGCCATGGCAATCGCCATGGCGGATTCCGTCACCGTGTCCATAGCGGCGCTGACAATCGGGATATTGAGCCAGATCGTACGCGTCAGCCGAGTGCGGACATCAACCTCCCGCGGGAGCACCTCTGAATAGGCGGGAACTAACAGGACGTCGTCAAAGGTCAGCCCTTCGCCAACGATGCGCTCCTCGTCCCTCTTTCGATTCCTCCGCTGCGTTCGCAAGACCCTTGCCGTCCGCTCTGGCATTCCTCAACGAATCTCCCGGTGCAGGGTGTGGCGCCGCAGGAAGGGGTTGTACTTACGGAGCTCCAAGCGGCCTGGAGTATTCTGCCGGTTCTTCGTCGTCACGTATCGTGAAGCCGGCTTGCCTTCCTTCTTCGCTTCGGTGCATTCCAGAATCACCAGTACGCGAGCTCCTTTCTTCTTGGCCATTGCTAATAGCCGCGCCTCTCTGTGAGACAGCTAGTATCCGCAAAATTACGACGCCCCCAGAGTAGAGACAGCTTCAGAACAGCCACTGTACGTGGAAGCGAACCGCGTCGTTCCACAGCGGCGAGGGAGTGGCGAAAGGCCAATGCATCTGCTGACGCAAGAGCTCATACCAGCCAATAGCTAGCCCATTATGGAGAAGAAAGGCCACAATCGGTGCTGCTTCTGGCGTCCTCGCTCGGAGCACCCGCCGGACGAACTCGTCTACCAGTGCGTGCCCAGCCCCTTCCAACACTAGGCTGCCCAGATGCTTCCAGAATAGATGAGCCGGGAATATCACCCCTCGCTCAAACGAGACCCCTAAGCCCAACAGCGGGGTGAACTGAACCCAGACCGCTCCATCGCGCAAGGTCCCAAAACGGAGCCGGTCATGGTATGGCACAAGCCCCTCCGGGATCGTATCGCGGAAGCGTGGGATCGCCCACTGGAGTCCACCGCCGTAAGTCAGAAGCACGGTGCCGGCCGCACCAAAGGGGTAGCCGTAGCCTGTCTCTCGTCCAACCCCAAAACGCCACCACTGCGAAGCTAACGCCCCAGTCTTCCCGCCAATGCCCAGGGCCTTGGTCCCAAACCCCAACTGCAGGTAGTTGCGCCGATACTCGGCAAGGTCCCTATAGCGCCGCAATGGCTCCAGGTCAGCCGAACCGAGCTGGAGTGTCAGAGCGCCCACCGGATGCAAGTCTTGCGCAACTCCCTTGCGGCCCAAGCGTCCCGTTCCATAGTAGACTGCAATGCTCGGTACCTCGAGGAACCGCTCAACAAGGGACTTCGGCCTCGGTGCTGCTCCTTCCTCGTCCCTGTCGTTCGTCTCCTGTGCCCTAACGTCGGCAAGGGCAAGCCACATCCCAAGAAGGGCAACACAGATCCAAGTCACCATAGGCCAACGATTGACTATGCAGTGCAACCAGCAACAAGTTAGCACTTTCGCGGAAGTCACCGAATGCCTGGCACATTGATGTCTGTTGAACTGCTTTCGTGCGTCGAGTTCCCTGCACCCTTCCACTCAATTGCCTGCGCTTTCACCACAGATCCGGTGTTCTGCGCTGCACGCTTTCCCACGACTGCGAACTTCCGCAAGGACTCCGCTGCAGCACTCCTCAACCTCCGCCCGCCACTGCCACAACCTTATACGGAACGCCTCTGCCAGGTACTCCGAGAGAGCATGGATGGATTGGAGCTTACGGCGAGTCAGCTTCGCCACCTTCAAGCGCTGCAGTCTGGCTCAGCGTTAGCCGTCACGACGGGACAGCAGGTAGGCTTCCTTGGAGGGCCACTGTATACAGCTCTCAAGGCAGCAGCAGCCCTCGCTCTCGCCCAGCAGCTCCAGGAGGTACTCTGGCAGCCGATCGTTCCCATCTTTTGGGTCGAAGACAACGACAGTGATGGTCGAGAAGCCGGCTCCAATGTGTGGTGGCAACCCGATGGTACCCTCCAGCGTCTTACCGCTGCCTCAGATGCTGAACTGCTACAGCCGATTGCTGTCTCCGCCCGCTTACTCTCACCGGCAGGACTATGGCAGACTGCCCTCCACCATATTCTCCCTGAGCTCTCGGACGAGCTTCGCTCCATTGTGCTCACCGCATACAGCCACGGGAAGTCCTGGAGCCAAGCCTTCGTTGTGCTCCTCCACTGGCTCTTCGGAAGCTCTGGGCTCCTCTTCCTCCGGGCATCTGTCGCTCGGCGCCATGGGCTCTTCTGCAGCATCGTCCAACAGGCCCTCTTCCAGAGCTCACGGCTTGGTGCTGCACTATCCAGCGGAATCCAGCAGTTGCGCGCCCTAGGGTATCAGGAACTCATCACACCCCAGTATCCTCTCGTCCACTTCCACACTCCTGAAGGGTTCCGTTATCGAGTCCGGTACCTTCCGAGTGGGGAGTATGGTATTGCCCGCGAGCGCTATACCGCCCAGCAGCTGAGATCCCTGTTCGAGCAGGAATGTGCTGCTTTCTCTCCGTCCGCTCTCCTTCGCCCGTTGTGCCAGGATGCCATCCTCCCAACCGTGGCCGTCGTTCTCGGACCTGCTGAAGTCGCGTATTGGGCGCAACTCCGTGAGCTCTACGAGGCTCTACAAGTGCCGATGCCCGCCGTTGTGCTACGGCCTTCCGTTACCCTTGTCCCGCCTCAACTCCACCGTCTGCTCGTGCGAGAAGGGTGGAGCGCAAGAGATTTCTTTGCCCCTTGGCAGGCGGTGGAACGTGCCCTCCTGGAACGTCTACCACCCATGCAGCTACTGGAGCACTCCAGTAGTAAGCTCCAGATACAGCTCCAGCAGTGGTACCAGCATCTGTCGGCTCACCTTTGGGAGATAGACCCAACACTCGTGCCCAGCCTTGGAGCGACGCACCACCGAATAGCACGGGCTCTGCAGCGTTGGCAGAGGCGATTCCGCGCTGCACTTCGCCGTCGTTCAGAAACCCTCCTCTCCCGTGCCCGACGGGTGTGGTCGCTAGTGTATCCTGACGGTCATCCTCAGGAGCGGCTTCTGAGCTGGCTCCAGCTCTTTGCTCTATGTGGACGCAGCGCCTTCCAAGAGGCCCTCGTGCACGTGACGGCACTCCCCTCGGGACACCACGCAATCCTTACGTTAGCCCCATCCTCTGAACCTTCAACCGCAGACTAAGCTCCCGCAGCTTGCCCCGCGCTCGACCACTTAAGCTGTGGATTCACCGACTTCGGCCTTGGATCTGCCGCGCCTCGTGGCCACCTGGTATTCTGCTACTGGTTGCTACACCCCCTACCTTCATCCATGCAAGACTGGCGTCTAATCCAGGAGTCAACCCATTGTGGGCAAAACGATTCCCTGCCTCGTTACTCACAGCTGACTGCGGATAATGTCGTGGACTCGAACAACCCCGACACAAATCCCCTGCGAGTCTACTACCGGCAACACGCTGATCTGGCTAGGGCGATGCTCCATCAACGCCAGCGCTTCGGCCAGGGAAGCTTCCGGTGAAACCGTTACTGGTGTACGCGTCATGATATCGCTGACGCGCAGCGGGCGAATATCTTCGACCCGCTGTAGCGTTCGCCGTACATCTCCATCGGTCACAATTCCACTCAGCCGGCCATCCTCCTCCACAACACACACGCACCCCAGTGCCTTCGAGGTCATCTCGATGAGCATCTGCCGAAACGGCGTCTGAGGGAGCACTCGCGGGACTGCGGTCCCTGTGTGCATCACATCTTGAACTCGTAGGCTAGCCAGTCGGCCGAGCATCCCGAGAGGATGAGCGGCAGCAATGTCTTCTGGCCGAATACCTCGCCGCTGCATGAGTGCTATCGCCAACGCATCCCCCATAACGAGCGCAGCCGTCGTACTCGTCGTAGGGATAAGGTTCAGCGGACATGCTTCCGCTGGTACCGCAACATCTAGTACCACGTCGGCTTGCTCCGCCAGCAGTGAACGCCGCTGCCCAACGATAGCCAGGATCCGAACATTCCGTTGCCGTAACCACGGCACCAGGGCGCAGATCTCTGCTGTCGTGCCACTCTTGGAGATCAATACCGCTCCATCCCCCGATCGCACAGCACCCAAATCCCCATGCGGGGCCTCTGCGGGATGGAGAAAGGTGGCCGAAAGCCCAATACTCCGCAACGTCGCCGCGATCTTCTGCCCGATAATTCCTGATTTCCCAACTCCACTGACGACCACGGAGCGCGCTGACTCCAGTAACTCTACTGCCTCCTCAAACTCTGGCCCAATCCGCGCAGCAATGCTCAACAGAGCCTCTGCCTGCTGATGGAATACCCTACGCGCAAGCTCTGTCGAGACCTCCAACACAGCAGACTCCGTCGCTCGCTCCGAACTGTCGTGAAGACTCATCCGGGTGGCCATTGGAACTGGCGTCCCCCCAGCAGGTGGAGATGGAGGTGAAAGACCGTCTGCCCTGCATCCCGATTGCAGTTCAAGACGAGTCGGTAGCCGCTCTCAGCAATACCATGCCGCTCCGCCAACTGCCGAGCTACCCAGAGGAGCCTCCCCAACAACGGAACATCATCTGCTGTCGCTTCATTCAGAGTCGGGATGGGCTTCTTGGGGATAATGAGGATGTGGATAGGAGCCTGGGGGTTGATGTCCCGAAATGCTAACACCTCGTCGTCTTCGTATTCGATCTGTGCTGGGATCTCTCGACGGATGATACGAGCAAAGACAGTCTCGGACATTTCTACCCCTTCCTCAGCCTTTTCAAATAGAGCGAGAGCCTTCTGCCCTCCCCGGCGGGGATGCAACAGAAGGCTCTCGCTGGTAGCAAGCCGTACTGTTAGCGGACGAGTGTGATAGACTGCATGTAGTGCTGATCGCCGACGAAGATACGCCAGCGGTACGTACCTGCAGCCGCTGGTACTCCACCGTCAGCCGTTCCATCCCATGTCAGGAGATGGTTTCCGGCAGGCAGAACATCGTCGACAACCACCCGAACAAGCCGCCCAAGAGCATCGACAACCTCCGCCCGCACACGGCGGTTCTCCGGCAGGCGCAGCTCTACGCTCGTCTGCGAGCCGAAGGGGTTAGGCGAACTCTGACCGACCCAAACTTCCCCATCACCAAGCGGTGTCAGGCTGACGACGTGGCTCAACTGCTCCTGTCCATCGCGAGCAACCAACCGCAGGCGATACTGGTATTCGACACCCGGCTGGACTTGGAGATCTTCGTGGCGGTAACTCTCGCCACGCTGCTCATCACCGACGGCACGCTCACTGTAGATCGGGACCCATGGCTCTGCATCAGAGGTACGCCGCTCTAAGATGAAGCGCTCCAGCAGCGCCTCTGACGCC
>JBCNUX010000020.1:0-31271 GCA_039630485.1 Chlorobiota bacterium | reverse complement strand
GGGCGGAGCTGGGTGTGGAGGCGAACGTTGTGGGGGCGCCGCCGACGTACCAGCCGCAGTACCAGTGGTATCGGGGGACGACGGCGTTGCAGGATGGTGGGCGCATCACCGGGGTGCAGTCATCGCGGTTGGTGATTGAGGATGTGCAGGTCTCTGACTTAGGGAGCGACTACTGGGTGGAGGTTGTAGGGGTGTGTGGGCGGGCAGAACAGCGTGGGTATACGATTGTATCGCCGACGGTGGCAATTGTGCGGCAGCCGCAGGGTGGGTCATTCTGTGCTGGGTCGTCGGTGACGTTGGAGGTACAGGTACAGGTTGGTGGCGGGGGACAGCGGGTGGAGTACCAGTGGCGGCGCAACGGGCAGCCGCTGGCGGATGGGGGGAACATCAGTGGAGCGCGGACGGCGCAGTTGCAGATTAACCCTGTAGGGATGGCGGACGGAGGTATGTACGATGTGGTGGTGACGGTCTATCCGGGGGGAATGCAGGCAACGTCGTCGGGGGCACAGGTGGAGGTAGTGGGGCCGGTGCAGGTTGTGCAGCAGCCGCAGGGGGGCCAGGTGTGCGAGGGGAGGCCGCTGGTGTTGGAGGTGCAGGCGACGGGCGGGGGGCTGACGTACCAGTGGGAGAAGGACGGGCAGCCGTTGTCTGGGGCGACGGGGGCGCGGTATGAGGTAGCGTCGGCTACGGAGGGGCACAGTGGTCGGTACGTGTGCGTGATTCGGAATGCGTGTGGGGAGGTGAGGACGGCGGAGGTGGAGGTAGATGTGGTGAGCTTGCCGCGGATTGTGCAGGATGTTCCGGCGACGGTGCAGGTGACGGCTGGGCAGCCGTTGGTGTTGCAGGTGCAGGCCAGTGGGGATGGGTTAGAGTATCAGTGGTACAAGGACGGGCAGGCGATTGCAGGAGCGACGCAGGCTCGGTATGAGAAGACGGCAGCGGGTCAAGGGGATGCGGGGATGTACTGGTGTGTAGTGCGCAACGGGTGTGACTCGGTGCGGAGTAGCCAGGTGCAGGTGCAGGTGACGATTGTTGGGGTTGCGGAGGCCGGCGAGGGGGTGGAGATAGAGGTGCATCCGCAGCCGGTGGTAGGGAAGGCGATGGAGGTGCGGTATGGGGTGAGTGGTGAGGGGATGTTGGTTGTGCGGGATGCGTCGGGGCGGGAGGTTGGTCGGTGGCGGGTTGTTGGGGAGGGGAAGGTGATGGTGGAGGTTGGGGGTAGTGGGGTGTATGTGGTGCAGGTAGAGCGACAGGGGAGGGTTGTTGGGCAGCGGGTTGTGATAGTGGTGCGGTGAGAGAGTAGCCGGCAGGGGAAGGCCGTTCCCCTGCCGGCTTTGTATTTTTGTGCTTATGACGAGCAGATGTTCGAACAGTCAGGAGGGTTCCATGGTACGGAAGAGCTCTATTCAAGCAGCGAGACTTGCTACGGCGTGGCTGGTAGTCACTGTTGCTGCCTTTGCGGCAGGCACTATCATTAAGCAGCGTCCACCGAGTAACCTACGGGAGTGCACGGGTGATACCCTCATCCTGTCGGTGCAGGCAGAACCTCCGCTTGGGGAGTCCGGGCTGAGCTACCAGTGGTACAAAGATGGTGTCCAGTTGGCGGACGGTGGCCGGATTAGTGGGGCCCAGACCAATACCCTGCGCATCGTTGGGGTGGTGCCGTCCGATGCTGGGGTCTATACGGTAGTTGTCACGACAGTGCCCTCTGGAGCGGCAGAGGAGGCACAAACCCAGGTAGAGGTCGCCGAAGCGATTCAGATTTCCCAGCAGCCAGCAGCCCAGACGGTGTGCGAAGGGCAACAGTTCAGCTTCTCGGTTCAGGCAACGGGGACGATCACAGGATACCAGTGGTACCACAATGGTGTAATCGTCCCTGGAGCTGTGCAGGCGACGTACACGGCTACTGCTACAGTTGCAGATGCTGGCGAATGGTGGTGTGTTATCATTGGCCCGTGCGGAAACGTCATCTCTGAGCGGGTGAGGTTGCAGGTCAATGTTGGACCGAGTATCACTACTGCTCCGACTGCCACAGCAGTATGCCGGGGTGCGAGTTTCACATTGCAGGTGGAGGCAACGGGGACTGCTCCGTTGCAGTATCAGTGGTATCGGGATAATGTCCCAATTGCTGGGGCAACGCAGCCTACGTACCAAGACGTAGCGACTCAGACAGCTTCGTACTTCGTGGAGGTGAGGAACGCCTGCGGAACGGCGCGAACCGATCCTGTTACAGTCCGCGTCAAGGAACCGCCACAGATCACGCAGCAGCCGCAAGGCGGGACCTTTGCCCCAGGATCGCAAGTGACATTAAGTGTACAGGCAACAGGTGAACCTCCGCTAAGCTATCAGTGGTACCGAGATGGAGTCCCGCTGTCGGGGGCCACAAGCTCTACATACGTAATTCCCAACATGGCGCGTTCGGACGAGGGTACCTACTTCTGCGTGGTGAGCAATGAGTGCGGCTCAGATACTAGCGACAGGGTGGTGCTGCGGCTCACAGGTATTGTCGAGCAGGCGTCGCATGGAGGAAACATCTTGTGGTCGGTAGTGCCGCACCCAGTCAATACAAGTGCTTCGATTCGGTACCGCCTCCAAGAGGGTGGCTGGATGCGGCTAAGCGTCTTGGATGTCTTTGGCCGCCCGATTGCTGTCCTGTCGGAGGGTATTGTTGCGGCTGGGGAGTACAGTCAACGGTTAGATGTTGCAGCCCTGGGGCTTGCACCCGGTACGTACATCTACCAGCTTGAAACTGCCCGCGGGGTTGTTCGGCAGCTCATGATCGTTGCACGGTGATCGTTAGACATTCTGGGGAGCCCACTCTGTGGCAGGTCCACAGGGTGGGCTCTTTTTTTGCCAAGGCTAGCGTGGGGCTACTCCAGCTATGCTGGCTATCGTACCCAGGGGTAGCTGAGCGCTGCGCCTTCGCAGATCGGCATCTGCACTACCAGCAGCGGGAGCTCTCCAGCGAACGCCCGCTACTCCCCTTTTCGTATGAGACTCCCGACAGCCGCTTTCGGCTCCACTACGCCCTTTTGGGGAGAGATGCTGTGCCCTCCGGTGACTACGATAGGAATGGCCTGCCCGATTACCTTGACACGGCTACGGCGCTGCTCCAGTACGTCTACACCGTTCTCGTTGACAGTCTGCAGTATCCACCGCCACCATCGGACAGTGGCAGAGGAGGGTCTTCGGCGTATGATGTCTACTTCGTTGATTTGGGGGGGCGCGGACTCTATGGGGAGACTGTGCCTGAACAGTTGCTCCCGCGTGGGGTCTATCCCTGCTTCTCCTCGTTTCTCCTCTTGGACAACGATTACAGCCCTTTGGATTCCTCCAACCAGCGCCCTACCTACAGAGAGACAGGCGTGCGGGCTCTCCGGATAGCGATTGCACACGAGTTGTACCATGCCATCCAGTTCGGCAACTACGGCATCGCTCAGCACGGGGTGCTCCTCTACGAGCTGGCCAGTACCTTCATGGAGTGGCGCGTTTTCCCGGACACACGAGATTACGAGCAGTTCTTGCCTGAGCTGTTCCATTCGCCTGAGCGATGCGTCTTCGGAGAGGCCGATAATGTAAGCTTAGGTTACCGATTTGCTGTCTTCGGACAGTACCTCTACCTGCGGTGGGGGGACGGAGTGCTTCGCCGAATGTGGGAAGGGATTGGGCGAGGGGCCCATCCGTATGCTGCTTTAGATACGGCGTTGCAGCAGGTCGGAGGGATTACTTTGGCAGATGCATGGTGTCAGTTCTTGCCGTGGATGTATTACACTGGGGAACGAGCACGGCCGGGGTACTTCCCACGCGCTGCGGATTTTCCAACGGTGCGATTTGCCGTAGCCGAACGGTTTGTCGCCCCAGCCTTTGTCCATACGGGGCACCTGCTTCCATTTGAGTTCCGCTTCGCTCGGGTCTTGGTAGGACACGAGAGTGGAAGCCGGACACCGGATACTCTGGACGTTGCCTTTTCTTATCCCAACACGAGCGCTGTAGTCTCGCGGCACAGTTCAGCCGTAACCTACACACTGGCTTTCGGCATGCTCCCCCAAGGCGATCCCCTGCCGGGGACGCCGTACAAGATACAGTGGGAGAGCAACCATACCCTCTGCCACCACACGTTCTGGAATGCTGGGTTCCCGCTACAAGTCATCAGCGGGCCATATCCGCAACCGTATCTCGTGGGCCGACACGAGAAGCTTTGCTTGCCAGTACCGGCGTCGGTGAGATTGGAGGAGTCAGCGGAGGTGGAACTCTATACACCCGCGTGGACTCGGGTAGCACGGTTTGCTGCTCGTGTCCAGGCCGATGGAGAGTGGATGACCTGCTGTATTGTCCCTGGTTCGCTCCAGTCGGGGGTATACGTTTATCGCTTGCATGTCGCTGGGTACGAGGAGTGGGGGAAACTGGTCGTTCGGGCCGAGCCGTGATAGCTGTAGAAGCCGCAGGGATTGGCAAGGCGTATGTGCCTGGCCGATGGGTCTTTCGGTACGTTACGCTTCATCTCAGTGTGGGCGAAGCGCTCGCTGTTGTCGGTCCGAATGGTTCTGGGAAGACGACCTTGCTGAAGGTGCTCTGCGGTCTTGCCGAACCGACAGAGGGGAGGGTTCGGGTTATACTCGGCAGCCAGCAGTACGCACCACGGGAAGTCCTCAGTTGGGCCGTTGGTGTGGTCGCGCCGTTTCTGCGGTTGTATACCGAATTCACACCCTGGGAACTCGTGGGGCTGAGTCTGCGCCTCCGGGGGATGCAGTGGGATCAAGAAAAGACAGCGGCTCTGATGGAGCGGCTTGGATTGCAAGAAGTCGCACAGCAGAGGATTGGGACGCTCTCCACGGGGATGCAGCAGCGTGTTCGTGTGGCGTTAGCGGTTGCTCATAGACCGCTCGTCCTCGTGCTGGATGAGGTGGCGGCAGTGCTGGATCCTGCTGGTAGAGAGGCTGTAGCGGAGTTGGTTGCGCAGCATCGCCAACAGGGCGGGATTGTGCTCGTTGCTACTAACACCGACTACGAGCGCTCATGGTGCGAGCGTGTAGTGGAGTTGCCGAGTGGAAGAGAGTTCTGCGGGAGATAGCCCATGCGATGGTCTGCTCTTGTCTGGTGCGTATTGTGTTGCCTTACAGCTGCTGATGTGGCTGTGGCAGGGGAGAAGCGAGCGTGGACGCAGTGGATAGCGGCCGTTCGGTTGCCGCAGCGTCTGGAGTTCTGTGGAGAACTGGTGCCGTTGGAGCTTCCAGAAGTGCGGGAGGGGATAGAGCGAGAGCTCTACGTCTTGCTGCAGCAGCCAGGGCAGATCGTACTCTACCAGAAGCGTGCCGGACGCTACTTTGCCCTCTTTGAAGAAGCGCTTCGACAGGCAGGGATGCCGCTGGACCTGAAGTACGTTGCGATTGCTGAGAGCGCTCTTTTGCCAACGGTCCAGTCGCCGAAGCAAGCCGTGGGGTTGTGGCAGTTCATTCCAGAGACGGCGCGAGCAATGGGATTGCGAGTAGACGAATTTGTGGATGAGCGGCGCCACCCGGAAAAGAGCACCGCTGCAGCCATACGGTACTTACAGCAGGGATACCAGCTCTTTCGGAACTGGACGCTGGCCGTCGCGGGTTACAACATGGGGCACGAGAATTTGCAGATGCAGTTGCAAGCCCAGGGAGTCAGCAGCTTCTACGACGCTTTCCTCAACGAAGAGACCACCCGCTACATCTACCGCATCATCGCAATCAAGCATGTCATGGAGCATGCCCAGCAGTACGGTCTCGAGATCCCGCGGTCAGAGCGATACTCGGCCCCTGCTGTTCAGCATGTTCGGTGGGAAGGAGCGATTCCCGACCTTGTGGAGTGGGCTCGGCTCCAAGGGGTGCGGTACAAGGATGTTCGCCTTCTCAATCCTTGGATCCTCAAACCCCAGTTGCCGGAGCCACCGAGCGGGCAGGCATATGAGATTGCTATCCCAAAGCGGTGAAGCTACGCTGCCTGTGGCTGGAGGATGTCCTCAGAACTGATGAGGATGGCTCCAGCTTGCTGCATCTCCTGCAGTGCTTGCTCTCCGTCACCCGGATTCACGTTAACAGCTCGGATAGCATCGGTCACAACGTAGGTACGGAAGCCCTCGCGGAGGGCGTCCAGTGTTGAAGCTCGGACGCAGTAATCCGTGGCTAGTCCGGTAATGTAGAGCTCCGTCACCCCTCGCTGGCGTAAGTATTCAGCCAAGTTGACATTCGTGGCCTCAAAGGCCGAATAGCCATCGTCTTGTGTGCCTGTTCCTTTGAGCAGCACTTGGTCGATCTTGTCCGCTCTCAGGCGTGGGTGGAATTCAGCTCCCCAGGTACCCTGGACGCAGTGTGGAGGCCACTTCTGGAAGTGCGTCGTCTCTGTGGGGTGCCAGTCTTTAGAGGCCACTACCAGCGGGAAGGCGTCCATAAGTCGGTTGATAACCGGGACGACTGCATCCCCTTCGGGTACTGCAAGGGCTCCTCCAGGGCAGAAGTCGTTCTGCACATCGACAATCAAGAGAGCCTTCATGGCTACACCTGAGCTCGTTGGGGGACCAAAAGTAGTTACTGAAGACGAAGTGCCTCCTGGACCAGTCTGTCACGAAGTTCCATCAGCGAGCGGCTAATCCCGACGGGGTAAATGTGGGGGTTCTCAAAGCGCTTGTGGACGTCCGGAAGCTGGCGGAAGCGCTCTGCTGCGTATTCACGGACTGCCGAAAGGGGAGGCAGAGGGGAGCAAAGCTCCCCGTTTTGCAGCACTGGGGTCAGGAGAGGTTCGACATGCAAGCCTTCTACCGCAATTCGCTGGATGGGGAAGAAGGGATGGTAGAGTTCGCGAGGGGCTGGTTCATGGCAAAGGGCTATTCCGTCAGCAACGAAGGAGCCGTCGCTGGCGTAGTAACGGAAGAGCTGCTTACGCCCTGGTAGGAGAATCTTTGTGAAGTCGTCCGACACCTTCAACGTCGGTCTACCGGCGTACTCCACGAGTTTGTAGACGCCATCCAGTGCAGGGCAGTCGTAAGCTGTCACCAACCGAGTGCCGACGCCGAAACCATCTATCGGCGCTCCCTGCTCCAGGAGGCTTCGAATGAGATACTCGTCGAGCTGGTTGGAGGTGAAGATCTTCACGTACTGGAGTCCCGCCTCATCCAGCATGCGGCGGGCCTGGCGGCTCAGAGCTGCAAGGTCGCCACTGTCAATCCGAATGCCCAGTAGGCGATAGCCACGCTCCTCCAGCTCCCGAGCTACCTGGATAGCGTTCGGGACGCCGCTGGAGAGCGTGTTGTAGGTGTCTACCAGGAGCACGCAGCGGTCAGGGTAGAGCTGAGCAAAAGTACGGAAGGCTTCCAGTTCATCCCCGAAGCTTTGAATCCAAGAGTGTGCTTGAGTCCCAGTGACAGGGATGCCGTAGAGCATTCCAGCAGCAACATTAGATGTGGCATCTGCCCCGCCGATATAGGAAGCCTTGCTGGCTAGCATTCCGCCCCAGCCTTGGGCACGTCGGAGGCCGAAGTCGGCAACGAAGCGATGACCTGCGACCCACCGAATGCGCATGGCCTTCGTCGCAATCAATGAGGCAAAGTTGAGGAGGTTCAGAACGAGTGTCTCTGTAAGTTGGGTCTCCAGTAGTCCCCCTTCGACTCGGAGGATGGGCTCTCGCGGGAAGACAATCTCCCCTTCCCGGACGCTCCAGACAGTGCCGCGGAAGCGGAAAGTGCGTAAGTACTCCAGGAAATCTTCCCGGAACCCCTGTTGGCGTAAGTAGAGGAGGTCATCCTCGCCGAAGCGGAGTGAGAGGAGGGCCTCTACCAGCTCGCTCAGACCAGCGAAGACAACGTAGCCTCCTTGGAAGGGGTTGGTACGGAAGAAGTACTCGAAGACTGCTGGCGATTCGGCACGACCGCTGACGAAGTACCCTTGGGCCATTGTCAGCTCATAGAGGTCGGTATAGAGCCCAAGGTGTTGCAGAAAGTTGCGCACCATGGTGGCTCTGTCGTTGTCAGCGCGTTTCAGTGTAGCACCGTTTAAAGGTTCAAAGCTACAGCTTTATCAGCCGCAGAGAGCGCGGGTGGCAGGTTAGTCTGCGTGTCAATGTGTGCGCGATAGAACTGCACAGCTACAGGCTTCGCGTTCATCTTGCTATGTTGATCCGCGTTAGCTTTGGGCTACAGTAGCCGGCTACTGGGCATCGAGCGGTGCCGTAGGGAAGGGTAAAGGGTGGGTGTGCCTGCTGGATTCGGGATTGTCTGTGAGTTGGCGGTGGTGTAGTTTTGTGAGGCGAGATGTACCGATAGCGGAGAATAGGAGGGACGACGATGGCAGTTCAGTCGCGTGAGATACCGCTGGGGATGAAGGTCCCCGATTTTGAACTGCTGGACGTTGTTTCAGGGCAAAAGCGCTCGCTACAAGAGCTGAAATCAGAGCGTGCTACGGTTATTATGTTCATCTGCAACCACTGCCCGTACGTCAAGCACATTGTGCCAAAGCTTGTAGAGGTGGCGCGTGAGTACATTCCGAAGGGGGTCTCCTTCATCGCTATCAACTCCAACGATCCGGAGACGTATCCGGAGGATTCTCCAGAGAAGATGCGGGAGGTAGCGCAACAGTTGGGATACCCCTTCCCGTACTTGTTCGACGAGACTCAAGAGGTTGCCCGTGCCTACGGAGCCCAGTGTACCCCGGAGTTCTTCGTAACCAACGCCGAGCTGCATCTACTCTACCATGGCCGGTTTGATGCTTCTACCCCGGGCAACGGTCTCCCCGTGACGGGAGAGGATTTGCGAGCCGCGTTGGATGTGCTCCTGGCAGGGCGTCCAGTGCCGTATCCTCAGTATCCGGCAATCGGGTGTAGTATCAAGTGGCGGCAGCAAGCATAGGGGTGGCTGGCCTAGTGGTGCTTGAATAGCGGCCGTGCTGGACGCAGCCCTTGGGTAGAACGAAAACGCGAAGGGGAACAGGGGCAAACGTGACGAAGGTGCCCGATGGGGAATGAGATCGGGATTGGGCTGATTGGCTGTGGGGCCGTAGGCTCTAGCGTGGCTGAGGCCTTTGCTCGCGGTGAGGTACCGGGTGGAGTGCTGAAGGCCATCTACGACCGCGACGAGGAGCGGGCGCGGGCGGTTGCATCGCTCGTGCCGATGTCCGTCAAGGTAGCGGCGAGCGTAG
This sequence comes from Chlorobiota bacterium, assembly GCA_039630485.1. Taxonomy (GTDB): domain Bacteria; phylum Bacteroidota; class Ignavibacteria; order Kapaibacteriales; family HRBIN21; genus HRBIN21. Next base: position 22,119 of record JBCNUX010000020.1, on the reverse strand, counting down.
AGGAGCTGCTCGATGGCAATGAGCTGCACTTGGTCGTGGAGGCGGCTTCCCAAGCAGCAGTCCACGAGTACGGCAAGCAAGTCCTTCAGGCGGGGTGTGACTTTCTCATTCTCAGCGTAGGAGCCCTTTTAGAACCACCCGGTTCTGAGCTGCCAGCTGTGGCAGAAGAATGTGGGCGTCGTCTCTACGTCCCTTCTGGGGGAATCGCTGGGATAGATGGGTTGAAGGCTGCGGCATTCCGAGGCGAGATCGAGGGAGTTCTCCTGACCACCCGCAAGCCTCCGCATGCATTGGCACCTGAGGCGCTTACAGAGCGGCTCCAGCTCCATCCTTCGGAGATCCGTGAGCCTGTAGTGGTGTACGAAGGTCCTGCTCGTGAAGCCATACGTCATTTCCCCACGAACGTCAACATCGCTGCGACGCTGAGCCTCGCTGGAATTGGGCCCGAGCGGACGCTGGTCCGAATCGTCGCAGACCCACGACTGACCCTAAACGTCCATGAAATCTACATCCGCGGTGCGTTTGGAGAGCTCAGCATCACGGTGCGCAACGTCCCGCATCCTCAGAACCCTCGCACAAGCCTGCTGTCGGTTCTCTCAGTGCTGGCAACTCTGCGGGAGATTTGCCGACCAGGAATCCACCTGGGGGTGTAGAGCCGAGATGTGTTGAACGAGTCGGGGCAGACCTTCTTGCAGAAGAGCCCCTGATGACCTCAGAAGCCGTGCTCTAAGACCGCTTCGGCGGCGCGTAGGCGGAGCCAATGTTGGCGTTTCAGCACGGGAAGCTGAAGTCGCTCAGCGGATGCGTTCTCGGCAATGTGGTCTGGGGAAGTGCTCGAGACCAGAACAGTCCTAATCCCCTCCGTTCGCTGGACGAGCGCTATGGCCAGTTGTGCTAGGGGAACAGGGGGGATGGGTACCTGGAGAGCGTCTTCCAGTACCGTCCGTAGGCGGCGGGCCCGTTCCCAAGCACGGGCGGCGTAGAGGCGTCCAATATCCGCCAGCGCTTGGTGTAGACGCTGCACGTAGTGCTCCCACTCTTGGCGGGCATGCTCCGTCTGCAAGAGCGGGGTTACTATATCGCTCAGCGAACGCAGCCGCTCGGCGATGTAGCCCTGTCGAACTCGGCTCCAGTCCTCGTAGCTGGCGAACTCGTGCCAGTGGTCCTGCAAGAAGAGGCTCAGCGTTAGCGATTCTCGTAGCATCTCCCGCTGGACTCCGTTGAGGGGCTGCTCTGTGAGGAGGCGCAGGAGTTGGGTCTCTGTATGCAGGAACTCCCGAAGTAGGCCTCGGATGTGCTCGACGGAGACGAGCGTAGTTTTCTCTACAGGAGGCTCCGCGATGAGCACCGGACGCTGACCCAAGCGGGCGCTGAGCGGACGGTAAGCAATGACGTGAAGGGCTTGGTCCTTTGCATACTCCAGCAGTGTCCGCCCCTCGATGACCGTCTCGGTTGCCGCGGCAGCCTCGAAGAGGTTGAAGGGAATTGCCAACAGGCGGAAGCGGTGGTGTTCTCCTCCAGCCGAACTAGCGACGGCAATAAGCTCTGGTAGGGGCAGTGGGATTGGTGTTTCCGGAGAAGGCAAGAGTACTTCGGATTGGATGCCATATGCACCGATCCTTTCTCGGCGGGCCTCTTCCTCTAAGAAAGCGAATGCTTGCTCTAAGCGACGTAGGAGCTCGTGGATAGCTTCTTCCTCAGGGAGTCCCTGCATACGGGCCCACTGGAGAAAGGCCTCAGGAGTCTGGAGTATGACTCCCGCTACTGCCCCCTGTCGGAGCCGCTGATAGCATTCGGCGAGCTGCTCTCGGAGGAACTCAGGATGGATGCAGTAGCCAAGCCCCTCGCGGAGTCGGAGGAATTCGGGATAAGGTCTCCGTTCGTGTTCGCGCTCCAGAGCTCGGTGATAGAGAATCCCTTCCACGAGACCGAGGGCGACGAGCACGAGTGGCTGCTGGCCTGTTTGCGTGCTCCAGTCCCCCAGAATGGTCTGGCCGAATCCATCGTCGTCGCTAGGGGCAGAGGCAAAGAGCCGAATTCCATTGTGCCATGCCGCTTCCACGAGGCGCTGGGAATCTTGCGGAGAGGTGAAACGGCACGTGTTGAGTCCAAGCGGAGGCAACAAATAGTGGGACATGGCGACCTACCTGTAACTGGTACCCAAACTCGAGGGCCACAAAAGTAAGGAGAAGCACCTGAAGGGCTTATGGCAATGGAGGCAGAAGCGGTGCGTCTACTGTCGGCAAGGTAATAGGTCCCGGGCGATGGAAGAACAGCGTATCTGGATTTTGCCCGACTTCCTGGTGAGCCAAATTGCTGCCGGCGAGGTGGTGCAGCGGCCAGAGTCGGTCGTCAAGGAGCTGGTAGAGAATGCTCTTGATGCAGGGGCGACGACGATTGCCGTCACAGTCCATGGCGGGGGCAAACGGCTCATCCACGTCGTGGATAACGGTTGTGGGATGAGCCGCCCCGACCTCCTCCTCTGCATTCAGCGTCACGCTACGAGTAAGCTGAGGAGTCTTGAGGATCTCCATCGGATTCGTACGCTGGGTTTCCGTGGCGAGGCTCTGGCCTCGATTGCTGCCGTTTCACAGTTAGAGATCCGAACGCGGCGAGCGGAGGACGCTGTCGGCTGGCGCCTCCTCTCCGAGCCAGAAGGGGAGCCGCGAGTAGAGCCGTATGCCTGCGAGAAGGGAACGCAGGTGTTCGTTCGGAATCTCTTCTACAACGTCCCAGCTCGGCGTAAGTTCCTCCGCTCCGACATTACCGAGTTCCGCCTGATTGCTGACATGATGACCCGCTTCGTCTTAGGGCAGCCCGATGTCCGCTTTGTCTTCAACGATGAGCGTACTCTGCTGTTCGATGTCCCGCCAGGGATGCTCCAGGAGCGTTTTGCCGCCCTCTTCGGGGATGAACTCGCCCAGCGAATGCTGCCCGTTGAGTGCTGCGTGGAAGGTCTCAGAATCTGGGGACTGATTGGACATCCAGAAGTAAGCCGCCCCTCGCGGACCCATCAGTTCCTATTCCTCAATCGCCGCTGGATTCGGCATAAGGGGCTCAGCCATGCAGTCTATACAGCGTACGAGCAGCTCCTGGACGCAGGTAGCTACCCCGTCTTCGTGCTCCACATAGAGGTGGACCCAGAGGAGGTGGATGTGAACGTGCACCCGCAGAAGTACGAGGTCCGCTTTGAAGATGAGCAGCGTGCTTTCACTGCGATGCTGGAGGCGGTCCAGGGGACGCTCCGGCAGTACCACTTAGCACCCACCGTGGCAGTGGAGTTCGCTCACGCTCCAATGACAGTGGAGCGGACCCGAGAGGGAGAGCAACTGCTGGTGAATCGGCTAACGGGTGAGATCGTAGCCCCAGCAAGACCAGGGTTGCGACAAGAGAGTGTTGGAGGAGGCCGTGGGGAGCGAATTTCAGCGGGTGGAGGTGCTGCTCGGCATATCCTCAACAGGATCCCTGCAGGCGCAGAACTTGCGTCGGGCCTCCTTGCGCCGACGCCCGCGGTGCGGTGTTGGCAGATCCGCAGGACCTATATCCTCTGGGAGACGGCGGAAGGCTTGCGGCTCGTTGATCAGCATGTCGCACACGAGCGTGTTCTCTACGAGCGCTTCCGCCAGGCCTGGGAAGTGGAGCAGCGGCTACCTCAGCGGCTTCTTTTGCCCCTGCCGATAGCTCTCTCCCCTGCCGAGAGGGCGCTCGTGGAAGAGCTGTGGGAGTCTCTCCACGCTATGGGCTTTGAGCTCCAGCGGTTGCCCTCGGGAGACTACGAACTCACGGCAGCGCCCGCTGACCTCCCTTCGGGCCAGGAGGAGCAGACTCTGCGGGAGCTCTTGGCAGCGTACCAAGAGCAGAGACCTTCGATTGCAGGCTCGGTGGTCGAGTGGTTGCTGGCAACGATGGCCTGCAAAGCAGCGGTGAAGGCAGGCGACCTCCTCACAGAAGCAGAGATGCAAGCGCTCCTCCAGCAGCTCCAGGAATGCCGTCTGCCTTACGTGTGCCCCCACGGGCGCCCTGTGATCGTGGAGCTCCCTTGGGAAGAGGTAGAGCGGCTCTTTGAACGGCGGTGAAGTGCCCGGAGCGGGAGTCGAACCCGCACGGGGCTTACGCCCCACGGGATTTTAAGTCCCGTGCGTCTACCAGTTCCGCCATCCGGGCACTGGCACTTGCGAAAATACTCTGTTTGCCACCAAGAGCAGGATACTCGCAGACAGCGATCTCGCTGGCGGGAGTCTTACGGGACGTGTCTTCCGTTGCAGACGGCATCGCTTATCGCCATGCGCACTGCATGCAGGAGAGCCCCTAATTTTGCTTCCTGCAATGAAAAAGTCCCGTGCGCTGCTGGCATGGAGCTCTTGCACATTCGGAACTTCTGCATCATCGCTCACATTGACCACGGGAAATCAACCTTGGCAGACCGGCTGCTGGAACTGACCGGCAGCGTGAGCTCCCGGGAGATGGTGATGGACCAAATCCTGGACGACAACCCGTTGGAGCAGGAACGTGGCATCACAATCAAGCTCCATGCAGCACAGATGCGCTACACAGCGCCCGACGGCCAGCAGCACCTTTTGAATCTGATCGACACGCCGGGGCATGTGGACTTCTCCTACGAGGTCTCGCGCTCTCTGGCGGCCTGTGAGGGAGCAATCTTGGTCGTGGATGCCAGCCAGGGGATAGAAGCTCAGACGATCAGCAACCTCTATTTGGCCGTGGAGGCTGGGCTGGAGGTCATTCCGGTCATCAACAAGATAGATCTCCCCAACGCCGCCGACATGATCCCAGTAGTCCAGCAGCAGCTCGTGGACCTGATTGGATGTCGCCCTGAAGAGGTCCTGCTGGTGTCGGCAAAGCACGGTACTGGGGTTGACCGGTTGCTGCAGGCGATCATTGAACGAATCCCTCCACCTCAAGGGGATCCAGAGGCCCCGCTACGGGCTCTCATCTTTGACTCCATGTTTGACCCCTACCGCGGGGTGGTTGTCTACGTCCGGCTCCTCGACGGTACTCTGAGGGAAGGCGACCAGGTGCTGTTCTGGGCGACCCAGCAGGTGTATGAAGTGGATGAGGTCGGCATCAAGCAGCTCAAGCGCCAGCGGACGGGTGAGCTCAGCGCTGGTATGGTAGGCTACTTCGTTGCCAACATCCGGCGCGTCCAGGACACAAAGGTTGGCGACACCGTCACCCACGCGGGACGGCCGTGCGCACAGCCAGTGCCGGGCTTCCGCGAGGTCAAGCCGATGGTGTTCTGCGGCATCTACCCGGCCAATGCTGAAGACTTCGAAGAGTTGCGGGATGCACTGGCCAAGTTAGCCCTCAACGATGCGGCGATTGTCTATGAACCTGAGAGCTCCGCGGCGCTCGGCTTCGGCTTCCGCTGCGGCTTCCTGGGGCTCCTCCACATGGAGATCGTGCAGGAGCGCCTCGAGCGGGAGTTCGGGCAGAACATCGTCGTTACAGTTCCGAACGTCCGTTACCAGGTCCTCCGTACGGATGGGGAGATCGTCTACGTAGACAACCCTGCCCAAATGCCGCCTCCGACCCACATTGAGGAGATCGCCGAACCGTACATCCGCGCCCAGATCATCACCCCGACCGACTACATCGGTGCTGTCATGCGCCTGTGCATGGACCGTCGGGGCGTGCAGACGGGGATGTCGTACCTCTCTCCCACCCGAGTTGACTTGCAGTTTGAGCTGCCACTTGCGGAGGTCATCTTTGACTTCTACGACAAGCTGAAGTCGGTCTCGCAGGGGTATGCCTCGTTTGACTACGAGCACATTGGCTACCGTCCGGGTGACCTCGTCAAGCTCGATATCCTCATCAACGGCGAGCCAGTGGATGCCCTTTCGATGATCGTCCACCGAGAGCGGGCCTACGAGTGGGGACGGAAGCTCTGCGCGAAGCTGCGGGAGCTCATCCCGCGGCAGCTCTTCGAGGTGGCCATCCAGGCGGCCATCGGTTCACGGGTAATCGCTCGGGAGACGATCAAGCCGCTGAGGAAGAACGTTTTGGCCAAATGCTACGGCGGGGACGTCACGCGCAAGCGGAAGCTCCTGGAGCGGCAGAAGGAGGGGAAGAAGCGTATGAAGCAGATCGGGCGTGTGGAGATTCCGCAGGAGGCCTTCCTGGCCGTGCTCAGCATTGAGAAGTGAAGATGGAAGTCCGCCAAATCCTGCTCTCAGCGTGGCAGCGATACCGCGAAGCACGTCGGCGGCGTAAGGAGCAACGCCGGAAGCCGAAGTCGGCTCAGGAGGCGATATTCTCCTGGTTCCGAAGCCTGCTGGGGGCGTTGGTGATTGTGATGATCATCAACGGGCTGGCTGTCGCTTCCTTCGTAGTCCCCACGGGCTCCATGGAGAACACCGTGGAGGCCGGGGACTTCCTCTTCGTCAACCGGCTTGTCTTCGGTCCTTCTACGCCGCAGATGATCCCCTTCCTCAACATCGCGCTGCCGTACCTGCGCCTACCAGGGCTGCGGCAGCCGCAGCGGGGCGATATCATCGTGTTCATCTTCCCAGGGTACCGCGACGAGGTAGAACCCCGGGAGTTCCAGTACTACCTCAAGCGCTGCGTTGCTGTTGCCGGTGACACGGTGGAGATTCGGCAGAAGCGCCTCTTTGTCAACGGTGTGGAACAGCCCCTGCCGCCGACGGCTCTAGTGACGAACCTCCCACCTCCGCCGGGCGATCAGTACCGGACCTTCCCCCGCGGGCGGGACTACACGCGCGATAACTACGGCCCAATCCGCGTCCCCAAGCGCGGTGATACCATTTGGCTCAGCCTGCAGAACTTGCTGGAGTGGGATATCTTCATCCGCCGGGAGGGCCATAGCGTGGCAGTCCGGGATGGAAGGATCCTGATAGACGGCGTGCCTACCACGTTCTACGTCGTGGAGCGCGATTACTGCTTCGGGCTGGGAGATAACCGTGACAACAGCGAGGATAGTCGCTACTGGGGCTTCATCCCGATGGAGAACGTGGTCGGCAAGCCGATGATGGTCTACTGGTCATGGGATCCGGTGGCGCCGCTCCTGGAGAAGCTGGTGACCATTCGCTGGGGGCGCATAGGAACTCTCGTTCGCTGATGCGCCCACAGTTAGTGTTCCGCCTAAGTAGCTACGTGCGCGGTGTGTCGGCGCATGTGGCTCTGTTTCAACGACGATGCTTTCCCTCTGCCCGCACCCAGAGACCCTGGCTGCGAGGCCGAGACGTCCTGGAGGCGGCAGGGTTTGCATTGGTTGTGGGCCTACTCCTCAAAGCCGTGGTGGTAGATTTCTGCTACGTTCCCTCGGCTTCCATGGTGCCGACGCTGCTGCCCGGGGACTACGTTGTGGTGAGCCGGATCGCGTATGCAGTGGGGTTGCCGGAGCAATTGCCACTGCTGGCGCTTCGGCTCCCTGCGGAACTGCGGTGGTGGTATCGCTCCCCGCAGCGGTGGGATGTTGTCGTCGCTGAGTTCCCTGATAGTGCGGGGGTAGTCAGTTACTACGTCAAGCGTGTCGTCGGGCTTCCAGGGGATACGTTACGGTTTGCTGGCGATACCCTGGTCATCAATCGGGTGGCGTACTGGTTACCCGGAATGCGTGAACGGCCGCGGAGGATCGTCGTCCCATACCGCGGGATGGTCATCCCACTCTCAGCCGCCTCAGTCCCGGAGTGGTTGCCGATCCTACAGCGCGATGGAGCCAGCGTGGTCGCGGCAGGAGATAGCGTTTACATCGACGGCCGTCCAGCAGAGCACTACGTTGTGCGGCATGACCACGTCTTCCTCATGGGCGACAACTACCGAGCCAGCATGGACTCCCGCCACTGGGGTCCGGTTCCCCGAAGGGCCATCGTCGGTAAGGCGGTGATGGTCTACTACTCCCGGGCCGAGGATGGGCGCATTCGGTGGAATCGGATTGGGACACTCCTGCACTGATGCGTGGGCTCTACCTCCATATCCCCTTCTGCGAGCACAAGTGCTGCTACTGTGACTTCTATTCAGTCGAGCGCCCGGAGCTGCTGGAGTCGTTCGTTGATGCGCTCTGCCACGAGATAGAGCTTTTGCCGGAACAGCTTCCCGAGGCTGTGGCCGAACCCGTGGCTACTGTTTACTTCGGCGGTGGCACGCCGTCGCTGCTGTCACCGCAGCAGCTGGAGCGAATCGTGGAACGCCTGCACCGCATCTTTCGCTGGGGGCCGGAGGTGGAGTGGACGATGGAATGCAATCCTGGAACTGTGACAGAGGAGCGGCTCCGAGCGTATCGGCAGTTGGGGGTGACACGACTCAGCTTTGGCGTCCAATCGTTCCATCCTGAAGAGTTGCGCTTTCTGGAGCGCATCCATACAGCGCAAGAGGCACGGCTGGCTGTGGAATGGGCGCGGCGAGCCGGTTTCGAGAACATCAACATTGACCTCATGTTCGCAGTGCCGGGGCAGACAGTGGAGTCATGGCGGGCTACGCTCCAACAAGTGATAGCGCTGACTCCACAGCACATCTCTGCCTACAGCCTCATCTGGGAGCCTGGAACGCCACTCTACGCCCGCTGGAAGCGCGGGGAAGTTGCGCCCGTCCCAGAAGAGCTGGATGTGGCACAGTACGAGTTGGCAGTTCACCTCCTGCAAGATGCTGGGTACCTGCACTACGAGGTCTCCAACTTCGTTCAGCCTGGATACGAATGCCGGCACAACCTACTCTACTGGCATGCTGAAGAGTACGTTGCGCTGGGTCCCTCGGCGCACGGGTACTTGAGGGGACGCCGCTATTGGAACGTCCGAAGCTTGCGCCAATACCAGGAGCTCATCCGCCAAGACCGACTCCCAATCGCTAGCTCTGAGCATCTCAGCACGGTAGAGCGGTTGGAGGAGCTTGTCTTCTTGGGGCTGCGCTCTGACGGTCTGCGCTTTGACCGCATTCGGCAGGAGTTCGGGATAGACCTTGCAACGGAGGCCGCTCCAATTCTGGCGCAGTGGGAGGAGTTAGGGGTTGTGCGGCTACGAACCCCGCATCGGCTGTGGCTGAACTGGCGAGGGTATCTTATGTGCGACGAGTTAGCAAGCCAGTTGATCCTTTGTGCTGAACGGGCCCTCGGCAGAACGGATAGACGGTCCAGCCCTTACCAGGAGCTCACTCTGCTTGCCGGATAGGCAAAAGCTCGCGGAGTGACTCTGCTGTCGTAACAGGCCGTTGGCAGGCGCCATCAACACAGACGTATGCGGCAGGCTCCGGTAGGAGCGGATATTGGGTGTATGCCGGGGCTAAGCGGCGGAAACTCTCAACGACGTCTTTTCCGACGGCACCGAGGAAGACACTCCGCGGAAGGAAGTGGCGATGGGCTTCCTGGATGAGTTTCGAGAGACCGTCGCTGGGGGTTTCCGCTAAGAAGCAGATCTCCGACGTTGGTCCGTGGGCCATATCCAGAGCGATGAGGAGGCCAGGGAAGGCCATCGGAACCTCTTGTACGGTCGTTGGTGCCGCTGCGAGCGCCTCTTCTGCCCAGGTCTGCCACTGGGTGTCGCCGGTGATATACGCTAGGCGGAGAAAGTTCCAACAAGCTACTGCTGCCCCGGAAGGAGTAGCTCCATCGGCGTCCTCACGGTACCGTAATGGCAGTTCGTTCGTGGAGGGGCTGGTGAGGTAGAAGGCGCCGGCAGCGGAATCCCAGAAGCGTTCGCGGAGTTGCTGGCCAATCTGGAGAGCCGCTTCCAGCACAGCAACGTCGAGCTGCGTGCCGTAGAGTTCTACAAGCCCCCACAGCAGAAACGCGTAGTCATCCAGCAGCCCGGGTACGCTCCAGGAACCATCGGCGTAGCAGTGGAAGAGCGTGCCATGCTCCTTCCAGCACCGTAGGAACCAGCCTGCTGTCCGGGAGGCCATGGCTTGGTAGCGTTCATCACCGAGGCTTCGAGCAGCAGTGCAGAGGGCTGCCAGCATGAGCCCATTCCAGTCGGTGAGAACCTTCTCATCCCGCTGGGGTGGTACACGGCGTCGGCGGTAGGCGAAGAGCTTCTGCCGAATGGTCTCCCAAAGATGCTGGAGTGCTTCGGTAGCAAGGCCGAAGTGCTCGCCGAGGGCTTCCCACGGTGCAGTCTGGAAGAGGTGATTCTGTCCTAGCTCAGGCAGGTTCCCATACGGCTCCACTCCGAAGGCGAAGCGCAGGAACTCATACTCCTGGTCTGAGAGGAGGTGCCGCAGCTCCGCATCGCTCCAGAGGTAGAAGGCACCCTCCTCGCCAGCGCTGTCAGCGTCTTCGGAGGTGTAGAAGGCGCCTTCTGGGGCTAGAAGCTCTCGCTCGCAATAGGCTATGACTTCGCGCACAGTCTGTGCCCAGAGTGGGGAGGGGCGGATTTGGTATGCTTCGGCATACGCCAGCAAGAGCAGCGCTTGGTCGTAGAGCATCTTCTCAAAGTGCGGGATGCGCCACCGCTCGTCGGTGGCATATCGGTGGAACCCGAAGCCGACGTGGTCGTAGAGTCCACCGAAGCGCATCTGCTGCAAGGAGTGCTCCACCATCTGGAGGGCCTTTGACTCCCCCGTGCGGTACCACCAGCGCAGCAGGAAGAGGAGCTGCGGTACCATCGGGAACTTGGGGGCTCCGCCGAAGCCGCCGTATCGGGGATCGTATTGCCGCTCTAACTGCTCGTAAGCGCGCTGCAGCAGCTCGCTGGTAGGATGGCTGCCGAGGGGCTGACGGTGGGTACGGAGGAACTCCACCACACGCTGGGCGTACGAGAGTAGGTCCTGCCGTCGGGTCCGCCACAGTTCAGCAATCTGGCGTAGCAGTGTCAGCAATCCAGGGCGCCCGTAGCGGTCCGTCTTCGGGAAGTACGTGCTGGCGAAGAAAGGCAGCTTGGAGGGGGTCATGATAATCGTCAATGGCCAGCCCCCGTGGCCGGTTATGGCTTGGCAAGCCTGCATGTAGAAGGCGTCAACGTCGGGGCGCTCCTCGCGGTCGACTTTGATGCACACGAAATGCTCGTTGAGCACCTGGGCAACTTCGGGGTCGGCGAAGGACTCCCGTTCCATCACATGGCACCAGTGGCACGCGGAGTAGCCGATGGAGAGGAAGATTGGCTTATCCTCCTGCAGGGCTCGTTGGAAGGCCTCTTCGCACCAGGGGTACCAGTCTACGGGGTTCTCGGCATGCTGCCGGAGGTAGAGGCTCTTCTCATGGGCCAGGCGATTAGCCATTCGAGTCCCCGCGGTGCTGGGCTTGCCAGAGGCGCAGCAGGAGGATGAGCTGGCCGGCGTGGTAGGCAGCGTGTTCGGCGATGTGGTGGAGGATAGCAGAGCGACGCACTGGGATGCGGCGCCGGCCAACGAAGCACTCCTGTGAGAGTGCCGAGGCTGTCAGCGCTTCTACACGGCTGCGGAGCTCAGAGAAGGTTGCCGCCAGCTCAGCCAGCAGTTCCTCTTTGCTTGTTGGCTCCGGAATCCAGTCGCGCTGGGCCTCTTCGGAGAGGGCTTCGTAATCGGGTGCCGGCGAGAGAGCATACGCCGCCAGCCGCTTGCTCGAGCGGATGACATGCTGGAGGCGAGTTCCAATAGAGGGGATGTTCGGGGCGGGTTCCCACCAGAGGGCTTCCGCCGGGATGGCTTCTATATGGCTCCGCAGCCAGTAGTAGGCTTGCTCCAAGCTCGTGAGGAGGTCCAGTACGTGGAGCTCATCGGGGGCACGGGATTCCGCTGTTTGCAGCGGGCGAAGCCAGGGTTCCATCGCTCTCTGTCCCTCGTTCCCGGGCGGAGACGCTCAGGCAGGGAGAATCATGTGCGCCCCGAGGGAGGAATTGCGGAGCTTTGGTAGTTTGTGCCCGTTGTCTTGCACTGGTTCAGCCATGCGGAAGCGGGTTGAAGAGTGGTGGAGCCCACAGCTTGGGCGGCGGATGCCAGTTGCTGTCTACGGCCATTTCGGAGTGCCCATTCTCCTTTTCCCGACGGCAATGGCGGATTTCCTGGAGTATGAGCGCTTCAGACTCATCGAGGTGCTGTGGCCGTGGATTGAACAGGGGGTATGCAAGCTCTACACCATCAACAGCATCAACGCCGACAGCTGGCTCCACCCTACGCTCCCTCCACGGGAGCGCATCCTCCGCCATATGGCGTACAATCGCTACGTGGTGCAGGAGGTTGTGCCGTTCATCGTAGCGGACTGCCAAGGGCCACAGCCAATTATAACATCAGGAGCATCGCTGGGGGCTTTCCATGCAGCGAACCTCTTCTTCCAGCGGCCTGACATCTTTGCTGGCACAATCGCGCTGAGTGGTGTCTACGATCTGCAGGTCTACAGCAACGGCTACTTCGACGATGACTGCTACTTCAATTCGCCGATCCACTTCTTGCCGAACCTCAACGACGACTACTGGCTCCCGTTGCTGCGACAGCGGCGGCACATCTACCTTGCCTGCGGTCGGGGGGCATACGAGCGGCCGGAGGCAACACTCCAGCTCTCAGCGATTCTATCGGCCAAGGGGATCCCGCACACCGTGGAAGTGTGGGGGCCGGAGTGGCCTCATGACTGGCAGACATGGCGTGCAATGATGCCACGCTACGTGGAGCGATTGCGGCTGGACCCACCGTATTCGGCATAATGAAGAGAAGGGTTCGCTCTGGAAGCTGCTAATTTCGCTCGGCCACGTAGGACAGCACGGGAGGGAGCAGTGGCAACGACGCAACGCCTGCAGCGGAAGCAACTTGCGGAACGGGCATGGCTGAGCCGGCTATTGCCGGAGCGGTACCATGATGTGGCGCTCTGCCTGCTGATTTGGCTGGCAATCTGGGTCTTCCTTGCTCCCGTCATCTTCGGAGGCGGCATCTTCCCAGCTTCGGACAACATTGCCTCGTGGAGCTTCCGGCCGTACCTAGAGGCGGCCCGCCGAGAGGGGGTCTTCCCACAGTGGATTCCGTACATCTTCAGCGGCATGCCATCATTTGCCTCGCTGCTGATTACGGGGACCCGCTGGTGGGATGTACTGATGCAGCTCACCGTTGGACTAACGCAGTTGGTGGGTGAGCTCCTCAAGAGCGATGCGGCGCGAGTCTCCTGCTTCTACGTCGGCTACGGCATTGGGATGTACTGGTTGCTGCGAGTTCGCGGGCATGAGCGGTTGGTGAGCCTCTGGGGCGCTCTGGCAGCGGTGTTCTCTACGTTCATCATCGCCTGGATCATGATTGGGCACAACACCAAGCCTTGGGCGCTGATGACGCTGCCATACGGCTTGCTGCTGCTGGAGCAGCTCCAGCGTCGATTCTCGCTCTTGCGGCTAGCGCTGTTGGTGGTGGTGCTCCACGTCATGTTGCTGTCGTCGCACCTGCAGATGATCTTCTACCTCGGCCTCCTCTACGCCTTCTATCTGCTGGCAGGGATCGTGGTGCGAGCTGTACGTCGGGAGAGCGTGCTGGGAAGCATACGCGCTGCAGCGGCTCTCGGAGTTGCCGGCGTGGTTGCCTTCGGGCTATCGGCGGATCGGTACTTGAGCACTCTGGAGTACACGCCGTACTCTACCCGTGGGAGCCTGCCGATCCATCTGGATTCCGCCCAGCGGGCAAAGGCTGCCGAAGGTGGGCTGGATTATGAGTATGCGACGAACTGGTCGTTCAGCCCTCAGGAGATGGTCACCTTCCTCGTCCCGAACTTCTTCGGGTTCGGAAAGCTGGAGTACGAGGGGCCGCTCAGCAACAACCGTCCGGTGATGCTCCACACGTACTGGGGGCAGATGCCCTTCACAGATGCCGCGAACTACATGGGGATTGCCGTACTGGTGCTGGCGTTCCTTGGGGCGTGGCGCTTGCGGCGAGATCCTTTCGGGATGGCCCTGATGGCGAGTGCGCTCGTGGGGCTGCTTCTGTCCTTCGGGAAGAACTTCCCGCTGCTGTTCGACCTGTTCTTCTACCACGTGCCACTCTTCAACAAGTTCCGCGCTCCCAGCATGGCCTTGGTGCTTCTGCAGGTGGCGGTACCGATTCTGGGGGCGGTTGGGCTTTCTACGGTGCTCCAATGGCGCCAGCGGCCGGAGCCGGCGATGTGGACCTTCTTCCGGTGGGCATTCGCGGGGCTGGCCGCATGGCTGCTCATCGGTGTCATAGTGTGGGCCTTCTTCGAGCAGAGCTACGTTGAGGCTGTGGCGCGGAGCGCTACAGGAAAGCAGTATCCAGCGGCCATCCACACGTTCATCTGGCAGGAGATGATCGGTGACTGGTTCATGACCGCACTGCTTGGGCTGGCAACCCTGGGTGTCCTCTGGTGGTACGTGCGTGGGCGTCTCTCGAGGGATACTGCTGGAGTGTTGTTCGTTGGGCTGTTGTTGTGGGATCTCTGGCGGGTGGCTCTCCGGCCAATGGAAATAGAGTATCGCAAGCCTGAGGAGACGGTCTTCCGCCGTACAGATGTCATTGAATTCCTCCAGCAGCAGCGGGGACTCTTCCGGATAGCCGATCTCACTAGCTCGGTGCCGAACGCCAGTGCCTATTGGTTTTTGGAGAACATCCACGGCTACCATGCGGCGAAGTTGCGGGTCTACCAGGACCTGCTAGACGTCGCTGGCGAAGGCAACGGGAACGTGGTGCTCAACCCCTTCTTGTGGAACCTTCTCAACGTGCGCTTCGTGTTGTCCCCACAGCCGTTGCAGGTTGAGACCCTCCGCTTGGCATTCCGCTCGCAGCAGACGGGGGCGTACGTGTACGAGAACCCGGCCTTCCTCCCGCGGGCGTTCTTCGTAGATACCGTCGTCGTGCTGCCACCGCTACAGATCTTGGAACGACTTCGGCGTGGGGATTTCGATCTGCGTCGCTTGGCCTTCGTAGAGCAGCCGCTGCCGCAGCCTATCGAGCCGGCTGGCGAGGGGGCCACAGCAGAGGTGCTAGTCCACAAGAACGAGTACATCAAGCTGCAGGTAACGGCTACGGGGCACAATTTCCTCTTCTTGAGCGAAATCGTCTACCCCCCGGCGTGGCACGCGACGGTTGATGGCCGGCCTGCGCCGATCATCAAGACAAACTATGCCTTCCGCGGCATCATCGTACCGCCAGGGACACACACTGTGGAGCTTCGTTACCCCTCCGCGGCGTTTGAGCGCGGGCGGTGGGTGAGCTTGGGGCTTAATGGCGCGGTGCTCTTGGCTCTCGTGCTGGGTGCATGGGGAGAGTATCGGAGAAGGCGGGCTGCGGTACAGGGTCAGAGGTAGCCGATGTAATGTGATCGGGCATCGGAGCGCCATGCTGCAGAAGTCCGTAGTCTAGTCACCCGCCGGAGTGAAGTAGTTGGCTCCATGGTAGCCTCGTCACAGTGAGGCAGCGCTCCGGAAAGGTGCTACGTGCCTCTGGAGAGGTGCTACACGTCTGTAGGGTTGCGTGCTCCGCGTCGTGGTGGCGCAAGATGAGCGTGGAGGAACTGATTCAGTGGTGTCGGGAAGAGGCCCGTCGGCGCGGGTGGGTAGAGTTTCCTGAAGATGTCCTCCGGAGCCTAACGGTTGAGCAAGCGCGGCAGGTTGCAAACGTGTTGCAGAGCACAACTCTCATGCGCCTCCCGTCATGGGAGATTCGTTTCTTTGAGTGGCTTCGGGAGGTTGATCCCAGAGTCTGGCACGATCTCTGGGGTAGCCCAGAGGAGGAGCCTTACGTTGTGGGCCTTTCCTTCCTGCCCTTCCTGATCCAGCACCCGCGGCGTGGCTTTCCGATCTGCGACTTGAGGACCGTGGACAACTACTACTTCACCGCTGCTCATATCACCCCAGTGGAAGGCCTGTCAGTCCTCCAAGCAGCGCAGCAGTTGCTCCTGGAAGGCCGGCCACTGACGTTAGCTCAGGAATTCTTGCTGGAAGTGAGCGTTGCTCCGATCGACATTTGGCATTTCGCCTACTACCGCCGCGCCTCGCCGGCGGAGGTCAAGGAAGCGGTGATGGAGTTGGTCGAGGCAAAGGCGCTCATCCATCTGCGCTCGGCTGAGGAGGTGGCGGAGTACGTCAAGTTGGAGTAGGCTATGGCTCTTCTGTCAGGGGAGCCCCCAGTGGATATGGGGGGCGATAGCGATGGAATTGCCATGAGGTCGTGGGGATCTCTGTCCTTAGGAGCGCGAAGAACCGCCGAAGGGTTGGCGAGTAGGCGAGCTCTGCAGCAAGAACCCACCGCAAGGTCCATCTACCTCCTACGTGGAGCCCGAGAGTGGTGCTGATTGCGTTCCGCCATTGGAGCCGGGTTATCTTGGTCCCCTGGTTCCATAGAGCACCGAGGTAGTAAGTGAGAGCGGCGTACCAGCCGAGTTCTGGTAGGATTAGTCTCCCGCGCCAGCAGAGCTTGGTCCGAAGAGTGGTTCTGTTGTCGGTTCCGGCGCTGGGGAAGGGTGCTGGGAAGCCGGTGAGGACATCTAAGCGTTCGGCTCGGTAGCCGAGCCAATTCCAGACATTCTGGTGGCGTCCCTCCCACTGGAGTAGGAGGGGAGGGAACAGGTATCCCCAGCCCGTAAAGCTGAGTTCAAGAGTAGTGGCTCGAGGCAAGCGATTCGCGAAAGCATTCCCTGCTGCGATGCGACCAGCTATGAGGGCATAGGACGAGAGAGTAGCTGAGTGCTCCAGCTCTCCTGCAATGTAGCTGACTAGTTCTCCGGCAGGCCCCGTAGGTACGCCGATCCCCAGGGTGACAGCACCCCACGCACCAGTCTGGGCAACGCAGCTATCCCCTGTAACGTACGGTGAGGGCAGCCACTCGTACCGTTGCGCTAAAGAGCTAACGCCAATGAGGACGAAGGCCGTATTGTCGAAGGCCCTGCGGAAGGCTGAATCAACGAAGGCACGCTGCCAGTGTCCAGCAAAGGTGATGAAGACATAGTCCCGCCGCCATGTTCCCCAGCTAAGCCAGCCAGAGAGCCGAGTCTCGCGCCGCCGGTAAGGGATGGGGCTTGGCCGGCGGAAGTCCCAGAATGTACCGCTGGTGTGCTCTCCGCGGAGCCCTCCGTTCCATCGCCGAAACGGGAAACGGGTAGGGATAGACTCTGCCTGGAGCCAGTAGCTACCACGGTGGCGATGGAGGGAGCCAAAACCGCTGAACTGGCGAACGCCATCATGCAGCGTCAGTCCTAGTAATCCAGCCCATCCGATGCCGAACTCCGGCCGATGACGGAGTAGCAGATGGACATCTCCTTGGCTCCCGAAGGGGAAAGGTAGGCGAGTCGCGATGCCCTTGTGTTGTACAGAGCTGCCCAGCATCACCTCTGGGGCGATGAGGGCTCGGCAGCGTGGTGTCACGATCCATCGCAGTTCCACGCTAGAAGGGCTCAGGGTATCCAGCAGGGAGCTGACTTCAGCTAACTCCGCGGCGGAGCGGAGGCGTAAGAGGTCTTCCCGTAGGCTGGCGGAATCTATAACGTCGCCCTCTGTGAGCTGTAGGAGGGCTCCCAAGTACTCCGGGGTCGGTGTATGGCTTCGAGTGAGCCAGCAGAGCGGTGCCCACCAGGGGACATGGGGGGACCGGTACTCGACCGTTAGCAGTCCAATCGAAGGCTGGGCAAGGGTACAGAAGGTGCTAAGCCACCAGCAGAGTCTATGCCCCATCAGGTAGCGGTTGCTACTACGGGCGGATATGCCCGCTGGAGGATGTCCCACAGGCGGTAGAGGAGCTGTTGGATTCCTTCACCTGTGACAGCGCTGAGGAAGAGCGGCGGCTCACCGTCGAAGCGTAAGTGCTGAAGGCGACGGCGCTGCTCGGCGGAGAGGAGGTCGGCCTTGCTGAGGCAGACAATCCGGGCTTTGTACAGGAGTTCAGGGCTGTAGTGCTGCAGTTCGCTGAGGAGTGTGGCATAGTCCTGCTGCGGAGTCTCCGAGGTAGATTCGATAAGGAAGACCAGCACTCGAGTACGCTCGATGTGGCGCAGGAACTGGAGTCCCAGGCCCCGGCCTTGGTGAGCGCCTTCTATGAGCCCTGGGATGTCGGCAACGACGAAGCTCTGCCCAGGCCCAAGCCGTACTATGCCGAGCACTGGGGAGAGTGTCGTAAAGGGGTAGTCAGCAATCTTAGGCCGAGCTGCCGAGATAGTTGCCAGCAACGTGGACTTACCTACATTTGGGAAGCCTACCAGGCCGACGTCAGCCAGCAGTTTCAGCTCTAACCTCAGTGTCCGCTCTTCCCCAGGCTGTCCTGGCTCGGCAATTCGGGGGGAGCGGTTTGTAGGAGAGGCGAACGCTGCATTCCCACGTCCGCCACGCCCGCCACGGGCAACGACGAGCCGCTGTCCTGGCTCAGACAGGTCTCCTAGCAACTCTCCAGTGACGGCATCGTAGACGAGTGTCCCGCAGGGGACACGGAGCACGAGATCCGTCCCGCTCCGTCCCGTGCGATTGCTTCCTTCGCCGTGGTGCCCGTTCTCAGCAGCATACGAGTGGCGGTAGCGGTAGTCCAGCAATGTGCTCAGGTGAGGGTCGGCAACGAGGACAACGTCCCCACCTTTGCCACCGTTTCCACCGTCAGGTCCGCCTTTCGGCACATACTTCTCCCGCCGGAAGCTAACGGCCCCGCGGCCACCATCGCCAGCCTTCACGTGGATGGTTGCCGTATCAACGAACTGCATTGCCGCTGGTTTGGGTCTGGTAGAAGCGTAGGATCTCCTGGCGGAACTGTTCGGCTAAGCGGGAGGTAGGGGAAATGCGGTGTGTAGCGAAGAACTGGTCGATAGCTGCTGCTGCGGCTTTCCAGTGGGGGCATCGGAGTAGCGTTTCGGTGAACGACTCCCACGCTGACTCCTGAGAGAGTAGCGGCCGATACCGTCGGCGCCACTCGGGGGAGCAGATATACTGCACCAAAGGCGCAGGGGCAGTCTGCAGTGGGGGTTCGTGGTCGTTATCGGACGGCTGCTCGGAGGGAGGCTCCTCAGGCGAGGGCAAGGGCGTTGGAGGGACCTCCCCAAGCTCTGGAGAGTCAGCAAAGGATCGGCTCCAGGTTGCTTGAAGGATATCGTCGGCGATGGAGCCGTCACTCCAGATGACATCCCCAGTGGAGGCCGGCTCGAGGAGCCATTCAGCAGGTGTTACAGAATGGCCTGCGCTGTCTAAGATTGCCGGAGTTTCTGCTGTCTCTTGCGGCGGTACAAGTGTTTGACTCGGCTCCGCGGGAATGGGTGGGGAGGGTTCTGGGGGAGCCTCCGCGTGCTGTGGTTCGATTGGTTCTGGGTGGAGGATGAGGTCAGGGTGGATAGTGTCATCGGGAGAAATCGCATGAAGGACTGCCGTAGCATTCGCTTCTGCATTGGCTGCATCGGTGCTCCACTCAATGTCGGTGCTCAGAGGTGTTGAGAGATCTTCAAGTGGGGGGGTCGGGGGACCTTCTGAAATGTGGGGACTTGGAACCTCTTCTGCTACCTCCAGCGCTGGGGTGCCCGAGCTTGGTGGCTGTTCGTGGGGCTGTGTGGGGAATTCCAGCGGTAGCGTATGGCGGTCTGGTGAGGGAGCTTCCAGCTCCTCGAGGAGTCGGAAGACCAACTCCAGGAATTGTTCGTGGGAAATCCACAGGAGGCGCTGCCGACGTAGCAACCCTTCCAACTCTTGGGCTAAGTAGCGGATGCCTTTGTCGTCTAGGAAAATGACCAGAGCAGCTGTTGGTAGGTGATTCGGAGGGGCTATCGGGTGTGTCCGCTGGAAGAAGTTCGCCAGCGGCTGTAGGAGGGCCAGGAACTGTGTGGGGGTATACTCTAACACGGCGTCGTCGGCCTGCTGGACCATCCGTTCGAACTCTACGATGGAGAGCAGTCCAGGGCTGGTTGAGTCTAGCTCGAGAGGATGGAGCTGATTCCGGAGGCTGGCTAGGAGGTAGGGGTAGTCGGCAAAGTATTGGAGGCGGTACAGAATTTCTTCCCGGGACTTGACGGGTTCGCCACGGAAGATGAACCACTTCAGCGTCGTACGTGGCCGGCAGAGGAAGTTGAGACGGACCTTGACAGCGCTTTCCACAATTGCCTCTAACTCCTGTCGAGGAAACCGAGCGTGCTGCAGCAGGAGGCTGTCGAGGCGGTGGAGCAAATGCTGTAGCTCAGGAGCGGCGTAGTCGAAGTACGGATGGCGAAGACGGAGGAGCTGCTCTTGGTAGAGGTGCCAGCGTAGTTCGGCCAGGAGATACTGCCTGTACGGTGCTTCAGCTTCAGGGAGCTGCTGGAGCACCTGTACAGAGATGTACGGCTCTGGTGAACCCAAGAGGCGGAGGAGCCGTTGTTTTTCTGTGTGGAGCTCCTGCTCGAACATCGGTTAGAAGGGAAGGCTCTGCCGGTATCGACTTCGTGAGATACGACGTCGGAAGAGTGGGCCGAGCAGCATGCCAGCAAGGAAGCCGCCAGCATGGGCCCACCAGGCAACGCCACCCATGTTCTCTGCGCTCAGCAGTATCCCGTTGTAGACTTGGAGGAGTGCCCACACCCCCAAGAAGACATACGCCGGGATTGCTAGCGAGAACCATGTGATGAAGAGCGGTACGAGCGTAATGATCCGTGAGTGTGGGAAGAGGAGCACGTAGGCACCCATGACCCCAGAGATTGCTCCGCTAGCACCGACGGTGGGAATAGAGGAGTTCGGGTTCGTGAGGGCATGCGCTACGGCTGCTCCTATTCCGCAGAGGATGTAGAAGAGTAGGAAGCGTCCGTGGCCGAGAGCATCCTCGACGTTATCCCCAAAGAGCCATAGGTACCACATGTTGCCGATGATGTGCATGAACCCGCCGTGGAGGAACATCGAAGTCAGCACAGGCTGCCAGCGCTCCCAGGAGAGGAGCGGCGTCTGGAAGAAGGCTACTGGGTAGAAGGCAAACTGCTGTAGGAAATGTTCCATCGCCGCCTCCGGCAGGGCGAGCTGGTAGAGGAAGACCAGCACGTTGATGACGATCAGCCCTATCGTGACGACTGGCCTAGAAGAGGAGGGTATGGTGTCGTGGATTGGAAACATAGCCTAGAGGGTGTCTAAGCCTAATTCACATGCCGCTGCGACGGATGGATGCCTCGAAGGAAGGCTTCGGCTTCGGCAACGTCGTCTGGGCTCCCCATGAAGACGGGAACTCGCTGGTGGAGGCTCTCTGGCTGGATGTCCAAGATGCGGCGGAAACCGTCCGAGGCGCGTCCCCCTGCTTGCTCTACGAGGAAGGCCAAGGGATTAGCCTCATAGACCAGCCGTAGCTTGCCGGAGGGGTTTCTGCTATCGGCAGGGTACATGAAGATGCCGCCGTAGTGGAGGACACGGTGTACATCAGCTACGGCTGTGCCGACGTACCGTAGGGCATAGGGACGGCTCTTATCTGCCGATGGGGTCTTCAGGTACTCGACGTACTGCCGCAACTCTGGTGCCCATCGGTGGGCGTTTCCCTCGTTGACGCTGTACTGCTTGCCACGAGGTGGAATGCGGAGCTTCTCTATTGTCAGGAAGAACTCGCCAAGGGTCGGATCGTAGGTGAAGACATCCACTCCGTTGCCGGTGCTGTAAACCAGTGTTACACTACTGCCGTAGCAGACGTAGCCTGCTGCTACCTGTTCGGAGCCTGGGCGTAGGACATCTTCCAGAGTCGCGTCGGTGGTGAGCTCCGGATTACGCCGGCGGAAGATGGAGAAGATGGTGCCAATGGTTACGTTGACATCAATGTTGCTCGAACCGTCCAAAGGGTCGAAGAGCAGGATGTATTTTCCGCGGGGACGACCCTCCGGTAGGGGAATGAGTCCGTCACTCTCTTCAGAGGCTAGAGCGCAGAGATGTCCGCCGTGCTCCATAGCGCGGATGATGACTTCGTTGGCGTAGGCATCCAGCTTGCGGACGGCTTCCCCGTAGACGTTCGTAGTCCCGGTAAGGCCCAAAACGTCATTGAGTCCAGCCCGACTCACCTCGCGGGCAATCAATCGAAAAGCTAACATAAGGTCTCGCAGAAGGCGCGAGAACTCTCCGGTGGCATGGGGGTGAAGATGTTCTTGTTCCGCAATGTGGCGCTCAATGGTAATGAGCCGCTGCGCCGTTACAATCGCCATGGTACCGGCCACCGTAGTTTGACAACTCGTCCGGGAGAGCCCTACCGTACCTCTTTCGGTTGGGCGAGCCGGACAACGAGCACAGGGCATGGAGCTTTGCGCAGGACGCGTTCCGTCGTGCTCCCGAAGAGGAAATGTTCCAACCCTCCGCGCCC
>JBCNUX010000002.1:7376-73202 GCA_039630485.1 Chlorobiota bacterium | reverse complement strand
GGCTACCCGTCGTATGCTTTGTGGGCCATTACCCCACCAACTACCTGATAGGACGCAGGCCCATCCACAGGCGGTAGCCCCTGAAAGAGCCACCTTTAATCCCGGCATCATGCGACACCAGGACATCATCCGGTATTAGCACCGATTTCTCGGTGTTATCCCGAACCTGTGGGTAGGTTACCTACGCGTTACTCACCCGTGCGCCGGTCCACGGCGTGTATTGCTACACACCGTGTCCCTGACTTGCATGTGTTAGGCACGCCGCCAGCGTTCGTCCTGAGCCAGGATCAAACTCTCCGTCTATCTGTTAAGAGAGTACTCTCGCTCTTTCTGCCTTCTCCCTCAGGGCACCGTAGGTGCGCTGCTCCCTGTTTTCAAAGAACGCTGCCCGCGTTGGATTGTCAACGGGGCTTCAAAATTACAACACCGGACACTTTTGCGCAACCCCTCTCCAGGAAGTGAGGGGCTATCTCTTTCTGTGGACTGCAAACTTACGAGTTTCCCCCCACTCTTCGGACGCCCATAGTCCCTACCTAGTTGTAGAGCCTTGGCTCTGGATGTGGAGGTAAGTTGCTAACTTTGCAAGCTATTTTGCAATCACGCCTGTCTCACACCCCCGAAGGCATATCAAGCTATGCGTGAGGACACAGCAATCCGTGGAAAGTCGGCTCTGGAAATTCGCCAGATCCGCAACATTGGTATTTCGGCCCATATAGACTCTGGCAAAACGACCCTTAGCGAACGCATCCTGTACTATACGGGGCGGATTCACCGAATTGAAGAAGTACGCAGCAAGACTGGCGGAGGACCCACGCTAGATTACATGGAGCTGGAGCGAGAGAAGGGCATCACCATCCAAGCGGCCGCAACGTACTGTAGCTGGAACCAGCACCATATCAACCTCATCGATACCCCTGGCCACGTTGATTTCACCGTCGAGGTGGAACGGGCACTCCGCGTGCTCGATGGTGCCATCCTCGTCCTCTGTGGCGTTGCAGGCGTCCAGAGCCAAACGATGACTGTGGACCGCCAGATGCAGCGATATCGAGTTCCCCGACTTGCTTTCATCAACAAACTGGACCGCCCGGGTGCAAATCCCGATAAGGTCCTGCAGCAGATGCGCGAAAAGCTCCGCCATCGCCCCGCACTCATCACGGTGCCCGTTGGGCTTGAGGATCGCTTCGAGGGAGTCATAGACCTCTTGAGGCTCCGAATGCTCACCTTTGAAGGGCCTAACGGCGAGCACGTTGTGGGGCACGACATCCCTTCTGATCTGGTCGAAGAAGCGCAGCGCCGTCGCCAGGAGCTCATCGAAACGGTTGCCGACGTTGACGATGCCATTGCAGAGAAATTCCTAGCCGATGAGCTGATTTCCACAGAAGAGCTTATCGCCGCTATCCGGCGTGCTACACTCCGCCGTGAGCTGACCCCAGTCTACGTTGGCTCAGCTAAGACGAACCGAGGTGTACAACTACTGCTGGATGGCGTCTGCCTGTTCCTCCCTAGCCCTCTGGACGTCACCTATGACGCGGTCGACCGGGACACAGGACAGAGTATTCCCCTCTACCCCGACCCGACCCTGCCCCTGGTTGCTCTCGCCTTCAAGTTGGAGGATGGAAAGTACGGCCAGTTGACGTATGTCCGCATCTACCAGGGCACTCTTCGCAAAGGAGACACAATAGTCAACGCGTCCAACGGCCGCAAGATGCGCGTCCCTCGAATCGGACGTATCCACGCAGACCAGCTCCACGACATTGAGCTCGCTGCTGCCGGAGATATCGTGGCCGTCTTCGGTATAGAGTGCGCCAGCGGTGACACGTTCACAGACGGACAGCTCAACGTCACCTTAACGGGAATGTACCTGCCTACCCCTGTCATGGAGTTGGCCATAACCCCCAAAGACCGTAACAAGTATGCCAACTTCGCTAAGGCTCTCAGCCGCTTTACCAAAGAAGATCCTACCTTCCAAGTGGCCCGTGAGGAGGAGACAGGGCAAACCCTCATCCGTGGCATGGGTGAGCTACACCTTGAGATCTACATAGAGCGCATGCGCCGCGAATACGATTGCGAGGTCGAGGTAGGACGTCCCCAGGTGGCCTATCGAGAAACGATCACTCAACGGGCCGAGTTCAACTATCTCCACAAGAAGCAAACCGGTGGTGCTGGGCAGTTTGCTCGCGTAGCAGGCTACATTGAGCCAATCCCCCTGGAGAGTGGGATCAGCTACGAATTCGTGGATCAGATCGTCGGCGGAGCGATTGCACGTGAGTTCATTCCAGCATGCGACAAAGGCTTCCAGGAGGCTCTCCAACGAGGTCCGCTTGTCGGGAAGCCTGTTGTAGGAGTCCGTGTCGTTCTCAACGATGGCCAGACTCACCCTGTAGACTCTTCGGAGCTTGCATTCAAGATTGCCTCCATCGCTGCATTCCGAGAAGCCTACGAGCGTGCAAACCCGATTGTGCTAGAGCCGATTATGAAGTTAGAAGTCTCCGTGCCAGAAGAGTTCCAAGGAGCCGTCATCGGGCAGATCAACCAGAGGCGTGGAGTCATTACTAATACCACTGTCGACAACGGCTATGCGATTATTGAGGCAGAGGTCCCCCTCGCTGAGATGTTTGGCTACTCTACCGATCTGCGAAGCGCAACGCAGGGGAAGGGTGAGTTCACGATGGAGTTCCTACGCTATGCTCCAGTGCCCCGCTCTCTCCAGGAAGAGCTCGTACGCGAGTACCGAAAGCGTCAAGCTCTCGAAAGAGCTGCGTAGGTTGCCCCTCGGTCTTGTAAATTTGTAGGCTCATCCGGTCTCCCTACAGTGTGAGGTAAACAGTGCCAACGATTCAACAACTGATCCGGCTTGGCCGAGAGCGAGTGCAGAGGAAAAGCAAGTCCCCTGCCCTCCAGGGGTGTCCCCAGAAGCGCGGGGTCTGTATCCGCGTGTATACTACCACACCTAAGAAACCAAACTCAGCACTCCGCAAAGTTGCTAAGGTACGGTTGAGCAACGGCGTGGAGGTCATCGCATACATCCCAGGAGAAGGACACAACCTACAAGAACATTCCATCGTTCTCGTGCGTGGGGGACGCGTTAAAGACCTCCCAGGTGTGAGGTACCATATCATCCGCGGTACCCTCGACACTCAAGGAGTAGAGGGCAGACGACAAGGCCGCTCGAAGTACGGCGCTAAACGTCCCAAGGCACCTGTAGCAGCGAAGACGACAGCGAAAGCGAAGTAACAGTAGAAACGAACGTAGTAGAGAAGGACAGACCATGCGTCGGCGACGAGCTGAAAAACGCGTTATCGATCCCGACCCCGTTTACGGGGACAGGATGGTTGCGAAGTTCATCAACGTGATTATGCGCGATGGCAAAAAGAGCATCGCGCGCCGCATCGTCTACGAGTCATTTGATATCATCCGCGAGCGAACGCGGAAGGATCCACTAGAGATCTTTCGCAAGGCGATCGCCAACGTAGCTCCAGTCGTCGAAGTCCGCTCTCGCCGTATTGGGGGAGCGAACTACCAGGTTCCCATGGAGGTCCGGGAAGACCGCCGCATTGCATTAGCGATGCGCTGGATCAAACAGTACGCCCGTGAGCGCCGGGATAAGTCTATGGCTCTCAAGTTAGCTGCTGAACTCATCGCAGCAGCAAATGGTGAAGGCAATGCTGTTCGCAAGCGTGATGAAGTCCACCGCATGGCTGAGGCAAACCGTGCATTTGCGCACTATCGGTGGTGAACGAGTGGCAACAACCTGAAAGAGATGCCCCGCCGTGTCCCCATAGAGCGGCTCCGTAACATCGGCATCATTGCCCACATTGATGCCGGGAAGACGACGACTACAGAGCGCATTCTCTACTACACCGGGCTCATCCATCGGATGGGCGAAGTCGATGAGGGAACGGCGTTCACGGACTACATGGAGCAAGAGAAAGAGCGAGGGATCACAATTACCTCTGCTGCTGTCACTTGCTTCTGGAGAGAGCACCAGATCAATATCATTGACACTCCGGGCCATGTGGACTTCACGGCAGAAGTCCAACGCTCCCTTAGAGTCCTCGATGGCGCCGTTGTGGTCTTCTGTGGAGTAGCCGGCGTCCAGCCTCAGTCAGAGGCAGTGTGGCACCACGCTGATCGCTACGGCGTCCCCCGGATTGCCTACATCAACAAGATGGACCGGGTAGGGGCAAACTTTGCTCGTGTCCTAGAACAAATCCAGCAACGCTTGGGAGCCCGTCCAGTAGCCATACAGCTCCCGTGTGGAGAAGGGCCTTCTTTTGCCGGCGTCATCGACCTCATTTCGGGTCAACTCTACGTGTTTGATCCCGAGACGTATGGAGCAAGGTACACAGCCCTACCGGTCCCTGAAGAGTACCAAGAGCAGGTTCGGCACTACCGCGAGCGTCTCGTAGAAGCAGCAGCGGAAGTTGATGACAGCATCCTGGAGGCCTACGTCTCAGGAGCAACACCATCCCCAGAGGATATTCGCTCAGCATTGCGAGTCGGGACTCTGCGCCGACAGTTTGTGCCTATCTGCTGTGGCTCCTCACTCCGAAATATCGGTGTGCAGCTCCTCTTAGACGCGGTTGTCGACTACCTCCCGTCACCCCTAGACATCGGCGCAGTTCACGGTTACTCGGTAGACGGTCCGGGAGAAACTGAACGCCTACCGACAGACGACACGCCGACTTCGGCTCTCTGCTTCAAAGTCCTGAGCGATCCATATGTTGGGCGCTTGAGTTTTCTACGGATATATTCCGGACTCCTCGAGCAAGGGCAATCTCTCCTGAATCCCGCCGCGAAGAAGCAAGAGCGGCTGCATAAGCTCTTGCGCATGTATGCGAATCGGCGTGAGGAAATAACGGAAGCCTACGCTGGCGACATCATAGCGATCCCAGGGTTGCGGTGGACTAAGACAGGTGATACGCTTTGTGATCCACACCACCCTCTCGTCTTTGAGCCGATTCTCTTCTCCCCGCCTGTCATCAACCAAGCCATTGAAGCACGGAGTGCGGCTGACGTTGATCGTCTCATGGAGGCTCTGCAACGCCTCGCCGATGAGGATCCCACCTTCCACTATCGAGCAGATGAAGAGACAGGTCAAATCCTCATCAGCGGTGTCGGTGAGCTCCATCTGGAAATTCTCGTAGAGCGCCTACAGCGGGAATTCGGCATCCCTGTCAAAGTTGGACGGCCATACGTCAGCTACCGTGAAACCATCACACAAACCGTCCGCCAAGAGGGGAGGTTTGTACGCTCAACCCAAGGTGGAGCCTACAGCCACTATGGACACGTGGTCCTGGAGCTAAGCCCAGGGGACCGTAACAGCGACATCACCTTTGAAAATGCCCTGACAGAGCCTGCTATACCCCCCTTGTTCATCCCAGCCATAGAACGAGCGATCCGGCAAGCTGCCGCGGCAGGTCCTGTTGCAGGGTACCCAGTCGTAGATGTTGCTGTACGCCTCGTTGGAGGCTCCTACCGTGAAGGAGAGTCCTCTGAAGCAGATTACCAAGCAGCTGCCACACTGGCCTTTCGCGAAGGAGTGGCTCGGGCGCGCCCTGTACTGTTAGAACCCCTGATGCAAGTAGAGGTACTTACCCCAGAAGAGGCCCTTGGTGACGTGCTCGCCGACCTAAACATGCGCCGCGGTCGGATCGAGAGCGTCCAACCCCAGGGGCCCCTTCATCAGATACGCGCATCAGTACCGCTAGCAGAAATGTTCGGATACGTTACCCAATTGAGGTCCCTAACGCAAGGCCGTGGGTCGTATACGATGCTCTTCTCGCACTATGAGCCTGTACCACACAAGGTAACGGCAGGCGAGAAGGTGCTGGTATAGTTTAGGGTTTGTTGGAACAGCGATTGGTATACCAATGGCGAAGGAGCGATTTGAGCGTACGAAGCCACACGTTAACATCGGGACCATTGGTCATGTTGACCATGGAAAGACGACCCTGACCGCTGCCATCACGATGGCACTGGCGAAGAAAGGGTTATCACAGCCGCGAACGTTTGAGTCGATTGACAACGCCCCCGAGGAGCGCATGCGGGGAATTACGATCAACACTGCCCACGTAGAATACCAGACAGAAAAGCGCCACTATGCGCATGTGGACTGCCCAGGACATGCAGACTACATCAAGAACATGATCACCGGGGCCGCTCAGATGGATGGGGCTATCCTCGTTGTGGCGGCTACTGACGGCCCCATGCCCCAGACACGAGAGCACATCTTGCTCGCACGCCAGGTTGGTGTTCCTGCGATTGTGGTCTTCCTGAACAAAGTCGATGCTGCAGATCCTGAGCTCATCGACCTTGTGGAGCTAGAGGTTCGGGAACTGCTGAGCAAATACGGCTTCCCAGGCGACGAAATCCCTGTCATTCGTGGCTCCGCACTGAAGGCGATGGAAGCCGGGTTAGATCCAAACACAACGGTGGACGATCCTCGGTTTCAGTGCATCTGGGAGCTGATGGACGCCGTGGATAACTACATTCCTCTCCCACAACGGGAGATTGACAAGCCCTTCCTGATGCCGATAGAGGATGTCTTCTCCATCACTGGTCGTGGAACTGTCGTGACCGGTCGGATTGAACGTGGCGTCGTACGTCTTAACGACGAGGTAGAGGTCATCGGCTTCGGAATGCACAAGAAGACTGTGGTCACCGGTATTGAGATGTTCCGGAAGATCCTGGATGAAGGACAGGCCGGAGATAACGTTGGGCTACTCCTCCGCGGGGTAGATAAGGATGAAGTTGAACGGGGAATGGTTGTCGCCAAACCAGGCTCTATCACTCCACACCACAAGTTCCATGCCCAAGTCTACGTGCTCACAAAGGAAGAGGGAGGACGGCATACCCCCTTCTTCAGCGGCTACCGTCCTCAGTTCTACTTCCGAACCACTGATGTCACCGGGACCATCAATCTCCCACCAGGGGTAGAGATGGTCATGCCTGGTGACAATGTTGACGGTATGCAGATCGAACTCATTAGCCCCGTAGCCATGGAGGAGGGGCTACGGTTCGCGATTCGTGAAGGTGGCCGCACGGTTGGTGCTGGCGTAGTAACGAAGATCGTAGAGTAGAACCACGTTCACGTAGCGGGGGTGGCTCTATCTGCTGCCCCCGCTGTATCTCATTTGCGAGTGCAACCTATCCCATGTACAGCAGAGGATGGAGCGGATTCGTATTAAGCTGAAATCGTATGACCACGTTCTGATTGAGCGCTCTGCTGAGCGCATCGTCCGAACGGTGAAACAGACGGGGGCTGTCGTCTCCGGTCCCATTCCGCTCCCAACCGAGCGTACGCTCTTCAGTGTCAACCGCTCTCCTCACATAGACAAGGAATCCCAGGAGCAGTTTGAGATCCGTATCCACAAGCGCCTGATTGACATCTATAACGCCTCCCCTCGCACTGTTGAAGCCCTTATGCGACTCGAACTGCCCGCTGGTGTTGATGTAGAGGTCAAGGTGTAGACAATGACGGGCATACTACTTGGCAAGAAGCTCGGCATGACCCAGACGGCGCTCCCTAATGGGCGCGTCGTGGCATGTACCGTCATAGAAGCGGGGCCTTGCCCCGTCGTTCTGCTACGAACTCGCGAGCGCGATGGTTACGAAGCTGTCCAACTGGGTTTTGAATCTCTTCCAAGGCGTAAGCTCACAAAACCACTGCAGGGACTCTTCTCTCGGTCGGGAGTAGACCCGGTCCGATACCTCAAGGAGTTCCGCATCCCGATCAGCTCTTACCGCATAGGTCAACTCCTCACAGTCGAACAGTTTGCCCCGGGCGATAAGGTCAAGGTATCGGGCTACAGCAAAGGCCGAGGCTTCCAGGGCGTTGTCAAGCGACATGGCTTCGGTGGTGTCGGCATGGCGACTCACGGACAGCATAATCGCGAACGCGCCCCAGGCTCGATCGGCTCCTCTTCTTTCCCCTCCCGAGTCCTCAAGGGACTTCGAATGGCAGGTCGCATGGGGAACCAGCGGATAACGATCCGGAACCTGGAAGTTCTCAAAGTTGTCCCCGAACACAACTTGCTCCTTGTCAAAGGGGCTGTCCCTGGGCCGGTTAACGGATTGGTGGAAATCGTCAAGCTTTAACGCCATGGTTGTGGATCTATGGGACAAGAGTGGGACCGTCATCGGGCAAGTGGAATTGCCTGACAGCATCTTCGGGATTGAGCCACATGAGCATGCCCTCTACTTAGCTGTCCGGGCGTTCTTAGCCAACCACCGCCAGGGAACCCACAAAGTCAAGACTCGCGCAGAAGTGCGCGGCGGCGGCCGGAAGCCATGGCGTCAGAAAGGCACCGGACGGGCTCGCCACGGCTCCGTCCGCTCTCCCCTCTGGGTCGGTGGAGGGAAAGTGCATGGCCCTCGGCCCCGTGACTACACCCTCGAGCTTCCCAAGAAAGTCAAGCGACTAGCCCGTAAATCTGCACTCTCTCTCCGAGCTCGCGAGGGGAACCTCATCGTAGTACAGGACTTCACTCTGGAGCAGATCAAGACAAAGCTGATGGTAGAGGTGCTCCGTAACCTGCAGCTAGACAGGGCAAAGACCCTGATCCTCTTGCCCCAGGTCGATGAAACAATTGTCTACTCGGCCCGCAATCTCCCGCTAGTGACGACGATGCTGGCCCCACAGGCCTCGGCCTATCATCTCCTGGCACATCAGAAGTTACTGCTCTTCCGTGGTGCCATTGAACCATTGGTAGCCTCCTTCGGCGAGGAGTACAGCCATGTGGAACATTCTTAAGCGCCCCATCATTACAGAGAAGGCCCTCAAGCTCCAAGCGCAGCGTCAGTATGTCTTTGAGGTTGATCCGAAGGCTAACAAGCTACAAATCAAGCAGGCCATAGAGCAGCTCTTCGAGGTCAAGGTCGAAAGTGTCCGGACTGTCCGTATCAAGGGGAAACGACGTGTTCGCTTCATCCGCGGCCATCGTATCGAAGGCCGTCTCCCCGACCGGAAGAAAGCGTATGTGACTCTCCGGGAGGGCTACCACATTGACCTCGTCGAAGGTCAACCAACGCAGGCAGAGAGCACTACGTAGGTCCAGGAACCATGGGAATTCGAGTCTTGAAACCTATCACACCAGGTACGCGCTTCTATTCAGTGAGTACCTTCGAAGAGCTCACCACCGACCGTCCCTTCAAGCCCCTCTTGCAACCCCTCAAAAGCACGGGCGGGCGGAACAACTTGGGGCGTATCACTTCTCGTCACCGTGGTGGCCGCCACAAGCGACGCTACCGCATCATTGACTTCAAGCGGAACAAGATTGGGATCCCAGCCCGAGTCATTACCATCGAGTATGACCCTAACCGCTCGGCGCGAATTGCTTTAGTCCAGTACGAAGACGGAGAACATCGCTATATCCTTGCCCCCGATGGGCTCAAAGTGGGCGATACGATAGAGTCCGGCCCTCAGGCCGAGATTAAGGTTGGGAATGCCCTCCCACTCTACCGAATCCCCCCTGGGACACTAATTCACAACATAGAGCTCAAGCCCGGCAAGGGCGGGCAGCTGGTTCGGAGCGCTGGAACCGCCGCTCAGCTGATGGGGTGTGAAGGTAAGTACGCCATCGTCAAGCTCCCCTCCGGGGAGATGCGGCAGATTCTCTCCCGCTGCATGGCGACAATTGGACAAGTTAGCAATCCCGACCACGAGAACATCTCGTACGGCAAAGCCGGTCGCCTGCGCTGGCTTGGGGTCCGCCCGCAGACTAGAGGGATCGCTATGAACCCAGTAGACCACCCGAATGGTGGAGGCGAAGGGCGCTCCAAGTCTGGTGGCGGCCGTCAACACCCTGAATCCCCTTGGGGCCAGTTGGCGAAGGGCCTCAAGACCCGAAAGAAGAACAAGCAGTCGGACAAGTACATCTTGCGGCGGCGCAAGTAAGCCATGGCACGCTCGCTGAAGAAAGGGCCATACGTTCATCCCAAACTCCTCAAGAAAGTCCACCAACTCAACGCCTCTGGGGAGAAGCGCGTCATCAAGACATGGTCCCGTGCTTCGATGATCCTCCCAGAGTTCGTAGGGCATACCTTCGCCGTGCACAACGGCAATAAGTTCATCCCCGTCTACGTAACGGAGAACATGGTTGGCCATCGGTTAGGAGAATTTGCGCCGACCCGAACCTACCGTGGCCACTCTGGCCACCGAAAGGAACAGCGAACGGCTACCCGCAAGTGAGGAACATGGCCATGGAAGCACGTGCCGTAGCTCGATATCTTCGCTGCTCACCGCGGAAGATGCGGCTTGTTGTGGACATGATTCGATACAAAACCGCTGCAGAAGCGCTGAGCTTGCTACGCCTCTCCCCGAAGCGTGCGGCTCGATATGCTGAGAAGGCCCTACGGTCAGCCTTAGCAAACCTCGCCGCCCAACAGGACAACGTCTCTATCGATCCCGCCGATGTAGTCATCACTCGAGCATATGTCGACTCAGGCCCAATGTTCAAGCGCATCCTCCCCGCACCCATGGGCCGAGCATACTGGATTCGCCGGCGGACGAATCATCTAACTCTCGTCGTGAAGCTCCTCAAGGATGTCTCAGTAACACAGCGGTCGTAGCCGTGGGACAGAAAGTCCATCCCATTGGATTCCGGCTCGGGATTACCCGAGAGTGGGACGCCTACTGGTTCGACGAGAAGAACTTCGCAGAGAAGCTCCACGAAGACATTCGACTCCGCTCTTACCTCAAGCAGCGCCTCAAACATGCTGGTGTCTCACGGATTGTGATCGAACGCAGTGGCAAGGCGATTACGATTACAATCCAAAGCTCCCGCCCAGGCGTCATCATTGGGCGCTCAGGTAAGGACATTGCCCAGCTTGAGGAAGAACTGCGGCATTTGACAGGTGGGAAAGAGGTCCGAGTCCGCATTTCGGAGATCAAGCGTCCGGAACTTGATGCCCAGCTAGTGGCAGAGAACATTGCACAGCAGATTGAGAACCGGATCTCTTTCCGCAGAGCTATGAAACAAGCTGTTGCAGCCGCTATGCGCATGGGTGCCGAAGGTATCCGTATCAAGTGCTCAGGCCGTCTCGGTGGTGCTGAGATGTCGCGAAGAGAACAGTACCTGGAAGGCCGTGTGCCCCTTCAGACACTACGAGCTGACATTGACTATGGGTTTGCTACTGCTTACACGATTTACGGCACTATCGGCGTCAAAGTATGGATTTGCCGTGGAGAAGTCTTACAGCGCCGCTCAGCTCGTGAGCGAGGGAGCTAAGCCATGTTGATGCCACGACGACCGCGGTACCGGAAAACGCAGCGGGGGCGCGTCCGCGGCAAGAGCTTCCGCGGTGCCACCCTAGCATTCGGCTCCTATGGATTGAAAGCCGTTGAGGGAGGCTGGGTAACCGCCCAGCAGTTGGAGGCCGCTCGTATTGCCATCAGCCGCCACCTAAAGCGAGGCGGGAAGATCTGGATTCGGGTCTTCCCCGATAAGCCTGTAACGAAAAAACCCTTGGAAACCCGCATGGGCGGTGGTAAAGGGAGTCCCGAGCTCTGGGTAGCTGTCGTCAAGCGGGGACGGATTCTGTTTGAGGTAGACGGTGTCTCTCGGGAAGCAGCCCACGAAGCACTGCGGTTAGCTTCGCACAAGCTACCGCTCAAGACGAAGGTCGTAGAACGATTGGAGCTCGCAACGGCACCATGAAACCCCGAAAAGCCGCAGAGCTTCGACAGCTCACCACAGAAGAGCTCCGCCAATTACTACGTGAAACGGAGCGAACCTTGCAGACGCTCCGCTTCCAACATGCCCTCAAGCAGTTGGAAAATGTCGCTGCCCTTCGGACCCTGCGAAAAGACATCGCACGTATTAAAACCATCCTGCACGAACGTGGGGTTCGCACATGAACAAAGAAGAAGCCACAGCCATGGAAGAACAGGCACTCCACACGGCAGAATCACCCGAACCGACGGTACCCAGTGAAGAACACCCACAGGTAGCCCAACCCTCCCCCGCACGGGCTAGGCGATACGGTAGGCGGAGAGTTCTGATCGGACGCGTGGTCAGTAACAAAGCACATAAGACCATTGTCGTCGCAATCGAGCGCGATGTCATGCATCCGCTCTACAAGAAGACCTACAAGCGGACGACAAAGGTCATGGCTCACGACGAACACAATCGGTGCCAAATCGGCGACCTCGTCAAAGTCGTTGAGTGGCGTCCCTTAAGCCGGAGAAAGCGCTGGATGTTGGTAGAGATCTTGCAGCGGTCGCACCAACAGCTGAGTGCGGAGGAGCTATGATCCAGCAGGAATCCAACCTGGTTGTGGCAGACAACTCCGGTGCAAAGGTTGTACGGTGCATTCGTGTGCTCGGCGGCAGCAGCCGACGTTACGGGAGTGTTGGAGATGTGATCGTTGTGTCCATCAAATCCGCTGTTCCTCACTCGGGTGTCAAAAAGGGGGAGGTCCACAAAGCCGTCATTGTGCGTACGCGCAAGGGAATCCGCCGTAAGGACGGTACCTATGTGCGCTTTGACGATAATGCCGTGGTCCTCCTCACTCCCGCAGGAGAGCCCCGGGGCACCCGAGTCTTTGGCCCCGTGGCCCGAGAGCTGCGGGAGAAAAACTTCATGAAGATTATCTCGCTAGCGCCGGAGGTTGTTTAAAGCCTGCAAACCATACCATGGCACTGAAGATCAAGCAGGGAGACACGGTTATGGTGATCGCCGGAAACGACAAAGGCAAAATCGGCAAAGTGCTAGCGGTCTACCCCAAAAAGATGCGAGTCCTCGTGGAGGGAGTCAACGTGCGCAAAAAGCACGTACGGCCTAGCCCACGATACCCGCAGGGCGGGATCATTAGCAAAGAAATGCCTATCCATTACTCCAACGTCATGTTGGTAGACAGCAATGGCCGCCCTACACGGGTCAGCGTCCGACGAGTGGAGCGCGATGGCAAAATCGTTCGAGTCCGAATAGCGAAGACCACAGGCGAGGAAATTCCGTAGAGCAGGACCATGGCACGTGTGAAGCGGAAGGTGATTGAGTTTAAACCCGAAGGGCCCCGACTGGAAGAGTATACTGGTCCTGTCCCCCCACCACGGTTGTGGCTGTACTACAAGGAGCACATCGTACCTACTCTGATGAAGCGCTTCGGCTACCGATCTGTCATGCAGGTGCCGAGGCTAGAGAAGATCGTCATCAACATGGGGGTAGGACGCGCTACGCAGGACACCAGAATCCTTCAGGAAGCCTTCAACCACTTAGAGCTCATCGCTGGCCAGCGCCCAGTAGTTACGTACGCTCGGAAATCCATCGCGAACTTCAAGCTACGTGCTGGAATGCCGATCGGCTGCATGGTAACTCTGCGGCATGCCCGGATGTACGAGTTTTTGGATCGCTTCATCAACATCGCTGTCCCTCGCATCCGCGATTTTCGTGGTTTTCCCGACCGAAGCTTCGACGGGCGTGGCAACTATACCGTTGGCATCAAAGAGCAGATCATCTTTCCGGAGATTGACGTGGACAAAGTCAACCACATCCTCGGCATGGACATTACGTTCGTCACAACGGCACCAACGGATGAAGAAGCATATGCCCTGCTCAGCGAGTTCGGTTTCCCGTTCCAAAAGCGTAGCTGAAGACCATGTCCAAGATCAGCGTAATGGCACGCAACGAAAGGCGTCGGCACTTGGTTCAAAAGTACGCTGCCCTTCGGGAGCAGCTCAAGCGCGAGGGTCGGTGGGAAGAACTCCACAAGCTACCTCGGAATTCCTCTCCTGTCCGCCTTCGGAACCGCTGTTTCGTAACAGGCCGTGGGCGAGCTGTCTACCGCAAGTTCGGCCTATGCCGTGTTGTCCTGCGGCAGTTAGCTTTAGAGGGTAAGATTCCTGGAGTCCGTAAGGCAAGCTGGTAGCCACAACACCATGGCTGTTGTTAGCGACACGATTGGCGATTTCTTGACGCGCATCCGGAACGGATATGCAGCGCGGCATCGCACAGTGGAGTGCCCTGCAAGCCGCCTGAAAATTGCAATCGCGGCCATCCTCAAAGAGCGGGGCTACATCGGCGACTACGAGTACATCGAGGATGGCAAGCAGGGTACTCTCCGGCTGATGCTCCGGTACATGAATGGCCGACCTGCACTACGAGAAGTTGTTCGAGTCAGCAAACCAGGTCGCCGGATTTACGCTGGTGTTGAGGAGTTACCACACGTCTACAATGGACTGGGGATCGCTATCATTTCAACGTCCCGTGGTGTTATGACCGACGCAGAAGCCCGTCGGTTGGGAATCGGCGGAGAAGTCATCTGTAAGGTGTTTTGAGGAGCTTCAGCTATGTCGCGGATTGGAAAGAGACCGCTCCCCATACCGGCTGGTGTGCAAGTAGAGATCCTCTCGGATGCCCTGCGAATTCGTGGGCCCAAGGGAGAGCTCCAGGTCCCCCTATTAGCTGGGATCCAATGCGATTATCGGGAGGGAAAGCTCCACTTCTCTCGGCAGAGTGACGAGAAGAAGGTCCGAGCCGCTCACGGCTTGGCCCGAGCTCTGGCAGCTTCGGCTGTCCAAGGGGTAACAACTGGCTTCACACGAACGCTCCAGATAGAGGGTATCGGCTACCGTGCAGAGCTGCGAGGACAGAACCGGTTGCTGTTGACTATTGGTTACTCCCACCCGGTCCTCTTCATCCCACCAGAAGGCATCTCGATAGCGGTCCCAGCACCAAATGTCATCCAGGTGTCTGGTATTGATAAACAGCTCGTGGGGGAAGTCGCTGCGCGCATCCGTGCTATCCGCCCGCCTGAACCATACAAAGGCAAAGGAATCCGCTATGAAGGCGAATACATCCGACGGAAAGCAGGTAAGGCAGCAGGTCGGTAAATAAACGGAGCCATGGATATTCGGTGCCAGCAGAAGAAGAGGCAGAAGAGGCGCCTGCGGCGCAAACTACGGGTGCGGAAGAAGGTCTTCGGAACCCCAGAGCGTCCGCGACTAACGGTCCACCGTAGTCTCAAGCACATCTACGCGCAGATCATTGACGACACTCAGGGCCACACGTTGGTTTCAGCCTCTACTATGGATCGGGAACTCCGAGCAGAGGTCTCGTCGGTACGTCCAAAGGTGGCCCAGGCGCAAGTAGTGGGACGCGCCTTAGCTGAACGGGCTTTGAAAGCTGGGATCCATGCAGTTGTCTTTGACCGCAACGGCTACAAGTATCATGGCCGAGTCAAAGCGTTAGCCGAGGCCGCTCGCCAAGCAGGATTGCAGTTCTAATAGTCGGACATGCTCAGCAAACACGCCAATGGGACGCTTCATTAAAACTCCAAGGCTCCGTATACCGACAGAACTGGAGCTCAAGGAGAAGCTAGTGTACGTTGGTCGGACAGCAAAAGTTGTTGCCGGAGGGCGTCGCTTCAGCTTCACTGCCCTTGTCGTCGTCGGCGACGGTAAGGGGCACGTAGGGTTCGGGATGGGGAAGGCAGGTGAAGTTACAGACGCTGTTGCTAAGGCGACGGAAGCAGCCCGGAAAAGCATCATCAAGGTCCAACTCTCCGGGACCACGATCCCGCACGAAGTCTACGCCAAGTACAAGGCTGCTAAAGTGCTGTTGCGCCCGGCTGCCCGAGGTACAGGTGTAATTGCCGCAGGCGGGGTCCGAGCTGTATTAGAGCTGGCTGGAGTACAGGATGTGCTGACGAAGTGCCTTGGCTCAACGAATCCTCATAACGTCGTCAAGGCAACTCTTAAGGCTCTCATGATGTTGGAGGATGCCCACTCTGTTGCACGACGCCTTGGGATACCGGTTGAGAAGTTACTCCATAGTCGAGGCCGTGATGGGAGTCAAGCTCAAGATAACGCAGGTGCGTAGTATCATCGGTGCGAACGAAAAACAGAAGCGTACAATCCGGGCCTTGGGACTGGGACGCCCCAACTGGAGTGTCGTGCAACCGAAGAATCCTCAGATCGAGGGTATGATTGCCGTGGTGAAGCATCTGGTACGAGTAGAGGAGGTTAAGGAGGGGGCAGAATGACAGCATTCCACATCGGCTCTCTTCGTCCAGCTCCTGGATCGCGCAAGCGCCCAAAGCGTGTCGGACGCGGTGTCGGCTCTGGACATGGCCGGACAGCAACGCGAGGACACAAAGGGCACAAATCTCGGGCCGGCTTCTCGCAGCCTCCAGGCTTCGAGGGCGGGCAGATGCCCTTGCACCGCCGAGTGCCGAAGCGTGGCTTCCGCAACCCGCTACGGGTGGAGTACCAAGAGGTCAACGTTGGACGACTGCAGGAGCTCGTAGACCAGGGGCGCCTGAGCCCAGGGACAGTCGTTACCCCAGAACTGCTCTACGAGCTCGGCGTCGTACGTAGCAGGAGGCCAGTCAAAATTCTAGGTGATGGCGAGCTACAGACGGCCCTGGAAGTGCATGCCCACCACTTCTCTGCAACCGCCCAACAGAAAATCATGTCGGCCGGCGGAAAGGTAGTCTCCTATGGCACGGTTCGTTGAGACACTGCGGAACATCTGGCATATCGAAGAGCTACGCCAGCGCATCCTCTTCACGCTAGGGGTTCTCGTTGTCGTCCGCATAGGCAGCCATATCACGCTCCCAGGCATTGATGTCCAAGCCCTCCAGCAGGTTGCTGGGTTGGGCATGGATAACACCCTCTTTGGGCTTTACGACCTCTTTGTCGGAGGCGCCTTCTCGAATGCTGCCATCTTTGCCCTTGGCATCATGCCGTACATCTCCGCCTCGATTATCCTCCAGTTGGCCGCAGTCGTTATCCCAGAAGTCCAGCGTCTCCAGCGTGAAGGTGAGGAGGGCCGTCGCAAAATCAACCAGTATACCCGTGTCTTGACGGTCTTCATCGCTGCTCTACAGGCATGGGGTGTCAGCATCAAGTTATCTAGCATGCAGGTGCCCAACGGCGGCCCTGTCGTTCCCCATCCGGGCATTGGCTTTACTCTCAGCGCCATCGTGTTTATGACTGCTGGGACCATCTTCCTTATGTGGCTCGGGGAACAGATTACAGAGCGGGGGATTGGCAACGGCATCTCGTTGATCCTCTTCATCGGGATTATTGCCGCATTACCGGTGGCAATCGCCCAAGAGATCCAGCTCATCAGCGTTGGTTCTCGACTGTGGGTAACTGACATCATCCTCTTGGCCCTGCTGGCGGGAATTGTAACGGCTGTGGTCTACGTTACCCAAGGCATCCGGCGCATCCCTGTGCAGTATGCCCGCCGCGTAGTAGGCCGCAAGGTTTACGGCGGGACAACCCAATACCTCCCCCTACGTGTCAATTCCGCAGGTGTGATGCCGATCGTGTTTGCACAGGCAATCCTCTTCATTCCTGCGACCATCTACACCTTCTTCCCCGAAAGCCGATTCCTGGAAACTCTGGCCGCTCTATTCAGTGAGCGCTCCTTCCTGTATGCAATCCTGTACAGCGTCATGATTGTCTTCTTCGCCTACTTCTACACGGCCATTGTGTTCAACCCACGGGAGGTTGCAGACACAATCAAGAAGCAAGGCGGCTTCATCCCTGGCATTCGTCCAGGAGCCCCAACTGCTGAATACATAGACCGAGTCCTAACGAGGATTACGTTGCCGGGAGCACTCTTCCTAGCCGTTGTGGCTATTCTGCCGGTCTTCGTGCACAATGTGCTGAGTGTCCCCTCTGAGTTAGCCTCATTCTTTGGAGGGACAAGTCTCCTCATCATCGTCGGGGTTGCCCTCGATACACTGCAGCAGATTGAGTCACATCTACTCATGCGACACTACGACGGATTCATGAAGAGCGGTCGACTCCGAGGCCGAGGCGTCGGCGTAGTCCGAGGTTACTAATGAGGTCTTTCCCGGCAATACTGACTTCCAGGTACCAAGGCCTAGAGCAGGCAGCCCATGTGCTCTCCACCGTTCTACAGCAGATCCGCAAAGAGCTTCGTCCAGGAAAAAGCACGCTAGAACTGGATCAACTTGCGGAAGAGCTAATACGCTCTCAGGGCGCAGAACCTGCCTTCAAGGGGTACGTAGTAGAAGGGCGCCGCTACCCCTACACTCTCTGCATCTCGATCGACCACGAGGTCGTACACGGAATGCCAAGCGCTGAACGGCAACTGCAAGAGGGGCAGATCGTTTCCGTAGATTGCGGAGTCCGAAAGGGGAGCTACTACGCCGACGCTGCCTTTACTGTTGGGATTGGCTCCATCTCCGCAGAGGCAGAGCGCCTTCTCCAAGTGACGGAGGAGGCTTTATGGTTAGGGATTGAGCAAGCAACGCCAGGAAACCGCGTCTACGATGTCGCTGCTGCAATTCAGCACCACGTTGAGCGTCACAATTGCTCCGTCATACGGGAGCTTACAGGCCATGGGATTGGTCGGCGCCTCCATGAGGCCCCATCAATCCCAAACTTTGTCCCAACAGGCAACCTACGGTGGCGCTTCCCGAACGAGCGTCTGCGTTCGGGCCAAGCGATTGCCATCGAACCCATGGTCGCTGTAGGCCTACCCGACGTTCGTGTTGCCGCCGATGGATGGACTGTCTACACTGCTGATGGCTCACTAGCAGCACACTTTGAACATACTGTCCTAGTGGCGTCGCCCCCAATCGTCCTAACTCACTGGTAAGTCATGCCGAAGGAACAGCCGATTCGTGTCGACGGTGTTGTCGAAGAGACCTTGCCAGGAACACAGTTCGTTGTCAGGTTGGACAACGGTCATAAAGTGATTGCCCACATCTCTGGCAAGATGCGACTGCACTACATCAAGATCCTGCCGGGAGACCGTGTCACACTGGAGCTATCCCCCTACGACCTGACGAAGGGACGCATCATCTACCGGTATAAGTAGGAACAGGTCCTGGTAGAGCGACCATGAAGGTTCAAGCTTCCGTCAAGCGCCGCAGTCCCGACGACAAGGTTGTGCGCCGGAAGGGGCGCATCTACATCATCAACAAGAAGAATCCACGCTTCAAGCAGCGGCAAGGTTGAGCTACTGAGGGAAGGGAACACCGATGGCACGGATCGCTGGAGTAGACCTGCCGAAGAACAAGCGAGGCTTCATCGCACTGACCTACATCTACGGTATTGGCCGGACACGGGCGTTAGAGGTACTGCACCGAGCGAACGTGGACCCGATGAAGAAGGTTATGGAGTGGACCGACGCAGAAATTGCTCGTCTTCGCTCGGTCGTCCAGGACTACAAAGTAGAAGGGCAGCTCCGAAGCGAAGTCCAAATGAACATCAAGCGCCTCATAGACATCGGCTGCTACCGTGGTCTCCGCCACCGAATGGGGCTGCCCGTCCGAGGACAGCGTACGCGCACGAATGCCCGAACTCGTAAGGGGAAGCGGAAGACGGTCGCTGGGAAGAAGAAGGCTGTCAAGAAGTAGTCTCATCAGCACGGGAACGGGATATGGCTGCTCCAAAGGGCAAGCGTACAAAGAAGAAGACTGTTACCGACACCCACGGTCGGGTGTATATTCAGGCTACGTTCAACAACACCATCGTCACGGTTACCGACCCTTACGGCAATGTCCTCACCTGGTCCTCTGGAGGGCGAGTTGGATTCCGAGGGACCAAGAAGAGCACCCCCTACGCAGCGCAGTTGGCAGCGGAGCGGGCAGCTAAGGAAGCTTACGACATGGGCCTCCGGAAGGTAGACGTCATCGTCAAAGGGCCTGGGGCTGGTCGGGAAGCGGCTATCCGAGCAGTCGCTCAGGCTGGCCTAGAGATCCTCTCCATTGTGGATGCTACTCCAATCCCCCACAACGGCTGCCGGCCACCGAGGCGGCGGCGCGTCTAACGTGATAAGGTACCACTAACCCCCCCGCAGCAATGGCTACAGAGCTGCTCATGCCAGAGCGTATCCTCATAGACCCTACTTCTACCCCCACGCATGCTCGCTTCATTCTCCAGCCGTTGGAGCGCGGCTATGGGACAACCCTTGGAAACGCCCTCCGGCGCGTGCTGTTCTCTTCCATACCCGGGGCTGCGATCGTTGGAGTACGGATCAGTGGGGTTCAGCATGAGTTCCAGACCCTGCCCGGAGTCGTCGAGGACGTCATGGAAATCCTGCTTAACCTCAAGCAGGTACGGCTCCGCATGCTAATGCCGGACCGCCCCGTCCGAGTCCGTCTCAACCTGCAAGGGCCAACCGAGTGGACTGCCGCTGACATCCAGCGGGCATCCTCTGAGATCGAAGTGCTCAATCCAGAGCACCACATCGCTACCATAGCTGAGGATGGCAAGATTGAGGCGGAACTGCGTATCGTCCGAGGACGCGGATACGTGCCGGCAGAAGAAATTGTCTTAGAGGATGCTCCAGTAGGGATGCTCACCATTGACGGGCTCTTCTCCCCTATCCGGCAGGTTGCTTTCCACGTTGAGCCCTTCCGAGTTGGGCGGCGGACGGACTACGACAAACTCATCCTCGAAGTCCGGACCGACGGCGGTATTACTGCACAGGATGCTGTTCGCCAAGCAGCTCAGCTCCTACAGCAGCACCTGCAGCTCTTCTTCACGATCCCAGCGGTGATGGCTCCAGAAGAAGAGGCCCGTCCCGCTCCAGCTGAAGTAGAAGCGACAGGAGCAGCTCCTGCAACAGCATTGCTGACAACACCTGTGGAACATTTGGGGCTGAGCGCTCGGACACTCAACCGATTGCTCTCCCTTGGGATTAAGACTGTTAGCGAACTCGTTCGGTGGCAGCCCCAGGAGCTGCAACGCGAGCGAGGCATTGGACCGCGGGCTGTAGAGGAAATCCAGCATGCCCTTGAGCTCTACGGATTACGACTGGGAATGACTCCTGAGGAACTGGAGGAGAAGGCCCGATAAGTCCTACCACGTGGAGAACAGCCCATGCGCCACCGGGATAAGGTCTGGAAGCTCAAACGGACGGCATCTCACCGCAAGGCTCTACTGACCCACTTGGCAACTGCCCTCATCCTGCACAAACGTATCGTAACGACAGAAGCAAAAGCCAAGGCACTACGGCCTTTCGTTGAGCGCCTCATCACCCGTGCCAAGCGGGCTGCCATTCGAGAGCAGCAACAGCAAC
Source organism: Chlorobiota bacterium (assembly GCA_039630485.1). Lineage (GTDB taxonomy): Bacteria > Bacteroidota > Ignavibacteria > Kapaibacteriales > HRBIN21 > HRBIN21. The sequence continues at coordinate 52,194 of JBCNUX010000002.1, read as the reverse complement.
TACCCGAAGGGTGGACCGTAGATCTCCATCAACGCCGGATGGTTGGTCGCTTCATTCGCGACAAAAAAGCCATCCAGGAGCTCTTCGGAGCCGTCGCACCGAAGGTGATAGACCGCCCAGGAGGATATACCCGAATCATCAAGCTGGGAGGCTATCGACGTGGGGACGGCTCCCGGATGGCGATGATAGAGCTGGTTGACTGGGCCGCGACGGAAACCAGCGAGGCCCAAAGCTCGAGAGCTTCATAGCGGGCTCTTTCCAAGCCCCGATGGGGTAAGGGTCCACGCGCGCCTGTATGCTTGTGCCACCTCTGTGAAGCAGTTCCCTGAGACCTCCTACCCAGAGGTTGCCTTCGTCGGGCGTTCTAATGTTGGGAAGTCTTCTCTGTTGAACTCCCTGGTAGCGCAGCGGCGATTGGCCCGCGTGAGTCGAACGCCCGGCTGTACACGTGTGGCAATGTTCTACCTGGTCGAGAACCAGTGGCTATGGGTCGATTTCCCCGGAGTAGGCTATGCAGCAGTCGCACGGACACAGCGCCGGTCGTGGACACAGCTTATTCGCTCATACCTTGAGCAACGTCAACAACTCCGCCTCGTCTGCGTCTTGGTGGATTGCCGACACGACCCGACTCCGTGGGACATGGCAATTATGGAACTAGCAGAAAACCACCACCGTCCATTCGTCGTTGTACTAACGAAATGCGACAAGGTGTCGCAGACCGCCGTTCTACAGCGTAAGCAGCAGCTGGAGTCCCTCCTGCAACGCTGCCGGTATGTTGTCGAGGTCTTGCCGACGTCAGCTCGAACAGGTTTGGGGCAGGATGCCCTCTTAGGGATTGCTCGCCGCTACTGCATGGAACCAAGCCTCAGAAGCTGAGATGCAGACTCCACTGGTTGGAATTGTTATGGGGAGCGAATCTGACCTGGTCGTCATGCAAGAGGCTGCTGCCGTCTGCCAGGAGTTCGGCGTCCCATACGAAATGCGAGTGCTTTCGGCCCATCGAACCCCGTGGGATATGGCGTGGTACGGCAAGACGGCCCACTCCCGGGGATTAAAGGTCATCATCGCAGGTGCTGGAGGCGCGGCACATCTCCCGGGAATGCTGGCAGCATTCTCGCCATTACCCGTTATCGGAGTCCCTGTCCCGTCACGGCACCTTCAGGGCCAGGATTCTCTGCTCTCGATTGTACAGATGCCAGCAGGAGTCCCTGTTGCAACCGTTGCGATTGGAGCAGGACGGAATGCGGGATTGCTTGCTATCCAAATCCTCGCGACTGAGCGTCCTGAGCTGATGGAGAAGGTAGTGGCATATCGTCAGCAGTTAGCACGCACTGTGCGGGACAGCAACCGCACGAATCCCGCCTTTACTCCAATTCTGCTACCCCCGAACTGGGACGGAGATCCTCCGCCATGGGAAACGGAGCAGTAGCGAAGGCCCCAAGGACAGAAGCTCCCCAGACCGTGCACCCCTCGTCGACACCATTCTTCTCCGTCATCCTGTGTACACGCAACAGAGCCCGTTTGTTCCTTCGTGCCCTCCGATCCCTCTTACGGCAACAGTGGCAGCACTGGGAAGCTCTCGTCATAGATGATGGCGGAACGGATGTCACCCCATTCCTTGTAGCTCTCCTAGCACAGGAGGACCCGCGCTTCCGCTTCTATCGAACGGCTCATCGCGGTCCCGGGGCTGCACGACACTACGGCATCCTCCGTGCCCGTGGAGAGTTCATCACGTTCCTGGACTCCGACGACGAATATCACCCCACACACCTCAGCCTACGAGCTGAGTACCTACAGCAGCATCCGCAGGTAGACTTCCTCCTTGGGGGTGTAGAAGTCATCGGTCCCCCATTTGTGCCTGACCGGAATGACCTTCGGCGGTGGATTCACATCAGCGAGTGCGCTGTCGGAGGGACCTTCGTTGTGCGTCGGACCTTAGCTTTGGAGATCGGCTATCCTCAACTCCGATTTGCCGACGATGCAGCCTTCTACCAAAAAGCCTGCGCTGCCGGCGCACGGATTGCCCGCGTCAACTTCCCGACCTACCGCTACTACCGTACAACGCCTGACTCCTTGTGTACTCGTTACGGCATGTCGCTCACTGCAGAGTAGTCCATGGAGCAGCACCGACCTGCAGAAGACCCCGAGCGCGCACGGATGGCAGAAGTACTCCGCCGTCTCCGCGCTGAGTATCCTGAAGCACGCATCCAACTACGTTACCAGTCTCCGTTCGAGCTGCTGATTGCGACAATCCTCTCCGCCCAGTGCACCGACGAACGGGTCAACCAGGTAACAGAGAGCCTCTTCCAGAAGTACCGCACCCCGGAGGATTACTTACGAGTGCCCGTTGAGGAGCTCGAGCGGGACATCTATCCAACGGGGTACTACAAGTCCAAGGCACGCCACATCCGAGAGTGCTGCCAAGCTCTTCTGGAACGTTTTGGAGGCGAAGTTCCAAAGACTCTGGAAGAGCTCACAAGTCTACCGGGCGTCGGGCGAAAGACTGCCAATGTCGTGCTGGGCGAATTCTTCGAGCCTCAGGGTATCGTCGTCGATACCCACGTTGCCCGGCTAGTCCAACGGTTGGGATTCGTCACCACAAACAATCGCGAACGAATTGAATACCGCCTGATGGAGCTAGTCCCGAAGTCAGAGTGGGTGCAGTTCACCCACCTCATGATTGCCCACGGGAGAAACGTCTGTAAGGCCCACCGCCCGCGATGTGCTATCTGTATCCTTCGGGACTTGTGCCCCTCGGCAGCTATTGAACCAGCAACTCATGCCACAAAGCGTCCCCGCGTGGAAGGCTGAGCTCATCTTGCTCGGCATCACGTTCATCTGGGCTGGGACATTTGTGGTCGTCAAAGGGATCATTGCCCATATCTCCCCCTTCCTCTTCATCGGCCTTCGGTTCCTCTTAGCGACAGTTGGCCTGCTCATCCTTTGGCATGGTTCATTCCACCGCTGGGAAGTCACAGCGCTACGGCATGGAGGGATTCTGGGGATTCTGTTAGCCGGAGGGTTCCTACTGCAGACAGCGGGACTGCTCTACACAACAGCCTCCCGATCGGCATTCATCACAGGAACAACACTCGCTCTCGTCCCTGGCTTCCAGCTATTGTTCCAGCATCGTCGGATTTCGGGATGGGAATGGCTCGGAGCTGGCATGACACTCGTTGGGCTTTGGCAGTTGACAGCTCCCAGCCTGGAGGGGTGGAATCTTGGAGACGTACTGACAATCCTCAGCACACTCTTCTGGGGGTTATACATCGTAGCGCTAGACTCTTTCACGCGTTCCGGTTCCAGCGCCCTAGGGTATAGCCTCCGTTTGACGTTCGTCCAGCTTGCCGTCACTGCCCTGGCTGGCTTCGCGGCTTATGGAATCGCTGCTGCGGCCGGGAGTCCCGCCTTTCCTCTCCACCCCAACTGGAGCTTCCTTCCAGCTCTCCTCCTTGCTCTCGCCTACACTGCCTTCCTAGCCTCCCTGACTGCCATGCTACTACAAACGCACTACCAGCGTTACACTACACCCTTCCGTGCAACACTCATCTATGCCCTTGAACCCTTGATTGCAAGTGTGATCGCCTGGATAGCTTTGAGCGAGCATTTCACTGTGCGGGAACTCTTTGGTGCCGCTCTCATCCTGGTAGGGACTGGGCTTGCTCAGCTTCCAAGAGTCCGGTACGTGGCGGCACAGCGATGAACGCCCCAAGCAAAGCAGAACTTCGCCAGCAGGCACTCCAACGACGTGCCGCTCTACCGAAAGAACTGCGTCAGCGGTTCTCCGAGCAGATTTGCAGCCTCGTACTCGCTCACCCCTGGGTACGGGAGGCTGCCATCGTCCACTCTTACTTCTCTTTCGGCACAGAGGTAGATACCCACACGCTCTGCCAACGCCTTCTGGACTTAGGGAAACGGGTGGCGGTCCCAATTGTCGTAGAAGGCCAACCTGAACTGCTCCACGCATGGCTCCGGCTTCCTCTCCGTCTCCGCTACAACCGCTGGGGGATTCCGGAGCCAGATGTCCCGCCAACCGAGTGGATGACGGCAGAAGCGCTCGGTCTTTCACCAGCCGACGTCGTTATTGTCCCCGTTGTCGCCTATGACCGACAGCTCTACCGCTTAGGCTATGGACAGGGGTACTACGACCGCTTCCTTCGGCGCGTCCGAGCCCGCCGCGTTGGGCTGGCCTTTTCTGTCCAGGCTGTGGGATTCATCCCGCACGCGCCTCACGACGTCCAATTAGATGTCGTCATTACAGAGTCCGGGCCCCTCTACGCAGATGACATTCCTCCTTGAGGAGCTCATGGCGAAGCGATATATTTGTGGACGGTATCTCGTGCCCTTGCATGGCTATGGGACAGACGCCAAAGCTGCTGTTGCCTGACATCCCGAACCTCCACCGCCTAGAGGTCTACCTCCAGCACGGAGGGTATGAGGCCTTCCGCAAAGCCCTGAGGATGACGCCGGAAGAAGTCATTGAAGAAGTCAAGCGTTCTGGACTCCGGGGACGTGGAGGTGCTTGCTTCCCAACGGGACTGAAGTGGAGCTTCATGCCGAAAGACTCCAGTAGGCCCAAGTACTTGGTTGTTAACGCTGACGAATCCGAGCCAGGCTCTTTCAAGGACCGGCAGATCCTGGAGTTCAACCCCCATCAGCTACTAGAAGGCATCCTGATCGCCGGCTACGCTATGGGCATCACCAAGGCGTTCGTGTACATCCGGGGCGAGTACCACCGATGGTATCGGCTGTTAGAGCAGGCTCTCCGGGAGGCTTACGACCGCGGGCTCGTTGGCGAGCGGATGCGCCAGACCTTTGGGACCAGCTATAGCTTAGGCATCGTTCTCCACAAAGGCGCAGGCGCCTACATCTGCGGGGAGGAGACAGCGCTGATGGAGTCCATTGAGGGCAAGCGGGGCTATCCTCGCTTCAAACCCCCCTTCCCTGCCCAGCGCGGTCTGTGGGGTATGCCGACGACTATCAACAACGTCGAGACGATTGCCGCTGTCCCCCCAATCATTCGCATGGGTGGCGCAGCTTACGCTCAAATTGGCGCTCCTGGTCATCCAGGCACCATTCTCTATGGACTCAGTGGGCACATCAACCGTCCCGGGGTCTACGAGCTCCCGACAGGCACCTTCCTGACAGAGCTTCTCTTCGATGTCGGCGGCGGCATTCCAAACGGCAAGAGGGTTAAGGCTGTCATCCCTGGTGGAAGCTCTATGCCGCCGTTACGAGGCGATGAGATCGAGGGGGTACGTATGGACGAGGAGTCGCTCAAGCAGTTGGGTACCCATATCGGGACGGCAGGAATCATCGTGATGGATGAAGACACGGACATTGTGCGCGTCACCTGGCGAATCGCTCGCTTCTACCACCACGAGTCATGTGGGCAGTGCACTCCCTGCCGCGAGGGCTGTGGGTGGCTTGAAAAGATCCTAGCCCGCTTTGTTGCCGGGGAGGCCACTACGCAAGACGTTGACCTGCTCGTAGACATCTGCAACCAGATGGAGGGCCATACCATCTGCGCTCTGGCGGACGCTGCAGCATGGGCTGTCCGGGGCTTCGTTACGAAGTTCCGCGAGGAATTCGAGGCCCGCTGCAAGCCTACTCATGGCTACGTCCCACTAAACGTCGTGCACGCACTCCGGCGTAGCGCCTTCCCCTTGGGCAGAGCGGTAACGACCGAAGCGTGAATGCCGCGAATCGGCATCTTCGGTGGCAGTTTCAACCCGATCCACATCGCCCACCTTGTCGTTGCGGACCGATTCGTGGAACAACTCGGACTCGAGAGCTGCTATTTCGTCCCCGCAGCTCATCCGCCGCTCAAGCCATCCGCCAACTCCGAATTGGCACCGGCTGAACACCGACTCGCTATGGTACAGCTCGCCACGAGAGAGCATCCACGGTTCTGCACTGAGGCCTGCGAAATCCGCCGAGGAGGGATTTCGTATACGGTGGACACGATTGCCGAATTCCGACAGAGATTCTCTACAGCAGAGCTCTTCCTTCTCTTAGGGGCCGATCAGGCGATGGAGTTCCACCTTTGGCATCGTTGGCGTGAAATCGCCCAGCAGGTCCGGCTCTGCATCGCCCCACGTCCTGGGGTGGACGAATCCGAGTTACGCCAACACCTGATGACGCTTGGCCTCTTGGAGGCCATCATCTTGGAGGTACCCTTGCTGGCCATCTCTTCCACCGACATTCGTTCTCGTTTAGCACGTGGCCTCTCCATCCGCTACGTCGTTCCAGATACCGTCCGAGACTACATCTATGCGCATCGGCTCTACGTGGCTCCCTAGGGCAGGACTCTACGCCCTGCTTGGATGGGTCGCTTTGAGTATGCTCTTTCCCTTTGGCTGGATGGTGCTGCTTTCCTTACGGCGCTATCCAGAGCAGTACAGCACCCTTGGGGAGCTACTGGCGGCACCGCTCACGCTGGAGAACTACATCAACCTCTTGAGCACCACTGCCGTTGGCCAGTACGTCCTCAACTCCCTTCTCGTCTCCACAGCGGTTACGGCCGGAAACCTCCTCTTTGGCTTCATGGCTGGCTACGCACTAGCACGGTATCGTTTCCCTGGTAAACCCGTCGTAGAGGCGTCTGTGCTTGCTGTACTGCTCATCCCTGCCCATGTCCTCATGCTCCCCCTCTACCGACTGATGGTCGCTCTTGGCTGGATTGATACCTACTGGGCGCTCATCATCCCATGGCTCGTCACCGGACTGAGCATCTTCATGGTTCGGCAATACATTGCAGCTCTCCCGCCAGACATAGAGGACGCCGCTCGGCTAGACGGAGCCGGACCATGGGCTATTCTCTTTCGTATCGTCTTCCCGCTGGCACGGCCTGTCCTCCTCATGGTGGGGTTAACGACGTTCCTGAGCCACTGGAACGCCTTCCTCTTTCCCTTCCTGTTCACCCAATCGGAGGCGCGGCGAACGCTACCCGTAGGGCTTGCGTTCTACATCAGCAAGCAGACCGTGGACTGGGGTCATCTCATGGCAGGCGCCGCAATTGCTGCCCTGCCGGCGCTCGTGCTCTTCTTGGCTTTCCGCAAGACTTTCCTACGCGGTATCCTCTCGGGAGCCCTTCGGGAATAGCTTCAGACCGTCTCCGGCTGCAGAGCCGCTATCTCCGCCAGCCATACGGCAGCCTCTGCGTCGCTCGGCATGCGCCAGTCTCCACGAGGCGAAAGGGCAACTGTCCCAACCTTCGGTCCATCGGGCAAACACGAGCGCTTGAACTGGTTGGCAAAGAAGCGCTGGTAGAAGAGGCGCATCCACTCCAAGAGCTGCTCCTCTCGATACCGCTTGCCAAAAGCCAATCGGGCTAGCAGGAAAATCTTGCGCGGCGAGAAATGGTAGCGCACCATGTGGAAGAGAATGAAATCGTGAACCTCCAGCGGCCCCAGGACTTGTTCCGTCTGCTGCCGAATCCGGTCCCCATCGGCTGGCGGGAGTAGTTCTGGAGAGATCGGCGTGGAGAGGATGTCGTACAGAATCTCTGCGACTTCTCCCGAAAAGAGGGTACGTGCACACCACTCCACGACGTAACGCACCAACGTCTTGGGCAGGCCCGCGTTGACCCCATAGGCGGAGAGATGGTCCCCACCGTATGTGGACCAACCCAATGCTAACTCCGAAAGGTCGCTCGTCCCCACCACCAACGCGCCGAGTCGGTTGGCCAGGTCGAAAAGAATTTGAGTGCGCTCACGAGCCTGGACATTCTCGTACGTGACGTCCAGCACCTCCTCCGGATGCCCGATAGCACGCAGATGCTGGTGGACGGCTTCCGTAATGGGAATGACATGCAGCGTCACCCCCAAGGCTTGGGCCAATCGCTGTGCGTTCCGCTGGGTCCGCTGGGTGGAGCCGGGACCAGGCATAGAGACAGCGTGGACTCGGGTTCTCTCTCGCCCAAGGAGGTCCATTGTAGCAGTGCAGACCAACAGCGCCAATGTGGAGTCTAGGCCTCCCGAGACTCCGACGACGACACCTACGTTCTCCCCCAGGTAGAGGAGCCGTCGGGCCAGCCCGCGCGTCTGAAGGGTGAAGATCTCCTCTGCCCGGCGTCCTCGCTCATGCTCCTCTGCTGGTACGAACGGGGTTGCAGAGAGCGGCCGGAACAACCGCTCTGCCCACCGTTCTGCAACTCGAATAGGAGCAAGACGGTAGTTCCGCCTCGGCTGCGAGGCCGTGAAAGTCGTATTCGTCAGGCGGTCGTGGACGAGACGCTCGACATCTACATCCACGAGGATGACCTGCCGACGGAAAGTGAACCGTTCACTCTCCGCTAACAGGATGCCGTTCTCCGCAACAAGACTATGCCCAGCGAAGACCAGATCTGTTGTGGACTCCCATGCCCCAGCGGAGACATAGGCGTAAGCAGCAATGCAACGCCCTGACTGAGACTGCACCAGCAGCCGTCGGTAAGCAGCCTTTCCAAGCACCTCGTTACTAGCGGAGAGATTTAGAATCACCGTTGCCCCCGCTACGGCCATATCCCCGCTTGGAGGCTGCGGCACCCAGAGGTCCTCGCAGAGTTCTACCCCAAGGACCGCACCCGGCAGATTCTCCACGGGGAAAAGGAGGTCCGTCCCAAAGGGAACCTCTACCCCTTCCGCGGGGAGGGTGGTATGGGGGCACTCCATCGCAGAGGCAAACCAGCGCCGCTCATAGAATTCCCCGTAGTTCGGCAGGTACGTCTTCGGGATACAACCTGCCAGGCGGCCCTGTGCCAGCACTGCTGCGCAGTTGAAGAGACGTCCCCCGAGCTCTATCGGTAACCCCACGACGGCAACGAGCTCCAGCTCCTGCGTGACTGGCAGCAGCTCTTGGAGTCCCTCCCACGCAGCACGACGCAGAGCGGCTTCGTAGAAGAGATCCCCACACGTATAGCCCGTCAGACTCAGCTCTGGAAAGAGCGCAATGTGTGCGCCCTCATGGGCAGCGACACGGAGTGCCTCTACGATGCGGCTAACGTTGTAGGAGACATCTGCCACTCGGAGCTCAGGGGAGACGACGGCAAGCCGCAGGAAACCGTAGGCATGCAGCGGGAAACGCATCTACCCGCTTCTTACTCCTATGTCGGCGCGGCGGGATTTGAACCCACGACCCCTACCACCCCAAGGTAGTGCGCTACCAGGCTGCGCTACGCGCCGACCTATGCTGGAGCAGGTAAACAAAATTACAACTTGCCGACGAGCCCCCTGCAGCAACCCCTACGGTAATTTCGCAAGCCTGTGCAGAGCTTACTAGCGAGCGAAATGTCCGCTACTCTCTCCACCCTACTCCAGCGCCTCTACCGACTCCATCGCTTTGGCATTCGCCCGGGATTGGATCGGATAACAGCCCTGCTGGACCGGCTTGGTAACCCCCATCACCGCTACCCGTCCATCCACGTAACGGGGACGAACGGGAAGGGAAGCGTTTGCGCTATGACGGCTTCCATCCTGCAGGCCCAAGGCTACCGCGTTGGACTCTACACGTCGCCGCATGTGTGTCACTTCTCGGAACGCATCCGCATCGGTGGGATTCCAGCATCTGACGAAGCCATTGCAGAATGGCTTCCTCCGCTGCTGGAAACGGCCGAGAGCCTTGGGGCTACCTTCTTCGAAGTCACCACGGCCCTGGCCTTTCAACTCTTCGCCGAGCACGGAATCGACATCGCCGTCGTGGAAGTCGGTATGGGCGGACGGTACGACGCTACAAACGTCATCTCTTCCGCTGTTGCTGTTGTCACGAGCATCGACTACGACCACCAGCAGTTTTTGGGCTCCACGCTCGAAGAGATTGCCTGGCAGAAGATTGGCATCGTCAAGCCTGATAGTGCCGTCGTCATCGGCGAGCGCGATCCACGACTCCGCGGGCTCTTAACTCAGTGGGCCTACGAAGCCCAGGCACGCCAAGTCGTCATCCCGCAAGCAGTGCCAAAGCGCCTCCAGGCCCTCCCAACGCTGGAACAGCTTGTATTCCTGCCCGAGATTGGGGAGCTCGTACTTCCGCTTGCTGGCGAGCACCAAGCGTGGAACTTAGCGATCGTCTTATCCATCCGAGAGCTCTTAGCCCCAATGTTTCCCGTTGAGGGAGCAGCCCTTGCAGAAGGGCTCCGGCACGTCCGTCAATGGGGAGGTCTCCGAGCACGCATAGAACCTCTACGTCTCTCTCCACCGCTCGTTGTAGACGTCGCCCATAATCCTGGTGGAATCTCTGCCCTACTGCAAGCGTTGGACCTCCATGGCTACTCCTCGACACGCTGGCAGCTCGTCTTCGGAGCTATGGCCGACAAAGACTACGAGAGCATGCTCCGCCTTTTGGCCCCCCACACTAGCCACTTGATTGCTTGCTCCCCTGCAACGGAGCGGGCTGTGCCAGCAGAGCAGTTGGCAACTGTGGCCTCCCGTTGTGGGTTCTCCTCGATTGAGGTTATTCCGAGTGTTGCGGAGGCTGCCCGACGGGCATGGGAACGGGAATGTCCGACGCTCATCGTTGGCTCCTTCTACGTAGTTGGGGAAGCACTGCCCGTAGTAGAGCGACTGTGCGGTTGCGAACAGGCAGCATAGGACTCCTTCTGCTCCTCTCTCCGGCGCTCTATGGTCAGGATCGTCCCATCGGACCGCCCTTACCAGTCATCCTCCACCACGCTGATGCCTTCGCCGTACGGCCGTCAGATAGCGGAGACGTGCGAGAGCTCATCGGCAACGTGTGGCTCCAACAAGGGAACGCTACCCTCCGCTGTGGCACGGCCCTGCAGTACATCGCTACTGGCCTCGTCGTCCTACGACACAATGTCCGTCTGGAGCAGGACGGGCTCCGAATTACCGCCCCTCTCATCATCTACGATCCCGCAGCAGCTACGGCTGTTGCTGAACAAGGGGCGGAAATCCGCCAGGACAGTCGTTCCGTTCGGGCTCGGTGGGGCTTCTACAACATCGCTCAGCGAGAGCTTCTCCTCGTCACAGACGTGCTCTACCGAGATGAGACGGTAACTCTCTGGACCGATACTTTGCGCTATCACCGCGCTACCGGAGTCTCCCACTCTTGGGGCGGAGGGTATGCTGAAAGCCCTTCAGGACATCTTTCAGCCGAAGCCGACACCATAACGTACTTGCCGCAGAGCAGTCAGATACGTCTGGCCGGCTCCGCCATCCTTCGGCAATTGGATACGGCAGCCCACGACACCGTTTGGCTCACAGCAGCGACCATACTCCTCCGGCGAGACAGCACAGGGAACCACCTACGAGCTGAAGGGTCGGCAAGCATCGTGCGGGATACCCTCTGGGCCGCCCGAGCAAGTAGAGTGCTGTGGGAGGAGGACTCGGGACACGTCACATTGAGTGGCGACCCCACTGTCTGGTATGGCGCGGCGGAGCTCAAAGCCGACAGCATCGCTGTGTTCCTCCAAGGAGGGCAATTCTCGATCCTGCATGGCTACGGAAACGCTCGACTGCGCATCCGCATTGACACGACCCTACGCATGCACCAGCTAAAGGCTGATTCCGTCAGCCTCCGCCGGCTAAGCGACTCCCTTGCCGAGCTGCATGCCGTTGGGAACACCCGAACGGTGTATTGGCACTACGATTCGGACGGCGTCCCAGCGGGCCTCTTCCGAAACAGCGCTGACAGAGTCGAGCTTGTCCTCTACGACGACAGCTTGCAGACAGCACGGTGGCTAGGCAAGATCTACGGCGAGTACGTTCCAGAGCCGCTCATCGGCGAACGCCCAGCAGAGTGGTCTCTACCATCTCTGGCGTGGCAAGAGGAACGTCCACTCGTGCCGTCGTGGCGGCATCGCTGGCGGTGGCAAAAAGCATCCTCAGTCGGCGAATCGGCACCGAAGTCGCAGCGCACACTCGAGTCGCCGCAGGTACTCACTCCGCGGAATTTCAAGCGCCCCTAAGCGTTGGGTATGGGGGTTGCTGTACTGTGCATCCAACAGCACAAACCCACGCTGTCGCAACCGCTCCACCAAGGCTACGAACGCAACTTTGGAAGCATCTGGGCGGCGCGTGAACATGGACTCCCCGAAAAAAGCCCCTCCGAGTGCGACCCCATAGAGTCCGCCTGCCAACAGGTCACCGTACCAAGCTTCCACAGAGTGGGCAAACCCCATTGCATGGAGCTCCGCGTAGACAGCGATGAGCTCTTCCGAAATCCAAGACTGGGGACGCTCAGCACAGCCACGGATGACGGCCTCAAAGGCTGTGTTGAAGCGAACCTCGTAGTCCCCTCTCCGTAAAGTCTGCCGTAGTGATCGGGAGATGCTGACGCCATCCAGCGGAATGATGGCTCTGGGATCGGGCGAGTAGAAGAAGACCTCCCGTGTCTCGGGATCAGCCATCGGGAAGTAGCCATGTTGGTAAGCTACCAGCACCAGCTCTGCCGTCAGTCCACTGGGCATCGCTTCCAGCAACGCATCCGAACGTACGGGATCCCACGGCGGCGGCAAGATTCCTCACGGTCCGTCAGGGGCAGCCCCCAGTCAGCGTCGTCTGTGACGTACTCGTAATCGAAGTAGCCAGTATCCTGCAGCACTTGGCGATGGTGCTCATCCAGTGCGGGGAAATCTGTGGCGATATACAGAAGCCCATCGGGGCGCAAGACCCGCGCGAACTCCTGCAGCACGAAGGGAGTCAGCATTCGCCGCTTGTGGTGCCGCTTCTTCGGCCATGGATCGGGAAACAGCACGAAGATGCGGGCCACACTGCCATCGTCTATGAACGGCAGACCGTTGACGATGCTGTACCAGAGTACTGCAGCGTTTGGAAGTCCCTCTCGGTGAAGCATCTCCGAGAGCTGTTCCACCAACACCCTGCGTACCTCTATCCCCAAGATGTTCTCCTGCGGATGCTGACGAGCGAACTCCCGCAGAAAGCTCCCCTCACCACAGCCGACATCCAGGTTGAGCGGAGGTTCTCCAGAAGCGAAGAGCTGGCTCCACTCTAACCGTTCCGGCACTGGAGGATATCCGGGCGGACGGATGCGAAGCTGGTGCAGCGGGATGTAGAGGTAAGGACTCCCGTGGTGCCGCAGACGTCGAGGGAACGCTTTAGGGAGGTCCCCAATTGGCATCCCGCGTCCTCTTCCCTAGGTTACAGCACATATCCAAACAGAGCATCCAGCACCAGGATCGTCGCTGCAGACGTTGTGAAAGCTCGGACGGTACTCCGTCCCACCCCTTCAGCCCCACCCGTTGTAGCAAAGCCCTCAGCACAGCCGATGAGGGCGGTCACACCACCGAACACCGCCGATTTGACCAACCCTATCACTACCTCGGACGTCCGGAAGAATCGCTGGATGGACTCGAAGAAGAGCGCCGGCGAGATATCAAACTTCAGCACCGTCAGCGCCAAGGCTCCAAAGATTGCGATGACGTTGGAGAACACCGCTAAGACCGGCATCATCGTTAGCGCCGCCACAACACGTGGCATTCCTAAGTACCGATCCCGGTCTATCGCCATGATCTCTAAAGCGTCCAACTGCTCAGAGACGGCCATGGTACCGATCTGAGCAGCGATCGCCCCCCCGACACGCCCAGCAATGACCAAGGCGGTGAGCACCGGGGTCAGCTCCGTGAAGACGACTGTTGCAATGGAGCTTCCGAGGTATGGGCGCGCTAGGGCCAGCAGGTTAAACTTGTCGAAGAGGTTCGTCGCCTGCAGGGCTGCAATAGCTCCCGTGAAGCCACCGATGAGCAGCACCAGTGGAAGCGAATCTGCTCCGAAGACTGCCATCTGCTGAACCACCAAGCGCCAGTCTTTCACCACCCGGGGGAGATACCTCAGCACACTTCCCAACAGTAGTAGGATGCGTCCGAGTCCGGCCAAGAAGCGAAGCGTCCAGTGCCCGATGAAGCGAATGGGTCTCATGACAGCGCAAAATTACTCCGTCCCCCACCCCTTGCGGTCACTGCAGTCGTGCCTAACCCCTGTATTTTTGCTTGCAGGCCTACTAACTGCTTGAGCCGCCAAGATGGCAGAGCAGCTCAACCTCTTAGAGCCCAAGCCCGAGGAACCACAACGCGAACGGCGCCGCCAGAGGGCAGCTAAACGTATCCAAGAACTACGTGAGCTTATCCGGCTGCACGACTACTACTACTACGTAGAGGCCCAGCCTCGGATCTCTGACCGGGAGTACGATGCCCTCTTCGCTGAACTCAAGCGCTTAGAGGCAGAATTCCCAGAGCTCATCACCCCTGATTCACCCACCCAGCGAGTCAGCGGGGAGCCACTTAAGGAGTTCCCGAGCGTCCAGCATCGCATCCCGATGCTCTCTCTGGACAACACCTACAGCCGCGAGGAACTGCTCGAGTTCGACCGGCGTGTCCGTGAGCTCCTGGAAGGCGAACCGTATCGGTACGTCGCCGAACTCAAGTACGACGGAGTGTCCGTGAGCCTCCACTACCGCGATGGGACCTTCGTACTTGGCGCCAGTCGAGGCGACGGCTACACGGGCGATGATATTACACAAAACCTACGGACGATCCGCCAGCTCCCTCTCCGCGTGCGTCCCGTTAGCTACCACGGCAGCCCTCTCCACACCTTCGAGGTCCGCGGAGAAGTCTATCTCCTCGTGGAGGACTTCCTTCGGCTCAACCGTGAGCGAGAAGAGGCTGGGGAAAGCCCATTTGCAAACCCGCGGAACCTAGCGGCCGGAACGCTAAAGCTCTTGGACCCTCGTGAAGTGGCCCGCCGCCCTCTCCAGCTAGTCTGCTACTACCTTTACTCCAACCAAGTAGAGCTCGCCTCTCAGAGCGAGAACCTGCAACTGCTCCGGCAATTAGGCTTCCCCACGGATCCTCACTGGAAGCTCTGCGAGACCCTAGACGAAGTCTTCGCCTTCATCGACCACTGGGAGACCGCTCGCGAGCAGCTTCCCTTCCAGATTGACGGCATCGTACTGAAGGTCGATTCCTTACGCCAGCAGCAGCGATTGGGGACCGTAGCTCGTGCTCCTCGCTGGGCCATTGCCTACAAGTACGAGGCGAAGAAGGCCACAACGGTGTTGCGAGACATCGTGCTGCAAGTCGGACGCACAGGTAAGGTCACCCCTGTTGCGGAATTGGAACCCGTCTTCTTGGCTGGCTCCACCATCAGCCGTGCAACCCTCCACAATGCAGACTACATCGCCAAGCTAGACCTACGGATTGGTGACACCGTCATCGTAGAGAAAGGAGGCGAGGTCATCCCCAAGGTTAGCGGGGTTGTCTTGGAAAGGCGTCCACCCGAAGCCCAGCCGTACGTCTTTCCCGAGGTGTGTCCATGTCCACTCCAGCATCCCCTCTACCGTCCACTCGGAGAGGTTGACTACTACTGCGACCACTTGGAGTGCCCCTGGCAGATACGGCGCCGCATTGAGCATTTCGCCTCTCGTCGTGCTATGGACATTCAGGGCATGGGAGAGCGGGTTGTCGACCAGCTCGTCAACCATAGGTTCTTGCGCAGTATCGCTGACATCTACGAGCTACATCAGCACCGCGACCGCCTTGTAGAGCTCGAGGGATGGGGGCAGAAGCGAGTAGAGAACCTCTTAGCCGCCATTGAGGCTAGCAAAGAGCGTCCGTATCACCGTGTGCTCTTTGCTCTCGGGATTCGGTTCGTCGGCGAGGAGACCGCGAAGCTCTTAGCCAAGGCCTTCCCCAGCATAGATGCATTAGCCCAGGCCACCGTGGACGACCTCTTAGCCATCCACGGTGTGGGTGAGCAGATTGCTGACTCCGTGTACCGCTTCTTCCGCGATGAGCGCAACCGAACACTCTTAGAGCGCCTACGACAAGCCGGACTGCTCTTCGCTGTTGAACATCTTCCCCGGCCTACTTCCCAAGGGTTCTTCGCGGGGAAGACTTTCGTCCTTACGGGCGAGCTCTCTTCCATGACCCGCGATCAAGCCCGCCGAGCCATTGAGCTCCGCGGTGGCCGTACGACGGACACCGTGAGCCGCCGAACGGATTACCTCATCGTCGGAGCAAATCCGGGGTCTAAGCTCCTACGGGCACAGCAGCTCGGCATCCCTCAGCTCTCTGAAGAGGAGTTCCTGCAGCTCCTGGAAGCGAATCCTCCAGGAGAGTAGTCCCATGCGCTTACGGCTCGGCCAGACATCGGTAGACTGGCTCCTGCTGCTGACGGTCGTGGGACTACTGCTTTTCAGCATCGCTCTCGTCTACAGCGCAAGTGCCTCTGTGGCTGCCTGGAAATTTGGCTCGAGCCACCACTTCCTGTGGCGACAGGCCCTTCGGGCCGGACTGAGCATTGCTGTCATCCTCGTTGTGCTGAACGTGGACTACCACTTCTGGCTCCGATGGGCGGGACCGATGCTGTGGATAGGGGCCGGCCTACTGCTCCTCACGCTCGTGGTTGGAGAACCCATCAAGGGGGCAACACGGTGGTTAGAGCTGGGGTTCTTCCGCTTCCAGCCCTCAGAGTTCGTCAAGTATGCCTTGCCATTGGCGATCGCGGCTCGCCTGAGCTCAGCCGGGCCTCCTCTAGACCTTGCCCACCCTGCCGTCCGGCGGGCTATTCTGTGGCTCGTGCTCTGCTGGGTCCTCATTGCTGCCCAGCCGAATGCTTCCGCGGCTGGGTTGGTTGCCTTCCTTGGATTCCTGGCACTCGCTGCTGTCGGTGTACGCATCCGCACCCTAGCCCTGCTGGCGGGGCTTGGGGCAGCTGGCTTCCTGATCTACGTCTTGGCGGCACCGTACCGCTTCCAGCGGCTTGTGGCTTTCCTCGGTTCGTGGCAGGGGCAGATATCGTACCAGACTCGACAGTCCCTCTTGGCCTTCGGCCACGGAGGGCTGTTTGGCGTTGGGCCTGGTCAAAGCCTACAGCGGGAGCTCTTCCTGCCGGAAGCTTATAGCGACTTCATCTTCGCCATCATTGGCGAGGAGTACGGCCTCTTGGGAACTACCGCCATCGTAGGAGCCTTCTTGCTCATCCTCTGGCGCGGACTCCGGATCGCTCTTCACTGTCCTGACACCTTTGGACGGGTTGCCGCTCTCTGCATCACGGCAACCCTAGCAGTCTACGCCCTCGTCCACATGGGAGTCACTACCGGCTTGCTACCCGTCACAGGAGTCCCGCTGCCATTTCTGAGTTACGGTGGGAGCTCCGTCTTCTTCTCCGCAGCAGCAACCGGCATCTTGCTCAACATCGGGCGCTGGAACTCCTTGGAGGCTAAGGTGCATCCAACGTTCGTTGTGAGACCATCATGAGCAGCTCTGCAACAGAACAGAGCAAGGAGAGCATCGCAGTTCTCATTCGCTCTGCCCTACATCCTGACAAGGTCCTCCTAGTGCTACGCCCGGAGGACGACCCCGAGTTGCCCGGCATTTGGGGACTCCCGGCTGTCAGCCTCCGACCAGGGGAGTCGGACGATGAGGCCCTCAAGCGGCTGGCTAAGACCAAGCTCGGCTGCGAGCTAGCCGATATCCGCTTTCGATGCGCAGGCTCCCAACAACGCCCAAACTACCGGCTCTCCATGCGCCTCTATGAAGCCTCTCTCCACACCAACCCTCAGTTACCGACGACCTCTACCGAGCCAGTCACGCTCTACCGAGCATGGCGCTGGGGCCGGATGGGGGAGCTGAGTGAAGGCGCCCAGCGTGGATCGTTGTGTTCACAGTTGGCACTTCAGAGCTACGCAGCAGATGCAGCATAAACCACGGCCTGTCCTCCTGGCATGGTTATTCCATGAGATTGCCCTCAAAGGGAACAACCGGCGTCTGTTCCTGCAGACAGCACTCCGCAACATCCGAAAGGCCTTGAACGACCTCCCTGCGTCCGTGACGTATGTCCCCCCAATGGCTGTCCGCATTCACTGTGACCCTTCGCAGATTGAGTCTGTCCGCGAGCGCCTGCTCCACGTGGTGGGAGTAGAATCCGTTGCGTTGGCCCTCAGGAGCAAGCTCTCCTGGGAAGCCCTTCTAGAGGCCACGGACGCACTCCTCGACCAACTCCCCCCGTTTGCCTCGTTTGCTGTTCGGTGCAAACGGACGGAGAAGCGCTTCCCTCTCTCCTCAGCCGAGATTGAACGTCAGCTTGGAGCACACATTGCAGAGCGCGTCGGAGCTCGAGTAGACCTCCAAACCCCCGAGAAGACGCTCTGGGTGCGCCTACTCCCAGATGGCTGCTACGTCTACACCGAACGCCTACCGGGCATGGGAGGGCTTCCAGTGGGCGTCAGCGGCCACGTTTTGGCTCTCCTCTCCGGCGGTATCGACTCCCCCGTAGCTGCGTGGCGGATGATGCTGCGTGGCTGTTCTGTAGACTTCGTCCACTTCCACAGCTTTCCGCTCGTCTCGCGGCGCTCCCAAGAGAAGGCGGAAGCTCTCGTAGAGGTGCTGACCCGCTACGAATACCATTCCCGGCTCTTCCTGGTCCCAACTGCAGAGTTCCAACAGCATGTCGTCGCGTTAGCCCCACCATCGTACCGCGTCATCCTCTACCGCCGATTCATGCTCCGATTAGCGCAGCAGATAGCCCGCCGCTACCGAGCCCAAGCCTTGGTGACAGGCGAGAGCTTAGGACAGGTAAGCTCTCAAACGCTGGACAACCTTGCAACCATCAGCGCCGTTGCTGAGCTCCCAATCCTGCGCCCTCTCATCGGCATGTCCAAGCAGGAAATCATCGCGCAAGCACGGCAGTTAGGCACCTACGAGCTCTCGATCCAGCCGGACGAGGACTGCTGCAGCCTCTTCGTCCCCCGCCATTCCGTCACGCGCTCGGATCCTACGACGGTTGCCGACATAGAGGCTCAGCTCCCGTTGGAGACCCTACTCCAGCACGCTCTGCAGGAGACGAGAGTGGTGGAATTCAGCTTCCCAAGCCAGGGAACTACGTGCCGAACGACTCTGCCACCGGGTGTTGCAGCCACTCCCGTAGTGACATCCCCCGCAAACGGTCGCGCTCAGACAGAATCGGGACCGTAACTGGCCACAGAATGCCCAGCTCTGGATCATCCCAGCGGATAACGACTTCACCGGCTGGGTTGTACAGCGCCGTACAGAGATACTGCACCTCCACCACCGGAGAAAGGGCGCAGAATCCGTTGGCGAAGCCCGGCGGAATCCACAGCAGCAAGGGATCTCGAGCCGTTAGCTCAACACTCCACCAACGTCCGCAGCTTGGGGACCGCTTTCGGACGTCCACTTCCACAACGAAAGCCCGGCCACGCGTTATCCGAAGCAACTTCCCCATCGGCGGGGTATGCTGGAAATGGAGCCCGCGAATAACCCCACGGCGCGAGCAGGAGTGGTTTTCCTGCACGATTTCGCGAATCCCCCACCGAGCCGCCTCATCGACGCGGAAGACCTCCAGGAACCAGCCCCTTTCGTCATGGAACTGCTGGCTACGGAACAGCTTGACGGCACCATCATGGAAAGCCGTCTGCACAAGCTCCCACGGCATCCCAAATAGGCCCGGAGACCAACGGCAAAAATATTGCCCATCCACCTGCCCTCCGTCGTGAGATGGACAGGCCGCTCCTACTCGGTGTCCAGGTTAGCATTGCCGGAGGGCTGCCGAAAGCTGCACGGCGTGCTCGGGAAATTGGCTGCACAGCTTTCCAAGTCTTCACGGCGAATGCCCGTCAGTGGAGTCTCTCGCCTCTACCTCCGGACACTGCCGCAGCTTTCCGAGAGGCTCTCAAAGCGACAGGAATCCAAGCTGTCGTGGCCCATGCTGCGTATCTACCGAACCCAGCTTCGCCGCAAGAGTCGTTGCGGCGTCGCAGCTACGCTGCCTTGGAGGCGGAATGCCGGCGCTGCCAGCAGTTAGGCATCCCACTCCTCGTACTCCATCCCGGAAGCTGCCCTGCAGAGGAACGCAAGGCGGGGATACGCCGCGTTGCCCGGGCCCTCGCAGCTCTCGTGCAGAACGCTGGAGAGGTCCCGCAACTGTGCATAGAGCTCACCGCTGGACAAGGGAACGCATTGGGCGGCTCACTGGAGGAGCTAGCGCAAATCCTTGAACTTTGCCCTGCTGCGGACCGCCTTGGGATCTGCATCGATACATGCCATGCGCTAGCGGCCGGGTACCGTATAGACACCGAGGAAGGCTACGAGGAGTTCTGGACCCGCATGGAGACCCTCATCGGGGTTGAGCGTCTGCGTGTCCTTCACCTCAATGACAGCGCCTTTCCTCCCGGAGCACGCCGAGACCGGCATACCCACATCGGCTTAGGCTACTGCGGTCCAGACTGCTTCCGCTGGCTCCTGACCGACCCACGCTGGGACTCCATCCCGATGATTGCAGAAACCCCGGACAGCGGAGACCATGCTGCCGACCGCATCAACTTGGAAGTGCTCCGTCTACTGGCCGCTGGGCACCCCTTGGGGGTAGAGGATATCCGCCACCTTTGGCGTCAACACCATGGCACGTTTTGAACACCATGTTGCCGTTGCCTGGGCCTTGGGAAGCGGCTATGCTGCTTTCCATGCCTTCCAGCATCAGCTCCCGTGGCAGGAAGCAGCAACGGCAGCCGTACTCTGCACCGTTGGGGGCATCCTTCCCGACGTAGACTCCCCCGGTAGCCGGTTCGCGGAGTTCGTCTTCAGCACTGGAGCACTCCTTGGTGTGCTCATCGGCAGCCACTTCCTGCACCTGCCGTTGAGCGAGGTAAGCACTCTGGGTAGCGCTATCGCGCTCTTCTGGATGTTGCGGTGGGGGCTACGGTACCTCCTCAGCCAGCTCACCACTCATCGAGGCATGGTCCACAGCCTCCCAGCTGCAGCGATATGGGGAATGCTCGTCTTCCTCGCTTTCTCCGGGAACGCCCTCGATCTCCGGCTTACGATGGCGACGGCTGCCGTCTTGGGATTCTTGAGCCACTTAGTACTGGACGAGCTCTTCGCCTTCGTTGATGCCTCCGGAACACGCCTGGCCCCGAAGCGCTCGTTCGGCTCTGTACTGAAGCTCTGGTCTTCCTCGCCCTTAGCCACTGCAAGCACCTATGGCCTCGTAGTGCTCTTCCTCTGGCTCTGCTGGAGGAGCTTGCCCTAAGCGGTACCCCTTCGGTGCCCCCTACCCTGAGCCAACGGTGGGATTCGAACCCACGACCTGCTCATTACGAGTGAGCTGCTCTACCAGCTGAGCTACGTTGGCATCCTGCGGTCGGGCTGCTGCAATTTTACTGAGTCTGCTCGGAACAGCAGGCTACCCATCTACTAAACAGGCCCCCACCAGCCCTGCCACTTGCTCAGCAATTCGCGGCGCCAAGGCAAGCCCCATCCCGTTACATCCGAAGCCAACGACGATGCGCTCTCCGACCCTCTCCACTCGTGGCAGCTTCTCTGGGCGCATCCCCATGACGCCACTCCAGCGATTTTCAATGTCCACCCTACGCCCAAGCAGCCGTGTCTTTAGAAGCGACTCCAAATGCTGCTGGAGCACAGGATTGAGGCCCAGCTCATACGTCGTCTCCTCCTGCAGGGCTAAATGGCGTCCTCCGCCGAAGAGGAGGCGCTGTCCTACCCAGCGGAAGTAGTAGTAGCCCTGGCAGAAGTGGTAGGTGCCGGTAGGGAAAGGGGGATTTTGCACGGGCACTGTCAGCAACACCTGCCCTCTGGCAGGCTGAATGTCGGCAACCTCTGGCACGAGTTGAGGAATCCATGCGTTGGCACAGACCGCTACGGCCTTGGCCCGTAGCTCAAGCTGCCGCTGGACCCCTGCATCCCAGAGCCTCACGACAATCCCCTCGGAGTCCGGCTCGATGAGCTCCACCTTCGCCCCCGTCCATATCGTCGCTCCAGCCTGCAGGGCTCGCTGCTGTAGGGCTTTTAGAGCCTTGCCGGTATTCAAGGCCCCGTCGTATGGATTCGCAATAATGCTCCGTAGACCTTCGGGACGCCACCTCCACTGGGCAAGTAGTTCCGGTCGGTCATGGAAGACTGTCCCGCCGAAGGCCTCTCGTAGGAGCTCGTTCCAGCGCTCCACGGCACCTCGGAGATGCTCCTCACCCTCAAAGACCAGCTCGTAGCCCCCGACAGCTTCGAAGCCCAAAGACGCGTCCCCAAACTCCCGTCGCCACTGCTGTAGCCCAAGCCAGCGCTCTACCATGAGTCCTACAACCGCCGCATCCCCAACCAATTCCGCATGGGCAGTAGCCTCCCCGACTGTCCCAATCGTGGCAAAGCCCGCATTTCGCGTACTAGCTCCGCACGGAATCGTGGACCGCTCCAGCACCAGGGTAGACCTCTGGGGATATCGGCGGCAGCACTCCAGTGCGGTCCACAGCCCCACTACCCCTCCACCCACGATGACCACATCCGCCCGCAACAGCTCCAAGCGCTCCCACAGACTCAGCATTCGGAGGCATTTGGAGATTTCACTCAAAGAGCCGAGGCTGTGCAGACCGAGTCGGACGGCGCTGAAGGTGCTGGTAGGCCAGCTCCGTCGCCTCACGCCCCCGCGGAGTGCGGCGCAGGAACCCCTGTTGGATGAGGAAGGGCTCGTAGACCTCCTCAATCGTGTCCGGCTCCTCTCCAACAGCAACGGCAATAGTAGTGAGCCCAACGGGACCACCGCCGAACTTGTCGATGATGGTCAGCAGGATGCGCTTGTCCATCTCGTCCAGCCCGAACTCATCCACCTCTAACGCCTCGAGCGCTATTCGGGCAATCTCCGCCGTGATAACGCCTGTCCCCTTGACTTGAGCGAAATCCCGAGCCCGGCGTAGCAATCGGTGGGCAATACGCGGGGTTCCGCGGGAGCGGCGGGCAATTTCCCACGCTCCTTCTGGCTCTATCGGAACGTGCAGGAGACGAGCGGCACGCTGGACGATGGCACAGAGCTCCTCTGGGGCATAGTAGTCCAATCGTGCCGCGATACCAAAGCGAGAACGCAGTGGGGCACTCAGCAACCCCTGGCGTGTCGTAGCTCCCACAAGGGTAAACCGCGGGAGGCGCAATTGGACCGAACGCGCCGCTGGCCCTGTGTCGATTAGGATATCCAAGCGGAAGTCCTCCATGGCAGCGTAGAGGTACTCCTCCACCGCTGCTGGTAACCGATGGATCTCGTCTATCAGCACGACTGTCCGCTCCGGGATGGTCGTCAGCAGCCCTGCTAAATCCCCCGGCCGTTCCAAGACGGGTCCCGTCACCGACCGAAACTCGACCCCCATCTCTCGGGCGAGGATGGAGGCCAGAGTCGTCTTCCCCAATCCTGGCGGGCCTGTCAGCAGAACATGGTCCAACGCCTCCCCACGCTGGCACGCTGCCTGGACGAAGACACGAAGATTCTCCACCACTGACGACTGTCCAATGAAGTCTGCAAAGCTCTGCGGCCGGAGCTGGTGTTCCTGTTCATCTTCCGGCAATCGCTCCGGGTGCAGCAACCGCCGTCGCTCCGTCATAGAACCTCGGGCTGAAGCTGAAACGCCACGAAAATATGGGTTCAACGATACAGCTCATGCCATTCCCAACCGCTGGCGAAAGTCCTGGATAGTGCGCCGCAAGCCCTCCTGACGGCTTACGACCGGCTCCCACCCAAGGAGCTCCTGAGCCCGGCGAATGTCAGGGCGACGCACTTTCGGATCATCCTCAGGAAGCGGGGCAAAGACAATCGGGCTCGTGCTCCCAGTTAGTGCTCGAATCTCCTGCGCTAAGGTGAGCACCGAGACCTCATCCGGGTTGCCTAAGTTCACTGGCTCCACGATTTCGGCCCGAAGCAGGCGAAAGAGCCCTTCCACCATGTCGCTGATGTAGCACACCGAGCGAGTCTGCAAGCCATCGCCATAGACAGTGATAGGTTCTCCACGCAGCGCCTGGACGATGAAGGTTGGGATGGCCCTCCCATCGTCCAATCGCATCCGCGGGCCGTAGGTATTGAAGATCCGAGCAATGCGGGTCTGTAGACCATGGTAGCGGTGGTATGCCATCGTCATGGCCTCCGCGAAACGCTTGGCCTCATCGTAAACACCACGGATCCCAATCGGGTTGACGTTCCCCCAATAATCTTCCGGCTGAGGATGGACCAAGGGGTCACCGTACACTTCGCTGGTGCTTGCCAGTAGGAAACACGCCCCCTTAGCCTTAGCGAGTCCAAGGGCCTTATGCGTGCCCAGAGATCCCACCTTGAGGGTCTGAATGGGGTACACTTGGTAGTCCCTGGGCGAAGCGGGAGAGGCGAAGTGGAGCACAGCGTCAACGTCGCCCTCAACGTAGAAGAAGTTTGTGACATCGTAGTGCACAAAGCTGAAGCGCGGATGCCCGAAGAGATGGGCGATGTTCTCCAGAGAGCCCGTCAGTAGGTTGTCGATACAGACGACAGCATACCCCTCCTGCAGAAAGCGATCGCATAGATGCGAACCCAGAAAGCCAGCTCCACCGGTGATGACGACGCGCCGACAGCGATGGACTGTCATACCCGCAGCCCCAAAATCCACTCAGCCACGTTGAAGTAGATCAGCAGTCCCGTCACATCGATGAAGGTCGTCAGGAAGGGCCCCGAGATCAACGCGGGGTCAATCCCAATCCGCTTTGCTCCGATCGGAAAGAGCGCTGCTACAGCATTGGACCAGATGACGATGAAGAACATGCTGAGTCCGACAACGAGTGCCACTTCTGGTCCCCCACGCCAGAAGAAGCCACGCAACCACACAATGAAAGCCAACACTACTCCCAGCAAGACACTCACCGCCAGCTCTTTAGCAAGAACACGCAGCCAATCTCGTGGACCAACCTCGCGCAGCGCCAGTGCCCGAATGATGAGCGTGGAAGACTGAGTTGCAACATTGCCGCCAGTGCCAACAATCATGGGGATAAAGAAGGAAAGAGCAATCATGACTTGCAGCGCGTGCTCGTATGTGGCAATCACCGTCGCTGTCAGGAAGTCTGACACAAGTAGCAGCAATAGCCACCCTATCCGACGCCGCCATAGTCGAAAGACGGATGCTTCACGGTAGGAGATCTCTATCGGCGCCACAGCGCTAATCTTCTGGAAGTCCTCTGTTACCTCTTCCTCGGAGACGTCCATGACATCATCAAACGTCACGATCCCAAGCAGAACACCATCGGAGTCCACCACGGGGAGCACCGACACATCGTACTTACGCATTGCATGGACGGCGCTCTCTCGGTCATCGAACGCTGAGAGGCTGACCACGGCGTAGTTCATGATGTCGGCAATGACCGTCGCCTCATCGGCTAAAACGAGGGTACGGAGTGGAAGCTCGCCGAGTAGCCGGCCATCATCGTCGGTGACGTACAGGTGATTGAGAGTCTCGCTATCACGACCGTAACGCCGGATATGCTTCAATGCTTCGCGGACTGTCCAGTAAGGGCGTAGCGCTACGAACTCCGGCGTCATCAGTCGCCCAACGCTCTGCTCTGGGAAGCCCAACAGGAAACTGGCCTCCCGGAAATCCTCTGGCTCCAAGAGGGCCAGCAGCCGGCGTGTCACTTCTGATGGCATCTCTTCCAAGAGCGCTGTGCGGTCATCGGGACTCAGACGCCGAAGCAACTCTCGCGTCTCCTGATCCGTCAACTCTCGCAGAAGTGCATCTTGCTGCGCTGGCTCTAAGTGTGAGAAGACCTCTGCCGCTGACCAGCGTGGCAGGGCTCGGAACAGCAGGACGCGACCTTCCTTATCCAGGTCCAGCAGGAGATCGGCAATCTCCGGTGTAGACCAGTCTGCAATCGCCTCTCGTAGCTCGTTCCAACGGTGGTGCTGGAGTAGCTCCTCTATCTCCGGCTTCAACAGCTCCTTGAGCATCCTTCCTCTCCCTCAGCTATGGAACCAACACGCCGCAGCCACCAGCACCGCCATCTCTGCTCGTCACTTGCTGCTCAGGCTCCACAAGTTCGCAGTCCCTAAGGGACATAAGGATGACATCCAGCCGCTCCAGACTTAGAGTTCTCTGCACGGCCCCTCGGCTGTCCCGCTTTACTACGTTTCAGCAAAAGGCCACAAAATTAGCACGTCCCGAAGCCGGCCCTTCTGGAGCGACCCTGTGGTGCCCGGTGCAGTTGTTGTAACACTCGAGGCCCCTTCAGGTTTAATATGAGCAGCATGCGGCGTACTCTTCCACCCGCACTGCCGGATGAGGAGCTCTTCAGGCTCCTAAAGTCGCCAGACCGTCGGCAGGCAGAGACAGCCTTTCGTGAACTGTACGCTCGGCATGCTCCACGGATCTACGGCTACTGTACTCGCATCTTAGGAAGCCGTTATGATGCCCAGGATATACTCCAGGAAACCTTCGTGCGGTTCTGGCAGAGCGCACAGCAGGAGCGCACCATGACGAATGTCGCCGCTTTCCTTTTGCGGATCGCACGGAACCTATGCCTGAACTTCAAGCGGGACAACCGCCCTCCTGTCCCCTTCGACGAGGAGCTCTATGAGCTCCCGAGCCCTTCCCCCTCTGCTCAAACAGAGCAAGCAGAGCTTCAAACTTTGCTCCAGCGGGCAATAGACCTGCTCCCGTTGGAGTACCGAGAGGCCCTTATCCTCCGTGAGCACATGGGCATGCCATATGCTCAGATTGCTGAGCTCGTTGGCGCAAGCGAAACGGCCGTTAAGGTCCGAGTCTTCCGGGCGAAGGAAAAGCTCCGCCAACTGCTCGCACCCTATGTTGCAGAACTGCGTTCGTCCGGACTATCCCCACAGGAGGAGTGAGCCATGGCGTCCGAACGAGACCTTCGGTACCTCCACGAACTATTAGAGGGTGAACTCCCAGTGGAGCATGAGGAGCAGCTCTTCTGGCGGTTGGCTACGGAGGAGGATCTCCGCATGGCATTTCGACAGCTCCTCCTTCTGCACCGCCTACTGCCGCACACTTCGCCGCCGTTATCTCCAGAGGTAGAAAGCGCCATCGCAGAACGGCTAGGGTTCCGACAGCGTATGCCGATCCGTCCCCGACCATGGGTCATCGGCACGATATCGGCTCTGCTGGGAGCTGGAGTAACAGCGCTGGTGCTGTTGCAGCTCTTCAAGGTACCAGCCGTACAAGTTCGCACTCTCCCGTCTCCAGCACCGATAGAAATCGTCCTTCGCGCACCCGCCCCCGCCAGTGCACGAGCGGAGGCAAGCAGTCCGAGAGGAGAAGACCGTACTGTGCTCTCCGTCGAGACAGCATCTGAACTTAGCACCGGTAGTAGCACTGGTAGTGAACCGACCCCCATTCTACTCCAAACGAGTTCACTTCGGAGGGCACTGCCAGCCCTTCCCCAACGGACATCCGACGAAGCGCCCCACCGGCCCTTACCCTCTCAGCCCTCACCTCTGGCCCCCGTCCTACAACGGTTGGAATCCACGGTAGGACTCGCTTCACCATGGGTGAGCATACGCACTATTGGTATCTGGGAAGCCAGCAGTCCGGATATCATGCTGCCAAGCCGCGCACCCTTCGGAATCCGGAACGTCGCTGCCGGAGTCTTCAGCACTGTAGCCCCAGAGCATTCCGTTGGCCTAGAGGTAGGTAGCGAGACGTTTCCGCAGGAATTCACAACCCGCGAGGGTGCACTATACCGCCAGCGGCCAACACTCCTTTGGGGAGGCCTGTCGCACGAATGGTCTCCCGAGATCTACCCTGCTCCTTTCGTACGCACGACCGTTGGGGGTACGGTCGTCGGCCCACTAGCCAAGATGTGGGTGGGCTTGAAGGTATCCCTCAGCACGAGTACCCAGGCTGCGATCGGGGTTGAGGGAACGGCTCTCCTCTATCGCCTCGATAACCGCTGGTTTGTCACTCGAAAGGTTGGGCTGAGCTATGGCATGGCGCTGGGCCGTTAAGCTGATCTCCCTTGGCTGCGCCGTATGGACTGGGGGGTGCGTTTCCCCGGTGGAGCTCCCTACGGAACGGGAAGTCCTTCCCCCGAAGGTCCCGCTAGTACTTGAGGAGTCTAGCATCCGCTGTGAGGTCCAGTACCGCAGCGACACGTTCACATGGACGTCGTACGCGGTGAATCTAGAAGAGGCTTCCATAGACACAAGCCGGGGTAGCGAGAGCCTCTATCTTGCTGCCCTGCTTTGGTCTGTGGGCTTGCCTGTCGACATCCCCGCAGGAATGGACTCCGTCGAATTTCGCATCTCCGGACTCCGGAGTGGCTTGCTAGCTGATGACCTGAGCTCTATCCAATCTCTCCGGCTTACCTCCTGGGAACGGAAGCGCCGAGCCGTGGTACGACGAGTCTTAAGCTGGCGGCAGGGCCGGCCGGTACCGAAGCACCTGCGGCTCCGATACCAATTGATACGTGCGCTAGGTCCTTCCCCCCGCTGGATTCTTACCCTCTCCTTCCTGGTTACGCCATCCCATCCCGAAGGCCCGAAGGACGATGCGCCTATCTTGCGACTCCATGTCATGCTATCGCTGAAACCTCGGTAGCCCTGAGGAAGGTGATGAAACTGTATTTTTGCGGTGGAGTGGTCGCTTAGCTCAGTTGGTCCAGAGCGTCCGTTTCACACGCGGAAGGTCGGTGGTTCGAATCCACCAGCGACCACAGAGCGATGGGAGGTCGCGAAGACCTCGAAGAAGCCAGCGTTCCCACCGTAGAAAGCCCCCACACCAATCCCTTGCCCTCCCTCCTACCGCTCATGTCTGCGCAATAGCGCTACGGAATCGTTCGTCCCCTGGCTCCGCATCGGGTTAGACAGGGAAACGCTACGGATGGAGCAGCGCCACGTCATCCTCAGTGGAATTCAGCCCTCCGGACGGTTGACGATTGGGCATTTCGCTGGTGCTCTCCGAAACTGGGTAGCGCTGCAGCGGGATTACGAATGCTTCTTCATGATTGCGGACCTCCATGCCATCACAGTGCGACAAGATCCAGCCGAGCTTCGACAACGCAGCCTTGAAACCGCTGCTCTCTTCCTCGCTTGCGGCATCGACCCACAGCAGAGTGTACTCTTCGTGCAGTCGCATGTCCCTGAGCACACCCAGCTTACTTGGGTGCTGGCATGCCTGACAGGCATGGGGGAATGTAGCCGCATGACGCAATTCAAAGAGAAATCTGCCCAGCATCGACATAATGTCAACGTAGGGCTCTTCGCCTACCCCATCTTGATGGCAGCCGACATCCTGCTCTACCAGGCGGATCTCGTGCCAGTCGGGGCTGACCAGAAACAGCACTTGGAGCTTACTCGGAACCTTGCGGAACGGTTCAACTATCACTATGGTGAAACGTTCCGAATCCCCGAGCCATACATCCCACCGGTAGGGGCAAAGATCATGAGCTTGCAGGAGCCGACGAAGAAGATGTCCAAATCTGACCCCAACGAAAGCGCCGTGCTCTTCCTTACGGATACCCCCGATGACATCCGCCGCAAGATTCGGCGGGCTATCACAGACTCTGGCCGCGAAATCCGCTATGACGAAAAGAACCGTCCAGGCATCAGCAACTTGATCGTGCTCTACCACGTTGCCACGGGCAAGTCCATCCCAGACGTTGAGCAAGAGTTCGAGGGTGCGGGGTATGCTGACCTGAAGGCTGCTGTAGCAGAGGCCCTCATTGAGTTCCTGCGCCCCATCCGGGAGGAGTACGAGCGGCTCATGGCGGCCCCAGATTTTCTCTTCTCCGTTCTACTGCAAGGAGCTGAGAAGGCACGCTCCCGTGCGCAGCAAACGTTGCGGAGGGTATACGAGCGGGTCGGCTTCCTCCCTACTCCTGTGGAAGCAGTGACCTCCGTCCACAATCACCTCGGATGATGGGCTCCCGCGAAGCGCTTGAGGGCTCTCTACCAGCCTCGTGGCCCGTACCCTCAATCGACGTCTCCCTTCCTGTGGTCCAAAGACTCAGCTGGGCCGATAGTCGTCATAGAGCGAACCTACTCCGACTCCTGTGGGCCAGCACTGACGTCGCCGCTTCTTGCTACGGCGAGAGGTCGCCCATCGGCAAGTTAGCTAACCGCCTTCTCGGCCCTTGACAGCCCTTACTCCTCATGGGCGAGGTGCGAGACCTTCATGCTCGTGGGAGCCCACAGGCCTCCGAACCGTAGCCCCCTACCGTACTCGGATGGATAGCGTGCAGTTCTGGACTATCTGTGCGGCCAATGGAATTACGCTAGAGCCAGAGCAGTTGAGGGCGTTCGAGCGCTACGCCAACGAGCTGCGCTACTGGAATGCTCGCGTCAACCTGATTTCACGCAAGGATATCGAGCACCTCTATGAACGCCACTTCCTCCACTCGCTGGCAGCTCTTAAGTACGTCTCACTGCCTGAGCGGGCCCGGTGTGTGGATGTCGGCACCGGTGCAGGGCTCCCAGGGATCCCTATCGCGATCGCTCGTCCCGACCTCCACATGCTACTAGTGGAGGCCGTTGCAAAAAAAGCCCATCTCGTTGCCCTCTTCGCACGCCACATAGGACTCCCTTACCTTCAGGTCAAGCGGGCCCGGATCGAAGAGCTCAGCAACGACCCAGCCTACCAGCACTCCTTTGACGCTGCCCTTGCCCGAGCTGTTGCCCCGCTAGCCACCCTTGCCAAATGGACGCTCCCGCTCCTCAAGCTCCAAGGACAGCTCGTTGCGTACAAGGGTGGCGACGTTAGCTCAGAGATTGAGACAATGCGACGTTCCTTCCCAGAGCTGTCCGTCACTGTCCACGACATCCAGCTCCACGGTGCTCCCTGGTTCAAGGAGCAGCAGAAACGCATCGTCGTCTGTTGCAGAATCTCGTAGACCCATGCAGTACAGATCCCTCCCTGTGCTCTTCCTCCTTGCCGTCCCGATATCGGCCCAGTCCCCGGTTGTCCATTCCCCAGAGGTCTACGCCCTTGTACGCCTAAAGGCTTCTCCCTCTATCCTGTCCCCGCTGTTATGGGACCTCGGTGCAGACGAGCACTCTCTGCGATGGACTGCTCAAGGGATCGAGGTAATCCTCCCGTGGTGGGGCATTCAGGAGCTACGCCACCGAGGTGTCCCAGCGGACGTCATTATCCCCGACTTGGAGGCCTACTACGAAGACCGACTCCTCTCTTCACCCTCCGGGGAACGCTCTGATACCGATCCTGTCCACTTCCGACTAGGGAGCATGAGAGGCTTCTACCGGCTGGAGGAGATATGGGAAGAATTCGCGCGTATGCGTGAGTTCTTCCCCCAAGCCGTCGCCGGACCCGATACGTTGGGCTTTTCCGTAGAGGGGCGTCCAATCCTAGGGTATCGCTTCTCGTTGGGGACCACGCTCGACACTCTACCGGCGGTGCTCTACACTGCACTCCACCATGCCCGCGAGCCTGGGAGTGTGACGACACTGGTCTTCTTCCTCTGGTGGCTGCTGGAATCAGCCCGATCCGGTGTCCCAGAGGCGCTCTACCTGCTGCGAAACCGCTTGCTGTATGTCGCACCTGTTGTCAACCCTGACGGCTATGCCTACAACCAGCTCCTCTCCCCAAACGGTGGGGGAATGTGGCGGAAGAACCGCCGACGCAATGAGGACGGCAGTTTCGGGGTGGACCTCAACCGCAACTATGGGCCACATGCCTTCTGGAATGCCCCCAACAGAGGATCGTCCACTGTCCCACGATCGGATACCTACCGAGGGATTGCTCCCTTCTCTGAGCCAGAAACCCAAGCTATCAAGTCACTGTGGCAGCGCTATCGGTTCCGCATCGCACTGAACTACCATACGTACAGCAACCTCCTCATCTACCCGTACTCGGCTTTGGACCGCGAAACTCCAGACTCGTCGCTTTACCGACTCTTCTGCATAGAGGCCACCCGGAGTAGTCTCTACTCCCTCGGGCGAGACATCCAAACGGTCGGCTACGCTGCTCGTGGCGTATCTGACGACTGGATGTACGATACCTCCGAGGGCAAGGCACGGACCATCGCCATGACGCCTGAGGTCGGCACCCTCCTCGACGGTTTTTGGCCACCGCCTGAACGCATCCTCCCACAAGCGCGCGAGAATCTCTGGCTCAACCTCCAAGCAGCATGGAGCGCTGGAGCGAATGTGCGACCCATAGCGTCCTGGGTCTCTTGGGACACCATCCCGAAACTCGTGGTCCAGTACTGCAACATCGGTACCCAGCCCTCACCCCCGACTCCCGTCTCCCTGCGAATAACGAACTCAGAGCCAAACGTTGCGCTTGGAGACTCGCTCCAACTCATCACATCCTTACGCCCAGCAGAGTGCCAGCGTCTCCAGTGGAAGCTTCCCTTCCCCGCTTGGCGCAATGGAGATAGCCTTGCCGTTGAACTGCTCACAGTCCAAGATGGCATCCCACGTCGCGACACGCTGCGCTTCCGATGGGGAAGACCCACCATTATCGAGCTGTTCACCACGGCCCAGGACTCGAGCCGGTGGGCTCTGAAGGGATGGCACATTGCGTGGGACTCCTCATTTGGTGGCTGGGCGCTCCACAGCCGACTGGGGGCCTCCTACCCTGACTCTGCGTCGCTCTACGCTACTCTCCGCACCCCAATAACGCTCCCCCCGCAGAGCTCAGCGGTGCTGGAGCTATGGTCCCGCTGGAGCATTGAAAGCAACTACGACGTTGCTGTTGTGGAAGTCTCTACCGATGGCGGGCATACCTGGACACAGCTTCAGGCCGATCGGATGCGGGCCGGCACCAACGTCCCTGGCAGTCGACAGCAGGGAATCCGCTGGGGATGGGATGGCAACTTCCCCTTGTGGTTTCCACAGCGCTGCGACCTAACTCCTTTCGCAGGGCAGACGCTATTGCTCCGCTTCGGCATGCTCAGCGATCCCGCACTCCGCTTCGCAGGGCTCTCCGTCGGATCCGTCCGCTTGGTCGTGTTCCACGACTCCGTCCAGGCTGCGTCACCTGAGCCGATGCGGGCCTCGTTTTTCCCCGCTCTCCTCCGACCTGGGGAACGGCTCTACTGCCATCTACCGCCACTCGGCCCATCTGCGAGTGTCGAGCTCTTCACGAGTACAGGAACAAGGGTGGGAAGCTATCCCATCTCCGTAAGCAGCGATGGCGTGGGTGCCATACAGTTGCCGAGCTCATTGGCACCTGGGGTGTACGTGCTCAGACTCCAACAACGGGAACGATGCTGGTTTGCTCGCTGCGTTGTATTGCCGTAGTTCTCGAGGCAGAGCTTTGGGGCTGGGACGTCTAGGCGTTTATATTGCCGGCTGCTAAAGTCTCACAGAGACTCCCAACCCCCTGGCTCATGCAGTATGCAAGAGGCTGTAGGTGGGGTTGCTGTGAGCGCTTCAGGGGATGACCGCAATAGCCTCAATTTCCACTAAGGCTCCCCGTGGGAGTGCTGATACCTCAACGGTTGTTCGCGCTGGCGGGTGTGGCCCAAAGAAGTCGGCATAAACCTCGTTCATCGCGGGGAAGTCCTGCATCGATCGGAGGAACACCGTGGTCTTCACGACATGTTCCAGGTCCGCCCCCGCCTGGGCAAGGATCGACCGTAGGTTCTCCAGTGCTTGGCGTGTCTGTTCACGAACGTCCTCGCTGATGAGCACTCCATCGGGCGTTAGACCAATCTGCCCAGAGATGAAGAGCAGCTTCCCCTGCGCGAGGACGGCTTGTACATACGGCCCAATAGGGGCAGGGGCTGCATTCGTGAAGATTGTCTCCCGCATCATTCAGGACCGCCGTCTGGTTCACCTTCCGAGCTTAAGAGAGCGGCTCCAATCGCTCCAGCCCAGGAGCCAAAGTGAGCAGCCCGGAGCTGGACCCGCTCAGCCAGTGCTGGAAGAGCACGCTGGCGAACGGTCGCCTGAGCCACAGAGAGCAAGTTCGGAAAAGCCTCTACACTGCCGCCACCCACAACGACAACTTCTACGTCCAACAGGGCAATAGCCGAAACGATTGCAAGTCCCGTAATCCAGCCGACCCACGTGATGCACTCTTGCGCTGCCTCATCTGCGGCAGCATTTGCCTCGGCCAAGGTTTCCATCGTCACTGGACGGGAAGCAAGCAAGGAAGCTGGATAGCGGCGAACGACCGACTGAGCACACCGCAGCAGCGCAGCTTGTCCGACGTACTCCTCCACGACTCCAACCCGGAAGAGCGGCATTCCAGCCTGCCCTGACGCCGTCAGGTCTACCACCATGTGTCCAATTTCGCCTGCCCCGCCATGTACTCCACGCCATAAACGTCCGCCGAGGACGAGTGCTCCACCAACTCCTGTCCCCAGCGTCACGTAGAGGAAGTCCGTAACGTCCCGAGCCACACCTGCTCGGTACTCTGCCCATGCCGCGACATTTGCATCGTTGTCTACCCTCACCGGCAATCGGAAGCGCTGCTGGAGCCAGGTCTGCAGAGGGATCTGCCTGAGGGCAGGGATATTCGGGGAATGCACCACGCTACCGCCATACTCCACAAAGCCAGCTACCCCAACGCCGATCCGCTCTACATCCTGCTCCCGTAGAGTTGCCCGAAGAAGCTGCTCTAACCAGTCTAGGAAGGCATCCCCCTCTGCAAACTGCGGCGTGCTGACAATCGAGCTCCATTGGATCTCCGCTGTATCGGTCTCCACCACCGCCAGCTTTGTACGCGTGGCGCCGATGTCAATCCCAAGTGCTACCATCACGGCGCAGAGGGAACAACGTAGAGCGTCTCTCCAGGGCGCACCATACCGTACCGTTCGCGAGCAAGCCGCTCAAGCTCCACGGGGTCATTTTGAACGCGGTCAATCCGATGGCGGAGCGAATCGATTTGACGGAGCAGCATGTGGTAACGCTGCTGGAGTTCCTCATACCGCCGCTCAACCCGCCAGCGAGTCAGCAACCCATACCGCGAAAAGACTCCGACGATGAGGATGCCAAGAGCAACGGCCACCGCTGCCCACACCCAAGGGCGGCGCAGCGCTGGCCATCGTCTCAAGATAGACCCCGTGCGCAACAGCTTCTGTCGGATCACGACGGCAACCCGTCAGAGAACTCAGCCAAGAAGCGGACGAAGGCATCCATCTCTTCACGCGTTCGCTTCTCCGTCACCGCTATGAGCAACCCCTCCAGCTCTGCTCCCACCCATCGGGTCGGGACCCCCGCCAGAAAGCCCTGCTCTATACCGCGAGCAACGATGCGCTCTGCCGGCACAGGGGGCCGCACCAGGAACTCTCGGAAGAAGGGCCTCTGAATGGCCAGCTCGTAGCCCGGCAGGGCAGCAATACGGTCCGCTAGGTAGTGAGCCCGCTGCAAACACTGGAGTGCCAATTCCCGAATACCTTCCTTGCCAAGCCAAGCCATCATCACTGTTGCCGCCAGCATCATCAGACCCTGGTTCGTGCAGATGTTCGAGGTCGCCCGCTCGCGCTTGATCTGCTGCTCCCGAGTCTGCAGCGTCAACACGAACCCGCGATTGCCCTCTGCATCTTCCGTCATCGCAGCGATGCGCCCGGGCAAAAGGCGGATATATCGCTTGCGGGCAGCGAAGAAGCCCACATACGGTCCGCCGAAGCTGAGTGGGATCCCTAACGGCTGACCCTCACCAACGACGAGATCGGCACCGTACGCCCCGGGAGGCTCCAGTAGGCCTAAGCTGATGGGATCCGCTACAACAATGAAGAGCGCCCCGTGGTGGTGTGCTATCTCGCCGATCTCAGAAGCTGCCTCCTCCAGGACTCCGTAGAAATTCGGCTGTTGGAGGACAACAGCAGCAACATCGCTACCGATGCGCTCGCTGACGAGCTCCGGGATGGCTACTCCGTCTGGGGCCATCACTTCCTCGAAGACAAGCCCGCGCCCAGCGCAGATCGTACGCGCTACCTGGCGGTAATGAGGATGGATCGTCCCAGCGAAGAGGACACGGCGCCGTTGCGTAGCCGCAAACGCCAGCAGGCATGCCTCGGCCACAGCACTGGCACCATCGTACAGCGATGCATTCGCCACCTCCATCCCCGTCAGTTCGCAGATCATGGATTGGAACTCGTAAATGGCCTGCAGCGTCCCCTGTGAGACCTCGGCCTGGTAGGGCGTGTAGGCCGTCTGGAACTCCGAGCGCCCGATAATCCACTCTACCACCGCCGGAACATAGTGGTCGTAAGCCCCGGCACCCATGAAGCAGATGTGGGTATGCGCACCACTGTTTCGGCTCGCCAGGGAGCGCAGGTACTCGTAAGCCTGCCACTCGGAAAGGGCCGGGGGTAGCGGGAGTGGTTCACGCAACCGGAGTTCCTCGGGGATTGCACTCAGCAGCTCTTCCTCGCTCTCCACCCCAATGCTCCGCAGCATCTGCTGCCGGTCTTCGTCTGTCAAAGGCAAGAAGGGATGCGTTGCCATCCGTCGGAGCCATAGAATTCAACGGCTGCGCAAAATTACACCCCCGCCTCCCAACCGCTCATTGAGTGTCCAACAGGGCTTTTGTAAGTTTGTGCGCTTGTCTGAAACGCCGCATCCAGCATGAAGGCAGAGCATTTGCGGATTGTCTTTCCCCCGACTGTCTTCGAGAACCGGTGCCGTCGCCCAGAGGAGTTTGCAGAGATCGCCCGCGAGATCCGTCGCGACATCATCAAGATGCTCGTCTTAGCTGGCTCGGGGCACAGCGGAGGTCCCCTCGGAACGGCAGATATCCACGCTGTTCTCTTCTTCGGCGGCTACATGCGCTACCGCCCGAAAGACCCCTGGTGGCCTGAACGTGATCGCTATGTGCTCAGCGCTGGACACCTCTGTCCTGTACTCTACGCCACATTGGCGCGTGCAGGGTTCTTCCCCGTAGAGGAGCTGCGAACGCTACGCAAGTACGGTAGCCGCCTCCAAGGACATCCGGGACGGGACATGGGCCTACCCGGCATCGAGACCTCCACGGCTTCCCTTGGGCAAGGGATCTCGATTGCC
Organism: Chlorobiota bacterium; assembly: GCA_039630485.1. Classification (GTDB taxonomy): domain Bacteria; phylum Bacteroidota; class Ignavibacteria; order Kapaibacteriales; family HRBIN21; genus HRBIN21. Next base: position 15,508 of record JBCNUX010000002.1, on the reverse strand, counting down.
GTCGGTATGGCTCTCAGCGACAAATGGCTAGACAAGAACGACCGCCGCGTCTTTGCCCTTACAGGAGATGGGGAGCTCCAGGAGGGATCTGTCTGGGAAGCCGCTATGGCGGCAGCGCACTACCGGCTGGACAACCTCTGCTGGATCGTGGACAACAACGACTGCCAGATCGATGGACGGGTCCACGACGTCATGAGCATCTACCCGCTTGACAAGAAGTTCGAAGCCTTCGGTTTTGCCGTCTTGGAGTGCGATGGGCACAACTACTCTGAGCTCATGGCATGCTTCGACCAGTTCCTAGAGCACCATCGCCGACGGATAGGGAAACCGACCGCCATCATTGCCCGCACGAAGATGGGGCGAGGGGTCTCCTTCATGGAGGATGACTACCGGTGGCATGGCAAACCGCCCTCCCCAGAGCAAGCCCTGAAAGCACTGCAAGAGCTGGAAGACCCATACATCGCCGTGGTAGAACCGACCGAAGTCTAACTGTATGGACCCGCGTCGTGACCTGCGTCGCATCGGGATCCTCGCCGCTGTAGTGCTACTCCTCGGTTGCTCCCGAACCACTGAAAGCTCACCGAAGGCAGGAACAGGAACTCCCAGTTCGGCTCCTTCTACAGTTGCCCCGGAACCCTCTCCGGATTCCTCTCAAGAAAGGCTATCCTCCTCCAAGCCTCTGACGCCAGACCAGCTCGTGAAGCTCCTGCCATCGCCTTCTGCTTTCCCCAAACTGGCCGACGCCCCACCGCCGAGTTCGGGCCGACAGGTCTTCGAAGATGGCATCATCATCCGCGCCTCCCGTGAGTTCCGTTTCCGGAACGGCGGTTACCTTTGGGTCAGCATCAGCGATTACGCCCAAGCCCCCTCACGTCTGCAGCAGCTTGAGACTATCATCCGCTCCCCCGTCAAGGACTACGAAGCGCAGCTCCTGGAGTTCCTCCATCTCCCCGACGGCTTTGGGTACGTTATCTGGGATCCCACGACTCGCAACGGGCGCCTGCAGGCTATCCTTGGCCAGCGCTTCGTACTGCAGGCCGAAGGGGGAGATCTACCGGCTGAACTTCCCTGGAACCGTGTTCCAGAGTACTTCCCTATCGAGCATGCTCTGCGAACTAAGCCGTCTTCCGAATAGCGGTAGGAACCATGCCCACGTTCCAGCTCCTGGGAAATAGACCAACACGCCAAGGCTTTGGCGAAGGGCTCGTCGTCCTCGGCGAGCGCTATGAGAATGTCGTTGTCCTCGGTGGGGACATTACCGAGTCTGTGATGACTTCTTTCTTCCGCGACCGTTTCCCCGATCGCTTCTTCTCCATCGGGGTAGCAGAGCAGAACGCTACGACCATCGCTGTCGGGCTGGCCCTCTCCGGCAAGATTCCCTTCTTCGCAAGCTACGGTACCTTCTGTGCCTTCCGGAATGCCGACCAGCTCCGAATCTCCGTCTGCTACAACAACGTCAACGTCAAGATTGGTGGCGGACATGCTGGCATCAGCGTTGGACCCGATGGGGCAACGCACCAAGCGTTGGAAGACATCGCTGTCATCCGAACACTGCCAAACATGACCCTCGTGGTCCCTTGCGACTACATGGAGACCAAGAAAGCGACCATCGCCATTGGAGAGATCTGGGGGCCAGCATACATCCGCTTCGGCCGTGCAAGCGTCCCGTGGTTTACCACTGAGGACACCCCATTCCGGTTGGGTCAGGCCGAAGTCTTCCGTGAAGGCGACGACGTAGCGATCATTGCCTGTGGCGCCATGGTCTGGCAGGCACTCCTTGCTGCCGATATGTTGGCCAAGCGCGGCATTCGTGCCCGCGTCATCAACAACCACACGATTAAGCCGATGGACATAGAGACCATCATAGCTGCTGCTCGAGAATGCGGGGCGATCGTCACAGCTGAAGAGCACCAGATCCATGGCGGCATGGGGAGTGCAGTTGCGGAGATCGTAGCGAAGAACTATCCCGTGCCGATCGAGTTCGTCGGTGTCCGAGACACTTTCGGTGGCAGTGGGGATCCGGATGAGCTGCTGGAACGGTTTGGACTCACATGGAAGCAGATCTATGCGGCAGCACTAATGGTCATGGAGCGGCGCGACAAGGGGAGTACTGGAATCCGCCGCGTCACCGAGGTACCCACCTACACTTCCAGCGACGGATACGCTGGGTGATGTAGCCCATACATGGAGGCCCTGTTCTTACGAGATTTTCTCCTCCTGCTCGGACTTGCGTTTCTACTAACGGCAATCTCTGAGCGCCTCGGTATCCCTTCCGTCCTCGGGCTGCTGCTGTGTGGGCTGATCGTTGGACCAGCAGGACTCGGGCTCATCACTACTCCAGAGGCCATTCAACTGGTGTCCGACATCGGCATCGTTCTCTTGCTGTTCGTCCTCGGCCTGGAATTCTCCTTCCGCAGGCTCTGGCAATTGCGCCGGATTGCCCTGCTGGGAGGCATCCTCCAGATGGGGCTAGCAACACTCCTTGGTACTGCGCTCTGGCTCCTCTGGATCAGGGGCTCGCCAGTAGAGGCGTTTGGGGTGGGGATGATCGCTTCTATGAGCAGCACTGCCGTGGGGCTCTGGCTCCTTACGAAGCATGACGAGCTCAGCACTCCTCACGGACGTCTAGCCTTCAGCATCTTGCTTGCCCAAGACGTTGCGGTTGCCCCTCTTGTCCTCGTTCTCCGCCTACTAAGCTTGCTGACAACACAGAGAGTCTCAACAGTAGGAGCCATCCTCCAAGACCTTCTCGTTCTGACCGCCGCGGCAGCACTCCTCCTCATCAGCCTGAAAGTCGTTGCCCACTTCCTCGTCCGGCTACTGCGTCTGACGAAGTCCCGAGAGGCCTTCGTCCTACTGGGCCTAACAGTCGGAGTTGGGGCGGCAGCTATCAGCGAGCAACTGGGACTGTCATCTGCCTTAGGGGCATTCCTAGCGGGGCTTTTCTTTTCAGGATTCCAGGAGCGCTACCGACTCATCAGTGCAGTCGAGCCATTCAGGGATGCTCTTGCCAGTCTCTTTTTCCTCTCTGTTGGCCTCCTCCTCAGTTCCCTGCCGCCCATCAGTATTGTCGTCCCGCTTGCACTAGCGCTCTTCGCTGCAAAGCTTCTCGCTGTCGTAGTACCCGCTCGCGTCCTGAAGTACCCCCTCCGGACATCGCTACTGACAGGGGTATTGCTCGCCTCTGTTGGGGAGTTCAGCCTACTGGGTTTGGGAGTCGGGGCACAGATGGGGCTCTTCTCGACCAGCACGCAGGAGCTGTTTCGGAGCATTCTGCTCATAAGCGTCTTCGCCACAGTCATTCTCTACCAGCTCCTGAGACAGCAGAGGATCGGGGTGTCCAGCCCTCCTCCCATAAGCGACCAAACCCTATCGGACCACGTCCTTCTGATTGGCTACGGTGTTACCGGACAAACCCTCCACGCCGTCCTAAAGGAGACTGGCCTTCCGTATGCTATTCTGGAGCTCAATCCTCGGACGGTCGAACGCCTTCGGACAGCCGGGGAACCAGTCTTCCTGGGCGACTGTACGGACGAGACCAGCCTTCGCCAAGCAGGGGTACAGAGAGCTCGTGCCGTCGTAGTGGCAATTTCCGACACGTTGCTTGTACCTCGCGCGATTGGGCTCATTCGTTCGCTAAACCCCACGGCCTTCATTGCAGCCCGAACCCGCTACGTTGCCCACATAGAACCCCTGTATACTGCAGGAGCCTCCCTCGTCGTCGCAGAGGAATTCGAGGCCTCACTGTACCTGCTGGGAGCTCTCCTCCGTCATTTAGGGATGCCGCTGGAGCGCATTGCGTCCGTCTGTGAGCATTTCCGCTCTGAGCACTATGCCCTCTTCCAGAAACAACTCCGTGGAGCTGAAGAGCCGTCGTGAGATGACATTGCCACAAGACGTGCGTACCTACCTGGGCACGGCCCCCAGGATCGAGCTCTCCGAACCCCTGCTGGAAGAACTCGGCAAGCTCGCCGACCAAGAAGGCGTAGGGCTCTTCGTCGTTGGAGGTTTCGTTCGCGACCTCTTCCGTGGACAAGCTCGGAAGGATATTGACTTTACCGTCATTGGAGATGCAATTGCTTTTGCCCGCCGGCTAGCGCGGCGCTTCCGCTCTAAGGCCGTCGTCTACGAGCGCTTCCACACAGCCTTGGTTCCAATCGGCGAATATCGCTGTGAGTTCGTCGGGACACGGCGTGAAAGCTACGAGCCTAACTCTCGGAAGCCCATCGTGGAGGAGGGAACACTGTGGGACGACTTGCGCCGCCGTGACTTCACGATCAATGCACTAGCAATTGCCCTGAACGCCCCATACTGGGGAGCACTGGTAGACCTCTTCGGCGGACTATGGGACCTCCAGCGGCGCCACATCCGCACACCGTTGGATCCTGCCGTCACCTTCAACGAGGATCCACTCCGGATGCTACGGGCCGCCCGCTTTGTCGCGCTGCTAGAGGGGACTCTGGCCGAAGATGCGCGACAGGCAATGGCACGACTTGCCTCCCGCATCCAGATTGTCTCCCAGGAGCGAGTAACCGAGGAACTGCTGAAACTCCTCTCCACACCTCGCCCCAGCATAGGCTTCCTCCTGCTCTGCGAGACAGGACTGCTACCGTACGTCTTCCCTGAGTTGCAGAATCTCGCTGGAGTAGAACTCGTTCACGTCGGCAAGCAAGCATACGGGCATAAGGACGTCCTCCGCCACACCCTGCAAGTAGTGGACAATGTTGCCGCCCGCAGCGATAATGTCTGGCTTCGGCTCGCTGCCCTCCTCCACGACATCGGGAAAGCAAAGACCAAGCGCTTCGTTGAAGGTTTGGGTTGGACTTTCCACGGGCATGAAGAGGTTGGAGCACGTATGGCGGAGCGTATCTTCCGGCGAATGAAGCTTCCGCTCCAGCACCTACCGTATGTGCAGACGCTGATCCGGCTCCACCAGCGGCCTCAGGCACTCGTCGACGAAGGCGTGACCGACTCGGCCATCCGACGCCTTATCGTGCAGGCAGGCGAAGCCCTCGAGGACCTCTTCCTCCTCTGCCGCGCAGACATCACGACACGCAACCCCGTTCTGGCACAGCGATACCTGCGGAACTACGACGCCCTTCAGAAGAGGATCGAAGACGTACAAGAACGCGACCGGCTCCGAGCTTTCCAGTCGCCGGTTCGCGGAGACGAGATCATGCAGCTCTGCAACCTGCCGCCCTCCCCCGCTGTCGGCTACATCAAGAAAGCCCTGGAGGAGGCGATCCTGGATGGCATCGTGCCGAACGACTACGAGGCTGTCAAAGCCTACCTATTGGAGCACAAAGAGGAGCTCTTAGCAGCCGCTCGCGCATACGAGGCAGACCACTTCCAGCGCAGAAGGACGGCCCGCTCTGCTCCGTCAGCAGAAAGGACAGCCCCGCCACCATCATGACCCGACTCGCTGTGTGGCCACTCCTGCTTGCCGTCACCTTGGCAAGCTGCCAGCGCGAGCGATGGGAATTGCCCTGTGGACTTGGCGGCGCAGGCAGTCGTTCCTCCAACTACGCACACATTGCTTCTGAACCGCCGCTCCTACTATTCCTCCACCCCCTCCACCATCCAGACACCAGCACTTGCCTCTTTCCCCCGCTGGCACCCTCTACCCGCCTTACGGTCGTAGCAACGGCAGCAGGGTCCATCATTGCCTTCGCCCCCACCGACTCCCTGTGGACCTACAGGCTACCGAAAGGCGTCGTCGCTGCAAGCGCGATGGCAGCCGACACGAGCACTCTCTACGTGCTTGGGACAGATGGAGTCCTGTATGCCCTCACTTTCGGCGGGAGCTTGCGATGGCAGAAAGCTCTCTTCCAACCACTCACAAATGGAGGCGGCCCTTATACCCATCTCCTCCCGCTTCGGGACGGTGTCGTCGCCGGGGAAGTTTCCGGACGGCTTGTGCGCATTTCCTCCGCGGGGCTGATCCTGTGGGAGCAGCGTCGGGGAGCATCTGTAGACCGATTGCCGGCAGCCGACGAGAGTGGCAACGTCCTCATAGGGCTCACGGGTGGCCCGCAGGGGGACACAGTGCTTCTCATTGACCCTTCTGGGCAGCAACGCTGGGCTCGCGGACTCCCGGGTACTCGCTTGAGTTGCTCCCCGGTGGTCGGCAAATCTGTCCTCTTCGCTGCTGGAGTCCGGGAGGGTCCGACAGAGTCCACTCCAGTGGTTCACGCCTTCACGGCATCTGGACAGCTCTTCTGGTCGCAGACACTACCGGCTGTACCAAGATGGCTATCTGTGGACGACGCCAACACGGTCTTCATCGTTGCCCACAGCCGCGGCATAGGGGAGCCAATTAGCGCAATCTTCGCCTACGATAGCACCGGCCAACAACGCTGGAAGCTGTACATCCAAGCTACCGTTGCGACACCGGCCATCGTGTTCCGGAATGAGCTTCTGGTCTTCGTGCGGTATCCTAACGGTGCATTAGCAGCGTACACACTCTCTCGGGCCGATGGCTCCCTTCGAGACATGGTCTCCCTCAAAGAAGCCCCTCCTCTACTCCTTTCACCGACCGTTGCACCCGACGGAAGCATCCTGCTTGCCTGGAGTACTCGGCTTGGCTTCCTTCGGCTTGGTGAACACCCGTGGCGATGGCTACTCTTTTAGGACAGCACAATTTGCCGGGCTACCTCCGCCGCGACATCGCTTCCTCGTAAGAGGCGGATGAGCTCCAAAGCAAAAGCAATTGCTGTACCAGCTCCACGACTGGTGACAACCGTGCCTGCAACGACGACTGGGTCCGTCCGGTACAAGTAGGTCGAAAGCTGCTCAGCAACACTTGGGTGACTGGTTACCGGCGCCTCAGGCTCCAAAAGCTGCTGTCGTGCCAGGATAACAGGCGCCGCGCAGATAGCAGCAATGTAGCCTCCCCGCTGTTTCTGCAGTCGGAGCAGTCGCCGTAGGTGCTCGTTTTCGGCAAGCGCCTCTGTGCCACGGCTTCCCCCAGGGATGACGATAGCAGCAAACTCTTCATCCTCTCCGATTTCCTCCAGTAACACATCAGGCACCATCCGAACACCCCGAGAGCACACTACCATCGGACTCTCGCCAGCGACAACCACCGAGACACCGGCACGGCGGAGCAGGTCTATGACTGTAACGGCCTCCATTTCCTCAGTGCCGTTGGCAACTGGGACCAAGACGCGCATGGTTCTGTCGCTAGGGTTCTTGGGACATACGTGGTAGGGCCTCTAGATGGTCTCTATAGAGAGCATGTTCGTCCGAGACCGTGCAACGAGGGGCCGCCCAATTGTGATGATGACACGCTCGCCCGGCATGAAGTAGCCCCCGCGGCGTAGCAGCGCTTTAACCTCCTCGATCGTCTCGTCTGTTGACCCAACCCGCTCTAGGACTATCCCTGTAGTTCCCCAGAGGAGGCTAACGTTCCGGGCTACCATAGGATTCTGCGTAGCAGCGATGATCGGTACGGGTGGGCGCCGCTTCGAGACTAATCGGACCGTCTCTCCGGAGAGCGTCAGCGAAACGATTCCACTCACGTGGCGCTCAGCAGCTATTGCTGCAGCCGCCGCAGCGATAGCATCCGTCGTAATCTTCTCTACGCTGGACTCCCTCTCTACAAGCGTGCGGACAACCTCTGGATGTGCCGCGACTGCCTGTTCGGCCTCCTGGCAGATGGAGCGCATGTAGAGCACAGCCTCCGTTGGGTAGGCACCTACAGAGGTTTCTGCGCTGAGCATCACGACATCTGTGCCATCTAAGACGGCATTCGCTACATCGCTCGCCTCGGCCCGTGTCGGCATTGGGTTCTGTACCATGCTCTCCAGCATCTGCGTTGCCGTAATCGCCAGCTTCGCTTTGGTATTAGCCAGAGCGATAAGTCGTTTCTGCACTAACGGGACCTGAACCGCTGGAATTTCTACCCCCAGATCCCCACGAGCGATCATAATCCCGTCGGACACCTGTACAATCTGCTCGATGTTGGCGAGCGCCTCGGGTCTCTCGATCTTTGCGATCACCCATGCCATGCTCCCTGCGCCCCGCAGCAGTTCTCGGACGGTTACGACATCCTCTGCAGAGCGTACAAAAGAGAGCGCAACGTAGTCACACCCATACCAGGCAGCAAATTGGATACCCTGGCGGTCACGCTC